>NZ_JBVHQD010000027.1:0-115755 GCF_055567595.1 Streptomyces sp. NPDC026515
ACGCCCGGTTACATTCCGAACCCGGAAGCTAAGCCTCACAGCGCCGATGGTACTGCAGGGGGGACCCTGTGGGAGAGTAGGACACCGCCGAACAATTTTTGAGGACCCCTGGTCACCAGCGTTCAGCTGGGACCAGGGGTCCTTTTGTTTTTACAATGCTTGCGGTACCGAAGACAGGAGTCACCATGTCCACCAACTCTCCCGACGAGCGACCGGAGCGCGACCAGCGGCGACGGGACAGTGGTGACCGTGGTGACCGCGGCGGGTACCGCGGAGACCGCAACGACCGCGGTAACGACCGCAGCAACGACCGTGGAGACCGCGGCGGTTACGGCCGGCGGGACGACAACCGTGGCGGTGGCGGCGGCGGTGGCTACGCTCGTCGCGATGACAACCGTGGTGGTGGGTACGGCCGTCGGGACGACCGCCGTGGTGACGAGCGGCGGGGCGACGACCGCGGTGGCCTCGGTCGCCGCGACGACAATCGCCGTGACGACAGCCGCCGTGACGACAACCGCGGTGGTGGGTACGGCCGTCGTGACGACAACCGCGGCTCCCGTCCGGCGTTCCAGCGGGACGACCGCAGGGACGACCGTGGCGGCTTCCGCCGTGACGACAACCGCGGTGGCGGCGGCGGTTACCGCGGCCGCGACGACCGACGTGACGACCGTGGTGACCGTCCGACGTTCCGTCGTGATGACCGCGACGACCGTGGCGGGCGCGGCGACTTCCGTCGTGACGACAACCGCGGTGGCGGTGGCGGTTACCGCGGCCGTGACGACCGACGCGACGACAATCGCGGGGGCGGCGGTGGCTACGGCGGTCGCCGTGACGACAACCGTGGTGGTGGCGGCTACGTGCGTCGTGACGATCGTCGCGATGACAACCGTGGTGGTGGGTACGGCCGTCGTGACGACAACCGGGGCTCCCGTCCGGCGTTCCAGCGGGATGACCGCCGGGACGACCGTGGCGGCTTCCGCCGGGACGATCGACGTGACGACCGACGTGACGACCGACGTGACGACCGTGGTGACCGCCCCGCGTTCCGTCGTGATGACCGCGACGACCGCGGCGGGCGCAGCGACTTCCGTCGTGACGACAACCGCGGCGGCGGTGGCGGTTACCGCGGCCGTGACGACCGGCGTGGTGACGACCGGCGTGACGAGCGCCGCGACGACCGGCGCGATGACAACCGGGGTGGCTTCCGGGGTCCCCGCAGCGACGACCGAGGACGTGGCCCCCGGCGTGACGACCGCCGGGACGACCGTGGCGGGCGCAGCGACTTCCGTCGTGACGACAACCGCGGCGGCGGTGGCGGTTACCGCGGCCGCGACGACCGTCGCGACGACCGGCGTGGTGACGACCGGCGTGGCGGTGGTTACGGACGCCGTGACGAGCGTGACCGCGACCGCGACCGCGAGCCGATCAAGCGGCTGCCGATCCCGGAGGACGTCACCGGCGACGAGATCGACAAGGACGTACGGCAGGAGCTCCAGAGCCTGCCCAAGACGCTCGCGGAGGACGTCGCCAAGAACCTGGTGATGGTCGCGCGGCTCATCGACGAGGACCCCGAGGGCGCGTACGGCTACTCCAGGGTGGCGCTGCGCCTCGCCTCCCGTGTCGCAGCCGTACGGGAGGCCGCCGGGTTCGCCGCGTACGCGAACCAGAAGTACAGCGAGGCGCTCGCCGAGTTCCGGGCCGCGCGGCGGATGACCGGCAGTGTCGAGCTGTGGCCGGTCATGGCCGACTGCGAGCGCGGGCTCGGGCGGCCGGAGAAGGCGCTGGACATGGCCGGCACGCCCGAGGTGCACAAGCTCGACAAGGCCGGCCAGGTCGAGATGCGCCTGGTCGCCGCCGGTGCCCGGCGTGACATGGGTCAGTTGGACGCGGCGATCGTCACGCTGCAGAGCCCCGAGCTGGCGTCCAGCTCCGTACAGCCGTGGACCGCACGGCTGCGGTACGCCTACGCCGACGCACTGCTCGCGGCCGGCCGCGTGGACGAGGCACGGGAGTGGTTCGCCAAGGCCGTGGAGGCCGACCGGGACGGCAGCACGGACGCCTCCGACCGACTGGCCGAGCTGGACGGGGTCGAGTTCGTCGACGCCCTGAACGACGAGGACCAGGACGACGAGACGGACGCCGACGAGGCGGACGAGTCCGAGGAGACCCCTGTCGAGGCCGCGACCGAGGCCGAGCCGGAGACGGTTACCGACTCGAAGTCCGAGTCGGAGTCCGAGTCCGAGGCCGACAAGGACTGATCACTGCGTCAGACGAAGGGCAGGCCCCGACCGGGGCCTGCCCTTCGTCGTACTCCCGGCCGCTCTTGGCGGGCGTCAGAAGTCGAGCGCCCGCAGCACCAGCCCCGATGCCGGCTTCGGGCCGAAGGAGGTCGACTTGCGGGGCATCGTCACGCCCTGGCGGGCCAGGTCGCGGACGACCTCCTCGCGGACCGGGTGCAGGAGGACGGCCGTACTGCCGGCGCGTTCGGCCTTGGCGACCGTCGCCGCCGTGTCGTGGATGTACGCGATGTGCGCGTTCGAGTCCTCGGGGATGCGCCAGACGTGGTCGAGGAGCGTGGCGTGCAGGACGGTGGCGTCGAGGGTACGCCAGGCGTCCGGGCGGTCGGCGGGGATCGTGCGGGCCAGGAGGTCCGGGTCCGGGCGGTCGATGAGGTGGAACGTGCCGTCACCGGCCAGCAGGAACGCGTTCCCGGTGCGGGCCGCGTCCGCGAGCGCCTCCTGCGCCTGCGGCAGGGGCACGTCGAGTCGCCGGACCCGGAAGTGATCCCGTACGGCCGTCAGGGCGTCCGGCACCGACAGGCCGTGCAGCAGGCGGTGGATGGCGCGCACGCGCAGCGGGTAGCGGCCGGTGTCGACCAGGAGGACCAGACCGTAGTCCCAGGGACTGGGGGAGGGGTGCTCCGCGCGTAGACGCAAGTAGGTGGCCCAGCGGTGGTGTCCGTCGGCGATCAGGGCCTGGTGGTGGGACAGGTCGGACTGGACCCGGGCCACCTCGCCGGGGTCCGTGACCGACCAGAGGCGGTGGTGGAAGCCGTCCTCCGTGGTGGTGGCGAGGAGCGGGGGGCGGTCGGCGGCAGCTTCGACGACCTCGGCGGTCGCGCCGTCGCCCCGGTAGGTCAGGAGCAGGGGTTCGAGGTTCGCGGAGGTCGCGCGCATCAGGGCCGCGCGGTCGGCGACCACCGGGGGCATGACCTCCTCGTGCGGCAGGACCACGCCCTCCGAGGGTTCCGAGACGCGAAGGGCGCCGATGACCCCCCGCTGGAGCATGCCGTCGCCGTCGTGCTGCTCGTAGACGTACAGGCCGGGTTCGGGGTCCGCGGTGAGGATGCCCTCGGCCTGCCAGCGCTTCAGCGTGTCGGCCGCCTGTTCAGTACCGGCACTGGGGGTACCTGCCTGGGGCAGGATCAGGCGGACGATGTTGTACGGGTCGGCGGACTGGAGGTGGTGTACGCCGTCGGGGCGTACGACGACGTCGTACGGCGGGGAAGTGACGGCGGCGAGGCTGCCGACCCGGTCGGGGTCGTAGCGGAGGCCTCGGAACGGGTTGAGTTCCAGGCCTCGGTGCTCCGTTGCTTCCGAGTGACCTGCAGTGTTCATCCCGGCATCGTACGTGTGTCAGTGCGTGCGGGATGATCGATGGGGAGAGGCGGGGCAACGAAGAGTGACGAGGAGTAACAGGGAATGAGCCAGAGTGTCAGGACTGGTCCCGAGGGCAGCGCACAGGCTCTGAACAGGGCGTATGACACGGCGCTGCTCGATCTGGACGGCGTGGTGTACGCGGGCGGCAGTGCGATCGCGCACGCGGTGGAGTCGCTGGCGACGGCACGCGAGGAAGGGATGCATCTGGCCTACGTCACCAACAACGCGCTGCGGACGCCGGACACGGTGGCCGGGCACCTCACGGAGCTGGGCATCCCGACCGGCGCCGAAGACGTCATCACCTCGGCGCAGGCGGTCTCCCGGCTGATCAGCGAGCAGGTGCCGGCGGGGGCGCGGGTGCTGGTGATCGGCGGGGAGGGGCTGCGGGTCGCCCTGCGGGAGCGGGGACTCGAACCGGTGGACTCAGCCGACGACGACCCGGCGGCCGTCGCGCAGGGGTACGGCGGCCCCGACCTGACGTGGGCGCGGTTCGCCGAGGCGTCGTACGCCGTCGCGCGCGGGGTGCCGTGGTTCGCGTCCAACACCGATCTGACGATTCCCAGCGGGCGCGGGATCGCGCCGGGCAACGGGGCGGCGGTGGAAGTCGTCCGGATCGCGACGGGTGCCGAGCCGCAGGTGGCCGGCAAGCCGCTGCCGCCGATGCACCGGGAGACGGTCCTGCGGACGGGGGCGAAGCGGCCGCTGGTGGTCGGGGACCGGCTGGACACCGACATCGAGGGCGCGTTCAACGGCGGGGTCGACTCGCTGCTCGTCCTGACCGGTGTCACCGACGGGCGCCAGCTGCTCGCCGCGCCGCCGCAGCACCGGCCGACCTATGTCGACGCCGATCTGCGGGGTCTGCTCACCGGGCAGCCGGAGGTCACGGCGGCGGGCGACGGCTTCCGTTGCGGCGGCTGGACGGCCACGGCAGGGGCGGACCGGCTGGCGCTGGAGGGTGACGGTGAGGCCCTGGACGGGCTGCGGGCGCTGTGCGCGGCCGCCTGGACGGCGGCCGGGGACGGCTCGTGTGAGGCGGACGGAGGCAAGGCGCTGGCACGGCTCGGGCTCTGAGTCCACGGTGCTCGGCCGCTGGTCACCGGTGCGCGCCGCTTGCCGGTGCGCACCCGCCGCTCACCGGTACCGGGCGCCGCTCGCCCGGACCGGCCGTCGAGAGCGTTGGGGAGGGTAGGCTAACCTAACCGGGTGTTGGTCGACAGTCCTCCTGAACAGCGCGCGGAGACCGCCCCCGCGCCCCCGACCCGCCGGGCGATACGGGCCCTTGGGCTCCTCGTCTCCGTCGTGATCCTGATGCTCGTCGCCCTGGCGAGCATCGCGATCGGGGCGAAAGAGCTGCCGCTGGACCAGGTCTGGCACGGCCTGTTCCACGACACGGGGGCCTACGGTGACGTGGTCGTCGGCGAGCGGCTGTCCCGGACCGCGCTCGGCCTGCTGGCGGGTGCCGCCCTGGGCCTGTCCGGGGCGGTGCTCCAGGCACTCACCCGCAACCCGCTCGCCGATCCCGGGCTGCTCGGCATCAACGCGGGCGCGTCGGCCGCGGTCGTCACCGCCATCACCTGCTTCGGTGTCACCACGCTCAACGGCTATGTGTGGTTCGCCTTCTTCGGGGCGGCCGCGGTGGGCGCGCTGGTGTGGTTCCTGGGCGGCAGCCGGGGCGCCACCCCGGTCCGGCTGGCGCTGGCCGGCACGGCGATCAGCGCGGCGCTCTACGGCTACCTCCAGGCCGTGATGATCACGGACGGCGCGGCGCTCAACAAGTGGCGTTTCTGGACGGTCGGTTCGCTGGCCGCCGCGAACGACTCGACGATCGTGCAGGTCCTGCCGTTCCTGGCGGGCGGCACCCTGCTCGCGCTCGGTCTCGCCCGGCCGCTGAACGCGGTGGCGATGGGCGACGACACCGCCCGTGCCCTCGGCACGAACCTGGGCCGTACCCGGGCCCTCTCCATGCTGGCCGCCGTCGTGCTGTGCGGCGCGGCCACCGCGGCCTGCGGCCCGATCGCCTTCGTCGGCCTGATGGTTCCGCACGTCGTGCGCTCCTTCACCGGCCCCGACCTGCGCTGGATCCTGCCGTACGCGACGATCCTGTCGCCCGTGCTGCTGCTCGGCGCCGATGTCGTCGGCCGGATCGTCGCCCGCCCCTCCGAACTCCAGGTGGGCATCGTCACCACGATCATCGGCGGGCCGGTCTTCATTCTTCTCGTACGACGGCGCAGGACGGCCCAGCTGTGAAGAACTCCGCCATGAAGAACACCGCTGCGAAGACATCCGCCGTGACGACAACCGCCGTGAAGAACACCGCGGGGGAGACGAGTGCCGTGCGGAACACGCGTACGCTGCGCACCCCCGGCGGGCTCTCCCTGCGGACGGACGTGCGCGCGCTCGTCGTCGTGACGGCGCTGCTGCTGGCCGCGTGTGCCGCGAGTGTCGTGCTGATCGGTACCGGCGACTTCCCGATCTCCTTCGGCGACGTGGTGAAGACGCTGGCCGGCAACGGCACCCCGGGCCAGGACTTCATCGTCAACGAACTGCGGCTGCCGCGCGTTCTGGTCGGTCTGCTGGTCGGCGCCTCGCTCGGCCTCGGCGGGGCGCTGTTCCAGGCCATCTCCCGCAACCCGCTCGGCAGTCCGGACGTCCTCGGCCTCTCCCAGGGCGCGACGTCCGGCGCGCTCGTCGTCATCGTGCTGACGTCCGGGGGCGCCGCCCAGGTCACGTTCGGCGCGCTGGTCGGCGGTCTGCTGACCGGTCTCGTCATCTACCTGCTCGCCTGGAAGCGGGGCGTGCACGGCTACCGGCTGGTGCTGGTCGGCATCGGTGTCTCCGCGGTCGTCACCGCGGTCAACGGCTACCTGCTCACCAAGGCCGACTTCGTCGACGCGACCCGCGCGGTCGTGTGGATGACCGGATCCCTCGACGGCCGGGACTGGAGCCAGGTCCGGCCGCTGCTCGCGCTGTGCGCCGTCCTCGTCCCGCTGTCGCTGGCCAACGCGCGCGGCCTGCGGATGACGGAGATGGGCGACGACGTGTCCAACGCCCTCGGGGTGCGTGTGGAGCGGGTACGGCTGCTGCTGATGGTGTCGGCGGTGCTGCTGACCGCGGCCGCCACCGCCGCCGCGGGCCCGGTCAGCTTCGTGGCGCTCACCGCCCCGCAGCTCGCCCGCCGCCTCACCCGCTCGCCCGGCCCCAACCTGCTGCCCTCCCTCTGTATGGGCGCCACCCTGCTGGTCACCGCCGACTGGGCCTCCCAGCGTGCCTTCGGCGCCGACCAGCTGCCCGTGGGCGTGGTCACCGGAGTCCTGGGCGGGGTCTACCTGCTGTGGCTCCTCGTCACCGAGCGCAGGGCGGGCCGGACATGAGCGCCCGCGGTGGGCGGGACCTGAGCGCGAACCCCCAGCCGGAAAGCAAGAGGAGCACAGTGAACCGCCTGTCCGCCCAGAACGTCACCCTCGCCTACGACCGGCGCGTCATCGCCGAGCAGCTGTCGGTGGAGATCCCCGACAACTCCTTCACGGTGATCGTGGGCCCCAACGCCTGCGGCAAGTCGACGCTCCTGCGCGCGCTGTCGCGGATGCTCAAGCCCAGCCAGGGCCGGGTGCTGCTCGACGGGCAGGTCATCCAGTCGATGCCGGCGAAGAAGGTCGCCCGCGCCCTCGGACTGCTGCCCCAGTCGTCCATCGCGCCCGACGGCATCACCGTCGGCGACCTGGTCGGCCGCGGCCGCTACCCGCACCAGGGACTGCTGCGCCAGTGGTCCACCGAGGACGAGCGGGTCGTCCAGGAGGCGATGGCGCAGACGGGGGTCGCCGAGCTCGCCGGCCGGTACGTCGACGAACTGTCCGGCGGTCAGCGGCAGCGCGTGTGGATCGCCATGGCGCTGGCCCAGCAGACCCCGCTGCTGCTCCTCGACGAGCCGACCACCTACCTGGACATCCAGCACCAGATCGACGTCCTCGACCTCTGTGCCGAGCTGCACGAGGAGCAGGGCCGGACGCTGGTCGCGGTGCTGCACGACCTCAACCACGCGGCCCGGTACGCCACGCATCTCATCGCGCTGCGCGGCGGCGAGGTGGTCGCCGAGGGCGCCCCGAACGACGTCGTCACCGCGGAGCTGGTCGAGGAGGTCTTCGGACTGCGCTGTCAGATCATCGACGACCCGGAGACCGGGACCCCGCTGGTGGTGCCCGCGGCCCGGAAGGCGCGGCTCACAGCAGCTTCCTGAGCCGGAACAGGTCCAGCAGGTTCGCGTCCAGCTTCACCCGGCCCGAGCCCCAGGCCCCGGCGAAGTTCAGCTCGCCGTCGACCAGGGCCACCAGGTCGTCGCCGGCCAAGGCCAGCCCGATCTGTGCCTTCTGACGCGGCGGCCCGGGATGCGTCTCCTCCACCTCGATCCGGCCGCCGGTGAGCCGGCCCGCGAAGGTGACGTCCAGGTCGGTGATGTGGCAGCTGACGGTGCGGTCCATGGCGGCGGCCGCACGGACGTCGCCCTCGGCGCCGCCCATGGTGTGGGAGAGCTTGTCGAGTGCGGCGCGGCACTCCTCGATCGTGGCCATCGCGATCGACGGTACCCCAGCGGTTCGAGGTAGCGTCGGGGCATGACCGACTCTGTGCCCGAGGGCCGGACGGCGGAGGCGGCGGAAGCGGTACCGGCCGAGCCCGCGTACGACCCCGCCGCCCCCGCCCCGCTGAACGTCCCCCGCACCCCCACCGGCAACGCCGAGGTCGACGAGCGGCTCGACCGGCTGGGCGACGCCGACCACCTCGCCACGGACGGGCACCTGGAGGTGTACGAGGATGTACACCGGGGGCTGCGCGACGCGCTGACCGAGCTCGACGCCCGCCCGGGGCCGCCGGGTCCCCCGCCGCCCGCACCGCCGTACGGCAACAGGGCGCCCGCACCGTCGTACCACCAGAGCAGGAGCTGAACCGAACGTGGCAGGAGTCGCACGCCGCCGTCTGGACGCGGAGCTGGTCCGCCGGAAGCTGGCGCGCTCGCGCGAGCACGCCAGCCAGCTGATCGCCGCCGGGCGGGTCACCGTCGGCAAGACCCTCGCGACCAAGCCGGCCACCCAGGTGGAGACCGCCGCGGCCATCGTCGTGCAGTCCGACGACAACGACCCCGAGTACGTCTCCCGGGGCGGCCACAAGCTGGCGGGGGCGCTGGCCGCGTTCGTCCCGCGGGGCCTCGCGGTCCAGGGGCGGCGGGCGCTGGACGCCGGTGCGTCCACCGGCGGCTTCACCGACGTGCTGCTGCGCGCGGGCGCGGCGCATGTCGTCGCCGTCGACGTCGGATACGGCCAACTCGCGTGGTCTCTGCGGAGCGATGAACGCGTCACCGTCAAGGACCGTACGAACGTACGCGAGTTGACGCTTGAAGCGATCGATGGGGAGCCTGTGGATCTTGTCGTGGGTGATCTGTCCTTCATCCCGCTCGGGCTGGTGCTGCCGGCCCTGGCGCGGTGTGTGAAGCCGGACGCCGACCTGGTGATGATGGTCAAACCGCAGTTCGAGGTGGGCAGGGAACGGCTGGGCAGCGGGGGAGTCGTACGGAGTCCGCAGCTGCGGGCGGACGCCGTGCGGGGGGTTGCCGACAAGGCGTGGGAGCTCGGACTCGGGGCGAACGGTGTCACCGCCAGTCCGCTGCCCGGGCCGTCCGGCAATGTCGAGTACTTTCTGTGGCTGCGGGCCGGGGCACCCCCACTGGACCCGGCCGACATTGACCGTGCAGTGGCGGAGGGGCCGCGTTGACACAGAACCGAGCTCGTACTGTTTTCCTGCTGGCCCACACCGGGCGGCCTGCGGCGATCCGCAGCGCCGAACTCGTGGTCAAGGGGCTGCTGGCGGCCGGAGTCGGCGTACGGGTACTGGACTTCGAGGCCGCGGACCTGCCGCTGCCGGACGAGGTCGAACTCGTCGAGGAGGCGTCGCCGCACAGCCTCGACGGCTGCGAGCTGCTGATCGTCCTCGGCGGTGACGGCACGCTGCTGCGCGGCGCCGAGTTCGCCCGGGCCTCCGGGGTGCCGATGCTCGGCGTCAACCTCGGCAGCGTCGGCTTCCTCGCGGAGGCCGAGCGGGACGACCTCGACAAGGTCGTCGACCGGGTGGTGAGCCGGGCCTACGAGGTCGAGGAACGGATGACCGTCGACGTCGTCGTGCACCGCAACGGGGACATCGTGCACACCGACTGGGCGCTGAACGAGGCGGCCGTGCAGAAGGCGGGCGCCGAGAAGCTCCTCGAAGTGGTGCTGGAGATCGACGGGCGGCCGGTGACCGGGTTCGGCTGCGACGGGATCGTGCTGTCGACGCCGACCGGGTCCACGGCGTACGCGTTCTCGGCCGGCGGCCCGGTGGTGTGGCCGGAGGTGGAGGCGCTGCTGATGGTGCCGATCTCCGCGCACGCGCTGTTCGCGAAGCCGCTGGTGACGTCGCCGGACTCGGTGCTGGCGGTGGAGGTGCTGCCGCACATCCAGCCGGGCGTGCTGTGGTGTGACGGGCGGCGGACAGTCGAGCTGCCGCCGGGGGCGCGGGTGGAGGTGCGGCGGGGCGCGGTGCCGGTGCGGCTCGCCCGGCTGCACCACGCCTCGTTCACGGACCGGCTGGTGGCGAAGTTCGCTCTGCCGGTGTCCGGATGGCGGGGTGCGCCGCAGTAGCGGTCGGTGGGGGCTGGTTTCCGGCACGCAGGCGGGTACGGGTGCGGGTGCGTGGGGGCTGATCGCGCAGTTCCCCACGCTTCTGGCCAGGTGCGCTCGCCGGGGGTGCTGAGATGGCCGGGCATCGGTACGGCCCGGCGCCCCTGGGCGGGTGGGCTCGCCGGGTGTCCAGGCGGCCGCGCGTCGGTGCCGTCCCGCGCCCTTTCGGGGCGCAGCGCCACTCGCCCGGGTGACAGGGTGCCTCGCGCTTCTCCTGCCCTACCTCGTAAGGTCTTCTCCGTGCTGGAAGAAATGCGGATACGGTCGCTCGGTGTCATCGACGACGCCGTCGTCGAGTTGTCACCGGGGTTCACCGCCGTGACCGGTGAGACCGGTGCGGGCAAGACCATGGTGGTCACCAGCCTGGGGCTGCTGCTCGGCGGGCGGGCCGATCCCGCGCTCGTGCGGATCGGCTCCGAGAAGGCGGTCGTCGAGGGGCGGCTCACCGTGCCACCGGGCGCCTCGGCGGTCCTACGGGCCGAGGAGGCCGGTGCGGAGCTGGACGACGGGGCGCTGCTGATCAGCCGTACCGTTTCCGCCGAGGGCCGCTCCCGGGCGCACCTGGGCGGCCGGAGCGTGCCCGTCGGGCTGCTCGCGGAACTCGCCGACGACCTGGTGGCCGTGCACGGACAGACCGACCAGCAGGGCCTGCTGAAGCTGTCCCGGCAGCGGCAGGCCCTGGACCGGTACGCGGGCGACGGGGTCACCGTGCCGCTCGCCAAGTACGGCGAGGCCTACCGGCGGCTGCGGGCCGTGGTGGTGGAGCTGGAGGAGATCGTCACCCGGGCACGGGAGCGGGCCCAGGAAGCCGACATGCTGCGCTACGGGCTCGACGAGATCGCGGGGGTCGAACCGCGGGCCGGCGAGGACGTGGAGCTGGCCGAGGAGGCCGAGCGGCTCGGACACGCCGAGGCGCTGTCCTCGGCCGCGACCGCAGCGCACTCCGCGCTCGCGGGCAACCCCGAGGACCCTGAGGGGATCGACGCCGGCACCCTGGTGGCGGGCGCCCACCGTGCGCTGGAGGCCGTGAGGTCGCACGATCCGGCGCTGGCCGCGCTCGCCGACCGCATCGGCGAGGTCGGGATCCTGCTGGGAGACGTGGCGGGCGAGCTGGCAGGCTACGCCGACGACCTCGACGCCGACCCGCTGCGGCTCGCGGCCGTGGAGGAGCGCCGCGCCGCGCTCACCGCGCTCACCCGGAAGTACGGCGAGAGCGTCGACGCGGTGCTGGCGTGGGCCGAGCAGGGCGCCGCACGGCTGACCGAACTCGACGGCGACGACGAGCGGATCGACGAGCTGACCGCCGAACGCGATGCCCTGCGCGCGGAACTGGGCGGGCTCGCCCAGGCGTTGACCGACGCGCGCACGGGGGCCGCCGAGCGTTTCGCGGCCGCCGTCACCGCCGAGCTGGGCTCCCTGGCGATGCCGCACGCACGGGTGTCCTTCGAGATCCGCCAGACCGAGGACCCGGAGGGCGTGGAGGTCGGCGGGCGTGCGGTCGCGTACGGCCCCTCGGGCGCCGACGAGGTCGAACTGCTCCTCGCCCCGCACCCCGGCGCCCCGCCCCGCCCGATCGCCAAGGGCGCCTCCGGCGGTGAGCTGTCCCGTGTGATGCTCGCGGTGGAGGTCGTCTTCGCGGGCACCGACCCGGTCCCCACCTACCTCTTCGACGAGGTCGACGCGGGCGTCGGCGGCAAGGCGGCGGTCGAGATCGGACGCCGCCTGGCGAAGCTCGCCAAGTCGGCGCAGGTGGTCGTGGTCACGCATCTCCCGCAGGTCGCCGCCTTCGCCGACCGGCAGTTGCTGGTCGAGAAGACGAACGACGGCTCGGTCACGCGCTCGGGCGTGAAGGTCCTGGAGGGCGAGGAGCGGGTCCGGGAACTCTCCCGGATGCTGGCCGGCCAGGAGGACTCGGAGACCGCCCGGGCCCACGCGGAGGAACTGCTCGCCACCGCGAGAGCGGACGCCTGACGCGTCACGGCGGGGGCGCGGGCCGACGGACGCCGGCGCCGCCGGGCGGACGCGACAACGCGCCCGCCCGGTCGTGCGCGCGCCCGAACCATCGCTCGCCCGGTTTGCCGTACTGTCACTCTCACGGGTGACACACTCCTGCGCGTGTCCCGCCCCGCCCCGGTATGCCCCTTCCCGGAGCCCCGCGGTGCCCCCCGCGGCCCGATACCGTCTCCACGTACCCTCGTGACCGCCCCGACGCCGAACACAGGAGCCCGGCTGCGTGAGCCCCGTGAGCAGCAACGCATCGCACGGTCAGTCGCCGCTGCGCACCGTGCAGGTGCTGGGCGGTGGCAACGCCGGCAGCAGTGCGCACGTGCGTTCGCTCGCCGCCGGTCTCGTCGCACGGGGCGTGCGGGTCACGGTGTGCGCCCCCGTCGAGGCCGATCGCGCCTATGACTTCTCGGGTGTCGGCGCCGACCACGTCCACGTACCGCGCAGCAGTGACCCGGGGTCGGTGGCGGCGCTGCGGGCCGCCTGCACCGAAGCCGACCTGGTGCACGCCCACGGTCTGCACGCGTCCTTCCGTGCCGTGCTGGCGCTCAGCGGCCGCCGTACCCCGCTCATCGTCACCTGGCACAGCCGGGCGGAGGCCGAGGGCGCCCGGGCGCAGCTGCTGCGGATGCTGGAACGGCGGGTGGTGCGCACCGCCGCCGTGGTGCTCGGCACGACCTCCGACCTGGTGGACCGGGCCCGCCGCACCGGCGCCCGGGACGCGCGGCTCGCCGCCGTGACACTGCCTGGTCTGCGAAGCCCCGGGAAACAGGAGGAGGCGGACCGGCTGCGGCCCAAGGCGCGCGCCGAACTCGGAGCCATGGGACGGCCGTTGCTCATCGCCGTGGGCTCTCTCGACCGGCACCGCGGCTATGACGTCCTGCTGGACGCGGCGCGTGCCTGGCGCCGGCTCGATCCGGTACCGCTGCTCGTCATCGCGGGGGAGGGCCCGCTGCGTACGGTGTTGCAGCGGCGGATCGAGACCGAGGAGCTGCCCGTCCGGCTCATCGGCCGTCGCGACGACGTCGGCGACCTGCTCGCCGCCGCCGATCTGGCCCTGCTGCCCAGCAGTTGGGAGTCGCGTTCGGTGCTCGCCCAGGAGGCCCTGCACGCGCGCGTGCCGCTCGTCGCGACCGCCGTGGGCGGGATCCCCGACCTGGTCGGCGACGCGGCCGAACTCGTGCCCTACGGCGACGCGATCGCCCTCGCCGACACCGTGCTACGCCTGCTCGGCGACCCCGGACGCTGCGAGGAACTGCGCGAGAAGGGTGCCCGGCAGGCGGCGAGCTGGCCCACGGAGGACGAGACGGTCACCCAAGTGCTCAGCGTGTACGACGAGTTGACCCAGCCCCGGCCGCTGTAGCGGTCACAGGACGTGCCGGCGGGCCCGCAGGGCGAGGCTCAACGCCAGTACCACCTGGGGGTCGTCGAGGTCGGTGCCGAGCAACTCGCCGATGCGGGCGAGACGGTTGTAGAGGGTCTGCCGGTTGAGGTGGAGTTCGCGGGCCGTCTCCGCCTTGCGGCCGGCGTGTGCCAGGTAGGTCTCCAAGGTGGGCAGCAGGGGCGGCCTGGAGCGGTTGTCGTGGTCGCGGAGCGGTCCGATCGCCCGGTCCACGAAGGCCGCCAGGTCCGGGTGGTCGCGCAGCCGCCACAGAAGGAGGTCGATGTCGAGGCGGCGGGCGTCGTACCAGGGGCGGTCGGAGAGGCCCTGGGCCGCCGTCGCGGTCTCGGCCGCGTGCCGCAGCCCCGCCGAGGCGGCCGCCCAGCCGCCGGCCACCCCGACCACCACGACCGGGGGAGCGGACCCGGGGCGCCGCATCCCGGCGCGCTCCACGCCCGCGCGCAGCGCCGCCGCGACCCGGTCCGCGACCGTCGTCCGCTCCGTCTCCGCGCGCAGGCCCAGCAGGAGCGGCACCCGGCCCTCCACCGGCCGTACGCCAAGGAGCACGGGCACGCCCACGGCCGCCAGCTCCTCGCCGACCGCCCGGGCCAGCACCGCCCAGCCGCCGCCCGGGGACAGGGAGTCGCCGACCCGCATGACGACCGGCAGCAGCGGGCCGGTGCCGGGCTTGAAGCCGAGGACGCGGGCCTGGGCCGGGGCGTCCGCCGCGCTGATACGGCCCTCGGCGAGGTCGGTCAGGAAGTCGCCGCGGCCGCGGGCCGCCAGCTCCTCCTCCTGACGGGCCTGCATCAGGACGACGGCCAGGATGCCGGCGGCCCGTTCGGCGGCGATCCGGTGCACCGGGGTGAGCTGCCCGAGGACCGGGAGCAGTACCAGCCGGGCCCGCACCGAGCCGCTCCCCGGTCCGCCGCCCGGCACGTCCACCAGGACCGAACCGGTCGGCGGCGGCGCGTGCTTGTGCTGGCCGCGCAGCCCCTCCCACACCTGGAGCGGATCAGCGCCCTCGGGGCCCGATCCGGCGGCGTACAGCAGCTGGCCGTCGGTGGTCTCCAGGAACACCGGGTTGCCGCTGAACCCGGCCAGGATCGCGAGGACCTGGGGGACCCCGCCGCCGCCCAGCAGGGCCTCGGTACAGCGCCGGTGCATCTCCTCGGCGCGCTGCAGGAGCGTGTAGTGGTGGTTGACGATCTCGGTGTGGATCTCCTCCGTCACCGTCACGAAGGGCACCTCGCGGTGCAGCACGACCAGCGGCAGCCCCATCGTCCGGGCGGTGTCGACGAGGGTGGCGGGCAGCCGGGAGAACCGCGGGCCCAGCTCCACCACCAGGGCGGCGATGCCCCGCTCGGCGAGCGTGCGCACGAACGCCCGCTGGTCGTGCGGCCGGGTGCCCAGCCCGTATCCGGTGGTGAGCAGGAGTTCGCCGCCCTTCAGCAGCGAGGCGATGTTGGGTACCTCGCCGGCGTGCACCCAGCGCACGGTCCGGCCCAGCCGGTCGGCGCCCGCCAGGATCTCCGGAAGCCCGCTGCGCAGCCCGGGCAGCTCCAGCGCCCGCTGCACGGTGATCCCGCCCTGGGTGTCGAATCCGCTGCCCGTACCGCTGTCCATGGGGCGGACGCTACCTGGGCGAACGCCTTCCCGGCACCTTCCGCTAGAGCGGTTCGATGTTGTGGTTGAAGCGGAAGACGTTGTCGGGGTCCCACGTCCGCTTCACCTTGCCGAGCCGCAGCGAGTTCGCCGTGCCGAGGCCGGCCCGCACCCGGTCGGGGCCCTCGTCCCCGATGAAGTTGAGATAGACCGCGCCGGTGGACCAGGGCCCCACGGCGGTCCGGACGTCCCGCACCCAGGCGATGGCCCGTTCGTCGTCGGCGGGCTCCGCCCACATGCCGAAGGGGTGCACGGCCCAGGACGCGCCCCGGTACGGCACCGGGTACTCGGCCGGACCGGCCGCGATCGCCCCGCCCTGCGGGAACAGCACGTGCTGGGTGCCGGTCGGCACCGGCATGTCCTCCGCGCAGGCGCAGTAGGCGTCCACCGCCCCGTCGGGCAGCTCGTCCAGATACTCGGCCGACCAGTAGTTCCGCTGCCCCGCCGGGAAGTCGAGCATGGACTGGGCCTGGGTGTACGGCATCGGGCCGACCACCTCGGCCTCGTGCGGCAGCGCCAGCAACGGCTCGACGACCTTCCGCAGGTCCTCCTCGCCGCCCGCGTAGGTCACCAGCGCGACGCACACCGGCCTGCCCACCAGGTGCTCCGGTACGAACGGCAGCGGCGGGCCGGTGAGGTACTGCACCGCGCCGGCCGCCTCGTCGGGACCGGTGCGGATCACCTCGCGGAAGGTGCGCACCACGTCCGGGCCGGACTGCGGCGGATACACCAGCACCGCGACCGAGAACGCCGGCAGCTCGTGCAGTTCGAGGGTGAGGGCGGTGGCGACGCCGAAGTTCCCGCCGCCGCCGTGCAGGGCCCAGAACAGCTCCGGGTTCTCGTCGGCGTTGGCGTGCACGCGCTCGCCGTCGGCGGTGACCAGCTCGACGCCGAGCAGGTTGTCGACGGCCAGGCCGAAGGCGCGGTCCAGCCAGCCCGTGCCGCCGCCCAGCACGAAACCGCCGACCCCGGTGGTGGAGGCCCGGCCGCCGGTGGTGGCGAGGCCGTACGGCTCGGCCGTCCCGTCCAGATCGCTCATCGTGGCGCCGCCCTGCACGCGTACCGCCCGCCCGGCCGGGTCGACGGCCACCGCGTGCATCCGGCGCAGGTCCACCACGAGCGCGCCGTCGCCGCTCGCCGAACCCGCGACGCTGTGACCGCCGCCCCGCACCGCGATCGAGAGGTCGAGCTCCCGGCCGAACCGCACCGCACGGACCACGTCGGCGTCGTCCGCGCACTGGGCGATGACGGCGGGCCGCCGGTCGATCATGGAGTTGAAGACGGCACGGGCGTCGTCGTACCCGACGTCCCCCGGCGCGAACACCGCACCGGCCAGATCCTCACGCAGCGCGGCGAGCGCCGTACCTGCCTTAGACGGGGAAGCCATGGCAGTCCCCTTCCGGAAAAGGAGGAGTCTCTCCCGACCAGCCTAGGCAGAGCGCCCCGAAGAGGCGCGGGTAAGCGTCAGACACGCGGCTGCCGCCGCGCGGGCGCGACCAGCCGCCACGCACCCGCGGCCGAAGAACGACCGCTCACTACCCTCCGTACGCCCCGGACGCCGTGAGCCGCAGCGCGGTGTCGATCAGCGGCACATGGCTGAACGCCTGCGGGAAGTTCCCCACCTGCCGCTGCAGCCGCGGATCCCACTCCTCGGCCAGCAGCCCGAGGTCGTTGCGCAGCGCGAGCAGCTTCTCGAACAGCTTGCGGGCCTCGTCGACGCGGCCGATCATCGCGAGGTCGTCGGCCATCCAGAACGAGCAGGCCAGGAATGCCCCCTCGTCACCGGGAAGGCCGTCCACGCCCTCCTCGCCGCCCGAGGTCGGGTAGCGCAGGATGAAACCGTCCGACGTGGACAGCTCGCGCTGGATCGCCTCGATGGTGCCGATCACCCGCTTGTCGTCCGGCGGCAGGAAACCCATCTGGGGGATCAGCAGCAGCGACGCGTCCAGCTCCTGGGAGCCGTACGACTGCGTGAACGTGTTCCGCTCCTTGTCGTAGCCCTTTTCGCAGACGTCCCGGTGGATGTCGTCGCGCAGTTCCTTCCAGCGCTCCAGCGGGCCGTCCGCGTCCCCGGACTCGATCAGCTTGATGGTGCGGTCCACCGCGACCCAGGCCATCACCTTGGAGTGGACGAAGTGCCGGCGCGGGCCGCGCACCTCCCAGATGCCCTCGTCCGGCTCGTCCCAGTGGTCCTCCAGGTAGCGGATGAGCTTCAGCTGGAGGAGGGAGGCGTAGTCGTTGCGCGCGAGGCCGGTCATGTGGGCCAGGTGCAGGGCCTCGGTGACCTCGCCGTAGACGTCCAGCTGGAGCTGGTGCGCCGCGCCGTTGCCGACCCGGACCGGAGCGGAGTGCTCGTAGCCGGGCAGCCAGTCGAGCTCCGCCTCGCCCAGTTCGCGCTCGCCCGCGATGCCGTACATGATCTGCAGGTTCTCCGGGTCGCCGGCTACCGCGCGCAGCAGCCACTCGCGCCAGGCACGGGCCTCCTCGCGGTATCCGGTGCGCAGCAGCGAGGAGAGCGTGATGGCCGCGTCGCGCAGCCAGGTGTAGCGGTAGTCCCAGTTGCGGACGCCGCCGATGTCCTCCGGCAGGGAGGTGGTGGGCGCGGCGACGATGCCGCCGGTGGGGGCGTAGGTCAGCGCCTTCAGCGTGATCAGGGAGCGGACCACCGCCTCGCGGTACGGGCCGTGGTACGTACAGTGCTCGACCCACTCGCGCCAGAACTCCTCGGTCGCCTCCAGCGACTGCTCGGGCTCCGGCAGCGCCGGCGGCTCCTTGTGCGAGGGCTCCCACGAGATGGTGAACGCGATCCGGTCGCCCGGGGCGACGGTGAAGTCGGCGTAGGTGGTGAGCGCCTTGCCGTAGGTCTCCGCCGAGGTGTCGAACCACACGGAGTCGGGTCCGGCGACGGCGACCGTACGGCCCTCGTGCTTGTGCACCCAGGGGACGACCCGGCCGTAGGAGAACCGCATCCGCAGCACCGAGCGCATCGGCACCCGGCCGGTGACGCCCTCCACGATCCGGATCAGCTGGGGCGCGCCGTCACGCGGGGGCATGAAGTCGGTGACCCGGACCGTGCCGCGCGGGGTGTCCCACTCCGACTCCAGGATCAGCGAGTCGCCGCGGTAGGTACGGCGGGCCGCGGTCGGCGGTTCGGAGTCGGCCGCGTGGGCCGGGCCGAGCCGCCAGAAGCCGTGTTCCTCGGTGCCGAGCAGACCGGCGAAGATGGCATGCGAGTCGAAGCGGGGCAGGCACAGCCAGTCCACCGTGCCGTCCCGGCAGACCAATGCCGCGGTCTGCATGTCTCCGATGAGTGCGTAGTCTTCGATGCGCCCGGCCACGTGCAACTCCAGTCGAACGGCCACGTCGCCCCCCAGGCAGAAGGGGGCTGTCGCTAGTGCGGTCAAGGGGGGTTGTTGTTGTGCGTCGTTAAGCGGTGAAGCAAAGCAGCCCGCCGCGCCCTGAGGCAAAACGACAGTCATAGCTCAACGAACTGCCGAGCTCTCGTGTTCCGGGGGTGACGGGCGGGGGTGTGCCGTGTTTTCCGGCCGGCTCGGCAGCGAGTGTCCGAGCAGGATACGACGCACGTAGATGATCTGCGTGCCGCTCCGGGCAACCCGCGTGGGCCGAATGGGTGAGCCCTGAGTGAAAACCCGGTAAGCAGGCACCACGTCCGTACCGATGTGTGTACGGAGCGTGGCCGTAAGCCATCTCTCCGCGGCGCTGATACCCTGGTAGCCCGTGGACCGGTGGGCCCGAAACCCCCGAACCGCAGCGACGGCACCCCCGGAAATCCGGTGCCGGACCGCATGACAGACCGCGACCACGGGAGCACCCTCTTGGCCATGCCGCCGAAATCCACGACGACCAAGCACATCTTCGTCACCGGGGGTGTCGCCTCCTCGCTCGGCAAGGGCCTCACCGCCTCCAGCCTGGGCATGCTGCTCAAGGCCCGCGGCCTGCGTGTGGTGATGCAGAAGCTCGACCCCTACCTGAACGTCGACCCGGGCACGATGAATCCCTTCCAGCACGGTGAGGTGTTCGTCACCAACGACGGTGCCGAGACCGACCTGGACATCGGCCACTACGAGCGTTTCCTCGACCGCGACCTGGACGGCTCCGCCAACGTCACCACGGGTCAGGTCTACTCGACGGTGATCGCCAAGGAGCGGCGCGGCGAGTACCTGGGCGACACGGTCCAGGTCATCCCGCACATCACCAACGAGATCAAGCACCGCATCCGGCGGATGGCCACCGACGAGGTGGACGTGGTCATCACCGAGGTCGGCGGCACGGTCGGCGACATCGAGTCGCTGCCGTTCCTGGAGACGGTCCGCCAGGTCCGCCACGAGGTCGGCCGGGACAACGTCTTCGTGGTGCACATCTCGCTCCTTCCGTACATCGGCCCGTCCGGCGAGCTGAAGACCAAGCCCACCCAGCACTCCGTGGCCGCCCTGCGGAACATCGGTATCCAGCCGGACGCGATCGTCCTGCGCTGCGACCGCGAGGTGCCCACCGCCATCAAGCGCAAGATCTCGCTGATGTGCGACGTCGACGAGGCCGCCGTGGTCGCCTGCCCCGACGCCCGCTCGATCTACGACATCCCGAAGACCGTGCACGGCGAGGGCCTGGACGCCTACGTCGTCCGCAAGCTGGACCTGCCGTTCCGGGACGTGGACTGGCGGACCTGGGACGACCTGCTCGACCGCGTCCACAACCCCGACCACGAGATCACCCTCGCGCTGGTCGGCAAGTACATCGACCTGCCCGACGCCTACCTCTCGGTCACCGAGGCGCTGCGCGCGGGCGGCTTCGCCAACAAGGCCCGCGTGAAGATCAAGTGGGTGACGTCGGACGACTGCAGGACCCCGGCCGGGGCGGCCGCGCAGCTCGGTGACGTCGACGGCATCTGCATCCCGGGCGGCTTCGGCGACCGCGGTGTGCTCGGCAAGGTCGGCGCCATCAGGTTCGCCCGCGAGAACCGGATCCCGCTGCTCGGCCTCTGCCTGGGCCTGCAGTGCATCGTGATCGAGGCCGCGCGCAACCTGGCCGACATCCCGGACGCCAACTCCACCGAGTTCGACTCCGCCACCGGCCACCCGGTCATCTCCACCATGGCCGAGCAGCTGGACATCGTCGCCGGCGAGGGCGACATGGGCGGCACCATGCGACTGGGCATGTACCCGGCCAAGCTGGCCGAGGGCTCGATCGTGCGCGAGGTGTACGACGGCAAGGAGTACGTCGAGGAACGCCACCGGCACCGCTACGAGGTGAACAACGCCTACCGCGCGGAGCTGGAGAAGAAGGCCGGCATCCAGTTCTCCGGCACCTCCCCGGACGGCAAGCTCGTCGAGTACGTCGAGTACCCGCGTGACGTCCACCCCTACCTGGTCGCCACCCAGGCGCACCCGGAGCTGCGGTCCCGCCCGACCCGCCCGCACCCGCTCTTCGCAGGCCTGGTGAAGGCGGCGGTCGCCCGTCAGCAGGGCGCCGCCGAGCAGGAGAATTCGAAGTAACACACCAGTTGTACGGTGGCCGGGGCGCATCCCTTCAAAGGCGCGCCCCGGTTTTCTTCTCGCACGTGGAAGGCGGCACGGCATGACCATCAAGGACACCCCCGAGGAGTGGGAGATCCGGGCGACGGAGACCCCCTTCGTGGGCAACAAGACCTCCGTGCGCACGGACGAGGTGGTCATGCCCGACGGGTCGGTGGTCCGCCGTGACTACCAGGTCCACCCCGGCTCGGTCGCCGTCCTCGCCCTGGACGAGGAGGACCGGGTGCTGCTCATCCGCCAGTACCGGCACCCGGTCCGGCAGAAGCTCTGGGAGATCCCGGCCGGGCTGCTCGACGTCCCCGGCGAGAACCCGCTGCACGCGGCCCAGCGTGAGCTGTACGAGGAGGCACACGTCAAGGCGGGGGAGTGGCGGGTGCTCACCGACCTCTACACGACTCCCGGCGGATGCGACGAGGCGGTACGGATCTTCCTCGCCCGTGACCTGTCCGAGGCCGAGGGAGAGCGCTTCGAGACCGAGCACGAGGAGATCGACCTGGAGTACGCCCGCGTGCCGGTCGGCGAACTCGTGCGCCTGGTGCTCGCCGGCGACGTGCACAACAACTGCCTGGTGACGGGTGTCCTCTCGCTGGTCGCCGCCCGCACCGGCGACGGCGTCGACGCGCTGCGCCCGGCGGACGCGCCCTGGCCGGCCCGCCCCTTCGCCTCCTGAGTCCACCCTTCGGGCGTAGTGGTGTGACCATCGCCTGATCCGATCGGGCGATGTCCCCGCCGCGCTCCGCCCGGAACGTCCGTGCACGTGAACTAGGCTCGACGCGATTGAGCCGAAAGGCCCGAACCGGAGTCCCGGCGGGCAGGCGTGTGCGGTGGGACGGGAGTGTGGCCCGTGACGGATCAGGCGGTGGACACAGGCGGTGCACGACTCGCGGCGCCCGCGGCCCCGGACGACCAATTCCTGGGCCGTACAAGAGAGTTGAAGGAACTGCGCGCCGACATCGAGCGCGCAGGCCTGGACACCATCGCCGGCCGCAAGGCCCCCCGTGCCCGGGTCCTGCTGATCGCGGGCAGACCCGGATCCGGACGCACCGCCCTGGCCGCGGAACTCGTCCGGCAGGTCGCCGCCGACTACCCAGACGGGGTGCTGCGCGCCCGCCTGGCCGAGCCCGACGGCACCCCCGTCCCCGTCGAGCGCGCCGCCCGCGAGCTCCTCACCGCCCTGCGGCTGCCCACTCCGGCCGGCGCCGGTGAGGACGACCTCACCCACGCGCTGCGCACCGCCCTCGCCGAGCGCCGGATGCTGCTCCTGCTCGACGACGCGCCCGGCGCCGAACACGTCGACGCGCTGCTCCCGGACACGCCCGACTGTCTGGCCGTCGCCGTCTCCGGCGGCCCGCTCACCGGGATCTCCGACGTCCGCCCGTGCACACTGGGCGGCCTGGACACCAAGTCGGGCGTGGAACTCCTGGCCCGGTACACCGGCTCGGTCCGCGTCACCGTCGACCCGCGCTCCGCCGAGGCGCTGGCCGAGGTGTGCCAGGGGCAGCCCGCCGCGCTCACCCTGGCGGGCGGCTGGCTGTCGGCACACCCCCAGGTGGCCGTCTCCGACCTCGCCAAGCGGCTGCACGCCGACCCCGAGGACGGCACCGCCCTCGCCCGGGTCTTCCGGTTCGTCCACGGCGACCTGCCCGCCCAGGCCGCCCGGATACTGCGACTTCTCTCGCTGGCCCCGGCCGGCCTGGTCGACCCGCACACCGCCTCGGCGCTGGCAGGCTGCTCGGTCGACACCGCCCGCACCACCCTGGACGAGCTGGCCCGCCTCGGCCTGCTGCACCCACTGGCCACCTCGCTGCCCCAGTACGAGGTCCCCGGCTGTCTGCACCCCCTGCTGCGGGGACTGGCTGAGACCCAGGAACGCGCCGGGGAACTCCAGCTGGCCCGGGCCCGGATGCTGGAGCGCACGGTACGGCTGCTGCAGTCCTGCCGGGCGATCACCGAGACGGACAACCCGCAGGCCCGCGAGAAACTCCAGGCGCTCCCCCGCGAGCTGCGCTTCCCCACGCCTCGGGCCGCCGCCGACTGGCTGCGGATCAGGCGCCCGGCCCTGCTCGCCGCGGCCCGCGCGGCGGTCGTCGACGGCGAGCTGGACACCCTGGCCCGCCGGCTGATGTCCCAGCTGGTCAAGGCCATGGCGGCGCACTTCGGCACCCAGGCGGCCGCTCCCGACCTGTACGGGATCCACCGGCTGGTGCTCGATGTCGCCGAGCGCCGCCACCTGCCCCGTGAGCAGGCCGCCGCGCTGCTGAACCTGGCCGACCTGGATGCGCAGACCGGACGCACCATGGACGCGCTGGTGCGCTATCGGTCTGCTTTGAACGCCGGACGCAGTGCAAATGACCCGTACGCGACCGGACGCGCAATGGAATCCGTAGGTGGCGCGTACCAGGAGCTGGGGGACTACGACCGGGCCGCCGACTGGTTCGGCCGCGCCCTCGCCGAGCGACTCGCCCGCGACGAGCGGGCCGAGGCCGCCCGGCTCTACGGCCGCATCGCCGGGGCGCACACCTACGCGGGCCGCTACGGCGAGGCGCTGCGGGCCTGGCGGGCGGCCGTCTCCGGGCACCGCAAGAACGGCGATGTGGCCGCGCAGGCGCGGGCGTTGAGCGAGCTGGCCCGGGTGCAGGAGTACGCCGGCCGGCCCGCGGAGTCGCTGCGCACCTGCCAGGAGGCGGTCGAGTGGGCGCGGCGCGCCGAGGACACCCGGCTCCAGGCCGCGCTCCAGCTGCGGCTCGCCGACACGCTGGAGCGCCTCGGGGACTCCGCCGCCGCGAGCCTGCACCGCTCGGCCGCCGAGCGCATGCTGGGTGAGGAGCCACCCGACCAGGACTCCAGCCCGGAACCGCGAGATAACACCTGCGAAATCCGTAGCGTCTCCGGCGAAGATTGATGCAATGAAAGGCTAGACAGTCGGAACGCCTTCATTAAACTGGCTCTGCCGCCGGTTCTCCTGCGGTGTCTCCTGGTGTGCTCCTTCATGCCGGGTATGTGCTGTTGTGCCCCCACACCCTCTGAGCCAAGGACCGTGATCCACGTGAAGGTCGGCATCCCCCGCGAGGTCAAGAACAACGAGTTCCGGGTGGCCATCACCCCCGCCGGTGTGCACGAGCTGGTGCGCCACGGCCACCAGGTCGTCATCGAGCGCGGCGCCGGTGTCGGCTCGTCGATCCCGGACGCGGAGTACATCGCCGCCGGCGGGCAGATCCTGGACACCGCCGACGAGGTGTGGGCCACGGCCGACCTGCTGCTGAAGGTCAAGGAGCCGATCGCGGAGGAGTACCACCGCCTCCGCAAGGACCAGACCCTCTTCACCTACCTGCACCTGGCCGCGTCCAAGGAGTGCACCGACGCCCTCCTGGAGTCCGGCACCACCGCCATCGCCTACGAGACCGTCGAGCTGCCGAGCCGCGCCCTGCCGCTGCTCGCGCCGATGTCCGAGGTCGCGGGCCGGCTCGCCCCCCAGGTCGGCGCCTACCACCTGATGCGCGCGGCCGGCGGCCGCGGCGTCCTGCCCGGCGGTGTCCCGGGTGTGCTGCCCGCCAAGGCCGTCGTCATCGGCGGTGGCGTCTCCGGCTGGAACGCCGTGCAGATCGCCATCGGCATGGGCTTCGACGTGACCCTGCTCGACCGCGACATCAACAAGCTGCGCGAGGCCGACAAGATCTTCGGCACCAGGGTCAAGGCCGTCATGTCCAACTCCTTCGAGCTGGAGAAGGCCTGCCTGGAGGCCGACCTGGTGATCGGCGCGGTGCTCATCCCGGGCGCCAAGGCCCCCAAGCTGGTCACCAACGAGCTGGTCTCCCGCATGAAGCCGGGAAGTGTTCTTGTCGACATCGCGATCGACCAGGGCGGCTGCTTCGAGGACTCCCGCCCCACCACGCACGCCGAGCCGACCTTCCGGGTCCACGAGTCGGTCTTCTACTGCGTCGCCAACATGCCCGGCGCGGTGCCCAACACCTCCACCTACGCGCTCACCAACGCCACGCTGCCCTACATCGTGTCGCTCGCGGACAACGGCTGGGTCGAGGCGCTGCGCCGCGACGCCGCGCTCGCCAGGGGCCTCAACACCCATGACGGCAAGGTCGTTTACCGCGAGGTCGCCGAGGCGCACGGCCTGGAGCACATCGAGCTCGACACGCTGCTGGACTGAGCCGCCGTTCCGCGGCGGTGGCTAAGTCACCTTTTCGTAAAGGCGATACGTCAACAAGCCGCGTCAAGCACGCCCATCCGGCCGGACCTTGCCCGACAAGGTCCGGCCGGATGTGTGTATGGTCACTTTGCGACGCTCGGTCAACTCGCCTCGAACGTAACTCTTCAACCGATTCGTACACCGGTGAAACCTGCTGTGCGACGGCCGTACGCCCTTGACAGCGAGATGTTTCATTGCCGACACATCCTGCCGGGTCCGGCGGATTGTGTTGCTGCGGATGCCCGACACGCCATAGAGTCGCCGACTGTCGGCATGGTGCCACGCTGACCTGTCTAGAAGTTTCCTGGTCACCAAGGAGGTAAGACGACTTGTGAATGAGTCGACATTTTCTCCCGGGGGTGGTCAACCAGGAATGCCGGTGAGGGACCAGGGTCCCGCGGGGTTCGAGGCTGTCGGCTCCGTCGCGGTGCGCACCTTCGCAGCCCATCAGAGTTCGCTGACCACGCGGACAGCACACCAGAGCATGGATGGCCATCACGTGAACGCCATGGCCGGCGACGGAAGTGGCGCGCCCCACAGCCAGTTCGCCGACTACGACGAACTGCCCGACGGGCACTTCTACGACCCCGACGCCGAGTACGAGCCCGATCCGGAGTACGCGGCCACGCTGGCGCCCGACGCGGCCCGCCAGCGCCGTGAGCGCATCGGCCCGACCGGGCGCCCACTGCCGTACTTCCCGATCCCGGGCCCGGTGACCAGTCACGGCCCCGCGACGATCATCGCGATGTGCAACCAGAAGGGCGGCGTCGGCAAGACGACGTCGACCATCAACCTGGGTGCCGCACTCGCGGAGTACGGCCGACGGGTGCTGCTCGTGGACTTCGACCCGCAGGGCGCGCTGTCGGTCGGTCTGGGCGTCAACCCGATGGAGCTCGACCTCACCGTCTACAACCTGCTCATGGAGCGGGGCATGGCGGCGGACGAGGTGCTCCTGAAGACGGCGGTCCCCAACATGGACCTGCTGCCCTCCAACATCGACCTGTCGGCCGCCGAGGTCCAGCTGGTCTCGGAGGTCGCCCGGGAGTCGACGCTGCAGCGCGCCCTGAAGCCGCTGCTGCCCGACTACGACTACATCGTGATCGACTGTCAGCCCTCGCTGGGCCTGCTCACGGTCAACGCGCTGACGGCC
This sequence comes from Streptomyces sp. NPDC026515, assembly GCF_055567595.1. Taxonomy (NCBI): domain Bacteria; kingdom Bacillati; phylum Actinomycetota; class Actinomycetes; order Kitasatosporales; family Streptomycetaceae; genus Streptomyces; species Streptomyces sp. NPDC026515. Next base: position 26,314 of record NZ_JBVHQD010000027.1, read on the forward strand.
GCCCACAAGGTGATCGTGCCGCTGGAGTGCGAGTTCTTCGCGCTGCGTGGTGTCGCCCTGCTGACCGAGACCATCGAGAAGGTCCAGGAGCGGCTCAACCCGGAGCTGGAGCTCGACGGCATCCTCGCCACCATGTACGACTCCCGCACCGTGCACAGCCGTGAGGTGCTCGCGCGTGTCGTCGAGGCCTTCGACGACCACGTCTACCACACGGTCATCGGACGCACGGTCCGCTTCCCGGAGACCACGGTCGCCGGTGAGCCGATCACCACGTACGCCTCCAACTCCGTCGGTGCCGCCGCCTATCGCCAGCTCGCCAGGGAGGTGCTCGCCCGGTGTCACGCCGAGTGAGTCTGCCGGGGGCCGACGAACTGTTCCGTACGACCGGGGGGATGGCGCTGCAGCCGTCCACTCCCAGGCGCCCGGCCAACGGCGAGGCCCGGGTGCCGGCTCCCGCGAGTCCCGCGGAGAGCGAGGACGCGGCGGCGGAGTCCGGCGCCGACGCGCCGCAGTCGGTGCCCGTGCAGGGCGGCGACGGCGAGGGCGCGGAGCACGCGGCGGCGGATGCCGAACCGGCCGGCGCCGGCGAGTCCCGCAACCACGTCCCGGCGCCGGCCGGGTCCTCGGCGACGATCACGCCGTCGGCGGACCGGTCCGGGCGGCGGCAGGCGGCGCAGGAAGGTTCTGGCGCCTCCGCCGAGCAGGCCCAGCCCCGCAAGCGCGGCGGCCGGGCACCCGCGCGGCGGCCCAGCGGCCGCGAACGGCACGACGAGAAGATCACTGTCTACGTCTCCGCCGAGGAGCTGATGGACCTGGAGCACGCGCGTCTCGTGCTCCGAGGTGAACACGGACTGGCCGTGGACCGGGGACGGATCGTCCGCGAGGCGGTAGCCGTGGTGCTGGCCGACCTGGAGTCCCGGGGGGACGCGAGCATCCTCGTACGACGGCTGCGCGGCCGTTAGGGGTAGCCTGCGGGGGCTATGACCTCGACCGACGCTCCCGTTTCCGGCCCCTCCGGGGGCCGTCGGCGTGTGCTGGGGCAGGGGCCCGGCACGGCGACCGCTCCCGCGCAGGCGGAGGCGGAGTCGGCGGAGCCCGAGGCGGCGGCGCAGGTGGCGCCCGAGGCCGTCGTGACGGTGCCCGAACCCGTCGAACCGGAGCCGGAGCCCGTCCCCGACGGCGTCTTCAAGGTCCGGCTCGCCAACTTCGAGGGTCCCTTCGACCTCCTCCTCCAGCTGATCTCCAAGCACAAGATGGACGTCACCGAGGTCGCGCTCTCCAAGGTCACCGACGAGTTCATGGCGCACATCCGGGCCATGGGTCCGGACTGGGACCTGGACCAGACGACCGAGTTCCTCGTCGTCGCGGCCACCCTGCTCGACCTCAAGGCCGCCCGGCTGCTGCCCGCCGCCGAGGTCGAGGACGAGGCCGACCTCGCGCTCCTCGAAGCCCGGGACCTGCTCTTCGCGCGGCTGCTGCAGTACCGCGCGTACAAACAGATCGCCGACATCTTCAACCGGCGCCTGGACGAGGAGGCCCGCCGCTGGCCCCGTACCGTCGGTCTGGAGCCGCACCTGGCCGAGCTGCTGCCCGAGGTCGTCATCAGCATCGGTCCCGAGGGGTTCGCCAAGCTCGCGGTCAAGGCGATGCAGCCCAAGCCCAGGCCGCAGGTGTACGTCGACCACATCCACGCCCCGCTGGTCAGCGTGCAGGAGCAGGCCCAGATCGTGGTGGCCCGGCTGCGTGAGCTGGGCGAGGCCAGTTTCCAGTCGCTCATCGAGGACACCGGCGACACCCTCACCGTCGTAGCCCGCTTCCTGGCCCTCCTTGAGCTGTACCGCGAGAAGGCCGTCGCCCTGGACCAGGAGACCGCGCTCGGCGATCTGATCGTGCGGTGGACGGGCGGGGACGGGGAGTCCCGGCCCGTGGTGACCGACGAGTTCGACCGGCCGCCGGAGCCGCCCAAGGAGGACAAGGCGTGAGCGAGAACACCACAGAGCTGCCGGCCGGGCTGCGTCCGGTCGCCGAACTAGATCTCAAGCCGGCCCTGGAGGCCGTCCTCATGGTCGTGGACGAGCCCGCCACCGCCGAGCACCTTGCCAAGATCCTGGAGCGGCCGAGGCAGACGATCACGAAGGCGCTGCGGGCCCTGGCCGAGGAGTACACGGCCCAGGGCCGCGGCTTCGAGCTGCGGTTCGTCGCGGGCGGCTGGCGCTTCTACACCCGGGGCGAGTTCGCGCCCGCCGTCGAGCGGCTGGTCCTGGAGGGCCAGACGGCCCGGCTCACCCAGGCCGCGCTGGAGACCCTGGCGGTCGTCGCGTACCGCCAGCCGGTGAGCCGCAGCCGCGTCTCGGTCGTGCGGGGGGTCAACTGCGACGGTGTGATGCGCACCCTCCTCCAGCGCGGTCTCGTCGAGGAGGCGGGCGCGGAACCCGAAACAGGTGCGATCCTGTACAGGACGACGAACTACTTCCTGGAGCGGATGGGCCTGCGCGGCCTGGACGAACTCCCGGAACTCGCGCCCTTCCTCCCGGAGGCGGAGGCGATCGAGGCCGAGACCCAGGAGGGCGTGCCGTCGTTCGATCCGGACGCTCCGGATTCCGAGGACGCAGACGACAAGACGGAACTTTGATGCGAAGCAGCAGCGGCAGGAACAGCAGCGGAAACAACGGCGGGAGCCGTGGTGGCAACAGCGGCGGCCGCGGCGGGAGCAGCGGTGGCCGCGGCGGGAGCAGCGGTGGCCGCGGTAACTACCGCGGTGCCGGAAACGCCCGCGACGACAAGCAGGGCGGCCGGCCGAAGAAGCCGCGCCCGGAGGAGCGGCGTTACGACGTGGGCCCCGGCGCCACCCAGGACGGCCCGAAGTCGGGCCGCGGCGCCTCGGCGCGCGGCGGCGCCAAGGGCGGCCCCCGGCAGGGCCAGGGCACCGGGCGCGGCCGTACGGCGCCGGCGAGCTCCCGTGAGTACGACGCCCGCGCCGAGGAGCGCAACCGGGAGCGGTACGCCGGCAAGCCGGACGTGAAGCTCCCCAAGACCTTCCCGGGCGCCGAGCAGGAGGGCGAGCGGCTGCAGAAGATCCTCGCCCGCGCGGGCTACGGCTCGCGGCGTGCCTGCGAGGAGCTGATCGAGCAGTCCCGGGTCGAGGTCAACGGCGAGATCGTCGTCGAGCAGGGCAAGCGGATCGATCCGGAGAAGGACGAGGTCAGGGTCGACGGACTGACCGTCGCCACGCAGTCGTACCAGTTCTTCTCGCTGAACAAGCCGGCCGGTGTGGTCTCCACCATGGAGGACCCGGACGGGCGGCAGTGCCTCGGCGACTACGTCACCAACCGGGAGACCCGGCTCTTCCACGTGGGGCGCCTGGACACCGAGACCGAGGGCGTCATCCTGCTCACCAACCACGGCGAGCTGGCGCACCGGCTGACCCACCCCAAGTACGGCGTGAAGAAGACCTACCTCGCGCACATCGTGGGCCCCATCCCGCGCGACCTGGGCAAGAAGCTCAAGGACGGCATCCAGCTGGAGGACGGGTACGCGCGCGCCGACCACTTCCGGGTCGTCGAGCAGACCGGCAAGAACTACCTGGTCGAGGTCACCCTGCACGAGGGCCGCAAGCACATCGTGCGGCGCATGCTGGCCGAGGCCGGCTTCCCGGTCGACAAGCTGGTGCGGGTGTCCTTCGGGCCGATCACCCTCGGCGACCAGAAGTCGGGCTGGCTGCGCCGCCTGTCCAACACCGAGGTCGGGATGCTGATGAAGGAAGTCGACCTCTAGAAAGCCCTGCGAGAAGGTCTGAGCCTTCTCCTGACGGCCGGTTCCGTGTGTGGCGGGGCCGGCCGTCGTCGTTTCCGCGAACGGGGCTCCAGCGGCCGCTGAGGGCCTTGCGCGGGAACCGGCGCATTCTTTATAGTCGTAGCGACTATTAACGGGAGTGATCCGTGACCGCGACCAGCAAGGGGGTGGACGGGCCCGTGCGAGGCTACGACAAGCACGCCTACGAACCCTTCGCCGTCACCGTCGACCTCGCCGTCCTCACCCTGCGCGCGGGGGCCCTGCACGTGCTGCTCGTCGAGCGCGGGCAGGAGCCGTACGCCGGACAGTGGGCGCTGCCGGGCGGCTTCGTGCTGCCCCGGGAGTCGGCCGAGACGGCGGCCCGGCGGGAACTCGCCGAGGAGACCGGACTGTCGGACGTGTCGGGGCTGCACCTGGAGCAGCTGCGCACCTACAGCGAGCCGGACCGTGACCCGAGGATGCGGGTCGTCTCCGTCGCCTTCACCGCGCTGCTGCCCGACGCGCCCGAACCGCGCGGCGGCGGTGACGCGGCCCAGGCGCGGTGGCTGCCGTACGACCCGGCGCGGCCGCTCGCCTTCGACCACGAGCGGATCCTGGCCGACGGCCACGAACGCGTCGGCGCGAAGCTGGAGTACAGCTGTCTGGCCACCGCCTTCTGCCCGCCCGAGTTCACGCTCGGCGAGCTGCAGAACGTCTACGAGACCGTCTGGGGCGTCGAGCTGGACCGCCCCAACTTCCGCCGCAAGGTGCTCGCCACGCCCGGATTCGTCGAACCTGTGCCGGGCGCCGCCCGATTGACCGGAGGCCGTGGCAAGCCGGCCGCGCTCTACCGCGCGGGCACCGCCGCCACGCTCCACCCGCCCCTGCTCCGCCCGTCCCGGGAAGGACGCCCATGACCTCGCCCCTCCGTTACAAGCGTGCCGCCGGCGGCTCCCTGATCGGTCTCGCCCTCGGGGACGCGCTCGGCTTCCCGACCGAGTTCAACGACGTGCCCTCGATCCTCGCCAAGTGCGGTCCGTGGCGCGAGATGGAACTGCCCGCGCGGGCCTTCGTCTCCGACGACACCCAGATGACCCTCGCGGTCGGGCACGGACTGCGCACCGCCATGGACCGGGGCGTGCTCGCGCCCAAGCGGCTGGAGCGGCCGCTGCGCGAGGAGTTCGTGGACTGGTACCAGTCGCCCGAGAACAACCGGGCGCCCGGCCGGACCTGCCTGCGGGCCTGCGAGCTGCTGAGGAAGGAGGGGCGGGCCTGGCAGGACGCCAGCCAGATCGACTCCAAGGGGTGCGGGGCCAACATGCGGGTCGCGCCGGTCGGGCTCGCGCCCGGGCTGACCGACGAACAGCGCGCCGGCGCCGCCCAGTTGCAGTCCGCGCTCACCCACGGGCACCCCACCGCCCTGGCCGCCTCCGACCTGACCGCGCGGGCCGTGCGGCTGCTGGCGACCGGGACCGAACCGGCCGCCCTGATCGGGCGGTTGCGGGACTACGCCCTCGACAACCGCACCCACTACCGCCAGACCTGGCTCGGCGACCTGTGGACCCGGAGCCACGACGCGAGCCCCGAGACGTTCGCCGCGCGCGGCTGGGACGAGTGCCTGGCGGTACTCGACCGCCTCCAGGAGGCCGTGCGGACCGCCTCCCCGGAGGACGACCCGTGCCTGGCCACCGGCGCCGGCTGGATCGCCGAAGAGGCTCTGGCGACCGGGCTGCTGTGCTTCCTGCTCTTTCCCGGTGAACCGGTCACGGCCCTGCGCCGGGCCGCCTGCACCTCCGGCGACTCGGACTCCATCGCCTGCCTGACCGGCGCCTTCGCGGGAGCCTGGCTGGGCGCCGACGCCTGGCCGGCGCAGTGGGCCGACCGGATCGAGCACCGGGCGGACCTGATGACGCTCGGAGCGCTCTGGGACGCTTAGCCCCGTGATCGACGACATCGACCTGACGCACATAGTCGCGGAACAGCCCCACCCGCTGCTGTTCGCGACCGTCTCCGGGGCGCACCTGTACGGCTTCCCGTCCCGGGACTCCGACGTGGACCTGCGGGGCGTCCATCTGCTGCCCGCCGCCGACCTGCTCGGACTGCGGGAGCCGGAGGAGACCCGCTCACGGATGTGGGTCGAGCACGGCGTGGAGATGGACCTCGTCACCCACGACCTGCGCAAGTTCGTCCGGCTGATGCTGCGCCGCAACGGCTACGTGCTGGAGCAGCTCCTGTCGCCGCTCGTCGCGCACACCGGTGACACGCACCGCGAGCTGGCCGCCCTGGCCCCGGGCGTGCTCACCAGCCACCACGCCCACCACTACCGGGGCTTCGGGGTCACCCAGTGGCGGCTGTTCGAGAAGTCCGGTGAACTCAAGCCGCTGCTCTACACGTTCCGGGTGCTGCTCACCGGGATCCATCTGATGCGCAGCGGCGAGGTGCAGGCCCATCTGCCCACCCTCGTCGACGAGGTCGCCGAGGCCCCGGCCTACCTGCCCGAGCTGATAGCCGCCAAGGCCGAGCGGGAACACGGCAGAGCCGGTGCCGAGCACGCGCGCGTGGCGGCCGACGTGGGACGGCTGCACGGGCTGCTCGACGACGCGCAGCACACCTCAGCGCTGCCAGGGACCCCCGCCGGGTACGACGCCCTGCACGACCTGGTGGTCCGGGCGCGCCTCAAGGGCTGACGCGCGCCGGACCCGGAACAGGAAGTCCGCCACCCGTGCGCGGTCCGGCTCGGCCGGCAGCGGGCTGACGCTCAGGGCCCGGTCGGTCTCCTCGCCGAGCCGGGCCATCCGGGACTCGACCTCCGCCCAGGAGACCTCGCCCCGCTTCACCGCCAGCAGTTCCTCGCGCCGGTCGCCGACGTCGATCGTCAGGGCTCCGGTGCGTAGCAGGTCCCGGGCGCTGGTCAGCAGCCGCAGCAGATGCATCGCGTGCTTCCAGCGCGGGGCGCCGTGCGTACGGACGTCGGCGTCGAGTTTCCTGCGCTGGCCGAGGGCGTACCGCGTGAAGGTGCCGTACGCCAGCCGGGACAGGAAGGCGTCACGCAGCGCCAGCAGCTCGCGGCCGGTGTCGTCGGCGTGCTCGACCAGGGGCGAGTGCAGGCACTCCAGGATGTTCGGGTTGGCCCGCAGCGCCAGCTCGCAGAATCGTTCCAGCTCCCAGGAGAACCGCTCCTCGCCCGGACCCTCCACATGCGTCGGCGGCTTCTCGAAGCGCCAGAACAGGGGCGTGGGGGCGAGGAACACGCCCCTTCGGTCGGTGTCGCTGTCCCGCGTGGCCAGTCCGAAGGCGCGCGACCCCATGACGCAGGTGTAGACCGTGTGGGCGCGTACCAGGTCCTCGGGCTGCATGCCCCGGAGCGTACGCGGCCCGTCACGTCAGGGTGATCGAATTTCCGCTCACCGTGATGGACTCCGCGGGCAGCGGCCTGGTGGCCGGGCCGTGCGCCACCGAGCCGTCGGCGATGTGGAACCTGCTGCCGTGGCAGGGGCAGTCGATGGTGCCGTCCGCCACCTGCGACACCGTGCAGCCCTCGTGGGTGCAGATCGCCGAGAAGGCCTTGAACTCGCCCCTCGCCGGCTGCGTCACCACGATCTTCTGCTCCTTGAAGATCATGCCGCCGCCCTCCGGGATCTGGCTGGTCTGCGCCAGCGCCTTCCCGGCGGCCGCGCTCGCCGGCCCGGAGGAGGGCGCCTCGGCGGAGGCCGATGCCGAGCCGGACCCGGTGGCCGAGGCGGAGGCGGCGGCTGATTCGGAGGAACCGGAGGAGCCGTTGCCGTTGTCGCTGCCGCATCCCACACAGCACACCGCGAGCGCCGACGCGCCCGTCGTGAGCATTGTGCGGCGGGTGGATCCGTCGGTCATGTCGTCACTCCGAACGTGCGGAAGAACCAGGAGGCGGACGCCAGGGAGTCGCTCCGAGCGGAGCAGCAGCATCTTGGCATCGAAAGCACCGAAGACGAAGCAGATCGGTATGAAGCACCGCAAAACGCGCTTTCCGTACGTCTGACAGCCCAACGAGCCCGGACTGGCTCAGGCAGGACGGGCGTTCCGCCCGAGTAGCGGGACGCGGTGATCCGGACGACATTGACCAGGGGGTCCGCCGGCGCCCGCCGGCGTCGTCTCGAAGACGTGGAAAGGCATGGTCATGGCAGGCAACGATCTGGAAAGCATGCTCGGCAGCCTGCTGGGCGGCGACGGCAAGGACGCCGGGCTCCTGGGCGCGCTGATCGGCTCCCTCAGTCACGGCCAGGGCGGCGGTTCGCTGGGAGGCCTCCTCGACAGCCTGGCCAGGTCCGGTCTCACCACGCAGAAGGACTCCTGGGTCGGCACCGGCACCAACCAGCCCGTCACCGGAGGCCAGATCCAGCAGGCCCTGCCGGACGACACCCTTCAGGAGGTTGCCGAGCAGGCCGGCGTCAGCCCGCGGCAGGCCGCCGACCGGATCGCCCGGGAACTGCCCCAGGTCGTCGACCGGCTCACCCCCGAGGGCGCGGTGCCGCGGGCCTCGATCGAGGAACTGGTCCGGGAGCAGACCCGGTGACCGCCGTCTCAGGGGGCGGGCACCGCGCACCGGCCCGCCGGCGGTCTGACTAGGCTGGACGGATCAGGACGACGACGTGGGACGACGTGAGAACAGGAGCAGCGCCGTGGCGGTACGAGCGGTCCGGGGGGCCGTCCAGCTGGAGCGGGACGAGGCCGGCCACATGGACGAGCAGGTCGGAGCGTTGCTCACCGCCGTCCTGGAGCGGAACGGGCTGACCGCCGACGACCTGATCAGCATCTGGTTCACGGCCACGCCCGACCTGCACAGCGACTTCCCGGCGGCCGCCGCGCGCAAGCTCGGCATCGTCGACGTCCCCCTGATCTGCGCCCAGGAGCTGGACATCGAGGGCGCCATGCCCCGTGTCGTACGGGTCCTCGCGCACATCGAGTCCGAACGGCCCCGCACCGAGATCAACCACGTCTACCTCGGCGCGGCGGCCGCCCTGCGCAAGGACATCGCCCAGTGAGGACCGCGCTCGTCATCGGTACCGGTCTCATCGGTACGTCCGCCGCTCTCGCCCTCTCCCAGCGCGGTGTCGTCGTCCACCTCGCCGACCACGACCCCGAGCAGGCCCGCATGGCCGCCGCGCTCGGCGCCGGCAGCGACGAGACCCCGCGTGGACCCGTCGACCTGGCGATCGTCGCCGCCCCGCCCGCCCACGTGGCCGCCGTCCTCGCCGGCGCGATGGGCAGGGGCCTGGCCCGCGGCTACATCGACGTGGCCAGCGTCAAGGGCGGCCCGCGCCGCGAGCTGGAGGCGCGGGGCCTGGACCTGGCGTCGTACATCGGGACACACCCCATGTCCGGCCGGGAGAAGTCCGGGCCGCTGGCGGCCACCGCCGACCTCTTCGAGGGCCGCCCCTGGGTGCTCACCCCCACCCGGGACACCGACACCGAGGTGCTCAACCTCGCCCTGGAGCTGGTCTCGCACTGCCGTGCCGTGCCGGTCGTCATGGACGCCGACGCCCACGACCGCGCCGTGGCCCTGGTCTCCCACATGCCCCACCTGGTCTCCAGCATGGTCGCGGCCCGGCTGGAGCACGCCGAGGAGGCCGCCGTCCGGCTGTGCGGGCAGGGCATCCGGGACGTGACCCGGATCGCCGCCTCCGACCCCGGGATGTGGATCGACATCCTCTCCGCGAACCCCGGCCCCGTCGCCGACCTGCTCGCCGACGTCTCCGCCGACCTGGACGAGACCGTGCGCGCGTTGCGGGCCCTGCAGTCCTCGGACGACGTCAAGCGGCACGAGGGCGGAGCCGGCATCGAGGACCTGCTGCGGCGCGGCAACGCGGGCCAGGTCCGGGTGCCCGGCAAGCACGGGTCCGCACCTCGCGCCTACGAGGTCGTGGCGGTGCTCATCGACGACCAGCCCGGCCAGCTGGCCAGGATCTTCGCGGACGCCGGCGCGGCCGGGGTCAACATCGAGGACGTGCGCATCGAGCACGCGACCGGACAGCAGGCCGGTCACGTCCAGATCTGGGTGGAGCCCAAGGCGGTGCCGGTGCTCACCGCGGCGCTGCGGGACCGCGGCTGGGCGCTGCGGCAATAGGCTGAATCAGGCGGTCGCGGGGGCCGGTAACCTTGTGCGGGGCGCGACGGCGCCCCGCCACCACCCACCACCCTGCACCCGGAAGGTGTCCCCCCGTGGAAAACGGCGCCGCAAAGCCCGTGATTGTCGCGATCGACGGCCCCTCGGGCACCGGCAAGTCGAGCACGTCCAAGGCCGTGGCCGCCAAGCTGGGCCTCAGCTACCTGGACACCGGCGCCCAGTACCGGGCGATCACCTGGTGGATGGTGCACAACGGCATCGACCTCACCGACCCGACCGCCATCGCCGCGGTCGCCGGCAAGCCGGAGATCGTCTCCGGGACCGACCCGGCCCACCCGACGATCACCGTCGACGGCGTGGACGTCGCCGGCCCGATCCGCAGCGCCGAGGTCACCTCCAAGGTCAGCGCGGTCAGCGCCGTCCCGGAGGTGCGCACCCGGATCAGCGAGCTGCAGCGGTCGCTGGCCCGTGCCACCGCGACCGGGATCGTCGTCGAGGGCCGGGACATCGGTACGACCGTGCTGCCCGACGCCGACCTGAAGATCTTCCTCACCGCCTCCGCCGAGGCCCGTGCGGCCCGGCGCAGCGGGGAACTCAAGGGCGCCGACGTCAACGCCACCCGCGAGGCCCTGGTCAAGCGGGACGCGGCCGACTCCACCCGCAAGACCTCGCCGCTCGCCAAGGCGGACGACGCGGTCGAGGTGGACACCACCGAGCTGACGCTGGTCCAGGTCATCGAGTGCGTCGTCACCCTCGTCGAGGAGAAGCGGGCGGCGAAGTGAGCCTTGCGTCGATTCCGTCACAGCGGGGCGCCGAGGTGGGCCGGCGCATCGGTGTCGGCCTCATGTACGGGCTGTGGAAGCCGCGCGTGCTCGGTGCCTGGCGGATGCCGGCCCACGGCCCCGCGATCCTCGCCGTGAACCACTCGCACAACATCGACGGCCCGATGGTCATGGGCGTGTCGCCCCGGCCGACGCACTTCCTCATCAAGAAGGAGGCGTTCATCGGGCCGCTGGACCCGTTCCTGAACCGGATCGGCCAGCTGAAGGTGGACCGGCAGTCCACCGACCGCACGGCTGTCACCCGCGCGCTCGGCGTGCTGGCGGCCGGGGGAGTGCTCGGCATATTCCCCGAGGGCAGCCGGGGCGAGGGCGACTTCGCCTCGCTGCGTGCGGGCCTCGCCTACTTCGCGGTGCGCTCCGGGGCGCCGATCGTGCCCGTGGCCGTGCTGGGCAGCTCGGAGCGGCGCGGCCGGCTGGTGAAGGGCCTGCCCCCGCTGCGCGCCCGCGTCGACGTCGTCTTCGGCGACCCCTTCGAGGCGGGGGACGGCAGCGGCCGGCGCACCCGCAGCGCCCTGGACCAGGCCACCGAGCGCATCCAGAAGCAGCTCACCAGCCACCTGGAAAACGCCAGGCGTCAGACCGGACGCTGGGCGACACTTAAGTAGTGGATCAGCCCGGTACGGGCCTGTCCACCGATCACCACGATGAACGACGAGGTACGGACTTCATGAACGACCACATCCAGCCCGGCGACTCGGCTGAGCACGAGTACGACCACGGGGCGCTCGGCGACGCCGAGTACACGGAGTTCATGGAGCTCGCCGCCGAAGAGGGCTTCGACATCGAGGATGTCGAGGGTGCCATCGAGGCGGCGGGCCACGGCCCGCTGCCCGTGCTCGCGGTCGTCGGCCGCCCGAACGTCGGCAAGTCGACTCTCGTGAACCGCATCATCGGCCGCCGCGAGGCCGTCGTCGAGGACAAGCCCGGTGTCACCCGCGACCGGGTGACCTACGAGGCCGAGTGGGCCGGCCGGCGCTTCAAGGTCGTCGACACCGGCGGCTGGGAGCAGGACGTCCTCGGTATCGACGCCTCCGTGGCCGCCCAGGCCGAGTACGCGATCGAGGCGGCCGACGCGGTCGTCTTCGTCGTGGACGCCAAGGTCGGTGCCACCGACACCGACGAGGCGGTCGTACGGCTGCTGCGCAAGGCCGGCAAGCCCGTGGTGCTGGCTGCCAACAAGGTCGACGGCCCCAGCGGCGAGGCCGACGCGGCCTCCCTCTGGTCCCTCGGCCTCGGCGAGCCGCACCCCGTCTCCGCCCTGCACGGCCGCGGCACCGGCGACATGCTCGACGCCGTCCTGGAGGCGCTGCCGGAGGCGCCCGAGCAGACCTTCGGCACGGCGGTCGGCGGCCCGCGCCGGATCGCGCTCATCGGCCGGCCGAACGTCGGCAAGTCCTCCCTCCTCAACAAGGTGGCGGGCGAGGAGCGGGTCGTCGTCAACGAACTCGCCGGCACCACCCGCGACCCGGTCGACGAGCTGATCGAACTCGGCGGGATCACCTGGAAGTTCGTCGACACCGCCGGTATCCGCAAGCGGGTCCACCTCCAGCAGGGCGCCGACTACTACGCCTCGCTGCGCACCGCGGCCGCCGTCGAGAAGGCCGAGGTCGCGGTCATCCTGATCGACGCCTCCGAGAACATCTCGGTCCAGGACCAGCGGATCGTCACCATGGCCGTCGAGGCGGGCCGCGCCATCGTCGTCGCCTACAACAAGTGGGACACCCTCGACGAGGAGCGTCGCTACTACCTGGAACGCGAGATCGAGACCGAGCTCGCCCAGGTCGCCTGGGCGCCCCGGGTCAACGTCTCCGCGCAGACCGGCCGCCATATGGAGAAGCTGGTCCCCGCCATCGAGACCGCCCTCGCCGGCTGGGAGACGCGGGTCCCCACCGGCCGCCTGAACGCCTTCCTCGGCGAGCTGGTGGCGGCCCACCCGCATCCGGTCCGCGGCGGCAAGCAGCCCCGCATCCTGTTCGGCACCCAGGCCGGCACCAAGCCGCCGCGGTTCGTTCTTTTCGCCTCCGGCTTCATCGAGGCGGGCTACCGGCGCTTCATCGAGCGCCGGCTGCGCGAGGAGTTCGGCTTCGAGGGCACCCCGATCCACATCTCCGTACGGGTGCGCGAGAAGCGCGGCAAGAAGAAGTAGACGCCACGCCTGAGGGGCGGTCACCGATCTCGGTGGCCGCCCCTCAGGCGTGACTGCGGGCGAACCCGCGGCGGGTCTTCACAGACCCCGGCGCGGCGCCGGTGGAAGCGCCGCAGGTACCGGGATCATCCCGGTGTCGTGGGAGCGCCCGAGCGTCCCGATCCGCTGCCACTGGGGCGCTTGCGGCTGGTCACCGCCGTTGCGGGCGCTGTAGGCGCCCGCGCTGTACGCGCTGTACGGGTTCCCCCCGTACATCCCCAGGGCGTACGTGCCGGTGCTGAACGGAGTCGTCCCGAAGGCGACGAAGCCCAGCTCCTCCTCACCGCTGCGGTCACCCGGCAGCGTCCGGAAGTTCTTGACCCACTCCGTGTAGAGCGAGTCGTAGATCGGCGTGGCGGAGACCCCGCCTGACGCCTCCCGTGCCGTTCGAGCGGACGGGACAGCGGAGAAGGACGGCCGGCGAGGCGGAAGGTCGTATGCGTGCACGTATGTCCAAACGACCGGGTTGTCTCGGGGATGCGGCCCGCCGGAGTGCTTTTGGGGGCGCCGGCCTGCGGGGGATGTGCCGCCGCCGTGCGGGCGCCCCTCAGATCCCCGCGAGGGGAAGCGCCGCCGCCACCAGCTTCCCGTTCGCCGCGGCCTTGTCGAGCGCGTCGCGCAGCAGGTCCTCCCGGGGCTGCCGCCCGATCGACCCCACCGGCGCCGCGAACATCAGCACCTGCTGGTGCTTGTTGGCGGCGGCCCGCCAGCCGTCGGTCACCTGGAGCGGCTGGTGCGCCTGCCACCAGGCCACCGGCTGGCCGCCGTTGTTCCCCGGCTGGAGCACCGCGTGCAGCTGTCCCACCGCCAGCAGCACCGACCATCCGTGCAGCACCGGCGGCACCCCGGTCAGCTGTGTCACCGGCATGAAGCCCTGCTCGATGAGGAGCGGCAGGAAGTCGTCGCTCACCCCGTCCGTGCCCGGCCGCACGATCGGCGAGGTCGGCTCGACGACGAGCGCGGGGTGCAACTCCCCGGCGATCAGTACGAGTCCGCTGGTCACGCCGAGCACCGCCTGCTCGGGTACGGACTTCTGCCCCCCGCCGCCCGGCGCGCCGTCACCGCTGATGGAGCGGACCGCGCCCTGCAGTTGTTCCTCGGTGACCTGGACGACCTGCGAGGGCAGGCAGCCCGCGTGGGCGAAGGCGAGGACGGCGGTCTCGTCCCCGATGAACAGGACGGTGCTGGTGCGCTCCTGTTCGGAGTCGCCCGGGGTACGGCAGGAGGTGCAGTCGTAACTGCCCGGGGCGTTGTCTCCGGCGAGCAGCCGGTCGGCTTCTTCGTCGCCGATCTCGGCGCGTACCTCGTCGCTGACGTCGAGCATGCGCGGCACGGTGGCTCCCTCGGGGTGCGGTACGTGAAGGACCGGGTGGATCCCGGCCCATGAGCCCCAGGGGGTTGCGGGCTCATGAAGAAGACAACGGGTGATCTGTGGTGGTGGTCACGCCCCGGAGGGATCGGGATCCGACCATCCCTCACGCGTGGTCACTCAACGTGCGCGAAACCGCACTCTTCGTCAACTCTGCGCAAGCCAAAGGAGTTTGACGCGGTGAAGTGGGTCACAGATCCATCGATCACATGGTCGACAAATGATGAAATCAGGGAATGTAGTGGGTGGCCGGAAATCGCCGCTACCTGCGGTAACGTCGAACTGGCCTGGCCCGACGGGGAGTTGGTTGATTTCGGACGTTCCCGATCTCTAGATTCCTGCGCCGTGTGCAACGAGCACCGCTCGGGTACGTCCGTCGGCCGGCACCAGGCAGAGCACCATCGCCGTACCGGCCGCCGCGGACGGGGCGAGCGCGACGAACCGCGTCCATCGCGCGGGGACCGCGTCCCGCTTGGGGGATCCCGGGTATGTGGAGAGGGAAATACATGTCCGAGTGTGCCGATACCACCCGTGAGACCGTCGCCAAGAACGGCTCCCGCAAGGGCCGTACGACGGCGGCCCTGGCTGGAGCGGCGCTGCTCGCCCCGCTGGGCCTGCTGGCCGCGACCGGCAACGCCGAGGCGGCGGACAACGGGGTGTGGGACCGCATCGCCCAGTGCGAGAGCGGCGGCAACTGGCACATCAACACCGGCAACGGCTACTACGGCGGACTTCAGTTCTCCGCCTCCACCTGGCGCGCTTACGGCGGCTCCGCCTACGCGTCGACGGCCGACCAGGCCTCCAGGGAAGCGCAGATAGCCGTCGCCACCAGGGTTCAGCAGGCCCAGGGCTGGGGCGCATGGCCGGTCTGCTCGGCGCGGGCCGGAGCCGCCGGTCCGGCACCCGAGGGCGCCTCCGCGACCACGAGGAGCCGCACCGAGTCGGCGACCAGGTCCACCGGCGGATCGGCCGCCAGGTCGGCCCCTGCGCAGCGCAAGGCCCAGCGCCCGGCGGCCCGCACCGGCCGTGACTCCGCTCGGGGTGACTACACCGTCCGTGAGGGCGACACCCTGAGCCGGATCGCCGAGCGCCACGGCACCACCTGGCAGCGCCTGTACGCCGCCAACGAGGCCGTCATCGGCGACGACCCGAACCTCATCGTGCCCGGGCAGCGTCTCGCGCTCTGACGCGCGCCCCTGCCCCGCACCGCCCTGCCCCACCCGGTCCGACCGGGCGGGGCAGGGCGCGTTGTGAGGGTGATTCACGGGAGGCCGAGCGGCTCCGAGTTCGCCCGCCCGGAACCGGCTTCGGGCCGCGCCCGTACGGGGGTTCTGTGCCGAAGCGGTGAAACTCTTATGCGGTGTCAGCTTCCGCGGAGGCCTGTGGATTCGGAATGGAATGGACTCCCGTGAGCGCCTCTGATCCTTACTTCCGGTTCTTTCCGGCTGGCTTTTCGGAAGACCCTACCGGCGTTCGGTAATTGCACGAGAATGAGCCAGGAAGGTGTACTGGACCGCCCATACGTGTGACAGAGTTCGAACGAAACGCGTGTCGTGATTCTGTGACAGAAGCGTGACCGGCCAGGGACGGCGGACTTCGCGGGCCGTTCCCGACTTCCGTCGCCGCGGGAAGCGGCCTAGCGTGGCCGCATGGCACCGAATCCGGCTCCGCCGAAGGAGCCCCAGGACAGCCCGCAGGGGTACGTAGGCCTCGAGGCGGGCGACGCGGAACGGCTCGCCCGGCAGCGGGGATGGCCGACGGTCCGGTCGCTGCCGCCGGGCGCGATCATCACCATGGAGTACCGGACGGGACGGCTCAACTTCGAGGTACGGGACGGCGTCGTGGCGCGTGCCTGGAAGGGCTGACCGGCCGGACGACGGCGAAGGCCCCGGTTCCCGCGGTGGGGAACCGGGGCCTTCGGCGTGCGGGCCGGCTGTGCGTACCGGGCGCCCGCGCCGCCGTGTCCGTCCGGCCGTCAGCCGCCCGTCAGCGGGCGGGCCGGCTGGGTGGCGCCACCGCCGCGCGGCTGACGCTCGGGGTGCTGCGGCCGGCGGCTGCCGACCGGGGTCACCGGGGTGCGCTCCGAGCGTGCCGTGTGCGGGCCGGGGGCCAGGTGGATCGGGGCCCGGGGGGAGCGGGCCGAGGAGACCGGCTCGCGCTCCGGTGCGGGCGCGTCCTCGGCGGGCACCGTACGCGGCTTGAGCACCACCGGCGAGACCGGGACGGGCGCGGGCAGGGGGGCCGTGCGGCCGCGGCCGGCGCGCCAGCGGTCGCGCAGGTCGAAGAGCCAGGTCTCGGTACGGGCGATGAACGGCTCGCACCAGGGCAGTGCCAGCAGGATCAGCAGCCCCGCGGCCCAGCCCAGCAACACGTCGCTCAGCCAGTGCGTACCGAGGTAGACGGTGGACATGCCGACGCCGAGCGAGGTGACCGCGGAGGCCGCGGAGAGCCAGCGGCGAGCTCGCGGGGTGGAGGCCAGATACGCAAGAATTCCCCAGGTCACCACCGCGTTGGCGGTGTGCCCGCTGGGGAATATATCGCCGCCCAGGCCCATCTCGTTCGAGCCGATCAGGGTCGCGTAGTGCGGTCCGAGGCGCCCCATGCCGAGCTTGGCGGCGCCGACCGTGATGTTGAGCAGCAGCAGTGAGGCGCCGAGGGTGAGCATCGGGCGCAGGGTGTGCTGCCGCCAGGAGCGCCAGCCCAGCCAGGCCGCGACCATCACGGCGGTCGGGCCGCGCTGGCCGAGGACCACGTAGTAGTCGACGAACCAGTGGATTCCCGACCACTGCTGGTACGGCCGGAAGAACATGACCTGCCAGTCGAGCCGGACCAGCCAGGACGTGATCACGACGGCCCACACGATCGCCAGGTAGAAGGCGAGGGTCGCGGTGAACAACACGACCCGGTGCCGGCTCATCTTCGGCACATCAATGTGGGCCGGTCGTTCCGGCTCACGGTCCAGCCTGGCGAACACCCGGTCCAGACGGGTGAGGTTTCGTTCGGTACGCACCCAATCGACGTTACAGCGAGTGAGCTCTGTTCCCGGTCGAAACAGCGGCTTTGTGATGACGATGTGATGTGGGAAACCTCTCAGGAGGTCTCCGAATTCTAAGGATTCCGTAATCCTCGGCGGGCCCGCCCTTCAATTCCTTTGATCATGCCGGGCGGCCGTTTTATGGCACTTATGAATTCGTTAACCAAGGCGTGGTGTGGAATCCTCCGGCTGCTCACCGTCGCCACGCCGATGATCATGGTGGCCCCGAGCCGTTCAGCCAGAACGCGCCATACAGCGCCGAGGCCACCGCCACCGCGGCCGTCACCAGCACCGCTGTACGGGTGCGCGCCCGGGCGAGGGCCCGGGCCAGGGGCAGCAGCACCGGGAAGGCCGGCATCAGCAGGCGCGGCTTGGAGCCGAAGTAGCTCGACGCGCAGAGCGCGAGCGCGAGGACGACACCTGTGTAGACCAGCAGGGGAAGAGGCTGCCGCTGCCGGACGCCGGTCACGTAGAGCCACAGCAGCAGGCAGACGCCGGCGATCAAACCCGCTCCGGCGAGGGCGGACGGAATTGACGTGAACTTGTCGGCGACGAAGCGCGCGAACGCGTAACCGCCGTCGAAGCCGTTGCGCCAGCCCGCCTGGACGTCCAGATAGCCGAGCGGGCCCTTGCCGGTGCGGTGGCCGACCCACAGGACGTAGGCGGCGGCGCCGGCGGGGGCGAGGAGCATGCCGAGGGCGCGGCGCCACGGGGGTGCGCCGGGGGCGGGTGTGCCGCCGGCGGTGCGGGGGGCGCGTGACAGGTGTGGGGCGCACGTCGTGCGGGGTGCGCCGGATGTTCGCCGAACGCGCCGGGCGCGGGCGGCGTCGGACGGTTCCGGGGCGTGTCCGTCGTCCCGCACGCCGGGTGCGTGCTTCTGGCTACTGTCTTGAGTGCCCACGCTCCGGTCTCGCACGAACGAGACCACGCCGGCCGTCCACACCGCCGCCACGACGGCGAGCCCCACCGGCCGGGTCAGCCCCGCCAGCGCGGCCGACACACCCGCCGCGACCCAGCGGCCGGTCAGCACGGCGTACAGCGACCACGCGGCCAGCGCCGTGAAGAGGGACTCGCTGTAGGCCATCGACTGCACGATCCCGACCGGCAGGACGGCCCACAGCAGCACCGCGCAGAGGCCGGTCCGCGCGCCGTACACGAAGTCGGCGACCGAGAAGATCCCCCAGGCCGCGGCGAGCGAGGCGAGCAGGGCGACCGTGAAGCCCGCGCCGGCGCAGGAGAGGGGCGTGAGCGCGTGCAGCCCCCGCTCCAGCCAGGGCAGCAGCGGGAAGAAGGCGAGGTCGGAGTGGACGTCGCCGTTCGGCAGCCGTACCTCGTAGCCGTACCCGTGCGCGGCGACGCGCGCGTACCACAAGGAGTCCCAGCGCGCCGTCAACAAGGTGTACGCGCTCTTGCCGCGCGCCCCGCTCCACACGGCCAGCGCGAGCAGGCCGAGGGCGCGCACGGCGGCGTACCCGAGCAGGGCCGGCACCGCCCGGCGCAGGGCCGGGACGCGTGGAGCCGCCACGGGCCTGTCAAGATCGGTCACAGGCTCGATTATCGACGGGCCTCGGAACCGCGGGCCCCACCCCGGCGTGGTGCGCGGGGGGCCAGTGGTGTACGCCACACGACTTCCGCAGAGCGTGTGAGAGGTCCGCCACGTGCCACCGGAACGAACTCGCGTACGCTGATGTGTCACTCGCGTTCGTATGCGCGGGCCGGAGATCCCGCTCCTCTCCGGCCGTACGACGGGGAGTCCCCGCCCCGCCGATTCCGCCGCACGCGAGGGATCACCTGGGAGGTACGTTCATGTCCGGGACGACCACGGCAGCCGTACGGCCGCGCCGTCGGGCGGCCGGTGCCCGGGCCGGTGCCAACCGCTGGGTCGTCCTCGTCGTCCTCTGCGTCAGCCTGCTGCTGGTCGCCCTCGACGCGACCGTGCTGCACGTCGCGGTGCCGGCCGTCACCGAGGACCTCAAGCCCGGCGCCATGGAACTGCTCTGGATCGTCGACGTCTACCCGCTGGTCTGCGCCTCGCTGCTGATCCTCTTCGGCACGCTCGGCGACCGGGTGGGCCGGCGGCGCGTCCTGCTCCTCGGGTACGCCCTGTTCGGGATCGCCTCGGCGCTGGCCGCCGTCGCACCGACCGCCGAGGCGCTGATCGGGGCCCGGGCGCTGCTCGGTGTCGGCGGTGCGATGATCATGCCGGCGACGCTGTCGATCCTCCGGCAGGTCTTCCCCGACCGCCGTGAACGCGCCCTGGCCATCGGCGTATGGAGCGCGGTGGCGGCCGTCGGCGCGGCCGTGGGGCCGCTGTTGGGCGGCTTCCTGCTCGAACACTTCTGGTGGGGCTCGGTCTTCCTGGTCAACATCCCCCTGATGCTGATCAGTCTCCCGGTGGGGCGGCTGCTGCTGCCCGAGTCGCGTGGTGACCGCACCGGGCCCTGGGACGTCGTGGGCGCCCTGATGGCGGCGGTCGGGCTGTTCGGCGTGGTGTTCGCCGTGAAGCGGCTGGGCAGCGGTGAGCCGGCCGCCGACGCGCTGACGGTGGCGCCGCTGGTGTGCGGTGCGCTGCTGCTGTTCCTGTTCGTGCGGCGGCAACGGCGGCGTACATACCCGTTGGTGGACCTGAAGATGTTCGCGCGGCCGGCCTTCAGCACCGCGGTGGGCTGCATCGTGCTGGCGATGCTCGCACTGGTGGGGCTCGAACTGATCGCCGCGCAGTACCTGCAACTGGTGCTGGGCCTCTCGCCCCTGCAGACGGGGCTCCGGCTGCTGCCGCTCACACTCGCCGCGATGGCGGCCGGGCTGGCCGGGGCACGGCTGCTGCGGCGGGTCGGGCCGCGCCGGATGGTGTGCTTCGGGTTCTGCCTGACCGCGGCGGCGGTGCTGACGCTGACCTCGATGGGCGGGGTGGACAACGCGGGTCTGCTGCTGTTCGGCTTCGTGCTGCTCGGCTTCGGCCTGGAGACCACGCTCTTCGGGGCGTACGAGTCGATGCTGAGCGAGGCGCCCGCGGCGCAGGCCGGCGGAGCGGCGGCGATCGGCGAGACCTCCTACCAGTTGGGGGCGGGCATCGGGATCGCGCTCCTCGGCAGCGTGATGAACGCGGCGTACGCGCCCGGACTGTCCCGGGTCCCCGGGGTGCCGGAGTCGGCGTCCGCGGCCGCGAGCCATTCGCTGGGCGAGGCCTACGAGGTCGCCGGACGGCTCGGCGGCCCGACGGGTGCGGCGTTGCGCCGGGCGGCGCGGGACTCCTTCGTGCACGGTCTGCACGTGACGCTGCTGGTGAGCGCGGGACTGCTGCTGCTGGGCGCGGTGATGGCGCTGCGGTTGCCCCGGGCGATGCAGTGCGAGGAGCCGGCGGTGGAGCTCCCGGCTCCCAGGGAGCCCCAGATGTCCCGCGTCTCGGCATGACCCGCCCCTGCGAGGCTGTGCGAACAGGGAGACTGCGCGTAGCCTGGGGTAACTAGCGGTGCTAGTTTTAGGAGGGTTTTCATGTCCGCGTCCGGAAAGTTGCCTCCGTTCGATGCCGGTGATCCGCTCGGCATCGACGATCTTCTGGAGCCGGAGGATCTCGCCGTCCGGGAGACCGTGCGGAGCTGGGCGGCGGACCGGGTGCTGCCGTTCGTCGCCGAGTGGTACGAGAGCGGGGAGCTGCCGGGCATCAGGGGGCTCGCCAAGGAGCTGGGCGGCATCGGTGCCCTCGGGATGTCACTGACCGGCTACGGCTGCGCGGGCGCGTCCGCCGTGCAGTACGGCCTCGCCTGTCTGGAGCTGGAGGCCGCCGACTCGGGCATCCGCTCGCTGGTGTCCGTGCAGGGATCGCTGGCCATGTACGCCATTCACCGGTTCGGGAGCGAGGAGCAGAAGTCCCGGTGGCTGCCCGCCATGGCCGCCGGTGACGTCATCGGGTGCTTCGGTCTCACCGAGCCCGACCACGGCTCCGACCCCGCCGCGATGCGCACGTACGCCAAGCGCGAGGCCGGCGGCGACTGGGTGCTCAACGGGCGCAAGATGTGGATCACCAACGGCTCGGTGGCCGGCGTTGCCGTCGTGTGGGCGCAGAGCGACAACGGGATCCGCGGGTTCGTCGTGCCGACCGACGCGCCCGGGTTCTCGGCGCCGGAGATCAAGCACAAGTGGTCGCTGCGGGCGAGCGTCACCAGCGAGCTGGTGATGGACGACGTGCGGCTGCCCGCCGATGCCGTGCTGCCCGAGGTCACCGGCCTCAAGGGCCCGCTCAGCTGTCTGTCGCACGCCCGCTACGGGATCGTCTGGGGCGCCATGGGCGCGGCCCGCACCTGCTTCGAGGCGGCCGTCGGCTACGCGAAGTCGCGGGAGCAGTTCGGCAGGCCCATCGGCGGCTTCCAGCTCACCCAGGCCAAACTCGCCGACATGGCGGTAGAACTGCACAAGGGGATCCTGCTCGCCCATCACCTGGGGCGGCGGATGGATGCCGGCCGCCTGCGTCCCGAGCAGGTCAGCTTCGGCAAGCTCAACAACGTACGGGAGGCGATCGAGATCTGCCGTACGGCGCGGACGATCCTCGGGGCGAACGGGATCTCGCTGGAGTATCCCGTGATGCGGCACGCGACCAACCTGGAGTCGGTGCTCACCTATGAGGGCACCGTCGAGATGCACCAGCTCGTGCTGGGCAAGGCGCTCACCGGGCTCGACGCCTTCCGGTGAACCCTGCGCGGGGGCAGGGCCGGCGAGCGGCCCTGCCTCAGCTCTGATTGAAGAAACCGTCTTCCCGGCGCGAGGCCGGCTCACCGTTGACGATCTCGGTGTTGGCGGGGGAGAGCAGGAAGACCCGGTTGGACACCCGGTCGATGGAACCCCGGAGGCCGAAGATCAGCCCGGCCGCGAAGTCGACGACCCGCTTGGCGTCGCCGGCCTCCATGGCCGTGAGGTTCACGATGACCGGCACACCCTCGCGGAACAGCTCGCCGATCGCGCGGGCGTCCCGGAAGCTGTCCGGGGTGACCGTGCCGATCCGGCGGCCCTTCTCCTCGGCGGTGTCCGAGGCCACCTTGACCCGCGGGTCGGTGACCCAGGCATCCCCGGGCTGCTCGGTCCCTTCGGAGTAGTCGTCGTCGTAGTAGCGCTCGTCATCGTTGTCGTCGACGAGGCCAAGCCAGGCACTCGCCTTGCGTACCGATCCCATGGACGCCTCCTCTCACAGCGGTCTTTCATGCTTCCGCATCCCTATGGTCGTCCATGATGCGGATGGCGCGCCAAGTGGATAGACGCCGCGCGGGGGGTTTGTGACGGTACTGGTGCAGAGCGCATACGTCGAGAGCCCAGGTACCCCAAGGGTCGTGACCCACACGGCTGCTGACTGTGAGTGAAATATGATTGTTCTGGGCGTATGGGTGATAAGCGGTGCGTCCGGGTGAACCGGCTACGGGTGACGAACCGACAGTAAGCCGATATGACAAAGCAGCTCAGCGTCGCAACGGCCCTGACATACCGTCAATTCTTCTGTTCCGGCGATGAGATCCGTGCGAGGGCGAGGGGAGGGGTGCACGTGTGAAGGCGGAGCGAGGAACGCGAGGAAGAACGCGAGAAGTCCCCGCCGTCGGCGGGGCGCGCAGTGGGTCAGCTCAACAGGAACAGGACCACACGCGACCGAAGTCGATGTGGGAGCGGGTGACCAGCCACTGCTGCGGGTGCATGGGCCAAGTGGAACAGGTCTCCGGTTTCCCGTCAACCGACTTGAGACGCGCTGCTCACAGTCCGGACAGCCTTGACAGAGTGGGGAAACGGACCCGTACAGTCGAGGGACGGCCCTGCTGAGGGGCTCGGCCGTAAGAGCGCCGCCCAGCGGCGTTCCGTGTGAAGGCACCCGCCGCACCACCGTGCGCGCGTCCACCGTGTTCGCTTGATCCGCCACGGAGCCTTCGCATGTCATCCGACACCCTGGTCACAGCCCCAGCCACCCCCGGCATATCCGACCCGTCCGAGCGCGCGGACGTCCCGAGAACCGTCCCGCGGCGCCGCCGCCACGTCGAGAGGCACCACGCACGCGGCACGGGGACGGCCCGATGAGGCCCCGGCTGGTGATCGTGGGAGCCGGTCCGCGGGGGACCGGGCTCCTCGAACGCATCGCCGCCAACGCGCCCGAGCTGTACGCGGGCACGGGCCTCGACATCCACCTGGTCGACCCGCACCCACCGGGCGCCGGCCGGATCTGGCGGGCCGCCCAGTCGCCGCTGCTGTGGATGAACTCGCACGCCGAGGACGTCACCATGTTCACCGACGAGTCGGTGCGGATGAGCGGCCCGGTGCGCGAGGGACCGACCCTGCACGAGTGGGCGGGACTGGACGGCCGTACCTTCGCCGACCGGCAGATCCAGGGCCGGTATCTGCGGCACGTCTACGACCGCGCCGTGGCCGACCTGCCCGAGGGCGTCACCGTGCACCACCACCCCTGCCGTGCCCTGCGGGTGAGCGGGCCGCGCGAGGGACGCCAGCAGGTCTGGCTGGAGGGACGCCGGAGCCCGCTCCCCGCCGACCTCGTGGTCCTCGCCCTCGGTCATCTGGACGCCGACCTCGACCCCGAACAGACCGCCCTGGCCGCGTACGCCGACGCGCACGGCCTGGTCCACCTGCCGCCGGACTTCACCGCCGACAGCGACCTGTCCGCACTGCGGCCCGGTGAGCCGGTGCTGGTGCGCGGCTTCGGCCTCGCCTTCGTCGACCTGATGGTGCTGCTCACGGAGGGCCGGGGCGGACGGTACGACAAAGACACCTACCTGCCGTCCGGACGGGAGCCGGTGCTGTACGTCGGGTCGCGGCGCGGAGTGCCGTACCACTCGAAGATCGGCTACGACTGGACCGGCGAGCGGCCGCCGCTGCCCCGGTTCCTCGGACCCGGCGAGGTCGACGAACTGCGAGCCCGGCCGGGCGGTTTCGACTTCCGGCGGGACGTGTGGCCGCTGGTGGAGAAGGAACTGGGCTTCGCCCACTACCACCGCCTGTTCACCGTCCACCCCGAGCGGACGGCCATCGCCTGGCGGGACTTCGAGGAGAAGTACGCCGCCGCCGAGGGCGACGCCGAGACCCGGGCCCTGGTGTCGGCCGCCGTGCCGGACCCGGCGGACCGGCTCGACCTCGCGGCGCTGGACCGCCCGCTGGACGGGGTGCGGTACGGGTCGCACGAGGAGTTCCAGGAGGGGCTGCGGGCCCATGTCGAGGAGGACCTGAGCCGTCGGCACGACCCGCGGTACAGCCCCGATCTGGCGGTCTTCCTCGAACTGCTCTCCGTCTACGGGCAGTTGGTGCGGCTCGGGGACATCGGGTCCTGGTGGCACGGGTTCTTCAGCTGTCTGGCCTCCGGACCGCCCGGGCCCCGGCTGCGGCAGCTGCTCGCGCTGTCCCGGGCGGGGGTGGTCCGGTTCGTCGGCGCCGGGATGACGGTGACGGCGCGGGACGGGGTGTTCCGGGCGTCCGCGGACACCGTGCCCGGGTTCGCCGTCGAGGCGCGGGCACTGGTCGAGGCCCGGCTGCCCGAACCGACCGTGGAGCGGGCCCGGGACGCGCTGCTGCGCGAGCTCCAGACGGACGGGGCCGCCGAGACGCCCGAGGGGCTGCTCCGGGTGGACCCCGTGGACGGACGGATCCTCGACGGGGGCGGGCTGCCGCATCCCCGGCGGTTCGCGCTCGGTCCGTTCACCGACGGCCGTACGCCCGGCGCGTTCACCCGGCCGCGCACCGGAGGGCCCGCGTTCAGGCAGAACGACGCCACGGCGCGGGCGGCGCTGGTCTTCCTCCGGGACCTGACGGACCGGTCCGCCCGGTCCGCCCGGTCCGCAGGGCCGTCCCCCGCCGGCTCCCCGGAGGAATCCACTCCATGAGGGTCACGGCCGGCAGGCTCTACGGACCGCCCGAGCGGGAGACACGACGGGTCGGGGAAGCCGGGCCGTCGACACAGGTGCCGCAGGCTCCGGGCCAGGAGCGGACCCGGGCGTTTCCTTCCGAGGCGCCGTGATGCGCCGAGAGGACGGTTTCTCATGACCGGCTCGTACGGCCGGGGGCTGCTGCATCTGGCCGCCGCCGTGGACCAGGTCGGCGTGTTCGAGGCGGAGCGGTACGTCGAGCTGGCGCGGCTCGCCGAGAGCGGGGGCCTGGACTTCGTCACGCTCGACGGCCGGTTCGGGTGGGCGGAGTCCGACCCGCTCGGCGTGCTGACGCAGGTGGCCCCGGCCACCCGGCGGATCGGGCTGGTGCCGCTGGTGACCGCCGCGCAGAGCGCCGTCGCCCACCTCGACCGGGTCAGCCGGGGCCGGGCCGGCTGGTGGAGCGAGACGCCGGAGCCCTCGTCCGGGCATCCGGTCCGGGTGGCCGACGCCGGCGAGGGGGCCGGCCGCCGGACCGCGGCCCGGTACGCGGATGTCGTGCTGGTGCGGGCCGCGAGCTCCGCGCAGGCCGCCGCCGTACGCGACGAACTGCGGAGCCGTGCAGCGGAGTTCGGGCGGGAGCCGGACGAACTGCGGGTGCTGGTGAGTCTGCTGGTGGATCTGGGGGACGGGGAGCGCGCGGCGGAGCCGGGGCACGGTGGCGGCGGCCCCCGGCAGACCGTGCGGGGGCCGCTGTACCGGGGCGGTCCGGTCGACCTCGCGGAGCTGATCGCCGGCTGGCACGGCGAGGGCGCCGCCGACGGCTTCCACCTGGTCCCCGCCGAACCGCGCCGCGATCTGGAGCGGCTGGTCAACGGCACCGTGGCGCTGCTCCAGCACCGCGGGCTGTTCCGTACCTTCTACCCGGGCAGCACCCTGCGCGAGCACCTGGGCCTGGCCCGGCCCGCAGGCCAGTTGGCCGCGCCCTGAGACGACCGGGATCCCGGCCGCCCCGACCCGCCGAACGACCGTTTCGGGTTCATCTATTCGGCCGCCCCGGGCGCCGAGGGCTCCACCACCGGCGACCGCGACCGGGGCGCGGTGGCCGCCGGGCGCCTGCGCGGACCATTTCATCTGCCCCTTCCCGTCGCCGGGGAACAGGCCGGGCCGCGCGGCCGGGGCGGGGGAGCGGACAGTGACCCGAGGGTTTCGAGGGAATTGTGACCGGGCGTCATCCCGCCCGGACCACGACGAGATCACACAAAGTCGGCATGGTTCGAACACAGTCGCACGGCCGAAAGGCACTCTTGCGGGCACCGGTCGTTCGCCCGAATACTCCCCCACAGCGCTTGTCAGGGGCATTGCATGTCCGGAACCCGGACGTCACCCCCGGCTGCGCCTCACGGGCCCCGACCCCACGCGGGCCCCCTGATTCCCCTGGGAGGGAACGAAAAGTGAGGATCAAGCGCACGACCCCCCGCAGCGGCATCACGAGACGGACCCGGCTGATCGCCGTGGGCACCGGCTTCCTGGCCGCGGCAGCGTTCGCCGTCCCCACCGCGAGCGCGAGTACCGTCCACACCTTCAGCGCGAGCGAACTGAAGGCCGTGAACAGCTCCGTTCTGAAGGCGGACGTCCCCGGCACCGCCTGGGCCGTCGACAGCAAGACCAACCGTGTCGTCGTCACCGCCGACTCCACGGTCTCCGCCGCCGAGATCGCCAAGATCAAGCAGCAGGCGGGCGCCGACTCCGGCGCGATCACCATCAAGCGCACCCCCGGCACCTTCAAGAAGCTGATCACCGGCGGCGACGCCATCTACGGCGGCTCCTACCGCTGCTCGCTCGGCTTCAACGTGCACAGCGGCAGCACGTACTACTTCCTGACCGCCGGGCACTGCGGTGAGGTGGCCTCGACCTGGTACAGCAACTCCGGCCACACCACGGTCCTGGGCACCAACGTCAGCTACAGCTTCCCGACCAACGACTTCGCGCTGGTCCGCTACACCAACACCTCGATCGCGCACCCGAGCGCGGTCGGCAGCCAGACCATCTCCAGCGCGGCCACGCCCAGCGTCGGGACGACGGTGTACCGCCGCGGCTCGACCACCGGCACCCACAGCGGCCGGGTCACCGCGCTCAACGCCACCGTCAACTACGGCAGCGGTGACGTCGTCTACGGGATGATCCAGACCACGGTCTGCGCCGAGGGCGGCGACAGCGGCGGCCCGCTCTACGGCGGTTCCGTCGCCTACGGTCTGACCTCCGGCGGCAGCGGCAACTGCACCTCCGGCGGTACGACCTTCTTCCAGCCGGTCACCGAGGCGCTGAGCTACTACGGCGTGAGCGTCGGCTGACGATCCTCCAGGATCCGCTCCCGGTGGGCCCCCGTACGCAACCGGCGTGCGGGGGCCCCCTTTTGACGGGGTCTCCCTTTCGGCGGGGTACCGGAGTTACCGTCGAAGGACCATTGGAGTCACCCCCTGGGGGCCGGCATGGTCGAGGCGCTGGTGGCGGCCGGAGCCGCTCTCGTGTCCGTCGGAGCGGTCTACGCACTGGCCGCGGCACGGGTCGTCAGACAGTACGAGCGAGGCGTGGTGTTCCGCCTCGGCCGGCTCCGGCCTGAGGTGCGCGAGCCCGGCTTCACCATGATCGTGCCGTTCGTGGACCGGCTTCAGAAGGTCAACATGCAGATCGTCACGATGCCGGTGCCCGCGCAGGAGGGCATCACCCGGGACAACGTGACCGTCCGCGTCGACGCCGTCGTCTACTTCAAGGTGACCGGTCCGGCCGAGGCGGTCGTCCGGGTCGAGGACTACCGGTTCGCGGTCTCGCAGATGGCGCAGACGTCACTGCGGTCCATCATCGGCAAGAGCGAGCTGGACGACCTGCTGTCGAACCGTGAAAAGCTCAACCAGGGCCTGGAGCTGATGATCGACAGTCCGGCCGTGGAATGGGGCGTCACCATCGACCGCGTCGAGATCAAGGACGTCTCGCTGCCCGAGACCATGAAGCGGTCCATGGCCCGGCAGGCCGAGGCCGACCGGGAGCGCCGGGCCCGGGTCATCAACGCCGACGCCGAACTCCAGGCCTCCAAGAAGCTGGCCGAGGCGGCCAAGGAGATGTCCGAGCAGCCCGCCGCGCTCCAACTGCGGCTGCTGCAGACGGTGGTGGCGGTCGCCGCCGAGAAGAACTCGACGCTGGTGCTGCCGTTCCCGGTGGAACTGCTGCGGTTCCTGGAGCGGGCCCAGCAGCAGCTTCCCGCCGCGGCCGACGGGTCCGCGGCGACCGGTGCCAAGGGCGAGCCCGGCGGGCCGGGAGAGCCTGGAGGGGCACATTCCGGCCAGGGGTAGCAGTCACTCTTCGCCGATGGTTACTCGCCCGTAGTGTTTGCAGTGCGAATCCTCCAGGGGTGACTGTGGACGGCCCGGGCACAGGGGGCGCACAACATCCGCGCACGCGAGTCCTGAAGTCGACCTTGTGTGCTCCCTGTGGGTGTCGGAATAGTAGGCGCCCGTCAACCGGCCTTCCGGCCCCCGAGGTCCCCACAACCTCATGGGCCGACCCCCCCACAGGAGGACATGAGTTGAAGCACCGACGCATACCCGGGCACCGGGCGGCCCTCGCCGGCGCGGGGGCAGCCGCGCTCGTCGCCGCCGGAGTGACCTTCCAGAGTGCGAACGCCAGCGAGCCCACCCAGGCCGCCGCCCCGCAGATCCTGTCCGGGCCGGCGGCCGGAAAGCTCGCCTCGACGCTCGCCGCCGACCTTGGCACCGACGCGGCCGGCACCTACTACGACGCCAGGACGAAGAGTCTCGTCGTCAACGTGCTCGACGACACCGCCGCGCGAACCGTCGAGGCGGCCGGGGCCAGGGCGAGACTCGTCGCCAACTCCCTCGCCGAACTCGACGGCGCACGGACCACGCTGAAGCAGGACGCCACCATCCCCGGCACGTCGTGGGCGACCGACCCGGTGACCGACAAGGTCGTCGTCACCGCCGACAAGACCGTCGCCGGAACCGCGCTGAGCAAGCTCGGCAAGGTCGTCGACGGGCTCGGCGGGAAGGCTGAACTGCGGCACTCGAAGGGGGAGTTCAAGCCCTTCATCGCCGGTGGTGACGCGATCAGCGGATCCGGCGGGCGCTGCTCGCTCGGGTTCAACGTGGTCAAGGGCGGCGAGCCGTACTTCCTGACCGCCGGACACTGCACCGACGCCATCTCCAGCTGGTCGGACTCCTCCGGCGACGTGATCGGCACGAACGCCCAGTCCAGCTTCCCGGGCAACGACTTCGGCCTGGTCAAGTACACCTCCGCGGTGGACCACCCGAGCGAGGTCGACCTCTACGACGGCTCCACCCAGAAGATCACCGGCGCGGCCGAGGCGACCGTGGGCATGAAGGTGACCCGCAGCGGCTCCACCACCCAGGTCCACGACGGCACGGTCACCGGGCTCAACGCCACCGTGAACTACTCCGAGGGCACCGTGAGCGGGCTCATCCAGACCGACGTGTGCGCCGAGCCGGGCGACAGCGGCGGCTCGCTCTTCTCCGGCGGCAACGCGATCGGCCTGACCTCGGGCGGCAGCGGCGACTGCACCTCCGGCGGGGAGACGTTCTTCCAGCCGGTGACGGAAGCCCTGTCGGCCACCGGCACCCAGATCGGCTGACCACCCGCACCCGGTCCCCGCACTGCCCCGCCCCCGTCCCCGGGGGCGGGGCAGCTCCATGCCGTGCGCCGGGCCTGTCATGGCCACGGTGGGATCGCCGGGCCGAGGGGCGGGCGAGGAGCGGTGCACCGGGGCTCGGTGCAGGCTGGACTAGGGAGGTGGGTTGCCGTGGCGCACAACGAAGCCGTCTCGCCGGGCAAGGGTGCCGCAGTGCTGGAGGCCCTGTTCCACCAGTCGCCCACCGGCCTGCTGATCCTCGACACGCACCTGCGCATCCTGCGGATCAACCTCGTCAGACCGGATCTGCACGGCGTGTCCCAGGACCGGATCGTGGGCCGGCACGTCAGCGACGTGTACGACCTTTCCACCCCCGGCGAGGTGGAGGCGATGCTGCACGGCGTGCTGGAGAGCGGCGAACCGGTGCGGGGGCGGCTGGTGGGCGTGCGGCGCAAGGGCTCACCGGGACCGTCGTACCTGTTCTCCGTCTCCGCGACCCGTCTGGAGGACGCGCAGGGGAGGGCCTGGGGCGTGCTCACGGAGATGATCGACGTCACCGAGTGTGAACGGGTGAGTCTGCGCATGAGGGTCCTCGGCTCCGTGCGCGAGCACGTGGGACGGACCCTCGACGTGGTCGTCACCTGCGAGGAACTGGCGCAGGCCGTGGTGCCGGACCTCGCGGACATCGTGGTGGTGGAAGTGGTGGACGCCGTGATACGCGGCGAGGAACCTCCGCTGAGCCCGCTGGGACCGGAGGTGCCGCTGCGCCGGGCCGCCTACGGCCACAGCGGCGGCGAGGAGCAGACCCAGGCACATCCGGTGGGCGACGTACGCGCCCTGCCCTTCCCCACGCCCTACGCCCAGACGCTGACCGACCTCAAGCCCCGCCTCGTCACCCTGACCCCCGACACGCCCTGGCTGGCGGCGGACCCGCCACGCGCCGAGGCGATCCGCGCCTCCGGTGCCCGCCTCCTCATCACGGCACCCCTGACCGTGCGCGGAACCGTGCTGGGCCTGCTGAGCCTGTACCGCACCAGCCAGGCCGACGACTACGACGAGGGCGATGTCACCCTCGCCCTCGAAGTGGCCGCCCACACCGCGCTGTGCATCGACAACGCCCGCCGCTACACCCGCGAACACACCATCGCCCTGACGGTCCAGCGGCATCTGCTGCGGCTCCAGCCCGCGCCGCGGAGCACCGTCGAGACGGCGTACCTGCACGTGCCCTCCGCGGCGGGCGGGGGCGGCGGGTTCGACACCTTCGCCCTGTCCGGTGCCCGCACCGCGCTGGTGGTCGGCGAGGTCGCCGGCGAAGGCATCCACGCGGCCATCACGATGGGTCAGATGCGGACCGCCGTCCACTCCCTGTCCGCTCTCGACCTGGAGCCGGACGAACTCCTCGCCCGCCTGAACGACACCGCCCTCAGCCTCGCCGACGAACGCTCGACGCTGGCGCCCGGCGATCCCGTGCCCCTGACGGGAAGCTGTCTGTACGCGGTCCACGACCCGTTCGCCCAGACCTGCACCGTGGCCCTGGCCGGGCATCCGCCACCCGTCATCGCCCGTCCCGACGGAACCACCGAGGTCCTGGATCTGCCGAGCGGACCTCCTCTGGGCAGCGTCGCGGGGCCGCCCTTCGCCGCCACCACGGTCCCCGTCGCCGACGGCAGCGTCCTCGCCTTCTACACCGAGGCGCTGCCACGGATCTCATCGGCCCCGGACACCCTGCGACGGGTGCTCTCCCACCCCGGGCGGCCTCTGCAGGACCTGTGCGACGACGTGCTGTACCGGCTGCGCAACGGCGGCCGGCACAGTGACGTCATCCTTCTCCTCGCCCGCACCCGTGCCTTCCCCGCCGACCATGTCGCCACCTGGCATGTCGGTCACCACCCCAAGGCCGTGGCCACCGCCCGCAGCCAGGCCCTCCACCAGCTCCGCCGGTGGAGGGTCGACGAGGAGACCGCCTACACCACCGAGATGATCGTCAGCGAACTGGTCACCAACGCCGTCCGCTACGGAACCCCGCCGGCCCGGTTGCGGCTCATCAAGGACCGCACCCTCACCTGCGAGGTCCACGACAGCGACTCTCTGGCGCCACGGCTGCGCCATGCGAAGACCGCCGACGAAGGGGGGCGCGGCCTGTTCATCGTCGCCCAGCTCGCCCAGAACTGGGGCGTGCGCCATACGGCCGACGGCAAGACCGTCTGGGCCGAACAGACCCTCCCGCCCTCGGGCCGCCGTCGTCCGTGGCCGTAGACCGTGCGCCGCGGCGGGCGGCGTGACGTCGGACGACGGGAGGGGGACGGAGCGCGACCGTCCTGGCACACGAGAAGGCCCCGACTGGACGGGGGAGACCAGCCGGGGCCGTACGTGGTGGCGTGCGGAGGGCGGCCGCCTCTCGGCGAGGGGCTCCATGGGGCTTCAGCCGGACGATCGTCCCCATGGGCTGTAGGTGAGGCCCGGGGACACTGTCCCCTCCGCAGCCACGTAGAAGTGAACGGCCCGCCACCCAGGGGCGTTCCCCGTCCGCCGCCTCCACCGTGGTGACCTGCGGCACACCCTCCCCGGGGTCCGTGGAGCGCAGCCGGCAGGCCCCGCGACAGCGGTCAGTCGGCCAGGGCGGCCGGACGTACGGCCTGTCTCCCGAAGCGTCGGCGGGCCCGGTCCGCGGCGGCTTCGGCCGCGCGGGCGCGGGCGTCGCCGGGATCGAGGGAGAGCTGGCGGTAGGCGCTGTCGGCGGGCAGCAGACCGTCGGCACGGACCGCGAAGGCCCGGACCCTCGCTCGCTGCAACCCCAGGGAGGCCAGCAGTTCCAGGGCAGCCGCGGTGAGGGCGGGGGAGTGGGCGGTGGGTTCCGGCAGGGTCCGCGTGCGGGTGGTGGAGGTGCGGTCGGCGTAGCGCACGGTGAGGGTGAGCCGGACGGCGACCTGGCTGTCACCGCGCAGTCGTTGGCCGATCCGGTCGGCGAGTCCCAGGACCGCGCGGTGGTGCTGGGCCGGGTCGAGGCAGTCCCGCTCCAGGACGAGGTCGGTGATCAGGTGCGCTGCCGGTTCCGCCGGGGTGACCGGGCGGGGATCGTGGCCACGGGCGCGCTCGGCCAGCAGCCTGGCGGGACCCGCGCCGAGGAGCCGTTGCAGGGTCGCTGACGGCAGGTCGGTGATCTGGCCGATGGTGTGCAGGCCGTATCTGCGGAGCGTGTCCGCGGTGGTGCGGCCGACCCCGGGCAGGGCGGTGACCGGACGCGGATACAGCCACTCGGCCGCCTGCCCGGTGGGGACCCAGGTGGTGTCCCCCGGCGCGGAGGCGTCGGCCGCCATGGCCGCCAGCATGCGGTTGCCCGCGAGCCCCGCGCTGCTGTCGATGCCGTACAGAGCCTTCAACCGGAGCTTCGCCAACTGGACGACCTCGTAGGGGGACAGGCCGAAGTACCGGAGTGCCGACGTCAGGTCCAGTTGTACGGCGTTGGGCGGGACGGCCTGGACGTGCGGCGTGATACCGGACATCAGTTCGATTATGTCGGCGTACCGGGTCTCGCTCAGTGAGGTGTGCAGGTGGAGGTGGGCGATGTGCCGCTGCCGTGTGCCCGTCCCGTTCATCCCGTTCATCCCGTTCATCCCGCGCTCCCGGGGCTTCGGTGGCCGAACTTCTTCAGGTCGGCGGAGCGGGTGCCGGCGGGCTGGAGGTCGGCGTACGGGTGCAGCCGGGCGCCCGCGGTGCCGTCGGCCAGGGTGCGCGTCGGCTGGGCGGGGGTCGGGTGCGGGCGGCCTGCGCCGAGGAGGGCGAGGGCGGCCTGGGGGCCGTCGTCGCGGCGGGCGGCGGCGATCTCGTCCAGGTCCCAGGCCATGGTGCCGACGACGGTACGGCGGGTGCCGCGCACCTGGACCGTGCCGCGGACCAGGAGCAGGCCGCTGTGGAAGACGGTGTGGGCGCAGGCCGGGTGGGAGTCCTCGAAGAAGGCCAGGTCGACCAGGCCGGAGCCGTCCTCCAGGGTGACGAAGATGATCCGCCTGCCGCTCGCGATCGGCGGGGTCTGGGTGGAGGCCCGCACCCCCGCGACCAGTACCTGCTGACCGGCGCGCAGCCCGGCCAGGTGGGCCGCGTCGGTGGCGCCGATCTCGCGCAGCAGCCGGTGGTGGTGCTCCATGAGGTGCCGGGAGATGTCGATGCCGAGGGTGCTCAGCTCGGCGCTCAGGGCCTCACGGCCGGTCATCTCCGGCAGCCCGCTCGGCTCCGCCCCGCCGATCGCGCCGGTGTCGATGGGCAGTTGGCCCGAGGCCGCGGTCCGGTTGCGGGACTGGCGGTGGAGTTCGGCGATCTGGAGCAGCAGGTCGCGGCGGGTGAGCCGGCCGTCGTGCAGACAGGTGAGCGCGCCGATCTCGGCGAGGCGTTCGGCGACGGGTCTGCTGGGGCGGGCCCGCTGCCAGAAGTCCGACAGTGATCCGTACGGCTGTCCCGCCTCGATCCGGGCACACTCGTCCTCACCGATGCCGTGCACCGCGGACAGCGCGAGCCGCACGCCCCACTCCTGCTTCTCGGTCATCTCCACGGTGTGCCGCACCCGGGAGCGGTTGACATCGACGGCCAGTACCGGGACCCCACGGCGGCGGGCGTCGGAGACCAGGACCCGCTTGGGCCACATCCCGGGGTCGTGTTCGAGCAGGCCGGCCAGCAGGAACGCCGGATAGTGCGCCTTGAGCCAGGCGCTCTGCAGCGCGGGCACGGCGAAGGCGACCGCGTGGGCCCGGCAGAAGCCGTACGCGCCGAAGGCCTCGACGGTGCTCCAGACCTCGTCCCGGACGGCCGCGCTGTAGCCGCGCTCACGGGTCCGCTCGTGGAACCAGTCCTTGATCCTTGGCAGTTGCTCCTTGTCGCCGAGCGCCCGCCGGGTGATCTCGCCGAAGGCCCGGTCGCAACCGGTCAGCACCCGCAGCGTCTCGATGATCTGCTCGTGCCAGATGGTCACGCCGTAGGTGTCGGCGAGGACCGGCCCGAGGTCCGGGTGGGCGTAGTCGGGCGTGCCGCCGTGCCGGGCGGCGATGTAGCGCTCGGGCATGCCGCCGGCTACCGGCCCCGGACGGAAGAGGCTGATGTCGGCGATGACGTCCTGGACGTCACGGGGCTGGAGCCGGGAGAGCAGGTCCTGCTGGCCGGGGGACTCCAGCTGGAACAGGCCGAGGGTCTGACTGGCCTGGATGAGCTTGAACGCGAAGACGTCGTCGAGCGGCACCTGCCCGGGGTCGTCCAGGTCGATGCGGTCACCGGTGGTGCGTTCGATCTCGGTGACGGCGTGCGCCATCGCGGACTGCATCCGCACGCCCAGCACGTCGAGCTTGATGTTGCCCAGCGCCTCGATCTCCTCCTTCGCGGCCATGGCCATGGGGTAGTCGCCCTGCGGGGTGGGCTGCACCGGCAGCCGGTCCAGGAGGGTGGCGTCGCTGATGACCACACCGCAGGGGTGCATGGCCATGCCGTGGACGAGGGAGTCGAGGCCTTCGGCGAGTTCCCACAGGGGGCCGTAGCGGTGTGCCTCGGTGGCCAGTTGACGCAGCTCGGGCAGTTCGGCGAGGGCGCCGGTGATGTCGCAGGCGCGCAGGTGCGGGAAGCTCTTGGCGATCCGGTCGACGTCGGCGGGGGCGATGCCGAGCGCGAGACCGGTGTCCCTGAGGGCCCGGCGCGCCCGGTAGGTCTCGGGCATCGCGGTGACCGCGACCCGCTCCTTGCCGAACCGCTCGAAGATCGTGTCGTAGCACTCCAGGCGGCGGGCGGACTCCACGTCGATGTCGATGTCGGGCAGGGACTCCCGGCGTCTGCTCAGGAAGCGTTCGAACAGCAGACGGTGGTCGAGCGGGTTGGCGGTGGCGATGTCCAGGGCGTGGCAGACCAGGGAACCGGCGCCGGAACCGCGGGCGGCGACCCGGATGCCCTTGGCCCGGATGTCGGCGACGACCTGGCCGACGGCGAGGAAGTACGCGTCGTAGTTCCAGTGGGAGATGACGGCGAGCTCCTCGTCGAGCCGGGCGAGCGCCTCCTGGTCGCGGTCGAGGCCGCGCCGGGCCAGGCCGGCCTCGCTGCGCAGGCGGAGCAGCCGGGCCGCGCCGCCGGCTGTGGGTTCGGCGCCGAAGAGCGCCGGTTCGGGGAGGTGCGGGGTGCCGAGCCCGAGGCCGGCCGCGGGGTCGACGGTGCACTCGGCGGCCGTGGCGGCGGTGTCCGCCAGCAGCCGGCGGGCCCGGCGGACGTCTCCTGCGGCGCATTCGGCGATCATGAGGGCGACGGTCTCCATTCCTCTCTCGTCCTTGAGCCAGCGCTCTCCGCTGTCCAGCCGGCGCCGGTCGATCGGCCGCAGCAGCCGGGCGGCGTCCAGGACGTCGGCTAGGCGGTGCTGCTCGGGGTCGGCGTAGCGGACGGCGTTGGAGAGGACGGCGGTGGCGCCGGTGCGGTCGGCCAGGGCGAGGGTGCGGGCCGCCAGGCGCAAGGAGCCCGGACCCGTGCCGGAACGTTTCTGCGCGACGGCTTCCAATCGAACGCCCTTCCCGAAGATCTCCTGCCAGGGCGCCAGCAGCTTCATCGCCACGTCCTCCCGGCCCGCCGACAGCGCCCTTGCCGGTTCCGAGAGCGGGCCGAGCAGCACGGTCAGGCCGGGGCCCCCGTACTCGCGCAGTGCCTCCCACGGCACCACCGGCGGGGTGCCGGACACGGCGCCGACATGGGCGGCCGAGGTGATCCGGCACAGCCGGGCCCAGCCCGCCCGGTCCTGGGCGAGCAGCACGAACCGCAGTGGCGGCTCGATCACGTGCGCCCCACCGCGCGCCGGGGTGCGGCGGCGCCGGCCCGGCGGCGGAGGCGCGAGAGCCGCCACCGCCAGGTCGATGCCGAAGACCGGCCGGACCCCGTCCTTCGCGCAGGCCTGCGCGAAGCGGACGGCCCCGGTGACCGTGTCCCGGTCGGTGAGCGCGAGCGCGGACATGCCACGGTCCGCCGCCCGCCGGACGAGTTGCTCGGGATGGGAGGCGCCGTAGCGGGCGGAGTAACCGGACGCGACGTGCAGATGGGCGAAGCCCGTCATGCCGCACCTCCATCACTCCACCCCTTTTCGGCCACAAACCTGATACGCCCGATATGTTCATCGTACTCGCGTTCGATTACTCTAACCTCATCAGTCCAGGTAGGCGACACTAGATTCGAACGCATCAGCGATTCTTGAGGGAGGGGCGGCGTCCCGAACGGGCGCCGTCCGGTCGACTCTCCGGCGTGGCGGGGCAGTTGGGCGAAATCGTCTCCGCGATCTTCGTGGTCGGTCCACCGGGGGAGTGGCCGAGGGCACGGTCCGCCGGTTCGCCGGCCGGGGCCCCTTTCGGCGGGCCCCGGCGGCGTGCTGGTGCGCCCGCACGGCGAGGCCGTGGTCCTCTCCGCAGTCCTGCTCGCCGTCGCCGGCGAGCTGACCCGGCGCATCGACGCGGGGGTCGTCGCCCGCGGCCTCGAGGGGGTCGGGGCCGCCCATGGCTTCGTCTTCGCGCGGCTCGCCCCGGACGGGGCGACCGTCACCGAGCTCGCCGCGCCTCTCGGGGTGACCGGGCAGGCGGCGGATCGGCTCGTCGACGAAGCCGTACGCCAGGGGTGTGCCGAGCGGCGGGTGCGTCCCGGGGGTGCGCGGGCCCGGCTGGTCGTGCTCACCGAGCGGGGGTGGGCGTGCGCGCGAGCGGCGGAGGAGGCGGCCGCGGAGGTCGTGCGGGGCTGGAGTGACGCGTCGGGGAGGGTGAAGTGCGCGTGTTGCGGGACGGTTTGCCGCGTATCGCGCCCTATGGTCCCCTCAGGCCCGGCTGGTGACATCCCGTCAGGCGGGTGCCACGCGACTGGTTACTCGGAAGTTTTACCGACGCGTAACTTCACGCTTGCACTACTCGTCCGTAACTTGATGAGTGAAACAGCATCCTCGTGATCCGGATCACAGGGCGTAAGGCCGTCGCAACTCCCTTGAGCCGCAAGGAGATCACACGATGCTGCCCTGGAAGCGAGTGCTCAGACCCCTGACCGCACTGCTCTTCGCCGCCGCCGTCGCCACCGTCCCCGTCGCCACCGCCCATGCGTCGAGCGCCCCCAGCACCGGCTGGAACGACTACTCCTGCCGCCCCTCCGCCGCCCACCCCCGCCCGGTGATCCTGGTCCACGGCACGCTGGGCAACTCCGTCGACAACTGGCTCTCCCTCGCCCCGTACCTGGAGGACCGCGGGTACTGCGTCTTCTCCCTCGACTACGGGCAGCTGTCCGGCGTCCCCGTCTTCTACGGTCTCGGCCCCATCGACAAGTCGGCGGAGCAACTCTCCGCCTACGTCGACAAGGTGCTCTCCGCGACCGGCGCCGCCAAGGCCGACCTGGTCGGCCACTCCCAGGGCGGCATGATGCCCCGTTACTACCTGAAGTTCCTCGGCGGCGCCGCCAAGGTGAACGCCCTCGTCGGCCTCGCCCCCGACAACCACGGCGCCACCCTCAGCGGCCTCACCAACCTGCTGCCGTACTTCCCCGGCGCCTCGGACCTGATCAAGGCCACCACCCCCGGCCTCGCCGACCAGATCCCCGGCTCCGCCTTCCTCACCAAGCTCAACGCGGGCGGCGACACCGTCCCCGGAGTGCACTACACGGTGATCTCCACCAAGTACGACGAGGTGGCCACCCCCTGGCAGAGCCAGTATTTGAGCGGCTCGGACGTCCACAACGTCCTGCTCCAGGACCTGTGCTCGCTGGACCTCTCCGAGCACGTGGCCATCGGACTCTTCGACCGGATCGCCTTCCACGAGGTGGCCAACGCGCTCGACCCGGCACACGCCACCACCACCAGCTGTGCCTCGGCGTTCAGCTGAGCGGCCCGCCCGGCTGAACGCCGCCGGGGCCTGTCCGGCCTGAGCCGCCGGTCAGGCCCCGGGGAGTCATGAGGGATCAGTGCCGGTGCGCCCGTCGCCGTACGGACATGAAGAGCGCACCGGAGCCCAGCGCCAGGGCGGCCGCCCCGCCGACCGCGAGATACGGCGTACTGCCGCTGCCGCCGGTCTCGGCCAGGACCGTCTTCGAACTCCCGTCCGCCGCGACGGCGTTGTCGGGCGCCGGGCGGCTGCTCGGTTCGGCCGACGTGCCGGCGTCGTCGTCGCCGTGGCCGTGATGCCCGATCGTCGACTTGTCGGCACCGGCGGCGATCTGCCCGTCGGTGGGGGCGGAGGCGCTCGGGGGCGGGGAGGCGGCGCCGGTCGTTCCGGTACCCGTACCGGCGCTGCCGCCGAAGTCCACGTCCGAACAGGAGTAGAAGGCTTCCGGGCTGTCCGAACGCTGCCAGATCGCATACAGCAGCTGACGGCCGGTGCGCTCCGGGAGCCGTCCGGAGAACGTGTAGAAACCGCCGGCGGCGACCGGGTCGGTGGCCGTTGCCACGGGGTGATCGAGATCCAGGTCCGCCCAGG
Source organism: Streptomyces sp. NPDC026515 (assembly GCF_055567595.1). Classification (NCBI taxonomy): domain Bacteria; kingdom Bacillati; phylum Actinomycetota; class Actinomycetes; order Kitasatosporales; family Streptomycetaceae; genus Streptomyces; species Streptomyces sp. NPDC026515. The sequence goes on from NZ_JBVHQD010000027.1 coordinate 65,562, forward strand.
CCGGCGGCTTGGCCGGGTCGTAACCGGCCTTCGTGAGGTACACCTTGAAGGTGCCCCTGTGCGGCGCGGTCACCCGGTACTTGAAGGTGTACGGCCCGCCGCTCACGTTCGTCGCCGGCCAGTCGGCGCGGGCCAGATCGAGGCCCTTGAACTCGTCGTTGTCCGCGCTGCACAGCCTGCCGTCCGGGATCAGCGCCTGGTGCCGCCCGTTCGCGTCGCCGATGCGGATGCCGTTCCAGTCGTAGAGGGCCTGGGTGCCGCCGGCCGTGACCGCCGCCCTGCACGCCTGCGACGTCGGGCTCTCCGGGTTCTCCGCGTAACACTGGGCGACCCGGCTGACCGGGTCGCCCATCGTGCCGTGCGCGGACGCGGGGGCGGCGGCGAGAGCGGCCGCACCCACGCCGAGCGCGACGGCGACGGCGGCCTTGCGGCGTGCTGCGAACATGCGGGAACTCCTCGGAGCGACGGTCCTCGGGGCGGGTTCGTACCGCCGGGCTGGATCCCGTGGGGGCGATCAGAAAGCTAGCCCCAAGAAACCGCGGAATCGCCTGCTGGGAGCGGGCGGAAGAGATCCTTATGGTCGCCTTAAGGGAGTGTTCGGACTGCGCTGAGGTAGTTGGTGTCCGTGCCATGACGAACGACGAGATCCGGCCCGCCCGGGCCGCCGACGTACCGGCCGTGAAGGCCCTGACCGGCATGGCGTACCACCCCTACGTCGCACACATCGGTGTGGTGCCGCAGCCCATGGAGGCGGACCACGCGGCAGACGTGGCCGCGGGCAGGGTGTTCGTCGTCGGGGAACCGGTGACCGGGCTCGTCGTGATCGAGGCCCACGACGACCACCTTTTCCTCGACAGCATCGCCGTCCACCCCGACGCGCGTGGCCAGGGGGGGTGGGGCGGCGGCTGCTGGAGTTCGTGGACGCACGCGCGCGTGCGCTCGGCCTGTCCGAGGTCAGGCTCTGCACCAACGCGCTGATGCGGGAGAACCGGGAGCTCTACCCGAAGTACGGCTACGAGGTCGTCGGGCGGCGCGTGGACGGGCCGTACGACCGTGTCCATTACCGCAAGCGGCTGAGCTGAGAGGCCGGGGGGAACCCGGCCAGGTCAGCCGTCCGGCCACCAGGTGCGTGCGATGTCCTTCCGTACCTCGGGACGTCCGGCGGGGCGCTGGTCCGCCTCCTCGCGGATCCGGCGGCTTTCCGTCTTCTTCAGGGGCTTCTGCACGGTTGTGCGGCGCATGGCTGCCTCCTTCAGTGCCTACCGAGTTCCGTGTTTGTCACGGAGATAGACCCTTTTGGCGAGAGTTCCTCATCGGTGCCGGTCTGTCAGTGGTCGCTGTCACACGGACCGAGTGTCAGTGGTGGGTGTCACGCTTGGGGCATGACGAACAGGAGTGACCGGACAGTCGCGGTGAGTGTCGACTGGGATGCGCAGGCCGCCACCTTCGACGCCGAGCCGGATCATGGGCTGGGCCCGCCCGAGGTGCGCGCGGCCTGGGCCGAGCGGCTCGGGACCTGGCTGCCGGCACGCCCCGCCGATCTGCTCGACCTCGGCTGCGGCACCGGCAGCCTGGCCCTGCTCGCCGCCGAGCAGGGCCATCACGTCACCGGGGTCGACAGCTCGCCGGCGATGGTGGAGCGGGCCCGCGCCAAGCTGGCCGGCCGTGACGCGGTGTTCCTGCTCGGCGACGCGGCGGCACCGCCGGTGGGCGAGCGGCTCTTCGACACCGTGCTCGTACGGCATGTGCTGTGGGCGCTGCCCGATCCCGCGCGCGTGCTGCGGCACTGGCGCGGCCTGCTGCGTCCCGGCGGGCGGTTCGTGCTGGTGGAGGGGGTGTGGGGGACGGCGGCGCCGGTCGGCATACCCGCCGGGCGGCTCATCGCCCTGCTGACACCGCTCGCCGCGGACGTGCGCCTGGAGCGGCTGTCGGGGCAGGCGGACCTGTGGGGCAAGGAGGTGGACGACGAGCGGTACGCGGTGGTGGCGACGGTGTGACAGGGCGTGACGGCCGGTAGGGGACGTCAGGACAGCAGGGTCTCGAAGCCGGCCTCGCGGGCCAGCGTCTCCAGCGTGTCGAGCGCCGTCACGGCGGCCGCGGCGGCGGCCGGGTCCCGCTGCGCCAGCCCGCTCTCGGCGAACTCGTCCTCGTCCAGCCGGCGTACGTCCGTGCCGTCGGCGGACCGCCACAGGTCCAGGTCGAGATCCTCGACGACCAGTTCACCGCCGGTGAGCGTCGCCGGTCGGGTGACGTCGCAGTACCAGCCCTTGAGCGTGCCGTCGGCGGCACGGACCTCCTTGACCGCGTACCAGCGGTCGCGCCAGTAGAACTCGGTGAAGACATCGCCCTGTTCGAAACGGACGAAGCCGAAGTCGCGGGCGACGTCACCGGCCCACGGCGCGCGTACGGCGATCCGGACGCCGTCGTCGTGCAGCAGCTCGGCGGGGTAACGGATCTTCGTGCGGCCCGCCTTGACCAGGACGACGTCCACCGTGACCGGTGACTCAGCCGAGTTCACGGACATATCTGACCTCCGTCGCGCAGATGTCGTAGCCGAACCACTTGTTGATCGCCAGCATCGGGCCGTTGCCGCTGTCGTTGCCCGTGAACGCCTCCGTGCAACCGGCGGCGCGGGCGCGGTGCAGGGAGTGGTTCTTGGCGAGCTTGGCCAGGCCCCGGCCGCGGAAGGCACGGGCCGTGCCGGTCATGACCGTGCCATAACGTGGGCCGCCGTCGGTGCGCGCCGCGCTGAACGCCGCCGGACGTCCGTCCACCAGGACGACCGAGGTCAGCTCGGGGCTGAACAGGGGATGCCGCCAGGTCGTCTCCAGCCACGCCTCGTAGTCGGCGAACTCGGTGTCGATGTCGCTCGGTTCGTCCAGCGTCGTCTCCGCGTCGAGGGTGAAGAGCGGACGCGGGTCCTCGGCGAAGTCGGCGGCGGAGCGGAGTTCGACGCCGGGCGGGGGAGTCCGCAGCGGGGGGAGGGTGCCGTGCGCGAGGTCGAGACGGAGGAAGTGGGCGGAGCGGCGCGCCGCGTATCCGCGACGCTCGGCGAAGGCGCGGTGGGCCGGGGCGTCCAGGACCCAGGCGTACGAGGTTCTCGCGCCGGCCTGCGACAGGTGCGCCTCCGCCGTACGGACCAGGAGGGTGCCGGCGCCCCGGCCGGTGCGCCGCGGATGGACGTACACGTTGGCGAAGCCCTGGCCCGGCTCGGTGCTCTCGTGGGCGAGGCCGGCCTGGGCCGTGCCGATGATCTCGCCGTCCTCCTCCGCGACCAGCTGGCGGAAACGGGCGTCGGGGTGGGTGTGCGTCAGGTCGTGGACCAGGGACTCCGGGGTGAACAGCAAGTAGGGCAGGGCGAGCCGCCGCACCCGGACGAAGCCTTCGGCGTCCGACCGGACATCGGGGCGCAGATCGCGCACGATCACTGTCATGGGGCGCACGCTATGCGGGGGCGAACACGTGATGCCTCTCATTTTCCGGCGGATACGGGAGAATCGGGCCGTGACTCTGAAGATCCACATCGATGACAGCGCGCCGCCGTACGAGCAGGTAAGGGCGCAGATCTCCGAGCAGGCGCGGGGCGGGGTGCTGCCGGTGGGGTACCGGCTGCCGACGGTACGGGGACTGGCCGACTCGCTCGGGCTGGCCGTGAACACGGTGGCCAAGGCGTACCGGGCGCTGGAGACGGACGGCGTGATCGAGACGCGGGGGCGCAACGGCACGTTCGTGGCGGCCGCCGGCTCGGCCGCCGAACGTGAGGCGTCGTCGGCCGCACAGGCGTACGCGGAGCGGGTGCGCAGGCTGGGGCTGGGCGAGAAGGCGGCGCTGGCCGCGGTGCGGGACGCCCTGCGGGCGGCCTACGGAGAGTGAGGTGCGGTCAGCCGCTGACGCTCGGGTGCGGTGCCCGTGCCACCGGCAGCCCCGCCCTCCTCGCCGCTCTCCCGAAAGCCGCGGCGTCCCGCACCGCCGCTCCGCCCGGATCGTTGTTGAAGTACGTGTAGACATCGGCCCTCCTGGGATACGCCGTGGCGATGCGGTCGATCCAGGTCTCCAGAGCGCGCCAGCCGTAGCGGGGCCAGGGCGTGGCCCGGCCCTCGTGGAAGCGGACGTAGCCCCAGTCGGCCGTACGCCAGAGCGGGGTCATGGGGTGGGCCTGGATGTCGGCCCAGCACAGAGCCGCTGCCCGGGATTCCAGGACCGCGCGCGTCTGCCGCGTCCACCAGGAGTCGTGGCGGGGTTCCACCGCCACCCTCGTGCCGGACGGGAAGCACGCCAGGCAGGCGTCCAGCAGGGCCGGGTCGGCCCGGAGGGTCGGCGGGAGCTGGAGGAGGACCGGGCCCAGCCGGTCGCCGAGGCCGGCCGCACGGTTCATCAGACGGTCGACCGGCTCGGCGGGATCCTTCAGGCGTTTGATGTGCGTGAGATAGCGGCTCGCCTTGACGGCGATCACGAAGCCGGCGGGGACCCGGTCCCGCCAGGACTCGAAGTTCTCGCGGCTCGGCAGACGGTAGAACGCGTTGTTCAGTTCGACGGTCGTGAAGTGCGCCGCGTACTCCTCCAGCCACCGGCGCACGGGTGTGCCGGCCGGGTACAGGACGTCCCGCCAGTCCTTGTACTGCCAGCCCGAGGTCCCGATGAACAGGGGCATGTCCCTATCAAAGCACTACAGGTACAGCCCCGCGTCCGCGTCCTCCCGCGCGCCCGGTACCGAGGTCGGCGCCGTGCCGCGGCGTAGTGCGTACAGCTCCGCCAGGGTCGCTCCGTCGCGGCCCACCCCCTCGTCCGTGCCGAGCCAGTTCACCGCCTCGGGGCGGGTCAGCGCGCCCACCTCGATACGGGCCAGGCAGCGGCCGGGGCGGACCACGGCGGGGTGCAGACGTTCCAGGTCCTCGTTGGTGGTGACGCCCACCAGGACGTTGCGGCCCTGGCCGAGCAGCCCGTCGGTGAGGTTCAGCAGCCTCGACAGCGCCTGGCCCGCGGTGTGCTTGGCCTCGCCGCGGATCAGCTCGTCACAGTCCTCCAGCAGGAGCAGCCGCCAGCGGCCCTTGCCGGCGCCGTCCTCCTCGCCGATCGCGATGTCCATCAGATAGCCGACGTCGGAGAAGAGCCGCTCGGGGTCGAGGACGCAGTCCACCTGGCACCAGTCCCGCCAGGACCGGGCGAGCGTCCGCAGCGCGGAGGTCTTGCCGGTGCCCGGCGGGCCGTGCAGCAGCAGGAGACGGCCGGCGATGTCCTCGGGCGTCGTCTTCATCAGGCGGTCCATCGCCTCCGCCACCGGCGCCGTGTAGTTGGCGCGGACCTCGTCCCAGGTGCCGGCGGAGATCTGGCGGGTGGTGCGGTGCGGGCCGCGCCTGGGGGAGACGTACCAGAACCCCATCGTCACGTTGTCCGGCTGGGGCTCCGGCTCGTCCGCGGCGCCGTCCGTCGCCTCGTTCAGCACCTTCGAGGCCAGCTCGGCGGTGGTCGCGGTGACCGTGACGTCCGCGCCCCGGTTCCAGCGGGAGACGAGGAGGGTCCAGCCGTCCCCCTCCGCCAGGGTCGCGCTGCGGTCGTCGTCGCGGGCCACCCGCAGCACCCGCGCCTCCTTCGGCAGCAGGGTCGCCCCGGTGCGCACCCGGTCGATGTTGGCCGCGTGCGAATACGGCTGCTCACCCGTCGCGAAGCGGCCGAGGAACAGCGCGTCGACGACGTCGGACGGCGAGTCGGAGTCGTCGACGTTGAGCCGGATCGGCAGCGTCTCGTGCGGCTTGGCAGACATGCCGCCATGATCCGACAACGGGGCCCGCCGCGCACCCGTTTTCCGAAGTGGGCGGAGAGTGTCGGGTGTGCGCCGAGCTTCCGGAGTATCCGGAGTGTCCCCCCGGCCCTGCTGCGCGCCGCCGATCCCGGATACCTGCCCCGGGGGTGATTTCCACCCTTACTGTTGTCCCTGATGGGACGTCATGAGTGGCATTCGGGGGCTCGGCGGTGGCGACTCACCGCCCTGCTCGGTGTGGGCGTGGCCGCTCTCGCCCTGATCGTGACAGTGGTCGACACGCTCCCCGGGGGTTGACCAGGCCCGACACCAGCGCCAGGTCGGTCGGCGCCTGCGTCGGCAGGTAGTCGACCCGCTCCATGTCCTTCGTGCCCCACGGGATCGCCGGGGTCACGGCGGCGACCGTGTCGTTGCTCAGTCACAGCAGCCGTACGGTTGGCCTGTCGTGGGCGTAGACCCAGTCCATCGCGGCGGCCTCGCCGGGCCGGACCCGCTCGAAGGACTCGTTGCCCCAACGGGCCACCAGGAAGCCGCCCATGAGCAGCAGACCTGCCAGCAGCGCGGCCACCGGGGCCAGGCTGCCCCTGTCCTCCGCACGCTCCTTCGCCGTGGCACCGGTACGCGGGAACAGGGCGAGACCCGCCGGCAGGGCGGCGCCCGGCAGCGTGAACATGAAGACCCGCAGGGCCGTCTCGCCGCCGTACGTCGCGGTACCGGTGCAAGCGCCGCCGCCACCAGCCCCGGACGGCGAACAGCATCATGCCGCCGGCCGTGCCCGAGTCGGTCAGTGCGAGCAGCGCGCCGGTCCCGGCGACGGCGGTCGCGGCGCCCGTGAGCAGCGGTCCCAGGTCCCTCCCCGGTCCTGGTCGTTGCCGTGCGCCGCCCTGGGGTGACGGTGTCCTGAGCCGTATGGCCCGCATGGCCGACTCGCGCGGGCGAACGCGGAGCGTCAGGCGGGCCTGCGGACATGACCGTTCCCCGGGGACACCTGATGTCTCCTGAGGGCAAGTCGCCCAATTCCTTTACGGCATCGGCCCGGTGCGGACCGGTTGAGGCGCCGAAAAGTCTTGGCATGGACACTTCCCGTCAACACGCGTCATTGGTACGACGGTTGTGGCAGAGATCCTGCTAAAGGGAGGTTCCATGAGACGTTCCCGAATTACGGCATACGTGACTTCGCTCCTCCTCGCATCCGGCCTCGCACTCGCCGGAGCCGCAACCGAGGCGCAGGCGGCGACCGGTGGTTATGTGGCGCTCGGTGACTCGTACTCGTCCGGTGTCGGCGCCGGCAGCTACATCAGTTCGAGCGGCAGCTGCGACCGCAGCACGAAGGCCTACCCGTATCTGTGGAACGCCGCCCACAGCCCGTCCTCGTTCTCGTTCCTGGCCTGTTCGGGCGCCACCACGGACGACGTGCTCTCCGGCCAGCTCGCCACGCTCAGCTCCGCCACCACCCTGGTCTCGATCACCATCGGCGGCAACGACGCCGGCTTCGCGGACGTCATGACGACCTGTGTGCTCAGCTCCGACAGCACCTGCCTGTCCCGGATCGACACAGCCGAGGCCTACGTCGACTCCACACTCCCCGGCAAGCTCGACACCGTGTACGACGCCATCACCGCCAGGGCTCCCCACGCCAGGGTCGTCGTGCTCGGCTATCCCCGCTTCTACAAGCTGGGCACCACCTGCCTCGGCCTCTCCTCGACCAAGCGCTCCGCCATCAACAACGCCGCCGACTACATCGACGCCGCGATCGCCAAGCGCGCCGCCGACCACGGCTTCGTCTTCGGCGACGTCCGCACCACGTTCACCGGCCACGAGATCTGCTCCAGCAGCTCCTGGCTGCACAGCGTCAACTGGCTGGACATCGGCGAGTCGTACCACCCCACCGCGTCCGGCCACTCCGGCGGCTATCTGCCGGCCCTGACCAACAACGCGTGAGCTTCGGTACGTCAGTCCGAACCTGAAGGCGAAGGCGAAGAGGAGGCCCCGTCGGACGGGGTCTCCGTCGTCCTGGTGCAGGTCACGGAGAACGGCACCGAGTCGGACGTCACCGTCACCGGGCTGCGTACCTCGACGGCGATCGCGTCCTTCAGCGTCCCGCTGTCGGACCAGGTCGTCACGGTCACCTTGGTCTGCCGGGTCTTCCCGCCGCCGTCCGGGAAGGACAGCGTCTTCCACCCCTGGTCGTCGAGTGACCCCTTCTTCAGCACCCAGCGGTACTGCACCTCCGCGGGCACCCTGCCGACCGTGAACGTCGCCGTGAAGGCGGGGGCCTGCTCGGTCGGCGGAGGGCAGCTCCCCGAGTAGTCGGTGCCGGACCCGGTCACGCCGACCCTCACGCTCTGCGCCGCCGCACTGCTGCTCGCCGACGGCGACGGCGACGGCGTCGTGGACTCCGTCCTGCCGCTCCGGCTGGGCGCCGGGGAGCTGAGGCTGCCGGCCGACTGGCTGGGACCGGCGTTGTCGTCGCCCTTCTCGCCGTTGCCACCGTTGAGCAGGGCGTACGTGAGCCCGCCGAGCGCGAGGACGACCAGCACCAGCCCGATGATCAGCACGGTACCGGCCCTGCGGTTTCCGTCGCGGTCGGACGCGGGCGGCCGGGTGTCCGTGGGAGTGGGCAACGGCGTGGTGGGGGACGGCGGTTGCTGCTGACGTGCGACACGTGACGGGGCGTCGTACCGCCCCGGTATCGGCACGGTGGCGGCGGTGCCGGGGGTGCCCCCGAACGAGGGCGTGCCGCCCGACGCGATCAGCCGCAGGTCCCGCTCGGCCTGTTCGGCCGGCAGCCGCCCGGCCGGATCCTTGCGGAGCAGCCCTTCGATGACCGGAGCCAGGGCACCCGCACGGTGGGGCGGGGGCAACTCCTCGTCCACCACGGCACGGAGCGTGTTCAGCGGGGTGTCCAGCCGGAACGGGGAGGTGCCCTCCACCGCCGCGTACAGCAGCACTCCGAGCGACCAGAGGTCCGACTCGGGGCCGAACGCGCGCCCCAACGCCCGCTCCGGGGCCAGATACTCGGGTGAACCGATCACCTCGCCGGTCATGGTCAGCGCCGAGCTGCCCTCGACGGTGGCGATCCCGAAGTCGGTGAGTACCACCCGCCCGTCGTTCGACAACAGCACGTTGCCCGGTTTCACGTCCCGGTGCAGCACCCCGGCGGCGTGCGCGGCCCGCAGCGCGGACAGCACCTCGGCGCCGATGCCGGCCGCCCGCTGCGGGGACATCGGGCCCTCGGAGTCCAGTACGTCCGCGAGGGACACCCCGCGGATCAGCTCCATGACGATCCAGGGCCGTCCGCCCTCCATCGCCACGTCGTACACCGTCACCACGTTGCGGTTCGCGACCCGGGCCGCGGCCCAGGCCTCGCGCTCCAGACGGGCGTACATCCGCTCGACGTCGGAGCCGGGCAGCCCGGCCGGCGCCCGCACCTCCTTGACGGCGACCTCGCGGCCCAGCACCTCGTCCCGGGCCCGCCACACGGTGCCCATGCCACCCTCACCGAGCGGGGACAGCAGTCTGTAGCGGCCCGCGATCACTCGCTCACGGCCCGGCTCTTCGGTCACGGGTGCTCCCCACGGCAGCTCGCGCTGATTCATCACAAACGTAACTCAGAGCAGTGCGGATGCGGCGCCCTTGAGGACCAGTCCGGCGCCCAGGGCCACTACCACGAGCGCCGAGGCGAGCGGGGTGGTCCTGCGGACCAGTGTGGCCATGGGGTGGGTGGTCCACCGTGGGCGTTTGTCCAGCACCCGGGTCATTCCCGTACCCAGCTTGACGACGGCGAATCCGGCGGCGGTCAGGGTCAGTGCGAGACCGACGCCGTAGGCGACGACGAGCAGCAGTCCGAACCAGGCCTGCCCGAGGGCGGCGGCGCCGACGAGCACGACCACGGCGGAGGGGCTCGGGACCATGCCCCCGGCGAAGCCGAGGAGGAGGGTGCCGCGCAGGGTGGGGGCCGTGGAGTGGGTGTGGGTGAACCCGCCGTGACTGTGCGCCAGGCCGGTGTGGCCGTGGTCGTGGTCGTGGCCATGAAGGTGGTCATGCCCGTGGTCGTGTCCGTGCGTGTGGGCGCGCGTGTGTTCCTGCGCCCCGACCAGGGCCGGCTCCCGCACCTCGGACACCTCGTGCTGGTGATCGTGATGATGGTGGTGGTGGCCGTGGTCGGGTGCGGGTGTGTGCTGGTGCTCCCGGTTCCGCCATGCCCTGCGGGTCAGGTTCGCGCCGGCCGCCAGGACCATGAGGCCGCTCGCGATGCCCAGCCAGGCGATCACCGACGGAGTGGCCGCAGAGCCCGCCGTGACCAGGATGCCGAGGGCCACCACGCCCAGGGTGTGGGTGACCGTGACCGACGCCGCCAGCGGGAGGACGTCGCGCAGGCGCGCGCGGCCGCCGCGGGCCGCCGCCGTCGCCGCCATCAACGTCTTGCCGTGGCCCGGTGCGAGCGCGTGCATCGCCCCGAGTCCGATCGCGATGAACAGCGCGATCGCCGCGAAGCCGACGGTGAGGTGGTTGCGGGCGACCAGGTCGGTCAGGGCCTGGGTCCAGCGGTCGACGCCCCGGGGAAGGATCGCGGCACCCGGGGCGTCCTGGCGTTCCTCGGCGAGGGCCGGGCCGCCCGGCCGCACGCGCACCGCGGCGGACGTGACGTCGGCCGGGGAGGAGAGCAGGTCCTTGGGGTAGCTGGTGAGTTCGTGGGAGACGGACGTCCTCGGTACGTCCGTCGCGGTCAGTGTCATCCGGTCGCCGCGGGCCGTGATCTCCCGCCAGCCGGGACCGGTGTCGGCGCCCGCGCTGTGGAAGGAGAGGTCGGCCGTGCCGCCCTCGGGTAGGGGCGCGGTGAACCGGCACTCCACCCGGAGGGTGTGCAGACCGGCCTGGCCGGGCCGCAGTTCCGCGTGGCCGGCCGCGACGGTGAGCGCGGTCGCCCTGCCGCCGACGGTGAGTCTGCTGCCGTCGGCCGCGGTCGCGCAGCGCTGCTCGGCCCACCTGGCCGTGCCCAGCCGCTTCAGGTCCGGTTTGGCCTGCGTCGCCGGGATCTCGGCCAGGTCCTCGACATGGTCGACGCGGAGCTGCCCGGGGGCGGCGACCAGACCGTCGTACTTGTTGACCGTGAAGTTGCCGAGCGGGTGGGCGCTCGCGGCCGTGGCCGGCAGGAGCGTGAGGCCGCCGGCCATGACGAACAGGGCGGCGGCGCGGCGGAGGTTCACTTCGAGTCCTCCAGCGCCTTGCGGGCCGTACGCGCGCCCAGCGGGGAGAAGCCGGGGTTGAGCGCGAGGGCCTTGGTGAGGGCGGCCCGGCCGGCCGTCCGGTCGCCGTCGGCCAGCTCGATCATGCCCAGGTGGTAGCCGAAGGAGGCGTTGCGGTAGCCGGTGGCGGTGGCCCGGCGGGCGTACGGCAGCGCTTCCTCGTCCTTGCCGTTGACGTGCAGGGCCCAGGCCAGCGCGTCCGCCGTGTGCACCGTGCGGCGGCGGGCCCACTCGGCGCGGGCCGCCTTCAGTGCCTCGGCCTTGTCGCCGTGGTCGGCGGCGGCGAGCGCGGTGTCGAGGTCGGCGTTGACGCCGTTGGCGCGGGCGAGCGCGATCCAGGCCTCGACGAGCGCGTACTGGTCCGCCGCCTTCGCCCGGTCGCCCTTGGCGTTACGGTCCTCGTACAGCTCACCGAGTTCGACGAGGGGCTGGGGCAGGGGGTAGCGGGAGACGACCAGTTCCATGCCCTTGATGGCGTCGGCCCGGTCGCCGGTCGCCGCCTGGGCGCGGGCCCGGCCCTCCAGCGCGGGGAGGTAGTTCTCGTCGGCGGTCAGCGCGCGGGCGTAGTAGTCCAGCGCGCTCCTGTAGTCGCCCTGGTTCCAGGCGAGCAGGCCGAGCTGCGCGGCCACGTAGGCGATGTCGCCCTTCGAGGTGGCCGTGGACAGCGCCTGCTGGAGCACCTGCCGGGCCGTCCGCACGTCGCCCCGCAGCTCCCGCACATACGCGTACCGGGTGAACACCGGTACGCCCGGCTTGCGCCGGTCGGCCAGATCGGCGGCCTTCGCCGCATCGCCGTAGCGGCCGAGTTCGACCAGGGCGTCGATACGGGAGGACAGGGCGCCGGCGTTGTAGGGATTCTGTGCGAGGGCTCGGTCCGCGTGGGTGAGCGCCTGCGCGAACTGGTGCCGGGCGGCCGCGAGCGCGGCCTGGCCGGCCAGCGCCTGGTCGTTGTCCGGGGTGATCCGGAGCGCGCGCCTGAGGGACTTCTCCGCCTGCGGGTAGCGGGACGGATCGCCCTTGGTGCGCGCCTGCTCGACGTAGGCGAGGCCCAGGGTGGCCCAGCTGTCCGAGTCCTTCGGCTGGGTGCGGAGATGGGCCTGGAGGGAGGCGATGCTGCTGTCGAGGTCCCCGCTCGCCAGCATCGCCGGTGACACGGCACTCGACGCGGCCATCGGCGTACCGCCGTCCCCCGACGCCCCGACGGCGATCGCACCACCGGTCAACGCGATGGCCAGCAGCACGGCGGAACCCGCGAGTTGCGCGCGCCGCCAGTTCCGCCCCGCGGCGGCGAAGCGGCGCAGGGCGGTGACCCGCTCGTCGTCCTTCGGGCCGGCGGCCTGCTTGTCGTTCGTACCCGGGGCCATGCCCTCTCCTCGTAGATGTCGCACGGTGGCGCGGCCCGCTGCCGTGGGGGATTGGGTGGGAAGCGGGCCGCGCCGGTCACTGGGGGGCGTTGAGCGCCCCGGAAGGGGCGGGGGACCGCCCCCTTGTCTTCCTCGCGACGGCGTTCAGTACGGCCGTTGCATCCGGCGGCGCCACCAGCCGAACGCCGTGCCGATCAGCAGGACGCCCGCGGCACCCGCGGCCGCGGACCCGGCGATCAGCGTCGTGTTGCTGCTGTCGGAACTGGTCAGGGCGTCACCCAGCGCGCTCTTCGTGCTGCTCCCGGCAGCCTTGGCGAGCGCTCCGCGGGAGCCGGACGTCGGCTCGGCCACGTACGGGAAGTACTTCTCGAAGCCCTTGTCGTTCTTGTCGACCGCGTCGCCCAGGTCGTTCTTCGAACCGACCAGTTCGCCCTCGACGACCTGCAACGCCTCGTCGATCACGTCGTCGGTGAGCCGGCGCCCGTTCGGGAAGCCCGCGTTGTCGCCGTCGAGGACACCGAGCCGCTTGGGCTTGGCGGTGGGCTTGATGGACGTGTTCAGGCGGAGCATCTCCGACGGCGTCGCGTACGGCTGCTCCTGGTTGAGGCCCTTGACGCCCTTGAGGAACACGTCGACGAGGTCGTTGCGCGGTTCCTTCGGCGCCTTGATGTTGTAGATCGCCTCGATGAGCTTCGGCAGTTCCGGGTTGGTCACGTTCTTGAGGAACTGCGCGTCGTCCTTGGGCTGGGACGCGTTGAACTTGTCCTTGTCCTTCTGCGGGTTGACGACCTCGTTGACCAGCGGGTTGCCGAGGCGCGAGACCTGGGCGTAGTAGCCCTGCGCGTTCCGGCGCTGGGTCGTCGCGTAGATGCCGACGGTGGGACGCGACGCCGACTGCCGGATCAGCGAGTTCGGCACCTGGAGGGCGATCGTGTTGACGTTGTAGCCCTTGAGGGTGTCCCGGCCGACCTCGGAGAGGTTGCCGCCGTACAGCAGGTCGAAGACGCGCAGGTCGGCGAAGAACGGGTCGTCCGCCTGGCCGGCGAAGGTCGCGCCGCCGTTGACCGTCTTGTAGATGGCCTGGGAGCGCAGCTTCCCGTAGTCCGGCATCGACGCCTTGCCGACGTCCGAGGGGGCCGCCGGCACGTCGCTGGCGATCCTCGTCGTGTGCTGCTGCCTGCCGTTCCTGAACTTGATCAGGTCGAGGTTGTACGCCTGCGTGACGTTCAGGTCGGGGTCGGTCAGGTTGTCGACCACACCCGTGTTGTAGAGGAACGTCTTCTTGTTCTTGATCTGGGTGCGGAAGGTGTAACGGAAGATCAGGTCGTCCTTCGCGTCACCGTTGTTGTCGATGTGGATGTCGTACTGGGCGTCGTCGGCGAACTGGTAGAAGTTCGGGCCGCCCGCCGGTTCCTCGAAGGGGATGTAGTCCGACACGATGGTCGTGGTGTCGGGCTTGTCCGGGCTGACGAACGCGTACAGGTCCGTGTTGTCGTACTGCGGGGTGCCCGAGATGAGCGGGGCTTCCCGGTGGGAGGAGGCGGAGGCCGCTCCCGGTTCCAGCGCGGCGACGCTGGCGGCTGTGATCCCGCCGGTGGCCAGTGCCCCACAGATGAGCGGGACAAGGCCCTTGCGCCCCGCGCCACTCCTGGAGATTAGAGGTGTCATGCCGTCCGTCCCTCGGTCCCAACTTGCTTGACGGACGGGTATACGGAACGGGACGGCCGTTTGGATTGGTCGGAAGAAAAAAATCTTTTCTTCCTGCTCGACCCGCGTTTTCGGCCCGCGCGTACGTACTTCTGCCGGAGGTGCGTCAGTTGCGAATGCCTGGTGTGGGAGGACGGGCCGGGTGCGGCCACAGAAGGGGGAACGGGGTGGAGGCGGACGAACTGCTGGTGCTCGTCGCGGCCGGCGACCAGAAGGCGTTCGAGGACCTCTACGGACTGGTGTCCGGTCCGGTGTTCGGACTTGTGCGACGCGTGGTCCGGGACCCCGCCCAGTCCGAGGAGGTGGCCCAGGAGGTGCTCCTCGAACTCTGGCGCTCCGCACCCAAGTTCGATCCGGCCCGTGGCAGTGCCCTGTCCTGGATCCTCACCCTCGCCCACCGCCGCGCCGTCGACAGGGTGCGCAGCGCCCGCGCGGCCGGCGAACGCGAGCAGCGCGAGGCGCTGCGCGCGGGCGAACCGGCCTTCGACCAGGTCGCCGAGGAGGTGGAGGCCGGGCTGGAGCGCGAATGGGTACGCCGGTGCCTGGACCGCCTCACCGCCCTGCAGCGCCAGTCGGTCACCCTCGCCTACTACGACGGCTACACCTACCGCGAGGTGGCCGAGCGGCTCAAACTGCCGCTGGGCACGGTCAAGACACGGATGCGCGACGGACTCACCCGGCTGCGTGACTGCCTGGGAGGTGCCGTATGAGCCTGGTCGGCCGCCTGCTGCACCGCGAGGACCTGCACTCGCTGGCCGCGCCCTACGCCCTGGACGCCCTGGAGCCCAGCGAACGGCGCCGCTTCGAGAAGCACCTGGGGGGCTGCGACCGGTGCGCTGCCGAGGTCCGGGCGCTGACCGAGGACGCGGTACGGCTGGCCTGGTCCACGGCGGCCCCGCCGCCCCACGCGATGCGCGACCGGGTCCTGGCCGCCGTACGCGCCACCCCGCAGGCGGCGGCTCCCGCCCGGGAGCGCGTTCCCAGTCTGCCGCCGCACGTCTGGGGTGCGCAGCCCCCGCCGCCGCGCAGACGGCAGCGCCCGCTGTTCGTGCCGTTCGCCACCGCCACCGCGGCGGCCGCGCTGGTCGTGGCCTCCCTGTTCGCGGTGCAGGCCGACCGGACCCAGGACCAACTCGACGCGGCGCGGGCCCAGTCGAGTGAGATCGCCCACGTCCTGGCCGCGACCGACGCCCGTGCGACCAGCGGCAAGGACGCCCAGGGCCGAAGTATCGGAGCCGTGGTCTCCGCTTCGGAGCGGCAGGCCGTCGTCACGCTCAGCGGATACGGCGCGCTGTCGAAGGGGCGCGTGCACCAGCTCTGGCTCATGCGC
The DNA here is from genome assembly GCF_055567595.1 of Streptomyces sp. NPDC026515. Classification (NCBI taxonomy): domain Bacteria; kingdom Bacillati; phylum Actinomycetota; class Actinomycetes; order Kitasatosporales; family Streptomycetaceae; genus Streptomyces; species Streptomyces sp. NPDC026515. The sequence goes on from NZ_JBVHQD010000027.1 coordinate 80,970, forward strand.
CCCCGTGCGCAACCGCGCTCCCTCGGGCTTTTCAAGACCGACACGCCCTTGGTCGCGACCGGTCTCGACACGTCCGCCACGTCACTCGCCGTAACCGTCGAGCCCGCCGGTGGCTCTCCGCAGCCCACCAGCCAGCCGATTGTCCAACTCGCCCTGAAATCGGTCGGATTCGGAGAGTAGCCTAAGAGGGGTCGTCAACAGCCTTGCGGGAAAGGTGAATCCTGTGACCGCGATACACGAGTGCCCCATCGGGGCGATAGGGTTACCCTGCCCGGGCCGGGTGGACTCGTACGGGTGGGGAGTGACATGGAACAGATAACACGCAGCAGGGCGAGGGTTCCTGCGATCACCTGCGGGAGCAGCGCGACCAGTTCGCGCCTCGACCGCCATCTGTCGGTACTGGCGGGTCCCGCCATACCGCAGCAGCAGGCGATCGAGGCGACGTCACTGATGCGTGAGCTGACCGCGCGTGAGCCCGCACGCCGCAGCGACCGGGGTGCGCGGGTCAGCCGCGTCTCCCTCTTCGCGCCGCTTCGTCGGCTACGCCGTTCGCTGTTCGGCGGTAGCGACAAGCACTGACCGTCAGGCTCGCGCTCAGGCAGCCACACCGTCCCGGCGCAGCGCTGCTGTCTCGGCGTCCGTCATCCCCACGGCACGCAGCAGCGCGTCGGTGTGCTGTCCGAGCGCGGGTACGTCCCCCATCCGCGCCTCGTCCCCGCCCGGCAGCGTGATGGGCGGCAGCAACGCACGCAGCGGTCCGACCGGCGACCCCACCTCCCGCCACCGCTCCCGGGCCGCCAGCTGCGGATGTTCCGCCAGCTCGGACAGGTCCCGCAGCCGTGCGCAGGCGATGCCCGCGGCTTCCAGGCGTGCCACCGCCTCGTCCGCGCCGACCGATCCGAGAGCGGTCGCGACCAGCTCGTCGGTCCGTGCCCGGTTCGCCGCCCGCGCCGCGTTCGTCGCGAACGCCGGATCCGAACCCAACTCCGGCCGTCCGATCACCTGTTCGGCAAGCCGTCGCCACTCCCGGTCGTTCTGCACCGACAGCAGCACCCGCCCGCCGTCCCCGGTCGGATAGGCGTCGTACGGTGCGATCACCGCGTGCGCCAGACCGGTGCGCTCCGGCGGGGTCCCGCCGTGCAGGGTGTGGTGCAGCGGATGCCCCATCCACTCGGCCAGCGCGTCCAGCATGGACACCTGCACCGGCCCGCCCCGGCCGGTCGTGCCGCGCCGCACCAGCGCCGCGAGGACGCCGGAGAAGGCGTACATGCCCGCCGCGATGTCCGCCGCCGGGATCCCGGCCTTCACCGGCTGCTGAGGCGTGCCGGTGACCGACACCAGCCCCGCCTCGCACTGCACGAGCATGTCGTACGCGCGTTTGCCGGCGTACGGACCCGACGCGCCGTATCCGGAGACGTCCACGGCGACCAGGCGGGGGTGCGCGGCGCACAGCGTGGCCGCGTCCAGGCCGAGCCGGGCGGCGGCTCCCTGCGCGAGGTTCTGCACGAAGACGTCGGCGCCCGCGACGAGTCGTCCCACGACGTCCAGTCCGCGCGGGTCCTTCAGGTCCAGCGCGATGGACTCCTTGCCCCGGTTGCACCACACGAAGTGCGAGGCGAGCCCCTGGGCGGCGGTGTCGTAGCCGCGCGCGAAGTCGCCGCCGTCGATCCGCTCGACCTTGACCACCCGGGCGCCCAGATCGGCGAGCTGCCGGGTGGCGAACGGTGCCGCGACGGCCTGTTCGACGGCGACGACGGTGATGCCCTCCAGGGGCAGCGGGAGACGGTCCATGGCCTGGATCATGTCCCGCCACCGGCGGTCCTGTCAGCAGGAGGACGGCGACCAGGAGCGCGCTCCGGGCGCGCGGACCCGCGACCGGATGGGGCGCCCGCCGAGCGGACCCGTGGCGGCGGGCGCGTCGCCGAACAGGTGGCGCTCGCGGACCGCCCGGCCCGGAGGCGGACCGCCTCGGGTGCCTATCCGCGGAGGACTCGCGGCGTTCGCGGAGGACCCGGAGCCCCTCGGCCTGGCATCGTGGGGCTTGGCGGGCGCCGGAAGGGTACCGGACGGGTGCTGGGCTTCACACCGTCGTAGCCCGTGCGGACGAGTCACAGCAGCGTCAGTTGACCTGCCGGGCCCTCTTCCGTGTGCTCCAGGATCGACGCCGGTCTGCGGGCTGCCTCCGGGGGCGGGAGCACGCCCGCCGCCGTCAGCTGCGCCGCCGTGATCCGGGTCTCGATCTCCAGGGCGGCCCGCTGGGACCGTACGTCCGCGAGCAGGGTCAGGACCGTGATGAGCTCCAGCAGATCCGACGTCCACGCCTGGGGCCAGGACTGCGGAACGATCGCCGCCAGCGTCCCCGGTCGTGCCGGGGCGGTCCGGGCCGCGAACCATGCCTCCAGGACCCGCACGTCACCCGCCGCGAACTCCCAGGCCTGCGGCGGTACCGGTGAGACGCGGCCCTCGTCGATGTGCAGGGTCTCCTCCTCCGGGTCGTAGCGGATCGTGAGGGGGCGGGAGGGGAGCGGGGCGCGGACGTAGGGGCGGCGGCCGCCGGGGAGCTTCGGGCGTTCGCCGTCCCGGCGGAGCAGCCACAGGGCCCGCCGGCCCAGCCGCACGCCCCGGGACCACAGGTCGGGGTCCTCGGTGAGCGGGACCGTGTGGTCCGGGCGGATCACCGCCAGCGCCCAGGCCAGCACGTCCGGCGGGGCGAGGGCATGGCCCAGGCGGTCGGCGAGGTGCGCCAGCAGGCCCGGTGCCAGGTTCGGTTCGCCGCCGCCCGGGCGGCGGTACAGCGGGCGGACACGACCGGCACGGAGCGTGGGCAGCAGGGAGGTCGCCAGCAGCGGCATGCCCTCGGCCGACTCCACCGCGAAGATCTGGTGGCCGTCGGCCACCCGCCACAACTCCGGGCGGGCCGCGTCGATGAGGCGGTGGTCCGGAAGGAGCCATTCCTCGTCGAACGGGGCGGACAGCACGCGGACCGGATCCGCGCACGGGCCCGAGGCCCCCGCCAGCCGCTCCGTGCCGGTCGGCTGCCCCGGCAGCTGGGGCACGGCCGAATGGAGGGTCCGGGCGCGCGTCGGTTCGAACAGGGTCTCGCGCTCGGGGCCCTCGGCCTTCAGGAGCGCGTCCCAGCGGGCCTTGAGGGTCGCCGGATCGGGGGCCGTCGGCCACCCCCGGCCGAGCCGTAGTGGTGCGACGGACCACGGCATGAGGTCCGCCAGCGGCGGAGCGTCGTCGTGCGTCACGCCCGGCATCGTACGACGAGTTCAGGTGGCGTCGAGGGTGACCGTGAAGGAGAAACGGTCGCCCCGGTAGTGGATGACCGCCAGGTCCAGGACCCGGCCGGCGGTGTCGTAGGTGACTCCGGTGTAGTGCAGGATCGGGCTGAGGAGGGGGACCTGGAGCAGCCGGGCCGTCTCCGGGTCGGCCAGCCGGGCCTCGACCGTGTCCGTGATACGGCTGATGTCCGCGCCGACCACGTCGCGGAGCACCTTGGTCATGGGCCGGCGGGCCAGGTCCTGCGGATCGATGCGCTCGGCCAGTTCGGGACGGACGTGGTTGCGGGCGTGGTTGGTGGGCTCGCCGGTCTGCTCGTCACTGCGCAGCCGGTGGTACGTCGCCACCTCGTCGAGATCCGGGAAGTACTCGGCGAGTTCACCCGCCACGGGTGCCGTGCCGTGGTCCAGCAGTTCGGCCGTCATGCCGGACTGCTGGGCCACGATCGCGTCCACCGAGCCGAGGAGCCGTACCGGGGTGCCCCGCCGCACGTCCGGTTCGATGAAGGTGCCCCGGCGGCGGTGCCGGCTGATCAGGCCCTCGTCCTCCAGTTCCTTCAGCGCCTGCCGCATGGTCAGCACGCTCACGCCGTAGTGCTCCGCGAGCTGTTCCTCGGTGGGCAGCCGGAGCGGATCCCGGGGCGAGCGCCCGAGTATCGAGGCGCGCAGTGACTGCGACACCTGATACCAGAGCGGCAGCTTGCGGTTCAGGACGATCGAGTCCGGGGCGAAGGAGGTCACAGGGCATCCGTACCGTCGGGGGATCTTCAGTGCAAGGGCCGGAAGTGGCGCTCCAGGCCCTGCCACACGTCGTCGTAGCGCTGTTGCAGGTGCTCGGCGGTCGCCGCCTGCGGGGTGAGCGTGACCGGCCAGCGGGTCTCGAACATGAAGGCGAGGCCGTCGTCGACCTTCTGCGGACGCAGTTCGGCCGCGCTCGCCCGGTCGAACGTCTCCCGGTCCGGACCGTGCGCGGACATCATGTTGTGCAGGGAGCCGCCGCCCGGCACGAAACCCTCCGCCTTCGCGTCGTAGGCGCCCTCCACCAGGCCCATGTACTCGCTCATCACGTTCCGGTGGAAGTACGGCGGCCGGAAGGTGTTCTCGCCCACCAGCCAGCGCGGGGCGAAGACCACGAAGTCGACCCCCGCCAGGCCGGGAGTGTCCGACGGGGACGTCAGCACCGTGAAGATCGACGGATCGGGGTGGTCGTACGAGATGCTGCCGATCACGTTGAAGCGGCGGAGATCGTAGAGGTAGGGCACATGTGTGCCGTGCCAGGCGACGACGTCCAGTGGGGAGTGGTCATATGTGCTGGTCCACAGGCTGCCGCAGAACTTGTTGACCACCTCCACCGGACCCTCCACGTCCTCGTAGGCGGCCACGGGGGCCTGGAAGTCGCGGGCGTTGGCGAGGCCGTTGGCGCCGATCGGGCCCAGGTCGGGCAGGCGGAAGGGCGAGCCGTAGTTCTCGCACACATAGCCGCGGGCCGTGGCCTCCAGCAGTTCCACCCGGAAGCGGACCCCACGGGGGATCAGCGCCATGTGTCCCGGCTCCATGTGCAGCAGGCCGAACTCGGTGCGCAGCAGCAGCCCGCCGCGCTCCGGGACGATCAGCAGTTCACCGTCCGCGTCCGAGAAGACCCGCTCCATCGAGGAGTTGGCGTGGTACAGGTGCACGGCCATGCCGGTGCGCTGGGTCGCGTCGCCGTTGCCGCCGAGGGTCCACAGGCCGGCGAGGAAGTCCGTACCGGGGGCCGGCTCGGGCAGCGGGTTCCAGCGCAGCCGGTTCGGGTCCGGGGCGACGTCGGTGAAGGGCGCGGTGCGCAGCGCCCCGTCGCCCGCGGCCCGGGTGAACGCCGGGTGGGCGGCGGAGGGGCGGATCCGGTACAGCCAGGAGCGGCGGTTGTTGACCCTCGGCTCGGTGAAGGCCGTACCGCTGAGCTGCTCCGCGTACAGGCCGAGAGGGGCGCGCTGCGGGGAGTTGCGGCCCTCCGGCAGGGCGCCCGGCACCGCCTCCGAGGCGTGTTCGTTGCCGAACCCCGACAGGTACGCCAGCCCTTCCGCGGTCTTCCGCGCTCCCTCACGCTCGAACACGCTCGCGCGGGAGGTGCCCCCATCGCTCATGATCGCTCCCTGGACCGGTGAGTGCCTGATTCCTATGTATCACCGTAGGATTGAGTGGGGGCGGGTGCAAGAGGGCGGGGATCATCCCTGCGAGGGACGGCGAGAACCCGACTCGAGGGGGATCCGGTCCACTGCGCGCTGTTCTACGCTCCCGGGCATGTCGTGGACGCGTGGACTGCCGGGCGCGCTCGCGGCCGGCGCGCTGCTGCTGGTCGCTGCGGCGGCTTGCGGGACCGGGGAGGCGCACGAGCAGCGGGAGACGGGGGCGCCCTCACCGGTGGGCAAGATCCTCGACGACACGGACGAGGGCGGACGCCACTACCGGGAGGCCGGCGGGAAGCAGGCGCCCGAGGTGGGCACGGTGGTCACGCCGGACACCGCCGGAGGCTGGGACGTACGGCTCGACGTGCACCGCTTCCACCTCTCCCCGGCCGGTACCGCGGCCCGGGCGGTCGACGGGCACGGCCTCGCCTACCTCTTCGTGGACGGCGACCTGGTGACCCGGCTGCGCACCCCCGTCTACCACCTCCCCGCCAGGCTCGTCCCGCAGGGCACCCACCACGTCACCGTCCGCCTCTACGCGGACGACGGCACGGTGTGGGTCGTCCACGGCAAGCCGGTCGAGAGCACGGCGGACGTCACGGCATCGGGGGCGGAGACGGTCACGCCGACGGCGACGGACGGCCCCCCGCCCGGATGAGTGCATGGGCCATCCGTCTCCGTACTGGGGGGCGAGGTTCACCTGATCCCCGCGGAAAGGCATCATGAAGCCCGTGCCCCCAGCGCCCCCGCTTCGTAAAGCTCCTGTCCAGCGCCGCAGTGCGGAACGGCTGACCAGGATTCTCGACGCCTGCGCCGACCTCCTCGACGAGGTGGGCTACGAAGAGCTGAGCACCCGGGCCGTCGCGGTGCGCGCGGCGGTGCCCATCGGCTCGGTCTACCGCTTCTTCGGCAACAAGCGGCAGATGGTGGACGCCCTCGCCCAGCGCAACCTGGAGCGCTACACCGAGCGGGTCGCCGAGCGGCTGAAGGACGCGCCGAAGGGCGACTGGCGTGCGGCGACGGACGCGGTGCTGGACGAGTACCTGGCCATGAAGCGCACCGCCCCCGGATTCTCGCTCGTCGACTTCGGCAACCAGATACCGGTCGGCGCCCGCCACGCCGAACCCAACCGCAGGGTCGCCGACCGCCTCACCGACCTGCTCTCCGGCTACATCGGCCGCACCCCGGACGAGGCCCTGCGCCGCACGTTCCTGGTGGCCGTGGAGACCGCCGACACCCTGGTCCACCTGTCCTTCCGGATGGACCCGGAGGGCGACGAGACGATCATCGAGGAGACGCGGGAACTGCTGCGGGCCTATCTGGCGCGGGTGCTGGACTGAGACGAGACCCTCGTGACCTGGACTTTTGCGCTTATTGCTCGCGTGTCAACGTCTTGTTAACGACGTTTGGCGCGACCTAACGTCATCGCACCGCCTGCCCTGGCGGGAGTTCAAGGGCGAACGTTAGGTGTTCCACTCATGCTGACCATCCTCGGCTTCACCATGATCGCGACCTTCCTGGTCCTGATCATGCTGAAGAAGATGTCGCCGATCGCGGCGCTCGTGCTGATACCCGCGCTGTTCTGCGTGTTCGTCGGCAAGGGGGCCGAGCTCGGCGAATACGTCATCGACGGCGTCACCGGCCTCGCGCCCACCGCGGCGATGCTCATGTTCGCGATCGTCTACTTCGGCGTGATGATCGACGTCGGTCTGTTCGACCCGATCGTCAAGGGGATCTTGAAGTTCTGCAAGGCCGACCCGCTGCGGATCGTCGTCGGTACGGCTCTGCTCGCCACGATCGTCTCCCTCGACGGCGACGGCTCCACCACCTTCATGATCACTGTCTCGGCGATGTACCCGCTGTACAAGCGCCTGAAGATGAGCCTGGTCGTGATGACCGGGGTGGCCGCGATGGCCAACGGCGTGATGAACACGCTGCCCTGGGGCGGACCGACGGCACGCGCGGCGACCGCCCTCAAGCTGGACGCGAGCGACATCTTCGTGCCGATGATCCCCGCGCTCGCCGTCGGACTCCTCTTCGTGATAGCCCTCGCGTACGTCCTCGGCCGCCGTGAGCGCAAACGGCTCGGCGTGCTGACCCTGGACGAGGCGCTGGTGGAGGAGACCGAGACGGTCCTGGTGGGGGCCGGCGGGCCGCTCGCGCGTACCGGCGGCGGTCCGGGCCCCATGCCCGCCGGGCAGCCCCCGGCCGACGAGGACTTCCAGGGCCTGGACCCGCACCGCGAGACCCTGCGTCCCGGGCTGTACTGGTTCAACGCGCTGCTCACGGTCGCCCTGCTCACTTCGATGATCATGGAGTGGCTGCCGATCCCGGTGCTGTTCCTGCTCGGCGCCGCGCTCGCGCTGACGGTCAACTTCCCGCAGATGCCCGCCCAGAAGGCCCGCCTCGGCGCGCACGCCGAGAACGTCCTCAACGTCTCCGGCATGGTCTTCGCCGCCGCCGTCTTCACCGGGGTCCTCCAGGGCACCGGCATGGTGGACCACATGGCCGGCTGGCTCGTCGGCAACATCCCCGACGCCATGGGCCCGCACCTGGCCCTCGTCACCGGCGTGCTCAGCATCCCGCTCACGTACTTCATGTCGAACGACGGCTTCTACTTCGGGATCCTCCCGGTCCTCGCCGAGGCCGGCCAGGCGCACGGAGTCTCCTCCGTGGAGATCGCCCGCGCCTCGATCGTCGGCCAGCCCCTGCACATGTCGAGCCCGCTGGTACCCGCCGTCTACGTCTTGGTAGGCATGGCCAAGGTCGAGTTCGGCGACCACACCCGCTTCGTCGTCAAGTGGGCCGCCCTCACCTCACTCGTGGTGCTGGGGGCAGGAATCCTGTTCGGCATCATCTGACCTGCTCCACGGAGGACTTCACCATGGCGCCCGGCAGGAACCGCGGCTGGCTGCTCCGCCTCGTCATCGCCTTCGGCTTCGCGCAGGGCGCGGTGTCGATGGCCCGGCCCGCCGTCTCGTACCGGGCGCTCGCGCTCGGCGCCGACGAACGGGCCGTCGGTGTCATCGCCGGCGTCTACGCCCTGCTCCCGCTCTTCGCCGCCGTCCCGCTCGGCCGCCGTACCGACCACGGCCGCTGCGCGCCCCTGCTGCCGGTCGGCGTGGTGCTGATAGCCGGCGGCTGCGCGCTCAGCGGCCTCGCGAACTCCCTCTGGGCGATGGCCCTGTGGAGCGGGGTGATGGGCCTCGGCCACCTCTGCTTCGTGATCGGCGCGCAGTCGCTGGTGGCCCGCCAGTCGGCCCCGCACGAACAGGACCGCAACTTCGGCCACTTCACCATCGGCGCGTCGCTCGGGCAGCTGGTCGGACCGATCGCCGCGGGTGCGCTGATCGGCGGGCCCGACATGGCCGGCAGCAGCGCGCTGGCCCTCGTGGCGGCGGGTGCGGGTGCGGCGGTCGCGGTCGGCTCGCTGTGGCACATCGAGGACCGTACGGCGGTGACGTCCCGTCACGAGCGGGGCGTCCGCGTCCCGGTGGGCGGCATCCTGCGGGCCCGGGGGGTCCCGGCGGGCATGCTGATCAGCCTGTCGGTCCTGTCCGCGACCGACATCCTGACCGCGTATCTCCCGGTGGTCGGCGAGCACCGGGGCATCGCGCCGGCCGTGATCGGAGTCCTGCTCAGCGTCCGTGCGGGGGCGACGATCGCCTGCCGGCTGGTCCTCACGCCGTTGCTGCGGCTGCTCGGCCGGCCGCTTCTGCTGGCCCTGACGTGTTTCCTGGCGGCCGTGCTGTGCGCCGCGATCGCGCTGCCGGCCCCGGTGTGGGCGCTGGCCCTGCTGCTCGCCGCGCTCGGCTTCTGCCTGGGGGTCGGGCAGCCGCTGTCGATGACGACGGTCGTCCAGGCCGCTCCCGAGGGCGCCCGGTCCACGGCACTCGCCCTGCGGCTGACCGGCAACCGCCTGGGCCAGGTGGCCGCGCCGGCCGGAGCGGGGCTGGTGGCGGGGGTGGCCGGAGTGGCCGCGCCGTTCGTGATGCTGGGCGCGTTGCTGCTGGTCTCCGCGGGTGTGGCGGTGCGCTCGCCGGGGGCGTCGGGGCGGTCAGGGGGTGCCGGCCCGGAGCCGCGGACGCGGCGCGGGGGCCCGGCGTTGCGCCGCACGAGCGATATCTGACGGCGCGTCGAATGTCGGTGCCACGGGCCGTGGAGTGCATGGGTGACAGTCCAAACGAAAGGTCGATTTGTATGAAAATCGTCTAACTTGGAGGAGCTTGCATGCCCACGCTCACACTGCCCCGCGCCGCCGGTTCCCGAGCGGGCGCCACCGTCGTCCTCGCCGCCATCGCCGCGGCGGGTGCGTCGTGGGTGGCGGCGCCGAACGCGGCGGCCGTAGGAGAGAACGGCGACATCAGGATCCACCGGGTGGGCGTGCCCTTCGGCGTGTCCAAGGACGACCCGGTGGTCTGCAGGTTCTATCTCGACGCCGTCAACTTCGACGTCCTCCCCGCCATCGCCTACACCATCACGCCACAGCCCCCGCTGCCCACCGCGGCCACCGTCGCCGGCACCATCCAGCTCGCCGGAGGCGCCGGTCACACCGACCCGCTGGGGCTGGCCGACGGGCAGTACAAGCTCTCGTGGACGGTGTCCGGCGCGTTGAAGGAGAAGGTCTTCCGGGTCAACTGCCGCGACGGCAAACAGGACGGGGCGCCGGGCCAGAACGGCCCCAACGGCCCCAACGGCGAGAACGGTCAGAACGGCCAGGGCGGTCCCAACGGGCAGATCGAGGACAACCAGCGGGGCGACTCCTGGGTGCAGGGCGGGGACCGCGGCGGCCCGCAGGGCGGTGTGCACGCGGGCGGCGGCGGCCTCGCCGACACTGCGGCCGCGTTCTCGCCGCTGGCGGCGGCGACGGCCGTGGGCCTGGTCGCGGCCAGCGGTGTGGTGTACGTCCGGCTGATCCGCCGTCGCCCCCATGGCGCCGCGTAGGCGCAGACGCAGGCCCTGGTACCGGACCCGCGCCTTCCGCCTCGCCAGGACCGCCCTGCTGGCGATCGTCCTGGTGACCGTGGTCCGGTGCGGGGGTCCGGGCGGTTCGGACGCCTCGGCGGCGGCCGGCCCGGGCGCGGGTCGGCCCGGGGCCGAGGGGCCCCCGCCCCGCCCGCTGCCCCGGTCCCGGCCGACGTCGATGCGCATCCCCGTCCTGGGCGTCGACGCGCCGGTCATCGGGGTCCGGCTCGACCAGGGGCGGCAGTTGGAGACACCGCCGGTCGACGACCCGAAGCTGATCGGCTGGTTCGAGGGCGGCGCCACGCCGGGCGAGTCCGGGCTCGCAGTGGCCGTCGGCCACCGGGACACCAGGACGGGGCCCGCCGTCTTCGCGGCGCTCGCGCAGGTCAAGCCCGGCAAACGGATCGAGGCCGGGCGCGCGGACGGCCGTACCGCCGTGTACACCGTGGACCGGGTGAAGGTCTACGACAAGGCCGACTTCCCGAGCGAGGAGGTGTACGGCCAGACCCGGCGTCCCGAACTCCGCGTCATCACCTGCGGTGGTCTCTTCAGCCGGAGGACGGGCTACACCAGCAACGTGGTGGTCTTCGCCCATCTGACCGCGACGCGGTGACCGGGCGGCGGCCCGCACCGCCGGCGCGCGGTGTGCGGCCGTCGCGGCCGGCCGTCCGGTTTCCCGCGCCACCGAGGGGACGTGGCGGTTCCGGCCTGGACGAGTGAATCCCGGCGGGAAGCCGGGACCAGGGAGGGACAAACCGCCTAAGAAGGTCACATGCGTACTCGTTCGCTCCGTAACCGCTCGGCCCTCGCCCTGGCCGGAGTGCTGCTCGCCGGCGCCCCGGCCGCGTACACCGCCCTGGCCGACGGCCGGCCCGCCGCCGTGCCGGCGCGCGGCAAGGCCTACGTCGAGACCCGGCTCTTCTTCGGTACCGCACGGCCGGACGGCGGCCCAGCCGTCACCGACCGGCAGTTCACGGCCTTCGTCGACAAGGAGGTCACCCCGGACTTCCCCGACGGGCTGACCGTGCAGAGCGGGCGCGGGCAGTGGCGGGACGCGCACGGCACGATCGAGAAGGAGCGGTCGTACGAACTGATCCTGCTGTATCCGGAGCCGGCGGTGAAGAGCGGCGACCGGAAGATCGAGGAGATCCGGCGGGCCTACGAGAAGGCCTTCGCGCAGGAGAGCGTGGGGCGGGTGGACGAACAGGCCCGGGTCGACTTCTGACGATCCCGCCGTCCGTCCGTCTCTGGCGCCGAAAAACTATCGCCGCTAGTTTGTGAGGCCTGAGACCCTGCCCGCCGGGAGGAAGCAGCATGAAGGCACACGACGGCCTGTACATCGACGGCGCCTGGCGCGCCGCCGAGAGCCAGGACGTGATCGAGGTCGTGAACCCGGTCGACGAGCAGGTCATCGGCCGGGTCCCGGCGGGCGGCGCGCTGGACGTCGACACCGCCGTGCGCGCCGCACGTGCCGCCCTCCCGGTCTGGGCCGCCACCCCGCCCGCCGGGCGGGCCGCCCGGCTCGGCGCGCTCCGCGACGCGCTGGCGGCACGCAAGGACGAGATCGCCGAGACGGTCACCGCGGAGCTGGGCGCCCCGCCGCAGTTCTCGCAGGCCGTGCACGCGGGGCTGCCGATCGCGGTCGCCGGCTCGTACGCCGAACTGGCCGCGGTCCATCCGTTCGAGGAGAAGGTCGGCAACTCGACCGTCCACCAGGAGCCGGTCGGCGTGGTCGGCGCGATCACGCCCTGGAACTACCCGCTGCACCAGATCGTCGCCAAGGTCGCCCCGGCGCTCGCGGCCGGCTGCACGGTCGTCCTCAAACCCGCCGAGGACACCCCGCTCACCGCCCAGCTGTTCGCGGAGGCGGTGGCCGACGCGGGCTTCCCGGCCGGTGTGTTCAACCTGGTCACCGGCCTCGGTCCGGTGGCCGGGCAGGCCCTCGCCGAGCATCCGGGGGTGGATCTGGTCTCCTTCACCGGTTCGACGGCCGTCGGCAAGCGGATCGGCGCGGCGGCCGGGGCGGCCGTGAAGAAGGTGGCCCTGGAGCTGGGCGGCAAGTCCGCCAACGTCATCCTGCCGAGCGCCGACCTCGCCAGGGCCGTCAACGTCGGCGTGGCCAACGTGATGTCCAACTCCGGGCAGACGTGCAGCGCCTGGACGCGGATGCTGGTACACACCGACCAGTACGCGCAGGCGGTGGAGCTGGCCGCGGCAGCCGCCGCCAAGTACGCGGAGCGGATCGGACCGGTCGTCAGCGCCAAGCAGCGTACCCGGGTGCGGGGTTACATCGAGCAGGGTGTCGCGGAGGGCGCCCGGCTGGTCGCCGGGGGCCCCGAAGCCCCGCGCGAGCAAGGCTATTTCGTCAGCCCGACCGTGTTCGCCGATGTCACCCCGGAGATGACGATCGCGCAGGAGGAGATCTTCGGCCCGGTGCTGTCGATCCTGCGTTACGTGGACGAGGAGGACGCGCTCCGGATCGCCAACGGCACGGTCTACGGCCTCGCGGGCGCCGTCTGGGCGGGGGACGAGGCGGAGGCGGTGGCCTTCGCCCGGCGCATGGAGACCGGGCAGGTCGACATCAACGGCGGACGCTTCAACCCGCTGGCGCCGTTCGGCGGTTACAAGCAGTCGGGCGTCGGCCGGGAACTCGGCGCGCACGGCCTCGCCGAGTACCTCCAGACCAAGTCCCTTCAGTTCTGAGGAGGCCGCTCTGATGGCTGCCACAGTCCGAGCCGCCGTACTGCCCGCCGTGGGCGCTCCCCTCGCGGTCACCGAGATAGTCCTCCCGGACCCCGGACCGGGCCAGGTCCGGATCCGCCTCGCCGCCGCCGGCGTCTGTCACTCCGACCTCTCCCTGTCCGACGGCACCATGCGGGTGCCGGTCCCCGCCGTCCTCGGACACGAGGGCGCGGGCACGGTGGCCGCCGTGGGGGAGGGCGTCACCCGGCTGGCGCCCGGTGACCCGGTCGTCCTCAACTGGGCGCCCTCCTGCGGAAGGTGCCACGCCTGCGCGCTCGGCGAGGTCTGGCTGTGCGCCGACGCGCTGGCCGGCGCCGCCGGCGTCCACGCCCGCACGGCGGACGGCACCGACCTGCACCCCGGCCTGAACGTCGCCGCGTTCGCGGAGGAGACGGTGGTCGCCGAGTCCTGCGTCCTGCCGCTGCCGGGCGGCATCCCGCTCACCGACGCGGCCCTGCTGGGCTGCGCGGTGCTCACGGGCTACGGCGCCGTCCACAACTCGGCGCGGGTCCGGGAGGGCGAGACCGTCGCGGTGTTCGGCGTCGGCGGGGTGGGCCTGGCCGCGGTGCAGGCCGCCCGGATCGCGGGCGCGTCCCGGATCGTCGCGGTGGACGTCTCCGCGGCCAAGGAGGAACTGGCCCGGGCCGCCGGGGCCACCGACTACGTGGTGGCCTCCGACGCCACACCCCGGGCGGTCCGGGGGCTCACCGGGAAACAGGGAGTCGACGTCTCGGTGGAGTGCGCCGGCCGCGCGGTCAGCATCCGCGCGGCCTGGGAGTCCACCCGCCGGGGCGGCCGTACGACGGTGGTCGGCATCGGTGGCAGGGGCGAGCAGGTCACCTTCAACGCCCTGGAGCTCTTCCACTGGGGCCGCACCCTCTCCGGCTGCGTCTACGGCAACTCCGACCCGGCCCGCGACCTGCCGGTGCTCGCCGAGCACGTCCGGGCCGGCCGCCTGGACCTGGGCGCGCTGGTGACGGAACGGATCGCCCTGGAGGGCATCCCCTCGGCGTTCGAGAACATGCTGGTGGGCAAGGGCGGCCGGGCCCTGGTCGTCTTCTGACCCCGAGGAGGGTCACGGCACCCGTTCGGGGTGCGGCTCCCCGGCCGTCGGCACGGTACGGGGGGCCCGCGTCCGGGCCCGGGACCGGGACACCGCCACACCGGCCAGGCACAGCACCCCGCCCGCCAGGGTGACCGGCCCCGGCACCTCGCCCAGGGCCAGCCAGGACATCAGCACGACCAGCGCCGGCACGGCGTACGTCGTCGCGCCCATCCGGCTCGCCGTGGTCCGGGCGAGGGCGTATGCCCAGGTCGTGAAGGCGAGGGCGGTCGGGAAGATCCCGAGATACACCATGTCGAGGGTCGCGGACAGTGGTGCGCCCGCGACCTGGTGCACCAGCTGCCCGGCGAACGGCAGGGTGGCCACGGTGCCCACGAGACACCCGTACGTCGTCACCTGGAGCGCGCTCGCCCGGGCCAGGGCGGGTTTCTGGGAGACCACACCGGCCGCGTAGGCGACCGCCGCGAGCAGGCACAGCACCACGCCCAGGACCGAGGAACCTCCCCCGCCGGCCATCGAAAGACCCACGGTCACGGCACCCGCGAACGACACCGCCATCCCGGCGAGCAGCCGGGGCGGCATGGGGTCGCCGAGCAGCCGGGCCCCGAGCAGGGCGATCAGCAGGGGGCCGACGTTCACCACGAGGGCGGCCGTCCCCGCGTCGACCTGCTGCTCGCCCCAGTTCAGGGCGACCATGTAGAAGCCGAACCAGAGCACGCCTGATATCCCGACACCCCGCCACGCGGACCGGTGCGGCAGCCCTTCGCGCCGCACCAGGCAGAGCAGCCCGAGCGCGACCGACCCGGAGAACAGCCGGCCGAGGGCGAGGGCACCGGGGGAGTAGGAGTCCCCCGCACTCCGGATGGCCACGAAGGCGGAGGCCCACAGCACGACGGTGACGACGGCGGCTACGGCGGGGAGGGCGGAGACGGCGGGGGCACGGGGGAGGGACCGGGGCGCGGGATTCGTCATGACACCGAGGTTAGAGAAGGCGGCGGGGGCGGGGCTTGCGGATTTCGGACGGCTGGCCGGGACCGGGGCGCGGCCTACCCCGCCGTCTCCTTCACCTGGGTGAACTGCTGGGCCAGCCCGTCCAGCAGCGCCCGCACCCCCGTCTCGAAGGCCCGTTCGTCGATCTTCTCCTGCTGGTCCGCCAGCAGGTGCGCCTGGCCCAGATGCGGGTAGTCGGCCGGATCGTAGGCGCTCGCGTCGTCCACGAAGCCCCCGGCGAACGATCCCAGCGCCGATCCCATGACGAAGTAGCGCATCAGCGCCCCGATCGACGTCGCCTGCGCCGGCGGCCACCCCGCGTCCACCATCGCGCCGTAGACCGCGTCGGCGAGCCGCAGCCCGGCGGGGCGGCGGCCGGGACCGCGGGCCAGGACCGGGACGATGTTCGGGTGGTCGCGCAGCGCGGCCCGGTACGACACCGCCCAGTCGTGCAGCGCGGTCCGCCAGTCCCGCCCGTCGCCGCGCCCGAACATCGACAGGTCGACCTGCGCGCTCACCGAGTCCGCGACGGCCTCCAGGATCTCGTCCTTGGTGCGGAAGTGGTTGTAGAGCGAGGGCCCGCTCACCCCCAGCTCGGCCGCGAGCCGGCGGGTGGAGACGGCCGCCAGGCCCTCCGCGTCCACGAGTTCCCGTGCCACCCGGACGATCCGGTCGGTGCTGAGGAGGGGCTTGCGCGGTCGGGCCATGGCGCACATAGTAGGGCTGCACCAGTAAACTAGCACTGCTAATTTAAATGTGGGGTGATCGCATGGTGGACCTGGGACTCAGCGAGGAGCAGACCGCCGTACGGCAGCTCGCGCGGGACTTCGTCGAGCGCGAGATCGCCCCGCACGTGATCGCCTGGGATCGCGCCGAGGAGGTGGACCGGGGGATCGTGAAGAAGCTCGGCGAGGTCGGTTTCCTCGGCCTGACCGTCGACGAGGAGTACGGCGGCTCGGGCGGCGATCACCTGTCGTACTGCCTGGTCACCGAGGAACTCGGCCGCGGTGACTCCTCGGTGCGCGGAATCGTCTCGGTCTCCCTGGGCCTGGTCGCCAAGACCGTCGCCGCCTGGGGCAGCGAGGAGCAGAAACGGCGGTGGCTGCCGGGGCTGACCTCCGGCGGGTACGTCGGCTGCTTCGGTCTCACCGAACCCGGCACCGGCTCCGACGCGGGCAGCCTCACCACCCGCGCCGTTCGCGACGGCGACGACTACGTCGTCAACGGCGCCAAGATGTTCATCACCAACGGCACCTGGGCCGACGTGGTCCTGCTCTTCGCCCGCTCCACCGACGCGCCCGGCCACAAGGGCGTCTCCGCCTTCCTGGTGCCCGCCGACACCCCCGGCCTGACCCGCCGGGCCGTGCACGGCAAGCTCGGCCTGCGCGGCCAGGCCACCGCGGAACTCGTCCTGGAGGACGTCCGGGTGCCCGCCGCCGCGATGCTCGGTCCCGAGGGCAAGGGCTTCTCGGTGGCCATGTCGGCGCTGGCCAAGGGGCGGATGTCGGTCGCCGCCGGCTGCGTCGGGATCGCCCAGGCCGCGCTGGAGGCGGCCGTGGGGTACGCGGGGGAGCGCGAGCAGTTCGGCACCCCGATCGCCGGCCACCAGCTGGTCCAGGAGCTCATCAGCGACATCGCCGTCGACGTGGACGCGGCCCGGCTGCTGACCTGGCGGGTCGCCGACCTGGTCGACCGCGGCCTGCCGTTCGCCACCGAGTCCTCCAAGGCCAAGCTCTTCGCCTCCGAGGCCGCCGTGCGCGCCGCCAACAACGCCCTCCAGGTCTTCGGCGGCTACGGCTACATCGACGAGTACCCGGTCGGCAAACTCCTGCGCGACGCGCGGGTGATGACCCTTTACGAGGGCACCAGCCAGATCCAGAAACTGCTCATCGGGCGGGCACTGACAGGTGTTTCGGCGTTCTGAGTAGGTCTCTGAGTATCCCGACGGATGTGGCGCGGGCCACGTCCGCCGATCATCGGACCATGAATGACACACCGGTCAGACAGCAGAACACGGCCGCCTACTACGGCCAGGCCGTCGCCTCCTTCGCCATCGCCATCACGGCCACCGCCATCGGCATCTTCCGGCTGCACGCCGACGCCTGGGTGCGCGCCTTCCTCGGCATCGCCGTCCTCTACCTGGTCACCTCCGCCTTCACCCTCGCGAAGGTCGTCCGCGACCGTCAGGAGGCCGGGCAGATCGTCAGCCGCGTCGACCAGGCCAGGCTGGAGAAGCTGCTCGCCGAACACGACCCCTTCGAGAAGCTCTGAGTCGCGGGACAAGCTCTGAGCGGGCATGCTAAGCGCTCGCTCAGCTTCGGCGGTATGGTGGTGCTCCGGTACCGAGAGGGGCGAGCGAGCGATGAGTACGGCGGAGGAGACGACCGGCGGCGAGGTCGAGCCGTGGGACGAGGTCACCCCTGACGCGGCCCGGCGGCTGCTGGTCGCCGCCGTGGAGGCCTTCGCCGAGCGCGGCTACCACGCCACCACCACCCGCGACATCGCGGGCCGCGCCGGCATGAGCCCGGCCGCGCTCTACATCCACTACAAGACCAAGGAAGAGCTGCTCCACCGGATCAGCCGCATCGGTCACGACAAGGCCCTGGAGATCCTCCAGACGGCGGCCAGGCGCGAGGGCACCGCCGCCGAGCGGCTCGCAGACGGCGTCAGCTCCTTCGTCCGCTGGCACGCCGGACGGCGCACCACCGCCCGGGTCGTGCAGTACGAACTGGACGCTCTCGGCCCCGACGCGCGCGCCGAGATCCTCGCGCTGCGCCGCCAGGTCGACGCCGAGGTGCGCGGGATCATCGAGGACGGCGTCGCGTCGGGGGAGTTCGACGTCATCGACATCCACGGCACCACCCTCGCGGTGCTCTCCCTCTGCATCGACGTCGCCCGCTGGTTCAACGTGGACGGCCCCCGCACACCCGAGCAGGTCGGCGCGCTCTACGCCGACCTCGTGCTCCGGATGGTCGGGGCCAGGTAGCCCTGCGGACCGGACGGCCTCGCGGGTGGCCGCTCCTACAGGTAGTACCGGGACACCGACTCCGCCACGCAGACCGGCTTGTCGCCGCCCTCGCGCTCCACGGTGAAGGCGACACTCACCTGGACGCCGCCCGTGACGTCCGTCACGTCGGTGATCGTGGCGGTGGCGCGCAGCCGGGAACCGACGGGGACAGGGGCAGGGAAACGGACCTTGTTGGTGCCGTAGTTCACGCCCATCCTGACGCCCTCGACCGAGATCAGCTGGGGGCCGAAGAGCGGGAGCAGCGACAGCGTCAGGTAGCCGTGCGCGATGGTCGTCCCGAACGGCCCCGCGGAGGCCTTCTCCGGGTCGACGTGAATCCACTGGTGGTCGCCCGTCGCCTCCGCGAACAGATCGATCCGCTTCTGGTCGACCTCCAGCCAGTCGGTGTGGCCCAGTTGCTCGCCCACGGCCGCCTTCAGCTCGTCGGGGGAGGTGAAGATCCTCGGTTCTGCCATGTTCCCGGCCCTCTCGCGGTCGCACGTCCATACCTAAGCGACTGCTTAGCATGGTCGGGAGCGGGCTCCCTGTCAACGGAGCGCGGCCCGCGCGGGTCGGTAGGCTCTGCGGGGTGCCGCAGATTCCCGACAAGATCCAAGAGCTGAGCGTGGGCCAGTTGTCCGCGCGCAGCGGCGCAGCCGTCTCCGCACTCCACTTCTACGAGGCCAAGGGGCTCATCAGCAGTCGGCGCACCACCGGCAACCAGCGCCGCTACACCCGCGACACGCTGCGCCGGGTGGCCTTCGTCCGGGCGGCACAACGCGTCGGCATCCCCCTCGCCACCATCCGCGAGGCCCTGAGTGAACTTCCCGAGGAACGCACCCCGACCCGGGAGGACTGGGCCCGTCTCTCGCGCGCCTGGCGCGCCGAACTGGACGAACGCATCAGGCAGCTCAACCGGCTGCGCGATCACCTCACCGACTGCATCGGCTGCGGCTGTCTCTCGCTGGACACCTGCGTGCTGTCCAACCCGGACGACGCCTTCGGTCAACGCCGGGCGGGCTCGAGCCTGTTGCCGGAGCGCCCCTGAACCCGGCCGGCGGCGAGCACGCGCGGGAGCGGCGGCCGGCGTCGACGCGGCCGGTCCCGACGCCAGTTGGGGGGTGCGCCCCCGACGCACCCCCAGGGGTCAGGCCGACATGAGCAGCCGTCCGCGCCTGGCGTAGGCCAGGGCCTCGGAGGTGAGCACCGGACGCGGCACCAGGATCCCGCAGTCCGTGCAGACCGGACCGGCGGAGGGCTCGTGGTCCAGGTCGTACTTCCAGATGAGGCGCTCCCCGGCGCACACCGGGCAGACCGCGCCCGGTTCGCGCTCCAGGGCGGCGATCAGCCGTCGCAGCACCTCGGCCAGTGGTTCGTCGGGATGGACCCGCGGGTCGTCGCACCAGGCCACTCCGAATCCGCCCCAGGTCAGCCGGTGCCAGTCGTCCACGCTGCCCGGGCGGCGCAGCCCGTCGTGCTTCTCCTTCTTGCGGCGCTCCGCGAACTCGACCTCGTAGGCCAGCCAGACCGCCCGTGCCTCTTCCAGCTCCTCCAGTGCGCCCACGAGACGCGCTGGATCGGGGGACCGGTCCTCAGGACCGAACCCGGCCCGCGAGCAGAGATGGTCCCAGGTCGCACGGTGCCCGTAGGGAGCGAACCGCTCCAGGCACTTGCGCAGCGAGTAGCGCCGCAGCGCCAGATCACACCGTGGGTCTCGCACCTGTCTCGCCAGACTCCGGAAACCGGCCATCGCCCTGCACCTCCGTCACACCTGCACCTGTACTCCGGTCACTTCGGCGGCGTCGCACGGACGTCGCGCGGCGTTGCCGTATAGACGTATCGACACTCGAATCGGCTCCATCCGATTTCCGATGCCGTCCATAAGGCCGCCCGCCTTGACCGACGGCCGGTGACGCCGCCGACTCGGGCCACGACTCCAAAACTTGACGCATGTTCATCTTCAATCTCGGGGATACCGGCGGTAACGTCCGGCACCACCCCCGTCGTGAGGAGTCGCCATGCCCCGGCGCACCAGACATCACGCGTTGTTCGACAGACTGAGAACTCCCCGCAAGCTCCCCGGGTTCCTGAAAGCGGCATCTGTATGCGTCCTCGTCGCCGGTCTGCTCTCCCCGCTGGCCCAGGCCACTCCGGCCGCGGCGGCCACGGCCTCCAACGACTACTGCGGCGGCCGGTGTTCGGACATCCTTCCGCCCGGTGAGAACGGCAACGCCACTCTCGCCCAGGTCCTGCTCAACCAGGTCTTCGGCACCCAGCCCGCGCACGCCGAGGACCAGTTGGGCCCCTACAACAACCTGGCCACGGGTTACTCCACCCTCACCGACGCGAAGATCAACACGTTCTTCAACGACTCCTCGTTCGGGGTCGCCTCCGATCAGGTCGCCTCCACGGAGAGCCCGGCGGGGCGCAGCGACGTGACGATCGTCCGCGACAAGAAGACGGGCGTCCCGCACATCACCGGTACCACCAGATACGGCACGGAGTTCGGCGCCGGCTATGCCGCGGCTGAGGACCGGCTGTGGCTGATGGACGTGTTCCGGCACGTCGGCCGCGGCCAGCTCACCACCTTCGCCGGCGGCGCCGCCTCCAACCAGGGCCTTGAGCAGGAGTTCTACCGCAACGCTCCCTACACCGAGGCCGACCTCCAGGCGCAGATCGACAACGCCGTCGCCAACAACGGCACCCGCGGCCAGCAGGCCCTCGCCGACGCCAACGCCTACCTCGCCGGCGTCAACTCCTACATAGACGCCTCCGACAGCGGCCGTTACTTCCCCGGCGAGTACGTCCTGACCGGTCACAAGGACTCGATCACCAACGCCGGCACCATCGACCACTTCAAGATCACCGACCTGGTGGCCCTGGCCTCCGTGGTCGGCTCGCTGTTCGGTTCCGGCGGCGGAGGCGAGGTCAACAACGCCCTCTCACTGCTCGCCGCCCAGCAGAAGTACGGCGTGGAGCAGGGCACCAAGGTCTGGGAGTCGTTCCGCGAACGCAACGACCCCGAGGCCGCGCTCACCGTCCACAACGGCGAGAGCTTCCCCTACGGCACCAAGCCGTCCAGCCCGCAGGGCGAGGCACTGCCGGACTCCGGTTCGGTGGCGACCGAGCCACTGGTCTACGACGCCACCGGCACCGGCGCCGACCAGAGCGCCTCCGCCGCCTCCGCCGCGGCGACCGCGACCGCCCTCAGCTCGGCCAGGCGCGGGATGTCCAACGCGCTCGTGGTCAGCGGCAGGCACACCGCGAGCGGACACCCGGTCGCCGTCTTCGGACCGCAGACCGGCTACTTCGCCCCGCAGCTGCTCATGCTCCAGGAGATCCAGGGCCCGGGCATCAGCGCCCGCGGCGCCTCCTTCGCGGGTCTGAGCATGTACGTCGAACTCGGCCGCGGCCAGGACTACGCCTGGTCCGCCACCACCTCCGGCCAGGACATCATCGACAGCTACGCCGTCGAGCTCTGCCAGGACGACTACCACTACCTGTACCACGGCACCTGTACGGCCATGGACGAGGTCGAGCAGAAGAACTCCTGGAAGCCGACGACCGCCGACGGCACGGCCGCCGGCTCGTACACCATGCGCGTGTGGAAGACGAAGTACGGACCCGTCGAATACCGCGCGACCGTCGGCGGGAAGAAGGTGGCCTACACCACCCTGCGCTCCTCCTACATGCACGAGGCCGACTCGATCATCGGCTTCCAGATGCTCAACGACCCCGACTACGTGAAGAGCCCGGAGACCTTCCAGAGCGCGGCGCAGCACATCAACTTCACCTTCAACTGGTTCTACGCCGACTCCTCGCACACCGCGTACTACAACAGCGGCGACAACCCGGTACGGGCGACCGCCGTCGACCCCGAGTTCCCGGTCTGGGCGCAGGCGGCCTACGAGTGGCAGAACTGGAACCCGGCCACCAACACGTCCGACTACACCCCGGCCTCGCAGCACCCCAACTCCATCGACCAGGACTACTACATCTCCTGGAACAACAAACAGGCACTGAACTACACGACGGCGAGCTGGGGCGACGGATCCGTCCATCGCGGCAACCTCCTCGACGACCGGGTGAAGAAACTCGTCGCCGCCGGGGGAGTCACCCGCTCCTCGCTCGTGAAGGCCATGTCGGACGCGTCGCTCACCGACCTGCGGGCCGAGGACGTGCTGCCGGACCTGCTGAAGGTCGTCAACAGCAGTACGGTGACCGACTCCACGGCCGCCGCGGCCGTCACCAAGCTCCAGACCTGGCTGACCGCGGGCGGCAAACGCACCGAGACCTCGGCCGGTTCGAAGACCTACGCCAACGCCGACGCCGTCCGGATCCTGGACGCATGGTGGCCGCTGCTGGTGAAGGCCGAGTTCCAGCCCGGCCTCGGTGACAGCCTGTACACCGCGTTCACCAACAACCTGTACATCGACGAGACCCCGTCGGCCGCGCACGGTCCGACCGGGGCCCACGCCGGAAGCTCCTTCCAGTACGGCTGGTGGAGCTATGTCGACAAGGACATCCGGTCGGTGCTCGGGCAGAGCGTGTCGGGTCCGCTGGCCGCGCAGTACTGCGGCGGCGGCAGCCTCAGCGCCTGCCGGGACGTCCTGATCAGCACGCTGAAGACGGCGGCCGGCACGAGCGCGTCCACGGTCTACCCCGGCGACTCCCTCTGCTCGGCCGGCGACCAGTGGTGTGCCGACTCGATCGTCCAGCGCACCCTGGGCGGCATCAAGCACTACAACATCAGCTGGCAGAACCGCCCGACCTTCCAGCAGGTCGTGGAGTTCACCTCGCACCGCTGAGCAGGCAGTTCCACGGCGGCGGGGTCAGCCGATCCGCCCCGCCGCCAGCACCACCCTCGCCAGTTCGGGGTGCACGATGTCACTGTGCGCCCCGCACGGCGGGCCGCCCCTGCTGACGACCGCCGCCGCGTCCACGTTCACGCAACCGGGCGCGGCGAGCGGGCCGCGCAGGGCCGCCGCCAGGTCCAGTGACCGGGTGCCCGGTACCGCCTGCACACCGTCGTGACCCATCGCGCCCCACCGGGCGCCCAGCGCCCCGCCCACGTTCAGGCCCAGTACCGACTCGCCGTCGTCCGCCATCCGCGAGGCCAGCGGATACATCGTGCCGAGCGCCCCGTCGAAGTGGGAGTAGCAGCACACCAGGGGACCGTCGATCCGGTTCTCCTGGCCCTGCAGCACCCCGCCCGCACGCGCGTCGTGGGGCAGCCGGGGGGCGAACGCGTAGTGCGAGAAGGCCCCTTGCAGCAACGTCACGGACTTCACCGTGTGCACCCCGTCCGGCAGCCCGCGCAGCGCGAACGACACCAGCCGGCCGCCGAAACTGTGCCCCACCAGATGCACCCGCAGCCCTGGCGCGACACCGGCCAACTGCCCCACGACCCGGCCCAGCCCGCGCTCCCCGACGGTCCCGGCGCGGCGCTTCATCGCGTAGTACGTCGCCTGCCGCAGCAACTCCTTCGCGCCGTCCCAGGGATTCGGCAGCGCGAACTCCGCCGTGCCGGTCCCCGGCCGGACGGAAGCCAGCGTCTGCGCGAACTCCTCGCACAGAGCCGTCGTGTCCCCGGTGAACAGCACCGGGTCGTTCTGCGGGACGCCCTCCGCGACGGTGTCCGCCGCGAACAGCGGCTGGGGGCCGCCGGGCAGGACCTCGACGAGGAGCCGTACCAGCCGCCCGAACTCCTCCAGCTCGGCCGCGGGGCGCTGCTCCAGCATCCGGGCGATCTGGTCGACCACGGTGGCCCGGCCCGGGAACGTGTCGAGGAGCGCGTGCCGGGTGTCCTTGTCGAGGACGGGGGCCGGTCTCTCCTCCGCCTCCGTGGCCACCACCGACTTCGGGAAGTCCGGGATCGGCTCGTCGCAGAACCGCATCGACGGCCACACCACCCCGACGTACCCGATCCGCGCCTTCGGCGCCAGTTTCGGGATCGGTGCGAAGAACCGCCGGTACAGGGCGGTCGCGCCCGAACGGTCGTTGTTCCAGCCGTGCGCGAAGACGATCAGGTCGCGGACGCCGTGCGCCGTCACCTCGCCCAGCAGCCGGTCGCGTTCGGCGCCGTCCGGGTCGCCGTCGGCGTCGAAGGTCAGCTCCCAGTAGGGAGCCACGCTCATCCCAGAATCCGCCATGCCAGGCTCCTCGTGCCCCGAACCGGTGCGATGTGCGCGCATCGTCCCGCTGCCGGGCAAGGTTGGCCATACAGCGCGCCTCACCCGTAGAGCAGAAATTCCTTTCGGATCCGGCGGAACGCGGCGAGTTCGTCCCGCCAGGCGCCGACGACCTCGTCCGTTCCGGCGCCCGCGTCGGTCATCGTGCGCACGGTCGTGGATCCGGTGAGCCTGTCGATCCAGTCGTCGGACCGCCAGGCGAAGTCGCTCCACACCTTCTTGGCGGTCACCAGGAGCGCGATCCCGGTGCGTACCGGGTCGTAGGCGGCCCGGTCGTGCACGTGGATCTGCACCCCGCCCACCGTCTTGCCCTGGAACTTGGAGAACGTCGGCGTGAAGTACGCCTCCCTGAACCGCACGCCCGGCAGACCCAGCTGGTTGGCGGCGGACGCCCACCGTGCGTCGACGCCCTCCGCGCCCAGCAGTTCGAAGGGGCGGGTCGTGCCGCGCCCCTCGGAGAGGTTCGTGCCCTCGAACAGACAGGTTCCCGAGTACACGAGGGCGGTGTCGGGGGTGGGCATGTTGGGGCTCGGCGGCACCCAGGGCAGTCCGTAGGCGTCGTAGAAGCGGTCCCGCCGCCAGCCCGTCATCCGCACGACGTCCAGCTCGACCGGGGAGGTCAGGAACTGTGCGTTGAACAGTTTCGCGAGCTCGGCGACCGTCATCCCGTGCGCCTGCGCGATCGGCTGCCGGCCGACGAAACTGGCGAACTCCCGGTGCAGGACCGGGCCCTGGGCCGTGCGTCCGGTCACCGGGTTGGGGCGGTCGAGCACGACGAAGCGCCTGCCCGCCAGCTGGGCGGCCTCCATGCAGTCGTACAGCGTCCAGATGTACGTGTAGAAGCGGGCGCCGACGTCCTGGATGTCGAAGACGACCGTGTCCACGCCGGAGGCGGTGAAGACGTCGGCGAGGGGCCGGCCGCTCTTGAGATAGGTGTCGTAGACGGGCAGGCCGGTCGCCGGGTCGTCGTAGCGGCCCTCGGAGCCGCCCGCCTGGGCGGTGCCGCGGAAGCCGTGCTCGGGGCCGAAGACCGCCGTCAGCTCGACCCGCGGGTCGGCGTGCATGACGTCGACGATGTGGCGGACGTCGCCGGTCACGCCGGTGGGGTTGGTGACGATGCCGACCTTCTGGCGGGCCAGGAGGGCGTAGCCGTCGGCGGAGAGGCGGTCGAAGCCGGTCTCGAAGTGCGCCCCGACGCGGCCGGGGGCGTCGGCCAAAGACGCCGCGGGTACGGGTGTCACGGCTGCCGCCGTGGCCGCGGCGAGCACACTGCGTCGGGAAGGGCGCCGCATGAGAGGCCTCCGTCGTCGTCCGGGTGCGGATCGTGCGTGGCTGGTCGCGCAGTTCCTCCCCAGCCGGCGGCCGGGGGTGCCCCCAGTGCCCCTGGGGACGGCGGTCCTGGTGTGTCGGGCCGTGGCCCTGCGCCCTTAAAGGGGGTGTGACCGTCGCCCTTTTCTCAAACATACCGACCGGTTAGTGTGTCGTGACTGGGCCGTGTTGTTTCGCGCCGTGTCGAAGGAGACCGATGGTGGGAGCCGTGCAGGATGCGGGAGTCGTCGTCACCGGGGCGGGAGGCGGCATCGGTGCCGCCCTTGCCCGGAAATTCGCCGCCGAGGGTGCCCGCGTCGTCGTGAACGACCTGGACGCCGGGAAGGCGGGCGCCGTCGCCGAGGAGATCGGCGGGATCGCCGTGCCGGGGGACGCGTCCGGCGTCGTCGCCGCCGCCCGGGACGCGCTCGGCGGGCGCGTGGACGTCTTCTGCGCCAACGCCGGGCTCGGCTCCGGCGGGTCCGAGGCGGCCGACGCGGCCGTGTGGGCCTCGGCCTGGGACGTCAACGTCATGGCCCATGTGCGGGCCGCCCAGGAACTGCTGCCCGCATGGCTGGAGCGGGGCAGCGGCCGGTTCGTGTCCACCGTGTCCGCCGCCGGGCTGCTCACCATGATCGGGGCCGCGCCGTACAGCGTGACCAAGCACGCCGCCTACGCCTTCGCCGAGTGGCTGTCGCTGACCTACCGGCACCGCGGACTCAAGGTGCACGCGATCTGCCCGCAGGGCGTCCGCACCGACATGCTCGCCGCCACCGGCAGCGCGGGCGACCTGGTGCTCCAGCCGACCGCGATCGAACCGGACGCCGTCGCCGACGCGCTGTTCGAGGGCATGGCCGAGGACCGGTTCCTGATCCTGCCGCATCCGGAGGCCGCCGGGTACTACCGGGCGCGGGCCGCGGACCCGGACAACTGGCTGACGAGCATGAACCACATCCAGCAGAAGTGGGAGGCCACCCGGTGACCCAGTCGCGGACCGAGTCCCTCTACGCCACCCGGCCCTGGGTGGCGCTCCTCGACGAGGCCCAGCGCGGCCCGGTCGATCCTCCCGCCTCGATGGTGCACGCCCTGCGCACCGCCGCCGCCGAGGCGCCCGACCGCACCTTCCTCGCCTACTTCGACGCCCGGCTCGGCTTCCGCGAGGTCGACGAGCTGACCGACTCCGTCGCCGCGCACCTCGCCGAGAGCGGCCTGGAGCGCGGGGACCGGGTCGCCGTGATCCTGCAGAACTCCCCGCACTTCGTGATCGCGCTGCTCGGCGCCTGGAAGGCGGGCGCGACCGTCGTACCCGTCAACCCCATGTACAAGTCGGGGGAGGTCTCCCACGTCCTGCGGGACGGCGAGGTGGCCGCGCTGGTCTGCTCGCAGCGGGCCTGGGAGTCGTACCTGCGCGACACGGCCGCCGACTCGCCGGTGCGGATCGTGCTGACGGCCAGCGAGCTGGACTTCCAGACGCGCGACGACGCGCGCGTGCTGGCCTTCGAGCGGCTGCCGCAGGCCGCCGACGCCGAGGACCTGGTGGCGGTCGCGCGCCGGGGTGGCAAGGCCCCCCAGGGGCGCGACCCGGTACCGTCCGACATCGCCCTGATCAGCTACACCTCGGGGACGAGCGGTACCCCCAAGGGTGCCACCAACCTGCACGGCAACATCACGTACAACGCCGAGCGGCAGAAGACCGGGCTCGGGCTGCCCGACGCGCCGGTCTACTACGCCCTCGCGCCGCTCTTCCACATCACCGGCATGGTCTGCCAGCTCGGCGCCTGTCTGAACAGCGCGGGCACGCTGGTGCTGACGTACCGCTTCGAACCGGGCCTGGTCCTCGAGGCGTTCACCGAGCACCGGCCG
The DNA here is from genome assembly GCF_055567595.1 of Streptomyces sp. NPDC026515. Taxonomy (NCBI): domain Bacteria; kingdom Bacillati; phylum Actinomycetota; class Actinomycetes; order Kitasatosporales; family Streptomycetaceae; genus Streptomyces; species Streptomyces sp. NPDC026515. Next base: position 108,545 of record NZ_JBVHQD010000027.1, read on the forward strand.
CACTACACGGTCGGCCCCTCCACCGCCTTCATGGCCCTGGCCGCCCACCCGGACGTCACCCCGGAGCACTTCGCCTCCTTCGTGAACATCTCCTCCGGCGGCGCGCCCCTGCCGCCGGCCCTGGTCGAGAAGTTCCGTGCCGGGTACGGGCCGTACATCAGGAACGGCTACGGGCTCACCGAGTGCACCGCGCCCTGCGCGTCCGTGCCGCCGGTCCTGGAGGCGCCCGTGGACCCGGTCTCCGGGACCCTGGCGGTCGGGGTGCCCGGTCCAGACACCGTCGTCCGCATCGTCGACGAGGCGGGCGAGGAGGTGCCCTTCGGCGAGCAGGGCGAGATCCTCGTGCGCGGGCCGCAGGTCGTGCCCGGGTACTGGCGGCGGCCCGAGGCCACCGCCGAGACCTTCCCGGACGGCGAGCTGCGCACCGGCGACATCGGCTTCATGGACCCGCAGGGCTGGCTGTACGTCGTCGACCGCAAGAAGGACATGATCAACGCGTCCGGCTTCAAGGTCTGGCCGCGCGAGGTCGAGGACGTGCTGTACACCCATCCGGCGGTGCGCGAGGCGGCCGTGGTCGGGGTGCCCGACGGCTACCGCGGGGAGACCGTCAAGGCCTACATCAGTCTTCGCCCCGGCGCTGCAACCGATCCGGACGATCTGGCCCTCTATTGCAAGGAAAGACTGGCCGCCTACAAATATCCGCGGCTGGTGGAGATCCTGCCCGATCTGCCGAAGACGGCAAGTGGGAAGATCCTCCGACGGGAACTTCGTTCCCGGCCGCAACAGGGTTAGCAGACATACCAGAGAGGCAGGTGGCGGCAGTGGCCAGGACGACGGACGGCGACGGAGCTCCTGTTCCGCAGCGGCTCCTGGCCGCCGCCACCCGGCTCTTCGCGGAGCAGGGTTACGATCGCACCTCCGTGCAGGAGATCGTGGAGGCGGCCGGCGTCACCAAGGGAGCGCTGTACCACTACTTCGGCTCCAAGGACGACCTGCTGCACGAGGTGTACGCGCGCGTGCTGCGGGTGCAGCAGGAGCGCCTGGACGCCTTCGCGAACGCGGACGAGCCGATCGAGAAGCGGTTGCGGGGGGCCGCCGCCGACGTCGTCGTGACGACGATCGAGAACCTCGACGACGCGTCGATCTTCTTCCGGTCCATGCACCATCTGAGCCCGGAGAAGAACAAGCAGGTGCGCGCCGAGCGCCGGCGCTACCACGAACGCTTCCGTGCGCTGATCGAGGAGGGCCAGCGGGAGGGCGTCTTCTCCGCCGCGACCCCGGCCGACCTGGTCGTGGACTACCACTTCGGCTCCATCCACCACCTGTCGACCTGGTACCGGCCGGACGGCCCCATGACCCCGCAGGAGGTCGCCGACCAGCTGGCCGACCTGCTGCTGCGAGCCCTGCGCCCCTGACCGGCAGGGTCCGACGGACCTGGGGCACATGCATCCGGCCATGTGTGTGTCTAGGCTGAAACGGCTGAATTCCTCCACGAGTCGACTCGGGGGGAAGGAGACCGAGCGCGATGGCGAAAGTACTTTTCATCGTCAGCGGAGCGACCTACTGGGTGCTCAAGGACGGCACCAGGTACGCGACCGGTTACTGGGCCGAAGAGTTCGCGATGCCCTACAAGAAGCTCACGGAATCCGGCCACGGGGTCGTGGTCGGCACCCCCGGCGGCGTGGTCCCGAACGTCGACATGATGAGCCTGCGTCCGTCGATGGCCGGAGGTGAGGAGATGGCCCTCGAACTGGAGGCGATCATCCGCTCCGCCGAGGTGATGCGGCGGCCCCTCCAGCTCTCGGACGTCCGCCTGGAGGATTACGACGCGGTGTACCTGCCCGGCGGCCACGGCCCCATGGCGGACCTGGCGTTCGACGCCGACGTGGGCCGCCTGCTCACCGCGCAGCTCGCCTCCGGCAGGCCGCTCGCGATCGTCTGCCACGCCCCCGCCTCCATCCTCGCCACCAGGATCCACGGCAGGTCGCCCTTCGAGGGATACCGCATCACCTGCTTCACCGACGAGGAGGAGGAAGCCGTCGGCCTGGCCTCCCGGGCACCGTGGCTGCTGGAGACGGAACTGAAGGAGAAGGTCGGCATCGACTTCAGCCGCGGCCCGATGTGGGAGCCCTACATGGTCGAGGACCGCAACCTCGTCACCGGTCAGAACCCCCATTCGGCGGCGATCCTGGCCGATCACCTCCTCCAGATCCTCAAGTAGGCGATGTGGCCGGCCGGCCGGACGGGCCGAGGAGGACGGCGGGAGGCCGGTGCGGGCGTCCCTGACGCCCGCACCGGCCCGGGCCGCGCGTCGTCTACATGTACTTCATCAGCTCCCGGCGGGCCAGCGAGCGCTGGTGCACCTCGTCCGGGCCGTCGGCGATCATCAGCGTGCGGGCCCCGGCGTACAGGTCGGCCAGCGGGAAGTCCTGGCTGACGCCGCCCGCGCCGTGCAGCTGGATCGCGCGGTCGATGATGCCGACGACCGCCCGCGGAGTGGCGATCTTGATGGACTGGATCTCGGTGTGGGCGCCCCGGTTGCCGACGGTGTCCATCAGCCAGGCGGTCTTCAGGACCAGCAGCCGCAGCTGTTCGACGGTCACCCGGGCGTCCGCGATCCAGTTGTGGACCACGCCCTGCCGCGCCAGCTCCTTGCCGAAGGCGGTACGGGACACGGCCCGCCGGCACATCAGCTCGATCGCCCGCTCGGCCATGCCGATCAGCCGCATGCAGTGGTGGATCCGGCCGGGGCCGAGCCGGGCCTGGGCGATGGCGAAGCCGCCGCCCTCCTCGCCGACCAGGTTCGACACCGGCACGCGCGCGTGGTCGAAGACCACCTCGGCGTGGCCGCCGTGCGCGTGGTCCTCGTAACCGAAGACCTGCATCGCCCGCTTCACGGTGACACCCGGGGTGTCGCGCGGGACCAGGACCATGGACTGCTGGCGCCGGATGTCGGCGCCGTCCGGGTCGGTCTTGCCCATCACGATGAAGATCTTGCAGTCCGGGTTCATCGCCCCCGAGATGTACCACTTGCGGCCGGTGATGACGTAGTCGTCGCCGTCCCGCTCGATGTGCGTGGTGATGTTGGTGGCGTCGGAGGAGGCCACCTCCGGCTCGGTCATGGCGAACGCGGAGCGGATCTCACCGGCTAGGAGCGGCTCCAGCCACTGCTTCTTCTGCGCGTCGTCGGCGAACTGGGCCAGCACCTCCATGTTGCCGGTGTCCGGGGCCGCGCAGTTCAGCGCGGTGGGCGCCAGGTGCGGGGAGCGGCCGGTGATCTCGGCGAGGGGTGCGTACTGGAGGTTGGTGAGGCCGGCGCCGTGTTCGGCGTCGGGGAGGAAGAGGTTCCACAGGCCCTGCCTGCGCGCCTCCGCCTTCAGCTCCCCGACCACGGCCGGGGTGTCCCACGGTGAGGCGAGCGCCGCCCGCTGCTCCTCGGCGACCGCCTCGGCCGGGTAGACGTACTCGTCCATGAAGGCGAGCAGCTTGGCGCGCAGCTCCTCGGTGCGCGCGTCGAACGCGAAGTCCATGGCCGGTCAGCCTTCCTGGAGTGTGGTCAGTCCGTGGTCGATGAAGACGGGGACGAGTTCGCCGATGCGGTCGAAGCCCTGTCCCAGCGTCTGGCCCTGTGTGTACCGGTAGTGGATGCCCTCCAGGATCACGGCGAGCTTGAACCAGGCGAACGCCGTGTACCAGGAGATGTGCGAGACGTCCCGCCCCGAGCGGGCCGCGTAGCGCTCGACCAGCTCTCGCGGGTCCGGGTGGCCGGGCGCCTCGGCGGTCGTCGACACCGGGGAGTCGGGCGTACCCAGTGGCAGGCTGTACATGACCAGCAGGCCCAGGTCGGTCAGCGGGTCGCCGAGCGTGGACATCTCCCAGTCGAGGATCGCCCTGATCTGGTCGTCGTCGCCGATCAGGACGTTGTCGAGCCGGTAGTCGCCGTGGACCACGGTGGGCGCGGCGGAGCCGGGCAGCCGGCGGCCCAGGGTGGCGTGCAGCTCGTCGATGCCGGCCAGCTCACGGTTGCGGGAGGCGTCCAGCTGCTTGCCCCAGCGGCGCAGTTGCCGGTCCAGGAAGCCCTCCGGCCGCCCGAAGTCGGCGAGGCCGACCTCCTCGGGGTCCACCGCGTGCAGCTCGACGAGGGTGTCGACGAGGGACAGCACGGCGTTGCGGGTGCGTTCGGGGCCGAGCGGGACCAGTTGCTCGGCTGTGCGGTACGGGGTGCCCGCCACGAACTCCATCACGTAGAACGGCGCGCCCAGGACCTCCGTGTCCTCGCACAGCAGCACCGGCCGCGGCACTGGCACCTCGGTCGGGTACAGCGCGCTGATCACCCGGTGCTCGCGCTTCATGTCGTGCGCGGTGGCCAGGACATGGCCCAGCGGCGGCCGCCGTACGACCCACTTCGAGGTGGGGTCGGAGACCGCGTAGGTGAGGTTCGACCGCCCGCCCTCGATCAGCCTTCCGGTCAGCGGACCTGTCACCAGGCCGGGGCGCTCGCGGTCGAGCAGTCCGCGCAGCTGGTCGAGATCCAGTCCGGGCGGGTGATCGGGGCTCATGCATCGCTCCTACGAACGAGTGAACAGGACCCCACTCATGATGCCGACCAGTCGGTATGTCGTCCAGCGGCTGAGCCAAACGTGACCGGGACCACCTTACGGTCCGGCCGTGACGTGACGGCTCCCCGCGCACGCGGAGCGGGGAGCCGCCGTCAGGACCGGGTCCGACTCAGTGGTCGTCCCAGTGGCCGTTGTGCTCGGCGTGCCGGTGGCCGTCGTGCAGGTAGTCGATGTGGTCGCCGTGCAGGACGCCGGTGTGGCCGCAGCCGTTGCCGTGCCGGTGGTCGTGGGCGTCGTGGGTGATGTGGCCGTCGGGCTCGCACTCGTCCCAGTGGCCGCCGTGCTCGCGGTGCAGATGCCCGTTGTGCGCGTAGTCGACGTGGTCGCCGTGCGGTACCTGGTCGTGTCCGCAGTCCGGTCCGTGGCTGTGGCCGTGTGCGGTGTGTTCCTGGTGAAGGGTGGTGGTCATGGTGTTCGCCTTCAGCGGTACGGGTTCGGGAGGGTGGCGTGCTGCCGACGGACAGGCTGCCACGCGAAACGCACATATGCGGGCATCCCGGTTGCGTGGCGTCCGAGTACCCCGGAGGGTCGGTTGCATGAAGGGCATCAGTTACAGCCGGTACGGCGGACCCGATGTGCTGGAGTACGGCGAGGTCAAGGACCCGAAGGTCGGCCCCGACTCGGTCCTGGTGAAGGTCCGGGCGGTGTCCGTCAACCCGGTCGACTGGAAATGCCGTGAGGGCGATCTGCACGGCGTCATGGACACCGTCTTCCCGGTGATCCCCGGGTGGGACGTCTGCGGCGTGGTCGTCCAGCCGGGCCCGGCCGTCCCCGAGTTCGCGGTCGGCGACGAGGTGATCGGCTACGTCCGCGAGGACTTCCTCTCCCGGGGCACCTTCGCCGAGTACGTCGCTGCCCCGGTGCGCACCCTGGCCCGCAAGCCGCGCAACCTCTCCTTCGAGGAGGCCGCGGGGCTGCCGCTGGCCGGGCTCACCGCCTACCAGGTGCTGGTCCACGCCCTGGAGGTCAAACGCGGCGAGACGGTCCTGGTGCACGCCGCGGCCGGCGGGGTCGGTTCCCTCGCCGTCCAGATCGCGGCCCATCTCGGCGCCCGGGTCATCGGCACGGCGAGTGAGCGCAACCACGACTTCGTACGGGGTATCGGCGGCGAGCCGGTGACCTACGGCCCCGGCCTGGCCGAACGTGTCCGGGGGCTGGCACCGGAGGGGGTGGCCGCCGTCTTCGACACCGTCGGCGGGGAGGCGCTGGTCGTCTCGGCGAACCTGCTCGCCCCCGAAGGCCGGATGGCCTCGATCGCCGACCCGGACGTCGTCGACTTCGGGGGCCGCTACTGCTGGGCGCGTCCCGACGCCGAGGACCTGACCCGGCTCGTCGCGCTCGCGGAACAGGGAGCGGTGAGCGTCCATGTCGCCGAGACGTTTCCGCTGAAGCGGACGGCCGACGCGCAGCGGCGCAGCCAGGAGGGACGGACCCGCGGCAAGCTGGTCGTCACGGTGGAGTGGCCGGAGGAGGAGGGCTAGGGCGGGGCTACGGCCTGACCGGCGAAGGAGGTCGCGGGAAGGCAGTGGCGCCTCGTCGGCGCCGGTGGGCGGGGTCCGGTGCGTCCGGCTGCCAGGGGAGGAGGGCTGCGACGCGGTGGGGCGCCTTCCGGCCCGAGGCCGGGGCGTCGACGAGAGACGACAGCGCCGCTGGGTTCCTCCCTCTGGCGGGCGCGGACAGGCTCCGGGGCTGGGCTCTAGACGACCAGCGCGGCTGCGCAGAGCGCTACGGCGACCGTGCACACGACCGCCGCGGTCGCCTGCCGCGGCGCCAGTGCCGAGGGGCGGCCGGTGGCCGCGAGGGCGCGGATCCGGCGGTTGGCGACCAGGAGGAAACCCAGCCACAGGACGCAGCAGGCCGCGCAGGCGAGCACCCCGCCGGCCGAGGTGCTGCCGTGCAGGGCGGTCCTGGCGGCGAGGACCGCGGCGACGGTCGCCGACAGCGTCGTACGGCGCCAGGCCAGCCGGGTCCGTTCCGGCTGGAGTCCCGGGTCGCGGGGCGGCGTCGTCATCCCTCCCACCCGACGAGCACCACGACGACCATGGCGACGGCGACCACCGCCACGACCACGCCGAGCATGGCCGGGAACCGGGAGACCGGCAGGTCCTCACCGCGCCGCATGGCCAGTTCGCAGCGCATCCAGTGGTTCACGGCCCGCAGCGAGCAGAGCACGCCGGCGGCGAGGAGCGCGAGCGCGAGACCGACCCGCCAGGCCCAGCGGAGGTCGGGCAGGAACTGGTCCACCGCGAAACCGCCGCCGATCAGGGCCAGGGCGGTACGCAGCCAGGCCAGGAAGGTCCGCTCGTTGGCGAGGGAGAAGCGGTAGTCGGGGGTCGTTCCCTCTTCGCGCACCACTTCGGGGGCGAACCACAAGCGGACGTTCCGCGCGAATTCGATCACGTGCATGGACCCTACCGGGGTGGGACGGGGTCGTTCGGGTGCGGGTGGGTGGGTGTGTGTGGGGTGAGGGCGCGCGTGGTTCCCCCAGTCCTCGGCCGGGGGGGTGCCTCTATGTCTTTCGTCAAGCGAGGCGTGGGGTTCGGGGTTCGTAGAAGGCGCCGTCGCGGAGCATCGCGAAGAGCACGCTGATGC
>NZ_JBVHQD010000028.1:0-111355 GCF_055567595.1 Streptomyces sp. NPDC026515
CAGCGCCGATGGTACTGCAGGGGGGACCCTGTGGGAGAGTAGGACACCGCCGAACAAATTTTGGGAAAGGCCCACGCCATATGGCGTGGGCCTTTCTGTATTTAGGGGTGTTGTCCCGTCAGAACGTCACGTCTGCCGTGGCGACCGTGCCGCCTTTTCGGCCGGGGGCCTCCTGCCACTGCCAGTAGAGGTTGGTGTGCGAGACGACCTGCTCCGGAGCCGGCGCACCGTACGCGGTGAGGTCCTCCGTGGTGTGGGCGTCGCCGACCAGGGTCGCGTCGTACCCGCGGACCATCGCGCCGTGCAGGGTGGAGCGGATGCAGGCGTCGGTCTGGGCGCCCGTGACGATCACGCGGCCCACGCCGTGTGCGGCCAGGACGGACTCCAGCTCGGTGTCCTCGAAGGAGTCTCCGTAACGCTTGTGGATGAGGGGCTCGGTGGCTTCCTCACGGGACAGCTCCGGAACGTACTGCCAAGGAGCGCTGTCCGGCGTCAGCTCGTCGCTGGAGTGCTGGATCCAGACCACCGGGACCGTCTCGGAACGGGCCTTGGCGAGCAGGGTGTTGATGTTGGCGATGACCTCGTCGCGGTTGTGGGAGCTGTCCACCACCCCGTTCTGCACATCGACGATCAGCAGGGCGGTGTTCGGGCGGTTCGGCAGAGTCGTCATGGCGTCCACACTAGGCCGGGGCACTGACACCGGGCCCTCTGCGAGCTGCCGTAAACGAGGTGAGCGAGGTGGACGGTGGCGGCTACCGTGGCCGTATGGATGCGATGACCAGCGGTGACTACGGTGTTCGCGGGATACGGGCCGACGAGTGGGAAGCCGTGAAGCGGCTGCGGCTGGTCGCGCTGCGGGACCCCGTGGCGCGTATCGCGTTCCTGGAGACCTACGAGGACGCCGTGGACCGGCCGGACTCCTTCTACCAGGATCGGGCCGCGCGGTCGGCCGAGGAACCCAGCGGTGCGCGGCAGTTCATCGCCGAGACGGCGGGCGGGGAGTGGGTCGGGAGTCTGACCGTGCTGATCGAGGAGGCCGGGTCGACGGACTGGGCCGGGGCCCGGGTCGAGCGGCGGCAGGGGCATGTGGTCGGGGTGTTCGTGCGGCCGGAGCACCGGGGGAACGGCCTGATCAAGGCGCTGTTCGACACCGGTGTGGCCTGGGCGCGCGAGCAGGGTGCCGAGCGGGTGAGGCTGCTGGTGCACGAGGGCAACCCACGGGCCCAAGGGGCGTACCGCAAGGCGGGGTTCGTGCCGAGCGGGGTGCTCATGCCGTTCGTCAAGGACGAGACGGAGAACGAGGTCGAGTTCGTTCTGGAGTGGCCTTCCTAGGCGGTCGGCTGGACCGGCAGTTCGCGGTGCGGCCAGCGGGACCTGGCCTGTTCGTGCGAGCGGAGCAGGGCGAGGGTCGGCAGGCCCTGCTCGACACCGGTGGTGAGCAGATCGGGCAGTTGGGGGAGCGGGGCGACGGCCGCGACGTCGTCCAGGACCAGGGTCAGTGGTGGGTCGAGCCGACCGGAGGATGACCGTTCGGCCATGCGCCGGCCGCGCTCGACCACGCTGGAGGCGAGAGCCGTCAGAAGAGGCATCGCGCCCGGGTTGGTCCTGGGGTCTTCGATGGATTCACCGACCACATAAAGCGTGCCCCCTTCGGAGACGAAGGAATCCAGGGCGAGTGCATCGGATCGGTTGGGCGTGCAGGCTTCGCGGATGTTGACCGTGAAGAGGGCCGCGAGGGCCCGTGCGGTCAACTCCTGGGCGATGTCCCGGCGTTCGGGGTGCGAGGTAAGAGCGGCTTCGAGTTCGCCGGCCGCGCCGGGGGCCGCCTTCGGATGGGTACGGAGGGTTCGTACGGCGTCCTGGACTCCGGTGCCCTGGGCCCAGCGGTGGACGTGGCGGACCGTGCGGTTCTCCAGGGCGGCTGCGTGCAGGTAGCTGCGCAGGAGGGTCTCGGCCGTGTCGGTGACCGCCTGGTCGATCCTGGCGGTGGGTTTCACGGGGGTGAGGAGTGCCTGGGCGCGCTGCACCGCGGTCTGCTTGTCCTCGCAGTGGGCCGTGGGGGACCAGTGGAAGCGGGCCGGGGTGTCGCAGAGGTGGTTCGGGTCGTAGAGGAGGTTCGGGCCGAGCTTGGCCCGGGCGTCCTTCGTGTCCGACCAGAGGGCCGGGTTCGAGGTGATGACGAGGGTGGGGCCGGCCGCGTCGCGGATGGCCTGGGCCGCCGTGGCGTGGCGGGCTTCCCGGGGGGCGACGTGGATCTTCGTCCAGCCGTTCAGCCGTTCCCCGCCTGGGGCGGGGTGAGGGTAGAAGCCGTCGGGGGCGGCGCCGGTCCGCCGACCGGCCGTGGGCGCGAGGCCCGCTTCCGGGCCCGTCGACTCGAGGACCAGGGGTTCCGGGACGATCGGCTCCGGGGCGAGGAGGACGGTCGGCTGCGGGCCGGTTTGCGGTTCCGCGCGTGGCTCGGGGACCGGTGTCGTCGCCGCGGCGAGTCTCTCCGCGGTGCGTCTTCTTCTTCCCGCACGCCATCTCGCCACCGTGCCCATCACGAAGACCGTCAGGACCAGCAGGATCATCAGCTGGCCGATGAACAGGCCCCAGAACAGGCCCCATCCCGACAGCCGGGCCGGCGGTGTGTCCGGCCAGGCGCCTGCGACGTCCCGCGGTTCGCCGATGAGGTGGCGCATCGCGGGCGGGGTGTGGGCCAGGTCGACGGTCGACGGCCAGCTGCCGTGGGAGAACCAGGCCGCCAGGCCGGTCGCCGTCCACACCAGTGCCGTGATGCCGAGCAGGAACGCGAGTATGCCGATCAGCAGGCCGTCGGGAATGCCGCCGCCGCTGCGCTGTTCGCGTTCCTGCCGGGGGTCCGGTCTCACGATCGGGTCCTCCCTATGCCACCGTCGATTCCGAGTCGCCGAGGTGCTGTTCGACGAAGGCCGCCGCCCGTTGCTCCGCCTCCAGCTCCGCGGCGTGCAGGGCGTCGTCGGCGGCGGCGAGCTGGTCGGCGGACGACTCGGTCATCGCGCGGTCCGTGAAGACGAGCGGGCGTTCCGTCTCGGTGACCAGGTGCTTGACCACCTGGACGTTGCCGTTGACGTCCCAGACGGCGATGCCGGGGGTGAGGGTCGGGATGATCTCCACCGCCCAGCGGGGCAGGCCCAGCACCCGGCCGGTGGCGCGTGCCTCGTCCGCCTTCTGGGCGTAGATGGTCCGGGTCGACGCCATCTTGAGGATCGCCGCCGCCTCCTTGGCGGCCGCGCCGTCGACGACGTCGGAGAGGTGGTGGACGACGGCGACGAAGGAGAGGCCGAGCCGGCGGCCGAACTTCAGCAGGCGCTGGAAGAGCTGGGCCACGAACGGGCTGTTGATGATGTGCCAGGCCTCCTCGACCAGGAAGATGCGCTTCTTCCGGTCGGGGCGGATCCAGGTGTGCTCCAGCCACACGCCGACGATCGCCATCAGGATGGGCATGGCGATGGAGTTGCGGTCGATGTGGGAGAGGTCGAAGACGATGAGCGGGGCGTCGAGGTCGATGCCGACGGTCGTCGGCCCGTCGAACATGCCCCTGAGGTCACCGTCGACCAGACGGTCCAGGACCAGGGCGACGTCCAGGCCCCAGGCCCGTACGTCGTCTATGGCGACGTTCATCGCCTCCGCGGACTCCGGCTCCGGGTGCCGTAGCTGCTCGACGATGTCCATCAGGACCGGCTGGCGGTCGAGGATCGTCTCGTTGACGTAGGAGTGGGCGACCTTGAGGGCGAAGCCCGAGCGTTCGTCGAGGCCGTGGCCCATCGCCACCTCGATGATGGTGCGGAGCAGCGCCAGCTGGCCGGTGGTGGTGATCGACGGGTCCAGCGGGTTCAGGCGGATGCCGTGGTTCAGGGCGGCCGTCGGATCGAGCCGGATGGGGGTTATCCCCAGCTCTTCCGCGATGAGGTTCCACTCGCCGACGCCGTCCTCGCCCTGGGCGTCCAGGACGACGACCTGCCGGTCGCGGAAGCGCAGCTGCCGCAGGACGTAGGTCTTCTCCAGGGCCGACTTGCCGTTGCCGGACTCGCCGAGGACCAGCCAGTGCGGGGCCGGGAGCTGCTGGCCGTAGAGCTGGAACGGGTCGTAGATGTAGCCCTTTCCGGAGTACACCTCACGGCCGATGATGACGCCCGAGTCGCCCAGGCCGGGCGCGGCGGTGGGCAGGTAGACCGCCTGGGCCTGGCCGGTCGAGGTGCGGACCGGGGAGCGGGTCGTCTCGACCTTCCCGAACAGGAAGGACGTGAAGGCTTCGGTGAGGACGGACAGCGGGTCCCTCATCAGCGCATCAGCCTCTACCTTCGGATTCCGGTGGCGAAGGGCAGTGTGTTCACGAAGGCGCGGTGGTGCTCGCGGTCGCACCATTCCAGTTTGAGGTACGACTTTCCGGCGGACGCCCTTATCGTGCGCTTGTCACGGTTGAGGGCTTCCGGGGTGCGGGAGGAGACCGTGATGTAGCCGACCAGGTTGACGCCGGCCGCGCCGCTGGCCAGGTCCTCGCCGCGCTGGTCGAGGCGGTTGTGGGCGGCGATGTCGCGGGGGTCGACGGTCCGGTTCATCTTGGCGGCGCGGGACGCCTCCGCCTCGTCGTTGGTCTTCTCGGTCAGCATGCGCTCGATGGCGACCTCGGTGGGTTCGAGGTCCATGGTGACCGCCACCGTGCGGATGACGTCCGGGGTGTGGACGAGCAGCGGGGCGAGGAAGTTGACGCCGACGGGGGTCATCGGCCACTCCTTCACCCAGGCCGTGGCGTGGCACCAGGGCGCGCGGGTGCTGGACTCGCGGGTCTTCGCCTGGAGGAACGTGGGTTCCATGGCGTCCAGTTCGGCCGGCCAGGCGTTGCGCTGGGTCATCGCCTGGATGTGGTCGATGGGGTGGTCGGGGTCGTACATGGAGTGGATGAGGGAGGCGAGCCGGCCCTGGCCGAGGGGCTGGCGGACGCGGATGTCCGCTTCCTGGAGGCGGGAGCAGATGTCCGTCAGTTCACGGGCCATGACGACCGCGAGACCGGCGTCGCGGTCCAGCTTGCGGCCGGCCTGGGGGCGGGCCGCGCGGGCCATCGCCTGGGCCTCGGCGGCCAGTTCGCGGGAGTAGTGCATGCAGGCGACGAGGTAGGCGCGGTGCTGCTCGCTGCTGGTGGAGACCATGGACTGCAGCTGGTCGTACGACTGCGACAGCCAGCTCGGGGCCTTCTCGTCGCCGCGCTGGGCGACGTCCTTGGCGTGGGCGTCGGGGTCGGCCGGGAGGGTGCGAGCGAGCATCTGGAGGCGGGTGACGAAGCCGTCGCCGTTGGCCACGTGCTTGAGCAGGGTGCCGAAGCGGTCGACGAGGGCTTCCTGGTCCTCGGAGTCGCGCAAGCCGACGCCGGGGCCCTCGATCTCGATCGCGGCGGTGACCGTCTTGCGGTCGGCGTGCAGGAGTACGGCGATCTCGTCGGGGCCGAAGGGCGCGGCGAGCCAGCTGATCCGGCCGATGCCGGGCGGGGGGCCGATCTCGACCTCACGGCCATCGATACGGGTGCCTGCCTCGGCCGCGGCGGAACGGTAGACCGTGCCCTGGCGCAGGCTCCGCTTGTAACTGCGGTTGATCTCGAACCACTTGTAGAACGTGCGGCGCTTGTACGGGACGTAGACCGCCGCCAGCGCGAGCAGGGGGAAGCCCATGAGGAGCACGATCCGCAGGGAGAGGACCGGGACGAGGAGCCCGCACATCATGCCGAGGAACGCGCCCGCGATGATCAGCACGATCTCGCCGGATTCACGGTTCCTGCCGACGATCGCGTTCGGCCGGGCGCGGCCGATCAGATACGTACGGCGGGGCGTGATCGGATGGGACAGATGGGACTCGGTCGTCAACGCCCTTCACCTCCCGAGCTGTTGTTGCGGGTGTTGCCGGCGTGCGGGGTGTTCATCGGGCCGGGCGCGCGGGGTGCGGGTGCGGCGGAGGGGACAGATCCGCCGCCACCACCGTTCGGGGTGCGCGTGCTGTGCGCGGCGACGCCGCCCGAGGCGGGGTTGGACGGGCGGGCACCGGAGGAGGCGGAACCGCCGCCCCCGCCGTTGTTGTCGGCGCGGGCGCTGTGTGTCCTGATGCCCTGGGCGACCAGGTTGGCGGGGCTGCTGATGACCGCGGCGGCCTTGCCCTCGGCGCCCGACATGATGCGGTTGCTGCGGCCGGCCGCGATCTCGTCGCCGAAGCCGGGGACGAAGCGGTAGATCATCGCGCTGGCGAAGATGGCGAGCAGGATGATGGCCAGGCCGGAGACGACGGCGGAGAAGGCGTCGGGGCCGCCGTCGGTGGACAGGGCGCCGGCGAGGCCGAGCACTATCACGATGACCGGCTTGACGAGGATGACGGCGATCATGATGCCGGCCCAGCGGCGGACGTGGCCCCACAGGTTCTTGTCGACGAGGCCGGCGTAGACGACGGTGCCGAGGAGGGCGCCGACGTAGAGCAGGGCGGCCCTGATGACGAGCTCCAGCCAGAGCACTCCGGCGGCGAGGATGCTGACCAGGGAGACGACGATCAGCATGATCGGGCCGCCGCCGATGTCGTCGCCCTTGTTGAGGGCGCCGGAGAAGGTGCCGAAGAACGTGTCCGTCTGGTTGCCGGTGGTCTTGGCGAGGACGTCGGTGACGCCGTCGGTGGCCGAGACGACGGTGTAGAGGATGAGGGGCGTGAAGGCGGACGCCAGGACCGTCAGCCAGAGGAAGCCGACGGCTTCGGAGATCGCGGTGCTGAGGGGGACGCCTCGCACTGCGCGTTTGGCGACGGCCAGGAGCCAGAGCAGGAGCGTGAGGATCGTCGACGCGGCGAAGACGACGGCGTACTGCTGGAGGAACTTCTGGTTGGTGAAGTCGACGTTGGCGGTCTCCTTCACGGCGTCACTGAGCTTGTCGACGGTCCAGGAGGCGGCCTTGGCACACCCCTGAGCGAGCGAGGAGAGGGGGTCGAGGGTGGAGGTCAGGGGGTCGGTGGTGGAACCGCCGCCGCTGCCGCCGCCCTTCTCGCAGTAGTCCTTCGCGGGACCGCGGATGAGGTCGCAGGCGTCGTTGCTGGCGGTGGGCGACGGCGAGGGGGCGGCGACGGCGGCGGTTCCCAGCAGCACCGCAGCCGTTTGCAGGGTGCCGAGGATCGCGCCGACTTTGAGGAAACGGTGGTTAGCGCGCATACGTGAACCCTCCGAACTCCTCCACGGCCCTGGTCATGTCGTCGGCAGTGGATGCCTGCTGGTCACGACCGAGAGGAACCGGTCCGTCCTTCTGCTGGAAATCGGTGATCTTCCAGTCGTTGTCGACCCACGTCAGTTCGTAGGTGGTGGTGTACCAGCTCTCGGTCACCGGGTTGGTCGAGGCCGCCCCGGACAGTCCGAAGAGCGAGGTGTACCAGACCTCGACCGTGGCGGAGTCCGTGCTGAACACGGTGACCTTGGTGCCGACTGGGACGACCCGGGAGACGAAGGTTTCGCCGGTTGGGGCACTGCCGTCCTTGTTGAGGCCGATGTTCGTGAGGAACTCCGCGCTGGAGTAGGCGCTGTCCAGCCCTGCTTGTCTGTTCGCCGCGGCGTCCGGGGCGTAGATCGTGTCCACGATGGCGTGCCGCTTGGCCATGACGAACATGTCCGTCGAGCCGAGTGCAACGGAGTAGTTCGCCGCCGCGCTCTGTGCTCCCTGCTCGCTGTGTGCGAAGCCGGTTGGGATTCCCCCGGTGCTCTTCGTCTCCACCGGCTTCGTGCCGCTCGCCGCCGTTGACGAGGTGCTCGGCTGGGACCCGTTGCCGCCTGTGGTCTTCGCCGACGGCGAGTCCCCGTCTCCGCCTCTGTTCGCGAAGGCGATCGCCGCGATCAGGAGGACGACCACGCCGACGACCGTCACCAGGCTTCTGGACGAGGAGCGGCCGCCCCGGCGGGAGGCTCCGCCGTAGGGGTCGCTCTCGGGCAGGCGGGTGCGGGTGTGGCCCGTCTCCGGGTAGCCGGGCTCGTCTCCGAGGCTCATGCCGCGTACTCCCCCTCCACGTCGAACCGGAACGCGTAGCAGTACGACGGTAGCCGTGCTGGTTCCCGCGCGGGCGCGGTGTGGTGACTCGACATCAGGGAGACGCAACCTCGGAGCGGGGGTGAGGGAGGTGCAGATTGGCTAGACGGCCATGCCGTACACGATCGTGAACAGGGTGCCGAGTGAGCCGATGATGAAGACTCCGGTCAGTCCGGCGATGATGAGGCCCTTGCCCTGTTCGGCACTGAAGGTGTCGCGGAGGGCCGTGGCGCCGATGCGCTGTTTGGCGGCGCCCCAGACGGCGATGCCGAGGCAGAGCAGGATGGCGACGGCCATGACCACCTGGATCATCGTCTTCGCCTCGTTGCCCAGGCTGCCGAAGGGGCCCCAGTCCGGAGCGATCCCGCCGATGATGGTGTTGATGTCTCCCTTGTCGGCCGCATAGAACACGTAAGTCACCGCCCCTGGTGGGTAGTTCCGTTCGCCCCTGCCGGGTGCAGAGGTCACGCATCATTCTCGCCGAAAACGTCGCCGGAGTATGTCGACTTGACGTCATCGATTGGCGGGTTTCGTACGAAAGGCTCGCACGGTCACTCTGTGTATCACGGCAGGTCACGCCGGGCAATGAGGCCTGAGCGGAACCTGTCGTGCGGTTCCGTCGTTAACCCCCTTTACGACCTGGCACGTTTCATGACGGCCGGTGGGGTGACGGGTCGAGACGATGTTCTCACGGGGGTCAGGGGGAAATGGCCAGTGGGCCCCGGCTGATGCCGGAGCCCACTGGGGTGGTGACGGATGGTCAGCCGGTGAAGGCGGCGACACCCTCCGGGGTGCCCCAGCCGGTCGGACCGTCGTAGCCGGTCGTGGCGGTGCAGTAGTACGAGGTGGTGCAGGTGCCGTTGTTGCCGCTCGTGACGTCGTTGAGGGACGAGGTACCGGCGTGGGCGTACGGGAACTTGGCCGGGTAGGAGCCGCTGGACGGGTTCCCGGCGAGGGCGTAGACGCCGGCGATGATCGGCGCGGAGACGCTGGTGCCGCCGAAGGTGTACCAGCCGGCGGTGACGCCGTAGGAGTCGTAGACGGAGACGCCGGTGGCCGGGTCGGCGACGGCGGAGACGTCGGAGATCATGCGCTTGGTGCAGCCGGTGTCGGTCTGCCAGGTGGGCTTGGCGTCGTAGGCGGAGCAGCCGGAGCCGGTGCCCTCGGTGCTCGACGTCTTCCACACCGTCTCGGTCCAGCCGCGGGTGGTGGAGGACGTCGACAGCTTGGTGCCGCCCACCGAGGTCACGTACTTCGACGCGGCCGGGTACTCGGCGCCGTAGCCCTCGTCGCCGGCGGAGACGGTGATGGCGACTCCGGTGTGGTTGAAGTACGAGGTGTCGTACGAGGTGTCCGAGGAGGACTCGCTGCCGCCGTAGCTGTTGGAGACGAACTTGGCGCCCAGGGTGACCGCCTCGTTCACCGCGGTGCCGAGGTTGGCCATGGTGGCGCTCTTGGCCTCGACCAGCAGGATGTTGCAGTTGGGGCAGATCGCGCTCGCCATGTCGAGGTCGAGGGAGATCTCCTCGGACCAGCCGGCGTCGGAGGAGGGCAGGGAGGTCGTGGAGCCGGTCTGGGAGACCTTCTTGAAGCAGCCGTTGGCCGTGGTGCAGGCGGAGAGGCCGTAGTAGGAACGGTAGGTCGCGAGGTCGGTCTCGGCGTTGGGGTCGTTGTACGCGTCGACGATCGCGATGGTCTCGCCCGAGCCGTTGGAGGCCGCGGCGGAGGTCAGGCCGTAGGCCGTCCGGAGGCTGGTCGGGCTGTAGCCGGAGGGGGTGGAGGCGTCGGCGGCCTTGGGGGTGACGCCGGTCCTCGCGGCCTGCTGCTTCTGGTAGGCGGTGAGGCCGCCGGTGACGCGGTAGGAGTTGCAGGCGAGTTCGCCCGTGTGCTTGGGGGTGGCACAGGGGGTCGCGGTGTAGGTCACCTTGGCGGGGGACACGGAAGGCGCGGCGTCGGCCTGGACGGCGGTGCCGAATCCGGCGAGCAGCAGTGCGGCCGTGGCCGCCGCCGCGGTGCCGAGGCGGCGCCAGCCACCGCGTAGCGAAGCTCTGTCGAGGGGAGTGGAACGCATGCGTGCAGCCTCCTGAGTTCCGGTATGGGGGAGGAACAGGGGCGGTGCGGGTGCGATCTGGTGCGTGGTGGTGCGCGTCGAGAATCCTTTGTTGAGTACGCGACAACAAGAGGGTTCAGGAATCATGACTTCCGCATTGCCGATCAGGGTGTTCGCGTGACCCGCCGATGGCCGGCCGTTGTCCTGAGGATGGCGGGTGCTTGACGCAACGCACAGGCGGTTCACGGGAGTTGCCAAGGTGGCGGGAGCTGCGGAAAACGGGTCACGGCCGGCTGCCGTGACCCGTTTCCCTTTCGGCGCCGCCGAGGGGACCCCACGTCCCCCTCACGGTGGCGGCTCCCCGTGACCCGACGGGGAGGTCCTTCCGGGTCCTAGCCGGTGAAGGCGTCGGTCCCTTCCGGGGTGCCCCAGCCGGTCGGACCGTCGTAGCCCGACCTGGCGGTGCAGAAGTACGACGTGGAGCACGAGCCGTTGGATCCGCTCGTCACGTCGTTCAGGGCGGAGCTGCCGGCCGCCGCGTAGGGGTACTGGGCCGGGTAGTCGCCGCTGCCCGGGGTGCCGGCCAGTGCGTAGACCGAGGCGATGATCGGCGAGGAGGCGCTGGTGCCGCCGTAGGTGTTCCAGCCGGTGCCGTCCGCGCCGTAGGAGTCGTAGACGGAGACGCCGGTGGCCGGGTCGGCGACGGCGGAGACGTCGGAGATCATGCGCTTGGTGCAGCCGGTGTCGGTCTGCCAGGTGGGCTTGGCGTCGTAGGCGGAGCAGCCGGAGCCGGTGCCCTCGGTGCTCGACGTCTTCCAGACCGACTCGGTCCAGCCACGGCTGGTGGAGGAGGTCTTCAGGGCGGTGCCGCCGACGGCGGTCACGTAGCGGGAGCCTGCCGGGTACTCGGCGCCGTAGCCCTCGTCGCCGGCGCTCGCGGTGATGGCCACGCCCGCGTGCTTGTAGTACGAGGTGTCGTACGACGTGTCCGAGGAGGACTCGGAGCCGCCGTAGCTGTTGGAGACGAACTTGGCGCCCAGCTTGACCGCCTCGTTCACCGCGGTGCCCAGGTTGGCGTCCGAGGCCGACTTGGCCTCGACGAGCAGGATGTCGCAGTTGGGGCAGATCGCGCTGACCATGTCGAGGTCGAGGGACTCCTCGCCGGCCCAGCCGCTGTCGGCGGCGGGCAGGGAGGTCGTGGAGCCGGTCTGGGAGACCTTCGTGAAGCAGCCGTTGGCCGTGGTGCAGGCGGAGAGGCCGTAGTGCGACCGGTAGGTCGCGAGGTCCGCCGCGGCGTTCGGGTCGTCGTACGCGTCGACGATCGCGACCGTCTCGCCCGAGCCGTCGGAGGCGGCGGCGGAGGTCAGGCCGTAGGCCGACTGGAGGTCGCTCGGGCCGTATCCGGTGGGGGAGGCGGACGCGGCGTCCGGCTTGACGGTCTTCGGCGTCACACCCTTGAGTGCGGCCTGCCTCTCCATGAAGGCGGTGGTGCCGCCGGTGACCCGCAGGGCGTCGCAGGCGGCGAAGCCCTTCTTCGGGGTGGTACCGCAGCCGGCCTTCTCGTACCGCACATGGGCCTTGGCGACCTGGGCGGCGACGGCCTTGGCGTCGGCCTGGTGGGCCACGGTGGTGGTGGCGGTGGCCGCGGTGGCGTGCGCCGCGGTGCCGAGTCCGGCCGCGAGCAGGGCGGCGGTGGCCGCGGCTGCCGAGCCGACGCGGCGCCATCTGCCGCGTATGTGGGGGGAGTTGGGGGTGGTCGTACGCAACGTACAGCCTCCTGGAAGAGGGGGACAGAGGCCTGCGGGTGGGGGCCACCGGCGGGGTTGCCGGTGGGGGCGGCGGCCCGCGACGACCATCGCGTTGTTCAGTACGCGACAACAAGGTGGGTTTCGGAATCCTGACTTCCGCGTTACTGAAGGACGGCCGGGGCTTACTGATCATTGGGCCGCGGATGGCGGGACGTTGGGGTCCGGTTGACCCGGGGGCGCCGGAGGGGGCGGCTCAATGCGCGTTGACCGGGCGTACCCGGCGGTCAGCGGGGCTTCAGGCCGTGCAGGACGTGGTGGACGTGTTCGTCGAGTCCGGCCAGGGCCTCGTGGGCCGGCAGGGCGCAGCCGGCGATGAGGGCGGCCAGACCGTGGATGCTCGCGGCCGCGACGAGGGTGAGCCGCTCCGGATCGCCCTCGATGATCTCGCCCCGGGCCTGCGCGTCGGCGACCAGGCGGGTGAAGGACCCCAGGGACGCGTCGATCACCTCGGCGGTCGGCACGGAGCTCTCCGGATCGTGCTTGCGCGCGAACATCAGCTCCAGCAGTTCGGGGTGGTCCACCGCGAAGGTGAGATAGGCCCGGGCGAGCGCGCTGACCCGCGGTTCGAGGGGCGCGGCCGGGTCGTCGGCCGCGTTCAGGGTGCGCTGCAGGCGGTCGTAGCCGCTGAGCGCGAGCGCGTCCAGCAGGGCCTGCTTGTCCTTGAAGTGGCGGCCGGGTGCGGCGTGGCTGACGCCGATGTCGCGGGCCAGTTCGCGCAGGGACAGCGCGGCGACGCCCTTCTCGCGCAGGGTGCGCTCGGCGCTGGTGAGCAGGGCGGCGCGCAGGTCTCCGTGGTGGTAGGGGCGGCTTGGCGGCATGAAGGTCATCGTAACCCGGATGTTGGCGGTGCCAGCTTTGTTGGCGTCGTCAGCATTGTTGGCGATGCCATCTTTGTTGTCATTGACAGCATTGTTGTCGGCGTCTACATTGGCGCCCATGGCTGAGAAGACTGGTACATGGACCGCATCCGACCTTCCCGACCTCGCCGGCCGCACGGCCGTGGTCACCGGCGCCAACAGCGGCATCGGCCTCACCGCCGCCGACGCGCTGGCCCGGGCCGGTGCGCACGTGGTGTTCGCGGTACGGGACCCGGAGCGCGGGCGCGTGGCCGCCGCGCGGGTGACCGGCAGCACGGAGGTGCGCCGTCTGGACCTGGCGGACCTGTCCTCGGTACGGGAGTTCGCGGCCGCCTGGGACCGTCCGCTGGACCTTCTGATCAACAACGCGGGCGTGATGATGCTCCCGGAGCAGTCCACCAAGGACGGCTTCGAGATGCAGTTCGGCACGAACCACCTGGGGCACTTCGCGCTGACCAACCTGCTGCTGCCGTATCTCACGGACCGGGTGGTGACGCTCTCCTCCGGGCTGCACCGGGGCGGCGAGGGTGTGATCCACTTCGCCGACGTCAACCTGCGCGGCACCTACAATCCGTCCCGCGCCTACGCCCAGTCCAAGCTGGCCAACCTGTTGTTCACCCTGGAACTCCAGCGCCGGCTGGCGGAGGCCGGCTCCCCGGTCCGCGCGCTGGCCGCGCACCCCGGCTACGCGGCGACCAACCTCCAGAGCCACACCGCCAATCCGCTGGCCCGGCTCGGCATGCGCCTCGGCAACCTCCTCGTGGCCCAGGACGACCGCGCCGGCGCGCTTCCCACGCTGTACGCGGCGACCCAGGACCTGCCCGGCGCCAGCTATGTCGGCCCGGACGGCATGGGCGGCATGCGGGGCGCTCCGGCGCTGGCCGGCCGCAGCCCGGCGGCGAGCGACCCGGTGGCGGCCCGCAGGCTGTGGACGCTGTCGGAGGAGATGACGGGCGTGAAGTGGCCGCTCGGGGTGGAGGCCGTCTGAGGGGCGGCGGTGGAGGTGGCGGCTGTCCAGGGGCGGCGGTGAAGATGGCGGCCCGGTGGCCGTCGCCTCGTACCCGGGCGCCCCGTACCCGGTCGTCCAGGACCCGGGCGCCCCTCGGCCGGTCCGCACCCGCCGGATACGGTGAGCGGACACGACGGACACGACGGATACGACGGTTCTCCGGGAGGCGGCCGGATGAGCGGTGGCGTGGACTTCGCGCTCGACGGGCGTACGGCCCTGGTGACCGGCTCCGTGCGCGGTCTGGGCCTGGAGATGGCCCGGGGCCTGGCGGGCGCGGGCGCGCGGGTGGTCCTGAACGGCCGTGACCCGGCGCCGCTGGAGGAGGTGGCCGGGGGGCTGCGCGACGACGGTCTCGACGTGACGGGCGCCGCGTTCGACGTCACCGACCGGGAGGCCGCCGAGGAGGCGGTGACCGCCCTCGGTGCGATCGACATCCTGGTCAACAACGTGGGCCACCGCGATCGGCGCGGGGTCCACGAGCTGACCCCGGACGAGCTGTCCGCGCTCCTCGACGTCCACCTGACCTCGGCGTACGCGCTGAGCCAGACGGTCGCCCGGGGCCTGGCGGCGCGGGACACCCCGGGCCGCATCATCAACGTCTCGTCGGTCGTCGGCCAGCTGGGCCGCACCGGCGACGTCGCCTACGCCACGGCGAAGGCGGGCCTGGACGGTCTGACCCGGGCGCTGGCGGCCGACCTCGGACCCAGCGGCACGACGGTGAACTCCGTGGCCCCCGGTACGTTCGCGACGGACGTCAACGCGGAGCTCGCGCAGGACCCGGAGTGGGAGCGGTGGCTGCGCACGCGCACGGCACTGGGCCGCTGGGGCCGCCCCGCCGAGATCGCCGGCATCGTCGTCTTCCTGGCGAGCGACGCGGCCTCCTTCATCACCGGCCAGACGATCGCGGTGGACGGCGGCATGACGACGACGTTCTGAGCGGGGTGAGGGCTGTCGGGCCTGCTCAGGGTCTGCCCGCGGCGACGTACGCGCGTCCTGGCCGGCCGGACCGTGGCGGCCCCGAACGCGATTGCCGAGTCACCGGACCCGAGGGCCACGTCGAAGGCCCCTTCGCGCGAGGTCATGGCGATGTGCTCGGCCTCGGCGGCGCCCCAGCCGGTGACCCGGAGCCGGGTCACCCCCTCGAACACGAGGGGGAACTCGAAGCTGCTGAACCCGCGCTCCCGCCACTCCGGGGGAACGTTCACGGGGAGCGCCCGGGCACCGAAACCCAGGGTCACCGGGGTTCCGCGAGGAGCCGTGACCAGTCAGCGCTCATGGAACGTCTTCTCGTCTAGAACGTCTTCTCGTCGGTGTCGGGGAGGGCGGTGTGCCGGCGCGAATCGACCTTGGCCGCGTGGGGAGAGGAGGGTGAGGCGACGCGCAGGGTGACCGTGGGTCCCCGCCCCTTCAGGTCGACCGGACGAATCCGCACGCCTGTCAGGTCGGGAACGCGGCCGTACAGGGAGTGAAGCGGACCCGGACCAACGAGAAGTCCGTCAACGGTCACAGTGATAGTGCCCCTCGCGGTTGGTGGTCCGCGCCCGTCAACTGCCTGGCGCCCTGCCATTCCGGTGTCGTCGCCGGAACGTAGTCGTCGATCTCGAGTGGCGCGGTCCCCTCGGGAATACCGGCGTCACGCGGAGCCGTCGCCCTCGCCTCCTCGAAGGAGGGTGGGCCTCGCGTCGGTGTTCCACGCGGCGGTCCCCACCCCCGTACTTCACTCTGTGCATGCCAACCCAAGACACTATGGAGAGTGGTTAGATCGTCCGGTGGTGCGCCGTGGGTGGTCGGCGGGGGGTGGGGTTCACAGGGAAATCTCAGTGAAGCAGGGAGCCGTTTCTCACCTTTGTGGGACACAGTGGGGGCTGATGAAGGGCACCTCGCGCATCTCTTCCGTCACGCGCCGTGTCGCGCTCGGCGCGGCGGCCGTGCTTGCCGCCACCTCGGCCTCGGTGGCGGCCGCCGACGACGGCCCCGGACCCTTCGGGGTGACCGCGGTGGTCGGGCCGACCGCGGAGAGCGCGCGGGTCGGGGCGCTGTTCGGTGCCGACCGGGCCGGGAACCTGGCCGGCCACCACTTCTGCACCGCCTCCGTCGTGCACAGCCCGCAGCGGGACCTGATCGTCAGTGCGGCGCACTGCGTCGACGGGGACGACGCCGGCGGACTCGTCTTCGTGCCGGGGTACCGGGACGGGCAGGCGCCGTACGGGGTGTGGAAGGTGGGGCGGCGGTACCTGCCCGACGGATGGGAGAAGGGGCGGGACGAGGACAGCGACGTGGCCTTCGCCGTCGTCGGGGAACTGGACGGCAGGCGGGTCGAGGAGGTGACCGGGGCCAACCGTTTCGTCAGCGGCATGGCCACCGGGGCCACCGCCGTGACCGTGACCGGGTACCCCGACTCCCGTGAGGTGCCGGTCAGTTGCACCAACAAGCCGGTCGCCCACAGCGCCACCCAGCAGCGGATCGACTGTCCCGAGTTGACCGGCGGCACCAGCGGGAGCCCCTGGGTGAACGGGGACCACGAGGTGGTCGGGGTGCTGGGCGGGCACGAGCGGGGCGGCTCGACCGCCGACACGTCCTACAGTGTCGTCCTCGGGAGCGAGGCCGGCGAGCTGTACCGGGACGCCGCAGCCGGGTGAAACGGCGTCAGGCGCGCCGTCCTGCCGCGAAATAGCGCCACTCTCGGCCGAAATGGCGTTGAACAGCCCTGACATGGGGGAGGGTTGGGGCGTGCGGAAAGTTTGGGTGATCGGTGGCGCGGCGGTCGGCCTCGGGCTGAGCTTCGTCATGCTGCTCGTCGTCGGGGTGTACGTCGTCGCCGGGAACCTGCTGGGCGGTGCCGGCGGCGCGGGCAAGGCGCTGGCCAAGGGAGCGGTACCGGCCGCCTACTCCACGCTCGTGCAGAGGTGGGGCAACCTGTGCTCCGCGATCAACCCCGCCCTGCTCGCGGCGCAGCTCTACCAGGAGAGCGGGTTCAACCCGAGGGCGCAGAGCGCGGCGGCCGCGCAGGGAATAGCTCAGTTCATCCCGGGGACCTGGGCCACCCACGGCATCGACGGCGACGGTGACGGGGACCGGGACGTCTGGGACCCGAATGACGCGATTCCGTCGGCCGCCTCCTACGACTGCCAGCTCGCCTCGTACGTCAAGGACGTCCCCGGCAACACGTCCGACAACATGCTCGCCGCCTACAACGCGGGGGCGTACGCGGTCATCAAGTACAAGGGTGTGCCGCCGTACAAGGAGACCCAGAACTACGTCAGGACGATCACCACCCTCGCGGACAGCTTCGCCGCGCCGGTCAGCCGGCTCTCCCCGACCAAGCAGGCCGCCGGCGCGATCGAGTACGCCCAGAAGAAGCTCGGCACCCTCTACCTCTGGGGCGGGAACGGCACAGCTCAGGACGGCGGCCGGTTCGACTGTTCCGGACTGACCAAGGCGGCGTACGCGAGTGTCGGGATCACGCTGCCCCGCGTCGCCAACGATCAGTACAACGCCGGTCCGCACCCCTCGCGGGGCGAACTGCTCCCGGGGGACCTGGTCTTCTTCTCCACCGACCTGTCCAACTCCCGCGCCATCCACCACGTGGGTATCTACGTAGGCGGCGGGTACATGATCGACGCGCCGTACACCGGGGCGGTCATCCGCTTCGATCCCATCGACGGCGCCGACTACTTCGGGGCCACCCGGGTCACCGAGGATGGCGCGAAAGCGCTGCCCACCACGGTGTGAACGGAGCGTATAACCCACCCCCTGAGCTGGGGCTTTGTGTCTCTCTTCGATAACGTCTGCGTGATCATTCGGTGGAACCTGGAACGTAGTGACGGGGGCCGTGCGTTCCTGTTGACGTAGCCGACCACGGGGGTGGCAGCGAGCGGCGCACACGAGGTGCGTCCGGGACGACGACGAAGGGGCCGCAGGCACGATGGCTGTACTCGCCGAATCCGGATCCAACCCCGACGTCGACCTGCTCTACGACATCAACGGCCTGGCCGAGGACGCACCGCACTGGTTCGACCGGGGCATGGCGTTCGTCGGGGAGTACGGGCTGCTGGTCGCGATGGTCCTGCTGGTGGTGTGGTGCTGGTGGTCCGTGCGGCGCCGGGGGGACGAGGACGCCGCGGGCACGGTGGCCGCGCTGGTGTGGACACCGCTCGCCGCCGCGATCGCCGTGCTGGTGAACGTGCCCATCCGCGGTTTCGTCGAGCGGCCGAGGCCCTTCCTCACCCATCAGGGGGTCGACGTCCTGGTCTCCGGGAAGACCGACTACTCCTTCGTGAGCGACCACGCGACGATCACCATGGCGCTGGGCGTCGGGCTGTTCGTCGCGAACCGGAAGTTCGGTCTCGCGGGGATCGGCCTGGCGCTGCTGGAGGGGTTCTGCCGGGTGTACATGGGGGTGCACTACCCGACCGACGTGGTGGGTGGCTTCGCCCTGGGCACCGCCGTCGTCCTCCTCCTCTCCCCGCCGGCCACCGCGCTGCTGACGCCGGTGATGAAGGCGGTGGAGTCCTCTCCGAGGGGGGCGTGGCTCGTGCGTGGGCGGTCGGCGAAGGTCGGGTTGGTTCCGGGCGCCCGCCCCTCGGTGGAGTCCGAGGAACGGGACCTGGCGGCGTAGCCGGGTGAGCCTGCGGGCCGGGGGGCTGGTCGCGCAGTTCCTCCCCCAGCCTCCGGCCGGGGGCACCCCCAGCGCCCCTGTCGGGGCGCGACACGTGCCGCCTACAGGCCCTGCGCGTAGGAGAAGAACCGCTGCGGGTCGTACTGCGCCTTCACCTTGCCGAGCTTCGTCACCGCGTCCCCGTAGTACGCCTTCTTCCAGCCGGTCAGCGTCGGGTCCGTGTAGTTCTGGTACGCGGCACCGGAGGCGTACGGCCGCATCGCGGTGTGCGCCGCGTTCAGCCACGCCTGGCCCGTGCTCCCGGAGGAAGCGGCACCCCACGACACTATGTACTGCGCCAGCATCCGCGACCGGCGGTGCACGAACGCCGTCGCCGTCGGGGAGACCCGGTTCACCGCACCACCGAGCGCCGTGAAGGCGATGCTGCCGGCGCCGCCGCGCACCGCCCCGATCTGCCGCAGGGCCGTCTGGATGCCGGCCGACGAGAGCGAGCGGTCGAAGAAGTCGGAGCGGGCCGCGTAGGTCTCCCGGCCCAGCCTGCCCGCCGTGGAGCGGCCCGGCGTGGAGCCGGGCAGGTGGCACTGGGGCTCGGTGGCGAAGGAGGAGCAGCCGGCGTAGATCTCCATCGCCTCCTCGTAGCCGTGGCGGCGCAGCGAGACGGAGGAGGCGTTGGCGCCCGCCTTGTGGGCGAGGGCGTCGACCGCGTTCTGGAGTTCGCCGTAGGTGCCCATCGAGAAGCAGGCGACCGAGACGCGCGGGCCGCTGCCCGAGTTCTCCAGGTGCAGGGAGGACCAGATCTCGTCGGGCTGGGACGGGCCCCACTCCTGCCAGGCCTTGAGGACCTGCGCGGCCTTCGACCACGGCCAGGTCAGGTAGGCCGTCACGCCCTGCGGGGTGGGGTGGGTCCGGAACTGCAGCTCGGTCACGACGCCGAAGTTGCCGTTGCCGGCCCCGCGCAGCGCCCAGAAGAGGTCCTTGTCGGTGCTCGCGTTGGCGATCACCTGCGTGCCGTCCGCCGTGATCAGCGTCGCCTGGGTGAGGCTGTCGCAGGTCAGGCCGTAGGCGCGGGACGCGACCCCGTGGCCGCCGCCGAGCACCAGGCCGGAGACGCCGACGGTGGGGCAGGAGCCCGCCGGGATGGTCACGCCCTTGGCGGCGAGCCCGCGGTAGACGTCGATCAGCTTGGCGCCGGCGCCGACGACGGCGGTGCCGCCGCCGACCCGGATGCGGTTGAGCTTGGAGACGTCGAGGATCAGGCGGCCGTCGCCCGAGGAGTAGCCCGCGTAGGAGTGGCCGCCGTTGCGGATCGAGACCTTCAGATGGTGGGCCTGGGCGTACGACAGCGTGGTACGGATGTCGTCGGCGTGAGCCACGTACGCCACGGCGGACGGCTTCAGTCCGTCGAAGCGGGTGTTGTAGAGCTGATGCGCCGTCGTCCAGCTCGCCTCGCCGGGGCGGACCAGCGTGCCGTCCAGGGCGTGCGCCAGGGCGGTCCAGTTGGCCGCGGCCGCTGCGCTGGTGGTCTTCAGCGCCGTACGAGAGGATGTGGACGCGAGTGGCGCGCCGGTCGTGTGGGACGCGGTGGGCCCGCCGGAGCTGCACCCCGTCAGTGCGGTCGCCGCGAGGGCGGCCGCCCCGCCCGATATGAAGGAACGCCGTTCCATGCCCGTGCCTTTCGTCGGCTTTCGTGGGACGAGACGGCGTCCGTCGCACACGGGTTCCCGTGCGGAGTAACGAGCGCTGTGACGTCGTAACGACTGCGATGGCGAACGGCGAATAAATGTTCGCGTAACCCGGCAGTTGGAACCGGCGCGTGCCCTCACCGTGAGCGTTCCGTGACCTAACCGGGTTGACGGCAGGGGTTCACCCTCCGTTTACCTATGGCCATCGGCGCCTTCACCTGTTCTGCCTAATTTCGGCCGTACCGGATGCGGAGAGCGGCCGCAAATGCCCAGTCGGGAGGCCCTCACCCATCACTACTACTTCGCACGCCGCCGAAGGTGGCGCCTCTGGAAGGAACTCCCGAAAGTGAAGCTTCAGCGCAAGAACCGGCTGCGCGCCCTGTCTCTCGGTGCTGTCGCCGTCACCGGTGCCCTGACCCTCTCGGCGTGCGGCTCGGACGACAACGGTGGCGGCAGCGGTTCTTCGGGCAACGCCTCGGCCTCCGCGAACGCCAGCTCCATCAAGTGCGACGACGCCAAGGGCCAGCTGCTCGCCGATGGCTCCTCCGCGCAGAAGAACGCGATCGACGCCTGGGTGAAGGCCTTCTCCCAGGCCTGTGGCGTGCAGATCAACTACAAGGGCTCCGGCTCCGGCGCCGGTGTGACCGCCTTCACGCAGGGCCAGGTCGCCTTCGCCGGCTCCGACTCGGCGCTGAAGCCGGAAGAGGTCACCGCCTCCAAGAAGGTCTGCTCCGGCGGCCAGGGCGTCGACCTCCCGATGGTCGGCGGCCCGATCGCCCTCGGTTACAACGTCCCGGGTGTCGACAACCTGGTCCTGGACGCGCCGACGATCGCGAAGATCTTCGACAGCAAGATCACCAAGTGGAACGACGCCGCGATCAAGAAGCTGAACCCCGACGCGAAGCTCCCCGACCTCAAGATCCAGGCGTTCCACCGCTCGGACGAGTCGGGCACGACGGACAACTTCACCAAGTACCTGATCGCCGCCACCCCGTCCAACTGGAAGTACTCGGGCGGTAAGGCCTGGCAGGCCAAGGGCGGGCAGTCCGCTCCGCAGTCCGCGGGTGTCGCCCAGCAGGTCAAGCAGACCTCCGGCGCCATCGGCTACTTCGAGCTCTCCTACGTCTCGGACGGCGTCAAGGCCGTCTCGATCGACACGGGTGCCAGCAAGCCGGTCGCCCCGTCCACCGAGTCCGCCACCGCCGACATCGCGGCCGCCAAGGTCGTCGGCACCGGCAAGGACCTGGCGCTGCAGCTGGACTACAAGACCAAGGCCGAGGGTGCGTACCCGATGACCCTGGTCACGTACGAGATCGTCTGCGACAAGGGCAACAAGGCCGACACCCTCCCGGCGACCAAGGCGTTCCTGCGCTACATCGCCTCCGAGGACGGCCAGAAGGTCCTCTCCACGATCGACTACGCCCCGGTCCCCGACGAGATCATCACCAAGGTCCGCTCCACCATCGAGGGCCTGAGCTAAAGATCCGCGAGTGCGGCCGAGTTCCGCAAGGAGCCCGGCCGCACCGTCCGGTGCACCGCCGCCCGGAGCCGTACACCCCTCAAGCCGGGGGCGTACGGCTTCTCCGAGCCGCCTCTCGAGCGGCTCCGCAGACCGGAGAACCCGATGGACATATCTACCCAGACAACAGACGCATCGCCCCCCACCCCACGGCACGGCACGGCCGAGCAGAAGCGCAACGCCCGGGGTGCCACCCGCGCGGGTGACCGGGTCTTCCTCGGTCTCTCCCGTGGATCCGGCATCCTGCTTCTGGTGATCATGGCCGCGATCGCGGTCTTCCTCACCTACCGCGCCGCCCTCGCGATCAGCCGCGACCACGGCAACTTCCTCACCACTTTCGAGTGGAACACCAACCTCGTCCCGCCGACCTTCGGCATCGCGGTCCTGGCCTTCGGCACGGTGGTCTCCTCGATCATCGCCATGGCCATCGCCGTCCCGGTCGCCGTCGCGATCGCGCTGTTCATCACGCACTACTCGCCGCGCAGGCTCGGCGGCACCATCGGCTATGTGATCGACCTGCTCGCCGCGGTGCCGTCCATCGTGTACGGCCTGTGGGGCGCGCTGGTCCTGGTACCGCACATGACCGGCCTGTTCGGCTGGCTCGACAAGTACTTCGGCTGGACCGGGATCTTCTCCTGGGACGGCGGTGCCCCCCGCTCGATGCTGACCGTCGGCGTCCTGCTCGCGATCATGATCCTGCCGATCATCACCAACGTGAGCCGCGAGGTCTTCCGTCAGGTCCCGCAGATGCACGAGGAAGCCGCACTCGCCCTCGGCGCCACGCGCTGGGAGGTCATCCGCATGTCGGTGCTGCCCTTCGGCCGCTCCGGCGTGATCTCCGCCTCGATGCTCGGCCTCGGCCGCGCGCTCGGCGAGACGATGGCCGTCGCCACCGTGCTCTCCCCGGACTTCGACATCCACGCCAGCCTGCTCAACCCGGGCGGCGGCACCTTCGCCCAGAACATCGCCAGCAAGTTCAGCGAGGCGACCGCGGACGGCCGTGACGCGCTGATCGCGTCCGGTCTGGTCCTGTTCGTCATCACCCTGCTGGTCAACGGCGCGGCCCGCATCATCATCCAGCGTCGCGCGGAGTACTCGGGGGCCAACGCATGAGCACCGCAGCAGTCAAGCGCCCCAGCACCCTGCAAGGTGCCACCCTCCCCAAGTGGGCCCCCTACGCCATCATCGGCGGGTCCATCGTCCTCGGCGTGGTCATCGGCCTCGCCGGCGGCCTGGACAGCAAGATCCAGTGGGGTCTGATCGCCGCCCTCCTCTACATCTTCGGCACCTACGGCATCGCCGCCCGGGTCGAGGGCCGCCGCCAGGCGAAGGACCGGATCGCGACCTCGCTGGTCTGGGTCGCCTTCATCATCGCCGTCATCCCGCTGGTCTCCCTGATCTGGGTGACCATCTCGCGCGGTGTGAAGGTCCTGGACCCCTACTTCCTCAGCCACTCCATGGGTGTGGTCGCCGACTCCGAGGCCGGCGGTGGCGCCTACGCCGCCATCATCGGCTCCCTGGAGCAGGTCGGTCTCGCCACCGTGATCGGTGCCCCGATCGGCATCCTCACCGCCGTCTACCTCGTCGAGTACGGCCGCGGCCGGCTCGCCAAGGCGGTCACCTTCTTCGTGGACGTGATGACGGGTATCCCGTCGATCGTCGCGGGTCTGTTCATCCTCAGCCTCATGCTGATCTTCGACATGCAGCCCTTCGGCTTCGCCGGATCGCTGGCCCTGGCCATCCTGATGATGCCGGTCGTGGTCCGCTCCACCGAGGAGATGCTCAAGCTCGTCCCGAACGAGCTGCGCGAGGCCTCGCTGGCCCTCGGCGTGCCGAAGTGGCGCACGATCCTGAAGGTGGTCCTGCCGACCTCCATCGGCGGTATCACCACCGGTGTCATGCTGGCCATCGCCCGTATCGCGGGTGAGACCGCCCCGGTGCTGCTGCTGGTGTTCGGCAACCCGTTCATCAACAACAACCCCTTCGAGGGTGCGCAGTCGTCGCTGCCGCTGTTCATCTACCAGCAGTACGCGAACAGCGCGGGTGCCAACGCCGCGTACGACCGCGCCTGGGCGGCTTCGCTCACGCTGATCGCCTTTGTGATGATCCTGAACCTGGTGGCTCGCGGCATCGCCCGCTGGAAGGCCCCCAAGACCGGTCGCTGACCGGCCTGCAGCGACCGACTCCCTGGAAGTGAAGAAGTAAATGTCCAAGCGAATCGACGTAAGCGGGCTCACCGCCTACTACGGCTCCCACAAGGCCATCGACGACATCTCGATGAACATCGAGCCGCGCACCGTCACCGCGTTCATCGGCCCCTCCGGCTGCGGCAAGTCGACGTTCCTGCGCACGCTCAACCGCATGCACGAGGTCACCCCCGGCGGCCGTGTCGAGGGCAAGGTCCTCCTCGACGACGAGAACCTCTACGGCGCCGGTATCGACCCCGTGTCGGTGCGCCGTGAGATCGGCATGGTGTTCCAGCGTCCGAACCCGTTCCCCACCATGTCGATCTTCGACAACGTGGCCGCGGGCCTGAGGCTGAACGGCAACTACAAGAAGAGCCAGCTCAACGACATCGTCGAGAAGTCGCTCAAGGGCGCCAACCTCTGGAACGAGGTCAAGGACCGTCTGAACAAGCCGGGCTCCGGCCTCTCCGGCGGTCAGCAGCAGCGTCTGTGCATCGCCCGCGCGATCGCGGTCGAGCCGAAGGTGCTGCTGATGGACGAGCCCTGCTCGGCCCTCGACCCGATCTCCACCCTCGCCATCGAGGACCTGATCGGTGAGCTCAAGGAACGCTTCACGATCGTCATCGTGACGCACAACATGCAGCAGGCCGCGCGTGTCTCGGACCGCACCGCATTCTTCAACCTGGCCGCCGTCGGCCAGCCCGGCCGGCTGATCGAGATCGACGACACGGAGCGCATCTTCTCCAACCCGTCGGTCCAGGCGACCGAGGACTACATCTCCGGGCGCTTCGGCTAGGCCGGAACAGACCCCTCGCGGTGCTGCATGGCGGTGCCACCGCGAGGATGCAAAAGGGCCCGCCCCTGGCTCCCGGGGGCGGGCCCGTCCGCGTCTCCGGGGCAGGGCGGGGAGCGGGGCGGGGAATTCAGTTCCCCGTCCACACCCTGTGGACGGGGAAGGCGGCCGGGTCCGCTCCCGACTCCGGCAACGCGGCCACGGCCCGCTCGACCACTCGCGGGCCGGTCAGCCCCATGGTCTGGGCCAGCCGCCGCCAGGTCACCGCGTCCGGCCGGCCGGCGGCTTCGGCCGCGGCCGTCCGGCCGGGAGCCGGCCCGGCACCACACGCGTGCGGCACCAGGGCGAGGGGCTCGTCCGCGGCCGCGAACCGGACCACCGAGGCCGTACTCCGGTCCACCCACGTGATCTCCCCGCGAGGGAAGGTCGCGACCTTCCCCTCGAAGCCGAGCGCCCCCGCACAGACCAGCGCCAGGGCGTCCGAGCAGTCGTGCGCGACACACGTGCCGTACTCCCGGGCGGTGTCCTCCCCGACCCTCGTGCCCTCGGCCGAGGTCAGCGCGGACACGAACGCCCAGTGGTCCGCCGCCCACCCGGACCCCAGCAGACAGACGGTGAAGTGCTCCAGCGGCGCGAGCAGCGCCTGTACGGCGTCCCCGGCGGGGCCGGGCGGCAGCAACCGCACCCCCGACCCGCAGGAACACCGGAACGGCCCGCCGACGGACACCACCTCGACGGCCGGGTCACCGAGCTCCCGCCGGAGCGCGGCCAGCACGTCCAGGACGCCCGCGGTCGGCAGGTCCTGATCCACCAGCACCAGCTGGACGGGTAGCGCGCCGGCCGCCCGGACCCAGTCCAGGTCCGGTGGCAGAGTGCCCAGGAGGCCGGGCGTGAGGCGTACGACGCCGGGCGCGCCGCCGGCCTGCCCGGGCACGGACCGGCCCTCGTCGCCGACGAGCACGACGGTCGCCACCCGATCCGTCGCGCCGGGCCGGCGGGCCAGCGCCGCGGCCACGAAGTCACCGAGGCCGTTGCCGGCCATGACGTGCAGCGTTCCTGCCCTCAGACCCACTGAAGCCTCACCGCTCCGTTCCGCAGCCGCTACAGGACCGCCAGGTCCACGAGGCCGAAGGCCGCCGCCGCCACCAGGGCCGCCGCCGGCATGGTGATGAACCAGCCCAGGACGATGTTCTTGGCCACGCCCCAGCGGACCGCGTTCACGCGCTTCGTCGCGCCGACGCCCATGATGGCCGAGGTGATGACGTGGGTCGTGGAGATCGGCGCCTTGAAGAGGAACGCCGTGGTGAACATGATCGACGCGCCCGTCGCCTCGGCCGCGAAGCCCTGCGGGGGGTCGAGCTCGATGATCTTGCGGCCGAGGGTGCGCATGATGCGCCAGCCGCCGGCGTAGGTGCCGAGGGAGAGCATCATGGCGCAGACGATCTTGACCCAGACGGGGATCGCGTCGCCGTAGGTCTCGTGGCCGGAGATCACCAGCGCCATCACGACGACGCCCATCGTCTTCTGGGCGTCCTGGAGGCCGTGACCGAGGGCCATACCGGCCGCCGAGACGGTCTGGGCTATCCGGAAGCCCCGCTTCGCCTTGTGCGGGTTGGAGCGGCGGAACAGCCACATGATGGCGGTCATGACCAGGTAGCCGAGGAGCAGGCCGACGACGGGCGACACGAACATCGGGATGATGACCTTGTCGATGACGCCGTTCCACAGCACATCCGTGCCGCCTGCCAGCGCCGCGCCCACCAGACCGCCGAACAGCGCGTGGGAGGAGGACGAGGGCAGGCCGAAGTACCAGGTGACGAGGTTCCACACGATCGCGCCGACCAGCGCCGCGAAGAGGATCCCCATGCCCGTGGAGCCCTTCGGGGTCTCGATCAGGCCCTCGCTGACCGTCTTGGCGACCCCGGAACCCAGGAAGGCGCCCGCGAGGTTCATCACGGCGGCCATCGCCAGGGCCGCGCGGGGTGTCAGCGCCCGGGTGGAGACCGAGGTCGCGATCGCGTTCGCCGAGTCGTGGAAGCCGTTCGTGTACGTGAAGAAGAGCGCGACCAGGATGGTCACGACGAGCGCGAAGGTGTCCATCGACGCCTCAGGACTCCTTGACGGCGATGGTCTCCACCGTGTTCGCCACGTGCTCGAACGCGTCCGCCGCCTCTTCCAGGACGTCCACGATCTGCTTGAGCTTCAGCACCTCGATCGCGTCGTACTTGCCGTTGAAGAGGTGGGCGAGGAGCTTGCGGTGGATCTGGTCGGCCTGGTTCTCCAGACGGTTGACCTCGATCCAGTACTCGGTGAGGTTGTCCATCGTGCGCAGGTTGGGCATGGCCTCGGCGGTCAGGTCGGCGGCCCGGGCCAGCACCTCGATCTGCTGCTCCACGCCCTTGGGCAGCTCCTCGACGTTGTAGAGGACGACCAGGTCGACGGCCTCCTCCATGAAGTCCATGATGTCGTCGAGAGAGGACGCGAGGGTGTAGATGTCCTCGCGGTCGAAGGGCGTGATGAACGAGGAGTTCAGCTGGTGGAAGATCGCGTGCGTGGCGTCGTCACCCGCGTGCTCCGCTGCCCGCATACGCTCCGCGATCTCGGCCCGGGCAGACGCGTCCGCCCCGAGCAGTTCCATCAGGAGTTTCGAGCCCGTGACGATGTTGTCCGCGGACGCGGCGAACATGTCGTAGAAGCTCGTCTCCCTGGGGGTCAGACGAAAGCGCACTTGGGGTCCTCGGTATGCATGGGTTTCGGTCAGGGTGATGCTAGGCGCATCATCCGGCCACGGCTAATGGGCCGTCCTCCAGTGTCACCCATCGGGCATGGCGATCAGCACGGGGGCGTCCCGAGGGCCCTATACCCAGCAGAATTCGTTACCATATACCCGCTAGGGGTATATGTATCGGCACAGCGGAGGACGCGATGACGACCACCGAGGCCGGCGCCACGAAGCCCTCCGGGAACGGGGCTCCGGCGGCCACGCACGGCTACCACAAGCAGAAGGACGAGCACCTCAAGCGGCTGCGCCGGATCGAGGGCCAGATCCGTGGCCTGCAGCGCATGGTCGACGAGGACACCTACTGCATCGACATACTCACCCAGGTGTCCGCCTCCACCAAGGCCCTGCAGTCGTTCGCCCTGCAGCTCCTGGAGGAGCACCTGCGGCACTGCGTCGCCACCGCGGCCGTCCAGAGCTCCGCCCAGGGCACCGGCACGGGTGGTTCGGAGATCGACGCGAAGGTGGAGGAGGCCACCCAGGCCATCGCCCGCCTGCTGCGGACCTGACCGAAGTCAGCCCTCCCCGCGCTCCTCGGCCACGCGCAGCACCTCGTCGATGCTCTCCAGACTGAGCCGCTCCTCGGCGGCCGACGCGGCGATGATCAGCTCTCCGCACAGCTCGATCTCGGCGAGGGCCACGTGGTCCTGGACTGCCGTACCGCCGGCCGGAGCCACGTGCGTCACCTCTTCTCTGCCGTCACCGACTTCCTAGAGTAGGGAGCGGTCTACACACCGCGCATGGCACGGACGGGCTAGTTCACAGGTTGTACAGAGCCGATCCCGGACTAGTGCGCTGGCTGGTTTTCGGCGATCCGGCCCGCGTAGATGTCCCGGGAACGCGGCAACCTTACGTCCACCGGAGTGCCGAAGTCGTACAGCAGGGTCGTCGAGGCGACCGCCACCGTGCCCTTGCTGCTGTCGTTGACGAAGCTGAACCGCTGCCGCAGCTTGCGGATACGGCCCTGGTCGTCGAGGTACGCGTCGAACGGGACCTCGGCGGTGGCGAACCCCTTTGCCGCGGCGGCGAGGGCGGACCGGTTGCCGGCGGAGGCGGCACGGGCCGCGGCGGCCAGGTCGGCGGTGCCCCGGTAGTGCCGGACCTCGGTCCCGGCGACCCGGGTCCTGCCCACGTAGGTCGCGGTGCGGGTGCCGAGGAGCAGCTCGGCCGCGGCGGACGGGTCGGTCGCGCCGCCGGTGACCAGGTTGCCGTCGGAGAGGCTCGCGGTCTCCACCCGGACCCATTTGTCGGCGGGCACCCCGGCGCCCCTGTTCTTCATGAACAGCGCGCCCGGGGCGAGCAGTTCGGTGATCGGGCGGTGCTCGGGGGTGCCGGCGGGATCCTGCGGGAGGACGACCGTGAGTTCGCCGAGCTGGTTGCGGAAGTCGTAGCGGCCCTTGCCGCGGATGGTGACCCGGGTGCCGCCGGTCGCCATCTCCATCGAGGTGGTCGCCCTGGAGGTGGCGGCGGTCCGCAGGGCGTCCGCCGCCTCCTTCAGTACGGCGACCGTGGTGTCGCCGGTGCCGCCTCCGGCGCCTTCGGCGGCGGCACCGCCGCAGCCGGTTGCGCACGCGCCGAGGCCGACCACGAGCCCCACGGTGACGGCCGTCTTTCCAGCGCGCCTGTGCTGCCGCCGATCCATCGCCTGCCTACCCCCAGCCGGTACGTCCGTCACGGGCCCCCTGTTGTTCCGCTTAACGAGGGGTGGGTGGGCCCGTCACGCATACCGGCCCTTTACCGGGCGTGGGTAACGTTGTCGAAGTGGTGGAGAAGAACGGTTCCGGGCGGGCGGTGCAGGGGCGGGAGCACGAAACGCGGCTCGTCGAGCACGGGCCGTTCTGTTACGCGCGGTGCACGTGTGGGTGGCGGGGGCCGGCGCGCCGGGCTCGGAGCCTCGCGCGGACGGACGGGGCGGGGCACGTGAGCGGTGGGGGCGGCTGAGAAGGCTCCGCTACGGCGTGCTGCGCAGCGAGGCCAGCAGTTCGTCCACCAGCTCGGCGTCCCTCGGCTGGGTCAGCCGCCGTCGTGCGTCCGCCGGGCGGAGCCAGAGGATCCTGTCCACCTCGTCGTTCGGGGTGAAGTGGCCCTCTCCCGCCGCTCCCGCCCAGTAACGGACCTGCTTGGGGCGGTCGTTGGCGTAGTAGAGGGCGGTGGAGAGTTCGCTGCCGAGGTGTGCCGCGTAGCCGGTCTCCTCCGCCACCTCGCGCAGGGCGCCCGTGACGGCGTCCTCGCCGTGCTTGAGCTTGCCCTTGGGGTGGGACCAGTCGTCGTACTTGGGGCGGTGGACGAGGCAGACCTCCAGGTCCCCGTCCACCGGTGAGCGGCGCCACAGGACGCAGCCGGCGGCCAGCACCGGGGTGTCGTTCACACCGCCTCCAGCCGCTGCTTCTGCCAGGCCTGCTGGAAGGCGAACCGGGCCGCCTCCACCTCGTGCCGCTGGTCGGCGTGGAGGACACCGAGGGCGTAGGCGGTGGCCGGCGCGATGCGCGGGGTGCGGGCGGCGGCCGCCGCGGCCGCCGCCGCCTCGGAGGCGTCGCGGTGCCGGTTCAGGGCCTGGCCCGCCGCGAGCAGCCGTACGTCCACGGGTGCGCCCGCGCCGTGCAGCACCTCGCGGGCGTAGCGGTGCAGGCGCAGCAGGAGGCGGACCTGGTGCCAGGGACCGTCCTGGGGGTGCGGGGAGGGGTCCGGGGACAGGCCGTGGACCAGGGCCTCCGCGTTGTAGGGGTGGCCTGCGGTGACCAGCGGGAGGGCCGCGATGGCGTCGGTGAGGCGCTCCTCGGCCGCCGAGGCGAGCGGACGCAGGTCGGCCGTGGGCGCCGCGGCGGTGAGCGGGACCTCGCTGGCCAGTACCGCGACCTTGTCGGCGACCGCGTGGAAGCGCGAGGAGCCGAGCGCCTGGAGGGCCGTGGAGTGGGCCCGGGTGCGGGCGAGGGTGAGCTGGCGG
The DNA here is from genome assembly GCF_055567595.1 of Streptomyces sp. NPDC026515. NCBI lineage: Bacteria > Bacillati > Actinomycetota > Actinomycetes > Kitasatosporales > Streptomycetaceae > Streptomyces > Streptomyces sp. NPDC026515. The sequence continues at coordinate 30,300 of NZ_JBVHQD010000028.1, forward strand.
TCGAGCAGGGCGCCCGCCTTGGCGGCGCCCACGGTGAGGGTGCCGCGCTCGACCGAGGTCTCCGAAGTGGCCTGGCTCGGCAGCGCCGTCGAGCCGGAGAGCCGGTGGAGTGCCAGCAACAGGCGCTCCAGTCTTGCCTCGTAGGCGTGCTCGAGTCCCAGTGTGCCCGACAGCCAGGCCAGTTCGGGGCGGATCTCCTCCGACCAGTCGGCCTCCAGGAGGGGGCGGAAGGTGTGCAGGCTGCCGCTGACGCGCCGGGCCGAGCGGCGCAGCGCGCGGGCCGCGTCGACGGACCCCTCCGCCGCGCCCGCCGACCCGGTCTCCCGGTGCAGGCGCAGCGCGCGGAGGAACTCCGTGGCCTGGGCGCGCAGGTAGCCCGCGAGGGCGTCCCCGGTCGAAGCCCGGGCCGTGGGGTCCGTCGGTTCAAGGTGTTGCTGTGCCACGCCGGCGCCTCCGGGCGTCTATGAGCATCTCCTGGATGTTGCGCAGGGGCTGTCCGTCCGCGTCGGTCGCGTGCCGGGTCCACTCACCGTCCGCGCCCAGGTGCCAGGAGGAGGTGGAGTCGGACATACCGGTTTCGAAGAGCCGGGTGAGCGCGGCCCGGTGGGCGGGGTCGATGACCCGGACCAAGGCCTCTATCCGGCGGTCGAGGTTGCGGTGCATCATGTCGGCGCTGCCTATCCACACCTCGGGCTCGCCGCCGTTGCCGAAGGCGAAGACCCGGGAGTGCTCCAGGAAGCGGCCGAGGATCGAGCGGACCCGGACGTTCTCCGAAAGGCCCGTGACGCCCGGCCGGATCGCGCAGATGCCGCGGACCCAGATGTCGACCGGCACGCCCGCCATGGACGCGCGGTACAGGGCGTCGATGATCGCCTCGTCGACCATCGAGTTGACCTTGATGCGGATGAACGCGGGACGGCCGGCCCGGTGGTGCTGTACTTCCTTGTTGATCCGCGCGATCAGTCCGTCGCGCAGCGACTTGGGTGCCACCAGCAGGCGGCGGTAGGTCTCCCGGCGCGAGTAGCCGGAGAGCCGGTTGAACAGGTCGGACAGGTCCGCGCCGACCTGGGTGTCGGCGGTGAGCAGGCCGAGGTCCTCGTAGAGCCGTGCCGTCTTCGGGTGGTAGTTGCCGGTGCCGACATGGCTGTAGCGGCGGAGCGTCTCGCCCTCCTGGCGGACCACCAGGGACAGCTTGCAGTGCGTCTTCAGGCCCACCAGGCCGTAGACGACGTGGCAGCCGGCCTCTTCCAGGCGCTTGGCCCACTTGATGTTGGCGTGCTCGTCGAAGCGGGCCTTGATCTCGACCAGGACGAGGACCTGCTTGCCTGCCTCTGCGGCGTCGACGAGCGCGTTGACGATCGGGGAGTCGCCCGAGGTCCGGTACAGGGTCTGCTTGATGGCGAGGACGTCCGGGTCCTCGGCGGCCTGCTCGATGAAGGCCTGCACGGAGGTGGAGAAGCTGTCGTACGGGTGGTGCAGCAGGACGTCCCGCTCGCGCAGGGCGGCGAAGATGTCGGGCGCGGACGCCGACTCGACCTCGGCGAGATCGCGGTGGGTGCCCGCGATGAACTTGCGGTACTTCAGCTCCGGCCGGTCCAGGCCGTGGATGCGGAACAGGCCGGTCAGGTCGAGCGGGCCGGGCAGCGGGTAGACCTCGGCCTCGGAGACCTTCAGCTCACGGACCAGCAGGTCGAGGACCTCGCGGTCGATGGACTCCTCGACCTCCAGGCGCACCGGCGGCCCGAAGCGGCGCCGCATGAGTTCCTTCTCCAGGGCCTGGAGCAGGTTCTCGGCGTCGTCCTCCTCGACCTCCAGGTCCTCGTTCCGGGTGAGGCGGAAGGCGTGGTGCTCCACGACCTCCATGCCCGGGAACAGCTCCTCCAGGTGGGCGCCGATGACGTCCTCGATCGGGACGTACCGGCCCGGGCTGCTCTCCAGGAAGCGGGACAGCGACGGCGGCACCTTGACCCGGGCGAAGTGCTTGTGGCCGCTGACCGGGTTGCGTACCACCACGGCCAGGTTCAGGGAGAGGCCCGAGATGTACGGGAAGGGGTGCGCCGGGTCGACCGCCAGCGGGGTCAGGACCGGGAAGATCTGGTGCCGGAAGAGTGTGAAGAGCCGGGCCTGCTCCTTCTCGGTCAGCTCGGCCCAGCGCACCAGATGGATGCCCTCCTCCGCGAGTGAGGGGGCGATGTCCTCGTGGTAGCAGGCGGCGTGCCGGGCCATCAGCTCACGGGAGCGGGCCCAGATCATCTCCAGCACCTCGCGGGGCTGCAGGCCGGAGGCGGACCTGGTGGCCACGCCGGTGGCGATACGCCGCTTCAGGCCGGCCACCCGGACCATGAAGAACTCGTCCAGGTTGCTCGCGAAGATCGCCAGGAAGTTGGCCCGCTCCAGCAGGGGGGTGTTCGGGTCCTCGGCGAGTTCCAGGACCCGCTCGTTGAACGCGAGCCAGCTGCGCTCCCGGTCGAGGAAACGTCCCTGGGGCAGTTGGGGCCCGTCGTACGGTGACTCCTCGTACGCGTCGAGATCCGCGTCGATGTCGGGTTCCAGGTCGGAGACCGCGGCGGCCACGGTGTGCGGGCGGTGCGCGGCTATGGAGCCTACGGAGGGCTGGCCCTGCTGGACCTCGGCTGCCTGGGCGTTCTGCTGACTCATGACCCCATTCTTCCGCGCCCGGGGCGTGACGGGCGCGTCGGAACGCGCGGGTGGGAGCTGAACGACCCCGTTTCCCGCGAACCCCTGCGGGGGCGGCGGAGGCTCTGGCGCGGCGGGCTTCATTGGCTGAGCGTCGCAAGACTGCCTGAACCAATGGTTACGAAGACATGGCGTATGGGATAGCTGCGGGAGGCTCGCGGACGTCGGGGATCGGGCCGCGGCGCCCGTGGGGATCGCGAAAGCGACGTTCGTGTACGACCTTCCCACGGAACCCGTGCGCCCTTCCGCCGACGGGGGGACGCACGGATCCGACGGTCCCTCAGCGGGCCCGGTGACGCAAGAGGGAGAACGCGCCGGTGAACGCCGCCGCGGCGAGGACGAGCACCATGGCGGTGGCCGCGAGGTGGACGGCCCAGAAACCGTGCAGGGGGCCGTGCAGGGGCTGCCACGCCGTGCGCAGGCAGAGCCTGATCACCAGGGTCACGGCGGCGGCCACGGCCAGCGCGGGCAGGGCGCGGCGCAGCGCGATCCCGGCGAGCGTGCCGACGGCGAGGCCGAGCAGCAGCAGGGCCGGCAGCAGCGGGCCGCGCGGGATGAAGACCCGGTCCCAGGTCCAGTTCGTGACCAGGGCGCCCTGGTCCGAGGTCCACACCCAGCCGAAGGCCAGCGCCAGCACGCCGCCGCCGGCGAGCAGCGGTACGGCGGCCGCGATCAGCTTCCCGGCCAGCCAGCGGGCCGGGGAGACCGACTGGGTCCAGGCCAGTCTGGCGGTGCCCGACTCCAGTTCCCGGCCGGTCAGCGCGGCGCCCGCCCAGGCGGCGACCGCTACGCAGGACCAGCCGAGGGCCTCGCCGAGGAAGTCGAAGACGTTGTCGGCGTCCGTGAACGCCGAGTAGCCGCAGGCGGGGAGGTCGCCGTCGGCGGAGTAGTGGAAGCCCTGGCAGGCCCGCTCGGCGGGCACCCGGGAGAAGTGCAGCCAGAGCAGCCAGCCCGTGACGAGCAGTCCGAAGGCGGTCCACACGAGCAGCGCCGGGCGGTGCAGCCGCCGCAGGGAGCGCCGGGCGCCCGCGGGACCGGGAGCGGGGGCGGCGGACAGGGCGGTCATCAGGCGGTCGTCCTTCCGGTCAGGCGGCGCAGCGCGAGGAAGCAGCCCAGGGTCAGCAGGGCCGCCACGGCGAGGAGCACGGCGGTGGTGGTCAGCTGGAGCGGCCACTGGTGCGAGGCCGGGTGGTAGTCGCCGTAGGGGACGTCGTGGGCGAGCGTGCCCGACCGCCAGGTCCAGGTGGTGTGGGGCAGGTCGAAGAGGGCCTGTCCGGTACGGGTCCGCCACGGCCACAGGTGGGGCATGAGCAGCTGGACGGCGGCCCAGAGAGCGCCGGTGAGGAGCAGGCCGAGACCGAGGCCGGGCAGGGCGCGGCGGGAGAGCAGGCCGGTCAGCGCGCCCGCGGCCAGACCGCACAGGACCAGGGCGACGAGGGTCGGTCCGTTGGCGTAGAACGTCCAGACGTCGTACCACTCCTTGGGGCTGTCGATCCGGTCGTGGCCCGCGGCCCAGGCCAGGTGGTGCAGCCAGACCAGCAGCGCGGTCCCGGCGGCGACGGCCGCGGCCGGTACCGCGAGCCGCACGGCCAGCCAGCGCACGGGGGTGCTGGACTGGGTCCAGGCCAGCCGGGCGGTGCCGGACTCCAGCTCCTTGCCGAACGCGCCACCGGCCCAGCCGGCGGCCAGGAGGGGGACCGCGGCCACGGTCAGGGTGGCGTAGTTGTACCAGTCCTTGTAGCGCAGGATCGCTTTCTGGTCGTACCTGCACGGCCCCGTTCCCGTGCAGGCGTCGTAGTGGCGCCAGGCGTCGGCCGCGGCGTCGGTCAGTGGACCGTGCAGGAGGAGGAGCAGGACGGTGAGGGCCAGGACCAGGCCCGACCAGACGTACAGCGCCGGGCGGTGCAGGCGCAGCAGCCAGCGGGCGAGGTGGGCCCGGGAGGCAGGCGCGGGTGCGGTCGCGGTGGTCAGGGCGGTCATGCGGCAGCCTCCACCGCGGTCAGGGCCGGGGCCTCGGGGTTGCGGAGGTGGGCGAGGACCAGCTCCTCCAGGGAGGGCGCGTCCGTGCGCCAGTCGGCGGGCACCGGGCCCGCGGGGCGGATCATGGCGCTGAGCTGCCGCCCGGTGGTCCGGGAGTCCACGACGGTGTGCGGGGCGAGGCCGGCGCCGGCGGGGGCGGTGACCCGGGCGTGCGCGGCGAGCAGGTCGTCGATCTCGCCGGCCAGCCTGACCCGGCCGCCGCCGATCAGCAGCAGGTGGTCGCAGGAGTCCTCCAGCTCGGCGACCACGTGCGAGGACATCGCGATGGTGGTGCCGTGCTGGGCGGCCTCCACCATGAGCAGGCCCATCAGTTCGTGCCGGGCCAGCGGGTCCAGGTCGGCCATCGGCTCGTCCAGGAGCAGCAGTTCGGGCCGCTTGCCGAGCGCGAGGGCGAGCGCGACCCGGGTGCGCTGGCCGCCGGAGAGGGAGCGGACCCGGGACCTGGGGTCCAGGTCGCCGCCGGCCACGACGTGCTCGGCGGCGGCCGCGTCCCAGCGGTCCGGGTTGAGACCGGCGCCCATCCGGAGCGTCTCGGCGATGGTGAGCTGCGGATACAGCGGCTTGTCCTGGGCGAGGTATCCGACCCGGCTGCGTGCCTCGGCCGGGGTGGTGCCGAGGACGGTCAGCTCGCCCTCGTTCGGGCCCAGCAGACCGGCGGCGAGGGCGAGGAGGGTGGATTTGCCCGCCCCGTTTGGGCCTACGACGGCACACACGCGGCCGGTCGGCAGCCGGAAGCCGCAGTCGCGCAGCGCCCAGCCCCCGCGCCGGCCGAACCGCTTGCCGAGCGCGGTGGCCGCTATCGCGGTCTCGGTCATGAACTCTCTCCTTGGAAGTGCTTCTCGTGCACGCCGAAGTCCTTCTCCACTGCGGCGAAGTGCTTCTCCAGTACGGCGGTGAAGAGCGCGGCCACGTCGTCCCGGTCCAGGCCGGACTCCCGGGCCCGCACGGCCCAGACGTCCAGCTCCCCGTGCAGCGGGGACTCGGCCGACGCGGTGCCCAGGGCGCGCTTCACGAACGTGCCCAGGCCGCGCCGGGCCTCCACCAGGCCCTCCCGCTCCAGCTCCCGGTAGGCCTTGAGGACCGTGTTGGGGTTGATGGCCGTGGCCTCGACCACCTCGCGCGCGGTCGGCAGCCTGTCCCCCGGCTGTATGTGACCGAGCCGGAGCGCCTGCTTGGTCTGCTGGACGATCTGGACGTAGGTGGCGACGCCGGAGCGCCGGTCGATGCGGTACTCGACCACCCGTACAACCACCCTTTCACTAATTGAGTAGTGAAAGGGTGGTGGAAGGCTGCCGGGAAAGTCAAGGCGGGCCTCTGTGAACCGGTCGGCGGGGCTCGTGCGATGAGGAGACGTGAGCGGAACGAGAAGCGACGGGGAACTGCTGCGGGCGGTCGCCGCGGACTCGGACCGGCGCGCCTTCGAGGAGCTGTACCGGCGGTACGCGCCGTGGCTGACCGCGCGGCTGCGCGGCCGGTGCGCCGATCCGGCGGTCGTCGACGACGTCGCGCAGGAGACGTTCCTCGCGGTGTGGCGGGGAACGGCCCGCTACCACGCGGAGGGCGACGCCGCCGGGTGGCTGTGGCGGATCGGGTCACGGCGGCTGGTCGACGCGCTGCGCGGTGACGGAGCCCGGGGCCGGCTGCGGCACCGGGACGAGGCCTCGGCGGAGGAACGCGTGCTCGCGGGGGTGGAGCACGGGGACCTCGCCGGGGCCCTGGTCAGGTTCTCGCCGGAGCTGCGGGCGGTGCTCCAGGCGACGGTGATCGACGGGCTGACCACCCGGGGGCGGCGGTCCTGCTCGGCTGGACGGCCGGCTGGGCGGGGGTGGAGCGCCGGGTGCGGGCCGAGGCGGGCGGCGCGGCGGCCACGGCCCGGCTCACCGTCCGCCAGCGCATCCAGGAGATCACCGACCTGACCACGGACGGCGCCCTGACGACCGGTTCGGCCCGGGACACGGTCACCGTCGGCACCCAGTGGGGCGGCAACCGGGTCCTCGAGTTCGCCGTCGGTGTCGCCCGGGTCCTGGTGACGGGCGACGAGGCGGCGGCCCTCGACCTGTGCGACGCCCGCGGGGTCACGACGATGTGGCTCGCCGACGCCACCCCGGAGGCCACCTTCCGCCGGCTCCGCAGCGACGACAGCCTTACCGGCCCGGCGGCGGTCCTCACCCCGGACGGCGGCGGCATGGGCGTCTCGGCACAGGTCGCCGAGGTCGTACGGAGCCTGTTCCGGGCTCCGCACGACACGATCGCGGCCCGGGTGAAGGCCCACTGGCCCGAGCTGACCCCGTCACGGACGACCGCGGCGGAGGCGGCCCGGCTGCTGGGCGTGCCGGTCCCGCAGGGCAAGAACGACTGCGGGAACGGCTGACGGCGGAGCCGTGGCGGCGGCGAGCCCTCCCGACCGGCCGACGGTCCTCACGTCTCCGTGCGGTACATCAGGTCCGTCTCGTGGGTGGTGAAGCCGAGGCGTTCGTACACCGCCACCGCGGCCGTGTTGTCGGCGTCGACGTAGAGCATCGCCGTCGGCAGGCCCCGGTCCGCGAGGTGGCGCAGGCCGATCGTGGTGAGGGACTTGCCGAGTCCGCCGCCCTGCGCGGTGGGGGAGACGCCGAGGACGTAGACCTCGCCCAGGAGTTCCTGGTCGTGCACCTTCGTCCAGTGGAAGCCGAGCAACTCGCCGTCCCGCTCCGCCAGGAAGAAGCCCGCCGGGTCGAACCAGGGCTGGGACCTGCGGTCGTCCAGGTCGCGCTGGGTGAGCGAGCCCTGTTCGGGGTGGTGGGCGAAGGCGGCCGCGTTCAGGGCGAGCCAGGCGCTGTCGTCCTGGCCGGGCACGAACGTCCGGACCGTCACGCCCTCGGGGAGCTTCGGGTCGGGCAGGTCAAGGCCGGTCAGCGGGCGTCGCATCTGACGCAGTTCGCGGAACAGGGTGAGGCCGAGCACCTGGGCGAGATGGCGGGCCGCCGAGTGGCCGCCGTGGGCCCACACGCGCAGCCGCTTGCCGGAGGCCGCGAGGAGGGCGGAGCCGAGCGCGCGGCCGTGGCCGTGGCCCCGGTGGGCGGGATGGACGACGAGTTCCGCGGCCGGCGCCTCCACCGGGTCGGTGTCCTCCAGTTGGGCGTAGCCGACGAGTTCGCCGCCGACGGTCAGCAGCAGATGGGAGACGCCCTCGCGGGCGCCGCCGCGGATCTGGATACGGCCCTGCTCGGACACCGGCTGCTGGCCGTCGGACCGGGCCGCCTCCACCAGCAGCCCCAGCACGGCCTCGGCCTGGTCCGGGGTGAGCGCGGAGTAGGTGTCGATGGAACGGGAGTGCATGGGCGGCCGTGCGGTGTCGTCGCTGGTCATGCGTACGAGGGTACGGGGCCGGACCGGCAAAGTGGCGACACCGGGGAGGGTAAAGGGCAGGGCAACCGGCAACCAAGATGTAACCATGAACCCCCTGTTGTGCTACGCGCGTTGACCCTAGGCTGCGCCGGACCGGGCCACTTCTCAGCAGACCCACAGGGGGGTTCCATGCAAGCGAAGTCCAGACCGTCCAGAGGGCGTACGTACGCGCTGCTCGCGTCGGCCGCCGGGCTCGCCACCGTCGCAGCCCTGGCGAGCGCGCTGCCCGCCGACGCGCACTCCGGCAAGGGACACGGGCACCACGGCCCCAGCCGCTACCAGGACGTCCAACTGCTCTCCTTCAACGACCTGCACGGCAACCTGGAACCGCCGTCGGGCTCGTCGGGCCGGGTGACCGAGACCCAGGCCGACGGGACGACGAAGACGATCGACGCGGGCGGTGTGGAGTACCTCGCCACGCACCTGCGCGAGGCCCGCAAGGGCAACCCGTACTCGGTCACGGCCGCCGGCGGTGACATGGTCGGCGCCTCCCCGCTGATCTCCGGGCTCTTCCACGACGAGCCCACCATCGAGGCGCTCAACAAGCTCGACCTGGACGTGACGACGGTCGGCAACCACGAGTTCGACGAGGGCGCCAGGGAACTCGCGCGGCTGCAGAACGGCGGCTGCCACCCCACCGACGGCTGCTACACGGACAAGAGGTTCAAGGGCGCCGACTTCCCCTACCTGGCCGCCAACGTCCTCGACGACAGGACCGACAAGCCGATCCTGAAGCCGTACTGGGTCTGGAAGAAGAAGGACGTCAGGATCGGCTTCATCGGCGTCACCCTGGAGGGCACGCCGGGCATCGTCTCCGCCGACGGTGTCAAGGGGCTGGCCTTCAAGGACGAGGTCGAGACGATCAACAAGTACGCCAAGGTGCTCCAGCGCCAGGGCGTCCAGTCGATCGTGGCACTGGTGCACGAGGGCGGTTTCCCCGCTTCGTCCAGCTACAACTACGACTGTGACGCGCCGGGCGCCGGCAGCGGCATCTCCGGCCCGATCGTCGACATCGCGAAGAACGTGTCGCCGGCCGTGGACGCGCTGGTCACCGGCCACACCCACACCGCGTACGTCTGCACGGTCGACGACCCGGCGGGCAACCCCCGCATGGTCACGTCCGCCGCCTCCTTCGGGCGCCTCTACACCGACACCACGCTGACCTACGACCGCCGTACCGGCGACATCGCGCGCACGGCCGTGAAGTCGGCCAACCACGTGGTCACCCGGGACGTCGCCAAGGCGCCCGACATGACCGCGCTGATCGGGAAGTGGAACACCCTCGCCGCCCCGATCGGCAACCGCGCCATCGGCCACATCTCCGCCGACGTCAACAGCACCGGCACCGAGTCCCCGATGGGCGACCTGATCGCCGACGCGCAACTGGCGTACGGCAGGAAGCTGGACCCGGAGACGGATCTGGCGCTGATGAACCCGGGCGGGGTGCGGGCCGGACTGACCTATGCGGCCAAGGGGACCGAGGGCGACGGCGTGGTGACCTACGCTGAGGGCTTCACGGTCCAGCCGTTCGCCAACACCGTCAACCTCCAGGACTTCACCGGGGCGCAGGTCATCCAGGTGCTCAAGGAGCAGGTGAGCGGCGGCAACGCGGCCGCGCCGAAGATCCTGCTGCCGTCGAAGGGCCTCACCTACACCCTGGACCTGACGAAGACGGGCGCGGACCGTGTGGTCACCGGCTCCGTGAAGCTGAACGGCACCGCCATCGACCCGGCGGCCACCTACCGCGTCGCCACCAACTCCTTCCTCGCGGGCGGCGGCGACGGCTTCACCACCCTCGGCCAGGGAACCGGCGACGTCGTCGGCACCGACGACCTGTCGGCCCTGGCGGACTACCTGACGGCCGGCTCCTCGGCCGCGGCTCCGCTCGCGCCGCCGGCCACGGACCGGATCACGATCGTGCAGTAACCCCCCCGGCATCCGTACGGGCCCGGTGTGCGCACCCCGCGCGCACCGGGCCCGTTCTGTTCGGTAAAACCTGTGTGAGACGGTGTTTGGTTCCACATTGCTTCTGAAAATTAATCTCAGCCGTAATTCATTGAGGTCTAAGTGAAAATGGCTTTCTTCGGCCCGTGGGGCACGTAATGTTTTCCAGGTCGAAAGCGAACGGCGCAGACGACACAACGAAGGAGAACACCATGAGCTTCCACAAGATCGCCCCTGTCAAGAAGCACCACAAGCCCGCTCCGGCCCCGAGGAAGCTCGCGCCGAAGAGGCCGGAACCGAAGCGTCGCCCCGTCGGCGACAATTGCTGACAAGGAATTTACAGGCGTAATTAAAAGCAATTCACAGGCCTGCGGCGAGGCGGGGTCACCGGTTGAGCACGGTCGTGCCGGAGGCCCCGCCTCGGCCATGTCCGGGCCCGGACGGATGACAGAAGGGAGTCGTCGACCATGAGAGAAGCCCGGGTGGCCTTCCGCCGCTTCTGGCCGCTGACCCGCGGTGACCGCGGGTGGCTCGGCGCGATCATCGCCTGCGTGGTGGTGGCCGCGCTCGCCGAGACCGCCGCGATCCTGCTCTTCGCCGACCTCACCGACAACGCCCTGGCGGCCGGTTCCCTGTCCGCCTTCTGGGGACCGGCCGGCGCCTGGCTCGGCGTCGCCGCACTCGGCGCGTTCGTCGGCTACCTCGGCAACTCGCTGGCCACCTGGACCGCCGAGAGATTCGTCCTGCGGCTGCGCGCCAAGGTCTTCCGGCACCTCCAGGGCCTGCCCCCGCACTTCTTCCAGGAGCACCGCCGGGGCGACCTGGTGGAGCGCCTCACCGGTGACGTCGAGGCCATCGAGCAGATGGTCGTGTCCGGGGCCGTCGGCACCGTCGCCGCCGCGTTCTCCGCCGTCTTCTACGCGGCCGCCGCCTGCCGGCTGCGCTGGGACCTGGCCCTGGTCACCTTCGTCCTCGCGCCCCTGTTCCTGCTCGCCGCCCGCCGCTTCTCCGGCCGGATAGGGAAGGCAGCCAAGGACGAGCGGACCGCCGACGGCGCGATCACCTCCGTGGTCGAGGAGTCCCTCGGCAACATCGTCCTCACCCAGGCGTACAACCGGCACCGGGACGAGGAGAAGCGCCTGGACGCCGAGGCTCGCGCCTGGATGCGGGCGAGCGTGCGCGGCGCCCGGCTCAGCGAGATGTACGCGCAGTTCGTCGAGGTCGTCGAGACCCTGTGCGTCCTCGCCGTCATCGGGCTGGGCGTCTGGGAGATCTCCGCCGGCCGTATGACCCTCGGCCAGTTGCTGGCCTTCGCCGCCTTCCTCGGCTACCTCTACCCGCCGGTCCGCAGCCTCGGCCGGCTCGGCCTCACCCTCACCGCGGCCACCGCGGGCGCGGAACGCATCGGCGAGATCCTGGACGCCGAGCCCGCCGTCACCGACCCCGTCCGTCCGGCCGGCCCCTGGCCGGTGCGCGGCTGGGTCAGCTTCCACGGCGTTTCCTTCCGCTACCCGGGCGCCCGCCGCGCCTCCCTTCGCGACATCGACCTCGCGGCCGGACCCGGCGAACTGGTCCTGGTCACCGGCAGGAGCGGCGCCGGCAAGTCCACCCTCTCCAAGCTCCTCACCCGTTTCTACGACCCCTCGGCCGGCGTGATCCGCCTGGACGGCGTCCCGCTTCCGGAGATACCCCTGGCGTTCCTCCGCGAGAACGTGGCCCTGCTCCCGCAGCAGACCCTGATCCTCAACGGCACCGTCCGCGAGAACATCGGGTGCGGCCGCCCCGGCGCCACGGACGGGGACATCGAGCAGGCGGCCCGCGCCGCCGCCGCCCACGACTTCGTCGCCGCCCTCCCCGAGGGCTACGACACCCGCATCGCCCCCGGCACGGCCGCCCTCTCCGGCGGCCAGCTCCAGCGGATCGCCATCGCCCGCGCGATGCTGCGCGCCGCCCCGGTCCTCGTCCTCGACGAGCCGACGGCCGGCCTGGACGCGATCGCCGCCCGCCAGGTGGTGGCCCCGCTGCGCAGGCTGATGGCGGGCCGTACGGCCATCGTGATCACGCACGACCTCACCCTCGCCCCCGACGCCGACCGCGTCCTGGTCGTCGACGCCGGCCGCCTGGTGGAGGCGGGCACGCACACCGAACTCCTCGCCCGGGGCGGCGCCTACGCCGCCCTGGCCCGTCCCCTCCCGGAGACGACCGCGGCGGCACCGGCGCCGGTGCCCGACGAGACGCTGATCCTCAGGTGGTAGCGGCGCGCGGTGGTTCAGAGGGTGACGACGGCGACGACGGCCACCACGATCGCCACCGCCACCGCCAGGCCCACCACCACCGACCACGTCTTGCGCCGGGCGATCCGCCGCACGATCTGCTCCTCGACGGCCGGACGCAGCTCCCAGTCGAAGCCGCGGTAGGGGACCGCGGTCAGGCAGATGTCGGTGATCTCGGCGTACGGGTCGTCCAGCTGCCAGTTGTTGAGCTGCGGCAGCGGGAACCGGCGGCCGTCGAAGTCGTACAGGAAGACGACCCAGTCCGGATACGTCACCCCGGAGCCGCCGCCCGGGACGCGCTCGACCCGGATGCCGTACACCTCCCGCCACGCCCAGGTCCGCGCGCGCAGGGCCCACTGCGCGGTGACGCCCTGGGCCGTGATCCGGGTGTGTGCCCGGTACTGGTTCAGCGGGACCATGACGAGGATCACCAGGAACAGCAGCCCGAACCCGAGCGCGCCCCATCTGCGCAGCCCGGTGTCGTCCGTGTAGAGCCGTAGGAACGCTCCCCCCATCACCGCGCCCACCACCAGGAAGTACCGCCCCGGCAGCCTGCGGCGTCTCCGGTACACGCGCTCCACGCCTGTCGCCTCCCCCATCGAGGCCCCCCTCATCCGGGCCCGCACCGAACTGGTGCGCGGCTGAGGAGAGGATAAGACCATGCACTGTGACGTCAGTTGCGCGGTCGGACGGTCCAGTACCACTGGAGTACGGCGCTCAGCGCGACGCCCGAGACCACCGGCACGCACACGATCAGCAGGAAGGGGTGGTCGGCCCGGTCCGCGAACACCAGCGCCAGGCTGACCACGAACATCACCACCATCATGGCGACGGCTCCGTACCCGCCCCACAGCCGTGCCCTGCGGCGCAGGGCCCCGCGCCGGATCCGCTCCTCGACGTCCGGGCGCCGTCCCCAGCTGAGGCTGCGCTCCGGGTCCGCCGTCAGGCACAGCTCCGAGACCTCGGCGTAGGGGTCGGGCAGTTGCCAGTCGTCGAGGTGCGGGAGCAGGAAGCGGCGTCCGTCGTAGTCGTACAGGTAGGTGAACCACCGGGGACCCTGCCGGCCGGAGCCCCGCGGGAGTGGCTCGACCCGGATGTCGTACACCTCGGACCAGGCCCAGGTGCGGGTCCGCAGGGGCCGCCGCGCGGTGATCCCGGCGCTGGTGACCCTGGTGTACGCCCGGTACTGCTCCAGCAGGACCCGCACCAGGGTCACGATGATCAGCACGATCATGACCGGCGGCCCCCACCGGTACCCGCCCTCGCCATGGGGACGGCCGGCCTGGAAGAGCGCGTTGAGCAGCACCACCCCGAGCAGGAGCAGATACGCTCCCGGCGGTCTTCGCCGCTTGCGGTACTCCCGCTCGAACTCACCCTCGCCCACGCCCGAACCCCTCCCCGCGCGCACCGGACGGGTGCGCGACTGGGGAGAGGATAGGCCGCCTCGATGCGGCGTCTTCAGGCAGGTCAGGAGGCGGCTACGCGGTCTCGGGCGGAGGCGTGGACGCTCCCGGCAGCCGTACGGTCGCCACCGTGCCGCCGCCGGACGCGTGGGCCAGGGTGACCTCGCCGCCGGCCTGCTGGACCGTGCGGGCCACGATGGACAGGCCGAGGCCGGAGCCCGGCAGGGCGCGTGCGCTCGGGCTGCGCCAGAAGCGGTCGAAGACGTGGGGGAGTTCGTCCGCGGGGATGCCCGGGCCGTGGTCGCGGACCGTGAGGACGCCGTGGTCGAGGACGACGTCGATCGTGCCGCCCTCGGGGCTGAACTTCACGGCGTTGTCGAGGATGTTGACGATCGCCCGCTCCAGCGCGGAGGGTTCGGCGCGCACGAACCACGGCCGGACGTCCGCCGTGATCTTCAGTTCCGGGCCGCGCAGACGGGCGCGGCGCAGGGCCGCCTCGATCGTGTCCTGGAGGGCGACCACCTGCACGCGTTCGCCGCGCTGGCCCTCCGAGCGGGACAGCTCCTGGAGATCGCCGATCAGCGACGCCAGCTCCGTCATCTGCGCCTTCACCGAGGACAGCAGCGCCCTGCGGTCCGCCGGGGGGATCGGGCGGCCCGTCTCCTCGCTGCGGGTGAGGAGCTCTATGTTCGTGCGGAGGGAGGTCAGGGGGGTGCGCAGTTCGTGGCCGGCGTCGGCGATGAGCTGCCGCTGGAGTTCGCGGGAGCTCGCCAGGGAGGTGGTCATGCTGTTGAACGACCGGGACAGCCGGGCGATCTCGTCGTCCGACTCCTCCTCCACCGGGATGCGGATGCTCAGGTCCTCGGTACGGGCGACGTGTTCGACGGCCTCGGTGAGTTCGTCGACGGGGCGTAGACCGGCGCGGGCGACAGCCAGGCCCGCGGCTCCGGCACCGATGACCCCGATACCGGAGACGAGAAGGAGGATCAGGGCGAGGTCCTTGAGGGTGTCCTGGGTGCTCTTCAGGGGAACGGCGGCGATCAGTCCGACGTAGGACCCGGTATCGGTGGGGAACACCTGCGTCATCACGCGTACGGCGTTTCCGGCCCCGTCGGTGCCGTTGCGGAAGTAGAGCGTGTTGGTGTCCCCGGACTTGATGATGTCCTTGTCGCCCTGGGTGACCTCGACCGCGCCCGTCGAGCCGGTCAGCAGACAGACCTTGCCACTTGTCGTGACCGCCTGGCCGTAGTTGGTGCGGAAGCTGTTCGTGTCCTGGGGGGTGGGGGAGCAGTCGGCGAGGGCGTGGCTGAGGATGTCGAACACCACAGGTCCGCGCTGCTGCTTCTGCAGATCGCTCTCCAACTGCTCGTACAGCTTCCCCTGCACGATGAACCAGCAGGTCACCGACACCGCCGCCACCGCGAACGCCACCGCCGCCGCGACCAGCATCGACAGTCGGGCGCGGATCGGGAGGTTGCGGAAGCGGCGGGCGAGGCCGGTCACTCGGCGCCACCCTGGCGCAGGACGTATCCGACGCCGCGCACGGTGTGGACGAGGCGGGGCTCGCCGCCGGCCTCGGTCTTGCGGCGGAGGTACATGACGTAGACGTCGAGGGAGTTGGAGGAGGGCTCGAAGTCGAAGCCCCAGACGGCCTTGAGGATCTGCTCGCGGGTGAGGACCTGGCGTGGGTGGGCCATGAACATCTCCAGGAGCGTGAACTCCGTGCGGGTCAGCTCCACCTGCCGTCCGGCCCGGGTGACCTCGCGAGTCGCCAGGTCCATGCGCAGGTCGGCGAAGGTGAGCGCCTCGTCCTCCTGGCCGCCTTCGGCGACCGTGCCCGCGTAGGAGCTGCGGCGCAGGAGAGCACGGATACGGGCGAAGAGTTCGTCGAGTTCGAAGGGCTTGACCAGGTAGTCGTCCGCCCCGGCGTCGAGGCCGGTGACCCGGTCGCCGACCGTGTCGCGGGCCGTCAGCATCAGGATCGGGGTCCTGTCGCCGGCCCCGCGGATGCGGCGGGCGGCGGTCATGCCGTCCATCCGCGGCATCTGGATGTCGAGGACGATCAGGTCCGGCTTGCAGGCCGTGGCCTTGTCCAGCGCGTCCGCTCCGTCGACGGCGACCTCGGTCTCGTACCCCTCGAAGACGAGGCTGCGCTGGAGTGCCTCACGTACGGCCGGCTCGTCGTCGACGATCAGGATGCGCTGGGGGTCACGGTCGCCTTCGGCGGGGCTCATCGCTCGCGGTTCCTCGGGGTGTGGTGGTTCCGGGTGGGGTGGGGCGCCTCTCAGCCTCGCATGTTTCCGGGCTGTCGGGTATGCACGCCGGTGGGGCGATACGCCCCTAACCGCGCACCAGGGTCATCCGGCTCAGCGGCACCTTCCGCTGGTGCGGGCGGTCCGCGGACGTGCGCAGGCCCATCAGCTGCGGGGCCGGCACGATCTCCGGGGCGCGCGGCGCCACGGTCACCGCCGCGGCCCTGGCCGGTGCGTTGAGTTCGTACGCCACCTCGAGGGCGAGGTCGAAGCCGGCCGGGTCGTCACCGCTCGTGAGGTGCATAATCTGCTTGATCATGACGTACTCCCTTGCGCTCGGTCTGCTCGTGGTGCCGTGCTTCAGCTGGTGGAGCCCGCCCGCAGCTTGGCCAGGTCGGACTTGACGGTGTTGATCGGGATGGCGAAGCCGAGGCCGACGCTGCCCTCGTCCGAGGAGGACGACGAGGAGTCCGAACCGGCCGAGTACATCGCCGAGTTGATGCCGATGATGTTGCCGCCGGCGTCGATCAGCGCGCCGCCGGAGTTGCCGGGGTTCAGCGAGGCGTCGGTCTGGATCGCCTTGTAGGTCGTCGTGGACGAGCCCGTGTCGCCGTTGAACTGCCGGCCGCCGAAGGAGAACGGCCACTGGCCGTCGCCGCCGCCCTGGCTCTGCTGGTCCTGGCCCTCGTCGGTG
Organism: Streptomyces sp. NPDC026515; assembly: GCF_055567595.1. Taxonomy (NCBI): domain Bacteria; kingdom Bacillati; phylum Actinomycetota; class Actinomycetes; order Kitasatosporales; family Streptomycetaceae; genus Streptomyces; species Streptomyces sp. NPDC026515. The sequence goes on from NZ_JBVHQD010000028.1 coordinate 46,990, forward strand.
GCGACGGTCACGTCCCGGTCGAGCGCGGAGACGATGCCGCTGGTGACGGTGCCGCTGAGGCCCTCGGGGGAGCCGATCGCGACGACCGTGTCGCCGACCTGGACGCCGTCGGAGTCGCCGAGGGCGGCGGTCTTGAGCCCGGAGGCGCCCTGGAGCTTGACGAGGGCGAGGTCCTTGGCGCTGTCGGTGCCGACGACCTCGGCGGTGTAGGACTTGCCGGTGCTGGTCGTCGCCTTGATCGACTGGGCGCCGGAGATCACGTGGTTGTTGGTGACGATCTCGCCGTTGCTGCTGATGACGACGCCGGAACCGGTGGAGGTGCCGTTGCTGAGGGTGGCGGTGATCTCGACGACGCTCGGGCTGACGGCGGCGGCGATGGTGGCGACGTCACCCTTCTTGCTGGAGGGCACCACGTTGGTGGAGGTGCTGGAGGAGACGGTGTCGTTCTTGCCGGTCAGCTCCTGGAAGGCGTACGCCGTGCCGCCGCCGACGGCCGCCGCGACGATCGCGACCGCGGCGAGGAGGGCTATCGGGCCCCGGGTGCGCTTCTGCCCGGCGTGGACCGAGTGCTCCGGGTGCTCCGCCGTGTACTCCGGGAACCGCGCGGTCTGCGGCTCGGGGGCGGCCTGCGGGGCCGGCTGGTGGGCCGGCGGGGGCGGCCACTCCGGGTTCACGGGGGCGGAGGCGTGCTGCTGCTGGGGGTACGCGCCCTGGTAGGCGTCACCCTGGGGACCCTGGGGGTTCTCGTACTCGCCACTGCGGCGGAGGCTCTCGGTCATGACATTTAGCTTGTCCCGCGACCATGAGAGCTGGCTGAGGGCCCGCTGAGAACGCCGCGAGAAGCGCGTTTGCCCGATATAAGGAACCTTCTCGCGGGTCGGGCGGGTCTCTCAGAAGCCGTTCATGAAGGCTTCGTGGCGAGTGCGGGCCGGTGGGGGCCGTTCGCGCAGTTCCCCGCGCCCCTGAAAGCAGGGCGCCGCGGTGAGCGCCCCCGAAGGGGCGCGGGGAACTGCGCGACAAGCCCCCACCGGGCCGCGGCCGAGGAACTACCCGCAGCCGCAGGACCCCCGCACCACCAGCCGCGAGGGAAACGTCTTCAACCGCTCCCGGCGCGACCCCGCGACCCGCAGCCCGTCGTCGAGGACGAGGTCCACCGCCGCCCGAGCCATCGCCGGACGGTCCGATGCGATCGTTGTCAGCGGCGGATCCGCCAGCCCCGCCTCCTTGATGTCGTCGAAGCCGGCCACCGCCAGCTCCCCCGGCACCTCGATGCGCAGCTCGCGGGCCGCCCGCAGCACGCCGATCGCCTGGTCGTCGGTGGAGCAGAAGATGGCCGGCGGCCGGTCGGGGCCGGCCAGCGTCTCCAGGGCCACCCGGTACGCGTCGTACCTGTTGTACGGCGCCTCGAACAGCCGGCCCTCCGTGGTCAGGCCCGCCTCCGCCATGGCCCGCTTCCAGCCCTCGACGTGGTCGGAGACCGGGTCGCCGACGGCGGGGGTCTCGGCGGTGCCGCCCATGCAGGCCACGTACTCGTAGCCGTGCTCCAGCAGGTGCCGGACGGCGAGCTGGGCGCCGCCCAGGTCGTCCGTCACCACCGCCACGTCGTCGATCGCCTCCGGCCGCTCGTGCAGCAGCACCACCCGGGCGTCCCAGGCGTCTATCTCCGCGGCGGCCAGATCGTTCAGCGCGTGGGAGACGAGGATGAGGCCCGAGACCCGCATCCCGAGGAACGCGCGCAGATAGTGCACCTCGCGCTCGGCGACGTAGTCGGTGTTGCCGACCAGGACCATTTTTCCGCGCTCGGACGCGGCCTGCTCCACCGCGTGCGCCATCTCGCCGAAGAAGGGCTGCCGGGCGTCCGGGATGATCAGACCTATGAGGTCCGTGCGCCGGGACGCCATCGCCTGGGCGACCCGGTCGGGCCGGTACCCCAGCTCCTTGATCGCGGCGAGGACACGCTCGCGCGTGGCCGGTGCGACCGGCCGGGGTCCGTTGTTGATGACATAACTGACAACGGCGGTGGACGTACCCGCCAGCCGCGCCACATCATCCCGAGTCACCTTGGCCACGCGCGGAGTCTACGCGGATGGACCCGCTCTGGGCAGGGCGTATCGAAGCTTGGCTTGCGGGAGCAATGCCCTGTCCGGACGGCGGCCGAGCCGCCCCCGGACGGCCACTACGCCTCCGCCGGTACCTCGGCCGTGTCCAGGGCCGCCGAAGCGTCCGCATCCTCCGGCTTTGGACCCTCCGCCCGTGCCCTGGCCTCGTCGCCGACCCGCTCGCCCCGGTCACCCTTCTCCGGGGTAACGAATCGATAACCGACGTTCCGGACGGTCCCGATCAAGGACTCGTGCTCCACGCCGAGCTTGGCGCGCAGCCGTCGTACGTGTACGTCGACGGTCCGGGTGCCGCCGAAGTAGTCGTACCCCCAGACCTCCTGGAGCAGCTGTGCACGAGTGAACACCCGGCCGGGGTGCTGGGCGAGGTACTTGAGCAGCTCGAACTCCTTGAAGGTGAGGTCGAGGACCCGTCCCTTGAGCTTGGCGCTGTACGTCGCCTCGTCCACCGAGAGGTCGCCGTTGCGGATCTCCATGGGGGAGTCGTCGTTGACGATCTGCTGGCGGCCCATGGCGAGGCGCAGCCGGGCCTCGACCTCAGCCGGGCCGGCGGTGTCGAGGAGCACGTCGTCGATACCCCAGTCGGCGGTGACGGCGGCGAGACCGCCCTCGGTGACGACCAGGATCAGCGGACAGCCGGGGCCGGTCGACCGCAGTAGCTGACAGAGGCTGCGGACCTGGGGGAGGTCGCGGCGGCCGTCGATGAGGATGACGTCGGCACCGGGGGTGTCGACGAGGGCGGGGCCTTCGGCCGGAGCCACCCGCACGTTGTGCAGGAGCAGCCCGAGGGCCGGCAACACCTCTGTAGACGGCTGGAGGGCGTTGGTCAGGAGCAGCAGAGAACTCATAAGACTGGTTCCTCCTCGGTCCCTGCGAGGACTGTGTGCAAGGGCACTGCGCTGCGCTCCCGAGCCCCGTACATCCGCGGTCACCTGGAGTTTCCCGCTTCGTATACAGAGGTTCCGAAAGCACAAAAGGACCCGGTGGCGGCGCTGCCCGAGTCCTCTGCACAGCAGAATAGCCCACATGAGCAATGGTCCGGCAGGTCATGTGGCACGTTCCGCCATTCGTCCGAACTGTGAGACGAGCAGAAGCACTCCTATCCGGACGTTTCTGCGCACGGACGACGGGATTTCCATTGATTCCGTATACGATCCCGCCTCGGTCGTATACGACGGCTCCCGGCCACCCTCCCGTGACCTGGTGTTCGTCCTGGCCCACGGCTTCACCGGCGACGTGGACCGGCCGCATGTACGACGGGTGGTGACCGCCCTGACGGATTACGCCCCGGTGGTCAGCTTCTCCTTCCGGGGCCACGGCCGCTCCGGCGGCCGCACCACCGTCGGCGACCGCGAGGTCCTCGACCTGGCGGCGGCGGTGCGCTGGGCGCGGGGCTTCGGGGCCGCCCGGGTGGTGACCGTCGGCTTCTCGATGGGCGGCTCGGTGGTGCTGCGGCACGCGGCGCTGCATCCCGGCGTGGACGCCGTGGTCTCGGTGTCGTCGCCCGCCCGCTGGTACTACCGGGGCACCGCCCCCATGCGCCGCGTCCACTGGCTGGTCACCAGACCGGCGGGCCGGCTGGTCGGCCGCTACGGCTTCCGTACCCGTATCCACCACCGGGACTGGAACCCGGTGCCGCTGTCGCCGGTGGAGGCGGTGCCCAGGATCGCCCCCACCCCGCTGCTGATCGTGCACGGCGACAGCGACGGCTACTTCCCGGTCGACCACCCCCGGATGCTCGCGGACGCCGCCGGTGACACGGCCGAGCTGTGGCTGGAGCCCGGCATGGGCCACGCCGAGCACGCGGCCGACGACCGGCTGCTGGCCAGGATCGGCGACTGGGCGGCCTCCCGGGCGGGCTAGCCTGAGCCCGTACACAGCCGATCGATCGAGTCTCTTGAGGAAGCTGATGCCCAAGGTCACGGTGCGCTACTGGGCGGCCGCGAAGGCCGCGGCCGGCACCGCCGAGGAGCCGTACGACGCGGACACCCTCGCCGAGGCGCTGGACGCGGTGCGTGCGCGACACCCCGGTGAACTCGCGCGGGTCCTGCGGCGATGCTCCTTCCTCATCGACGGTGACCCCGTGGGGACACGCGGGCATGAGACGGTACGGCTGGCCGAGGGCGGCACGGTCGAGGTGCTCCCGCCGTTCGCAGGAGGGTGAGCGAGACCGATGAGCAACCAGCCGTACGAGGGCTACGACCCGTACCAGCAGCAGCCCCCCGCCCAGCCCCAGTGGGGGTACGAGGAGCAGCAGTACGCCACCCAGCAGTGGCAGGGGCAGACCTGGGAGACCCAGACGCACACGCCGGTGCAGGCGGCACAGCCGCAGGTGTCGGCGGCGGAGACGGCGTACATGTCCCCGCAGACGTACGCACCGGCCCAGCAGCAGCCGCAGGCGGCGGCCCAGCAACCGCAGGCACCGGCGCAGCAGCCGACGCACACCCCGCCCCCGGCTCCCGGCCCCGGCGGACCGGGGTCCGGCTACGGTCCGGCCACCCTGGCCGGCAACGCGCGCGTCACCGACGCGCAGCGGGCCCGCCTGGAGGGCCGCTCGCCGATCATCGAGCCGGGGATGCAGCCAGCCCTGCTGACGGGCCTGCTGGGCCTGCTCCTCGCGGTGGCCGCCCCGCTCTCCTCGTACGCCCTGGTGGTCCCGCTGGTGATCCTCCAGGCGCTGACGGCGGCGGGCTGGTTCCGGCTGAACGGCATGTGGCCGGCCCGGCAGGGCATCGCCCTCGCCTTCCTGGGCGCGCTGGCGGCGGACGGCGCGCTCCTGGTGGCGGGCCGGGACCAGGCCCCGGCGGCGATCCTCGGCCCGCTGGGCATCTGGGTCCTGCTCTCCCTCGTCCTCCAGCTGCGCTCGCACGCCGACCCCGACACCCGTATGTACGGCCTGATGGCCACGGTGGCCTCCTCCGCGCTGGCGATCATCGCGACGGGCTTCCTGGGCGCGGACCCGGACGCGGCGGCGGTGGGCGCGGCGGCGGTCGCGGTGGCCGTGGTGGCGCGGGCGCTGCCGCTGCCGACGGTGGCCTCGGTGGTCGTCTCGGTGCTGGCCGCGACCGGAGCGGGCATCGCGGTGGGCGACATGACCGGGCTGGGCACCAAGGGCGCGCTGATCGGCGCGGGTGCCGCGGCGTGCGCGCTGGCCGGTCACCGTGTGGCGAGCTACGACTACCCGTCGAAGTTCGTCCACTTCACCGCGGGTGTGGCGCTGCCGCTGGCCGCCGCGGCACCTGTGGTGTGGCTGCTCGGCCGGTAGTCCCGGCCGGCTCACCAGCGCCCCCGGGCCTCCTGATGTTCAAACCTGTCACAGGTGTTCGACAAATTCCCGGCTGTCGCCCGGGTCAGGGTTAGCGTGAACCCGCCGTTATCGAACGCCGACCCGGGGGACCCCACCACCATGCGAGCCCTGCGTATCTTTTTGATCGTCGTCGTCATCCTCGGCGTGCTCTTCGTGGTCGTCGACCGCGTCGCCGTGCACTTCGCCGAGGGGGAGGCCGCAGGCAAGCTGAAGACGACGGAGAACCTCGCGAGCGACCCCGACGTCTCCATCAAGGGTTTCCCGTTCCTCACCCAGGTCGCCGGCGGCACGCTGGACGACGTGGAGGTCGGGATCAAGGACTACGACGCCACCACCGGCACCGCGGGCAAGACGATCCGGATCGAGGATCTGAAGGCCGACATGAAGGGCGTCACCTTCACCGGCGACTACAGCTCCGCCACCGCGCGGACCGCGACCGGTACCGCGCTCATCTCCTACGCCGAGCTGCTGAAGAACGTGGACACCCAGCCCACCGACCTCGGCCTCGGCTTCACCGGCAAGGTCGTCGGTCTCGCCGACGGCGGCAACGGCAAGATCAAGGTCACCCTCGACGTCACCGTCCCCGGGGTGGGCGCCCACCAGAAGGTCAACGTCCTCAGCACGGTCGCCGTCAAGGACGACACCGTGCAGGTGCACGCCGACAACCTGCCCAAGCTCGCCGGGGTCAGCCTCGTCGAGGACCGGTTCCGGCAGGCCTCCGACTTCCAGCAGGCGATCAGTCAGCTCCCCGGCGGCATCCAGCTGGACAGGGTGCAGGCGGCGCCGGACGGTGTGGAGATCGGGGTGAAGGGTTCGAACGTCCGGCTCGCCGGGTAGAAGGCGGCACGGCGGCCGCCGGTCCGGCGGCCGGGGACCGTCCATCTGTCGAGACAGGGGCGTCCGTACCGCAGATGTGGTGAAGGGTGCGGTGGGGCGGCCGCGGTCCCGGCATGCCGCCGAGCCGGATCTCGTCCCACAATCCGGACGATCGTGTCTCATCATGCGACATGCCGGTGACATGCCCGGTCATCCGTCCCTACGATCGAGCCCATGAAGCGTCAGGCGGATCTCACGAAGCGGCGGGCAGTCGACCTGTGCCGCGTCGCCGCCATGCTCTGTCGCCCCTTCTGACGGTGGAGGCCGCTGCCTCCGCATCCCCCCTGCCCTCCCGCTGAGGGCATCCGTGCGCGCCCACGCGCACCCCCGCATTCGCACGCACCGCCGCACCTGCCCCGGAGGAGAAAGAGCATGAGCCGCAGCGACGTCCTGGTCGACGCCGACTGGGTCCAGGACAACCTGGACAACGCCGACATCGCGATCGTGGAGGTGGACGAGGACACGTCCGCCTACGAGAAGAACCACATCCGCGGCGCGATCCGCATCGACTGGACCAAGGACCTGCAGGACCCGGTCCGCCGCGACTTCATCGACCAGGAGGGCTTCGAGAAGCTCCTGTCGGCGAAGGGCATCGGCAACGACACGCTGGTGATCCTGTACGGCGGCAACAACAACTGGTTCGCGTCCTACGCCTACTGGTACTTCAAGCTCTACGGCCACGAGAACGTCAAGCTCCTCGACGGCGGCCGCAAGAAGTGGGAGCTGGACGCCCGCGAGCTGGTCGAGGAGGTCCCGGAGCGCACCGAGACCACCTACACGGCCAAGCCGCAGAACACCGCGATCCGCGCCTTCCGCGACGACGTCGTGGCGGCCATCGGCACGCAGAACCTCGTCGACGTCCGTTCCCCCGACGAGTTCTCCGGCAAGCTGCTCGCCCCGGCCCACCTGCCGCAGGAGCAGTCCCAGCGCCCGGGCCACGTCCCGTCCGCCCGGAACATCCCGTGGTCGAAGAACGCCAACGACGACGGCACCTTCAAGTCGGACGACGAGCTCAAGGAGCTCTACGCCCAGGAGCAGGTGGACCTCGCCAAGGACACCATCGCCTACTGCCGTATCGGTGAGCGCTCCGCGCTGACCTGGTTCGTCCTGCACGAGCTGCTCGGTGTCGAGAACGTCAAGAACTACGACGGCTCCTGGACCGAGTACGGCAGCCTCGTCGGCGTTCCGATCGAGCTCGGCGCCGGCAAGTAAGCCCCGACCTTTCAAGACCTCTGGAGTTTCCGTATGTGTGGAGCGAAGGCCGGCGGCCCGGACGCCTCGACGATCAAGCCCGGTGAGACCACGATCCAGGGGCAGGTGACGAAGGACGGCGAGCCCGTGGTCGGCTACGTCCGCCTGCTCGACTCGACCGGCGAGTTCACCGCGGAGGTTCCCACCTCCGCCACCGGACAGTTCCGCTTCTACGCGGCGGAGGGCACCTGGACCGTCCGCGCCCTCGTTCCCGGCGCCACCGCCGACCGCACGGTCGTCGCCCAGCAGGGCGGCCTGGCCGAGGTCGCGATCGCGGTCTGACCAGCTGGACGCAGGGGCCGCACCACCGGGGTCGAAGACCCGGGGTGCGGCCCCTGCGCCGTGTCCGCCCACCCGACCTACCCTGGATGCATGCTCGCCCGGCGACGTCGCGTCTACTTCGTCATGATGGGGATCTGCATCGGTCTCTTCGTCCTGGCCTGGGGAGTCGTGCGCATCTGGTCCGTCCCCGCCGCCGTGGGGATGTGCGTGGTGGCCATGGTCATCCCGCCCGTCGCCGCGATGGTCGCGAATCGCCGGGGACCCGACGACCGCTGGTGGGACGACCCCTCCGGCGATCCCAAGTCCGACGAGTGGTGGGACGAGCTGGACGGGAAGAAACGCCCCCGGCCCTGAGGCCCGGCACGCCGCCCGGCCTACCGGAACGCCTCGGCGTTGCGCTGGGCCCACGTGGCGAAGGTCCTGGGCGGCCGGCCGAGCACCCCCTCGACGTCCGGGCTCAGCCGCAGCTCGCCCGCGTTGGGCTCGCCGAGGACCGCCAGCGTCGTCGCCACCACCGGCTCCGGCATGAACGCCGTCATCCGCGCGTAGGCCGCCGCCCGGGTCAGCTCGACGAACCGGACCGGCTCGCCGAGCGCCGCACCGATGGCCTCGGCCTGCTGCTGGGGCGTGACGGCCGCCGGTCCGTTCAACTCGTAGATCCGGCCGGTGTGTTCGTCCTTGCGCAGCGCCACCGCGGCGACTTCCGCGATGTCCGCGGGGTCCACCACCGGGAGCCCGACGTCACCGAACGGCGCCGCCACGGTCCGCTCGGTGCGCACCGACTCCGCCCAGGCGTAGGCGTTGGACGCGAAGCCGCCGGCCCGCAGGATCGTCCAGGCCAGGCCCGACTCGCGCACCGCGTCCTCCAGCGCCCGCATCGCCCCGCCGTGCGAAGGGGAGTCCGGCCTGGTCACCACGCCCTGGGAGGAGAGCAGCACCACCCGCGCCACCCCCGCGTCCCGGGCCCCCGCCAGCACGGCCCGTGCGTCGAACCCGTGTCCGCCCGTGCCGCCGTCGTGCAGGAACAGCGCCTCGGCACCCGCCAACGCGGGCCGCAGACTCTCCGGTTCGGCCAGGTCGGCCCGTATCCGCACGACCCCGCCCGGCAGGCGCACGGGAGCGATCCCCCGGGACACCGCCGTCACCCGTTCCCCGGCCCGCGCCAGGGCCGCCACCAGCGACCGGCCCACGTTCCCGGTCGCACCCGTCACCACGATCATGTCCAGCTCCCGTATTTTCCGGTGGTCTTCCGCGACGACAGCGACGCTAACAGCGCCGGTATAGTAGGTACCTAGAGGAAAGTGACTACCTCAGAGGGGTGCGGCTCATGACGACCGAGACCCGACGGGCGGCACCCGACGCCCTGTCCGACCCCGAGCTGGCGTGCCCGGTCTCCCCGGTCGTGGACATCGTGTTCAGCCGGTGGACCACGCCGATCCTGTGGTCCCTGCACACCTTCGGCCGTCAGCGGTTCGTCCAGCTGGAACGCCGTATCAAGGGCATCACGCCGAAGGTGCTCACCCAGCGGCTGCGCCGGCTGGAGCGCGACGGTCTGGTCGTGCGCACCTACCACCCCGAGGTGCCGCCACGTGTCGAGTACGAGATCAGCGAGCTCGGCGCCACCCTCGCTCCGCTCTTCGCCCACCTCGTCGACTGGTCCGCCGGCCACCTCGACCACGTCGAGGCGGCCCGCCGGCGGTACGACGACGCGGGCTCCCCGCGCCCCTGAGGCGCGGTCCCGGGGCCTGCCCTAGTAGACGAGCGCCTGCGTCCCCTCCGCCATCGCCTCCTGCACGAAGACCTGCGCACCCGCGATCCGTACGCCCTCGATGACGTCCTTCTCCGTGATGTCCCGGCGGGCCGCGCACTGCGTACAGAGCGTGAGCGTGCCGCCGGCCAGGATCGAGTCGACCAGGTCGGGCAGCGGAGCGGCATGCGGCAGTTCGAACTCGGCGGCCCGCCCCGGCAGCGCGAACCACGCGGACTCCCCGGTCAGCCACATCGACACCTCGACGCCACTGGCGACGGCCACCGCCGCCACCGTGAACGCCTGCGAGCACCGCTCCGGGGCGTCCGCCCCGGCCGTCACCTTGATCACGAGCTTCTTCGCCATACGTGCAGCGTAATCGGGTGGCGTCAAGGCTGGTGTTCCGCGCGCTGGTGCTGCCGGAGCAGCACGTTCGCGTCGGTGGCCGCGCTGTGGTCGTACACGACCAGCGCGGTCTCCCGGCTGCCGACGAGATCCGCGCAATCGGCGCAGCCGGGGACGGGCCGGGGCGGCCGGCTCAGGTCGTCCGGGCTCGACGGCACGCACCACGTACTGCGGTCGTTCGCCGCGCGCACGCCGGCACTGAGCCGCTCCCTGTCGGTGGCCGGTCGCAGCACCGCCGGATCGGCCTGCCACTCCCTGCCGCCGCCGACGGGACGCAGCATCGCGTACGGCCCCAACTGGTCCCGGTACTCGCCGACCTGGTCGGTGGCGGTGTCATAGAACAGGGTTCCGGGCTCCATGGCATTTGCTCCTTTCGTCCAACATCTATACGAAATGCGTCAGTTGGACTACTCTGGGTATCGAGGCTGCTACGAGCATGGCCCGGAGGTGGCGTCGGCACGCCGATGGCGAGCGGTTCTTCCCCGTCTGGCGGCGCTAATTCCACAAATTCCATGGCGTACCAGGGAGGGGTGCGGTGCCGCAGAGGCGGGTGGTGACGGGGCGTAGTCAGGAGCCCAGGCAACGGTTCGCGGAGGAGTTACGGCACCTGAGGGCCGAGCGGGCAGTGAGCCTGAGGGAGCTGGCCGGGGAACTGGGCTGGGACGCCTCCAACTTCGGCAAGATGGAGAGCGGCCGGAGCCTGGGAAGCCCGGAGATCGTCGAGGCGCTGGACCAGTACTACGGGGCGCCGGGGCTGTTGCTGGCCCTGTGGGAACTGGCGGTCGGGGATCCTTCGCAGTTCAAGGAGCAGTACCGGCGGTACATGGTCCTGGAGGCCGAGGCGACGAGCCTGTGGCACTACGCGGTGAGCCGTCCGCCGGGGATGCTGCAGACGCCCGCCTACGTACGGGAGGCGCTGGCGGCGGGAGGCTTGAGGGACGAGGAGTTGGAGCAGCAGGTCGTCGCGCGCATCGGACGGCAGGCCGTACTCGAAGGCGACCACGCCCCACCGTTTCGCGTCATCCTCTCGGAGGCCGTGCTGCGCAACTCACTGCGTGACCCTTGGGAATGGCGCGAGCAACTGGAGTACCTGGTGGCAGCGGGAGAGCGCCCGAACATCACGCTGCACGTGCTGCCGTTCGGTACGGGGCTGCACGGCTTGGCGAGCACCGACGTGATGTTCCTGCGGCTGTCCGAAGGCCGCACCGTCGCGTATGCCGAAAACGACGTACGGGGCGAACTGGTAGAGGAAACAAACAGGGTTGAGGGCCTCCACCGCACCTATGATGCCGTACGTGACCTGGCGTTGAGCCCCGCCGAGTCGCGGACGTTCATCTTGCGTAGGTTGGAGGAAGTGCCGTGCGGGTCATCGACTTGAGCAGTCTCACGTGGCGCAAGAGCAGCTACAGCAACTCCGACGGCGGCCAGTGCCTCGAAGTCGCCGCGATTCACCCCTCCCTCGTCTCCCTCGTCCCCGTCCGTGACAGCAAGGCCCCCGAGCGCGGTGCGCTGGTCTTCGGGGCCCGTGCCTGGTCGGCCTTCGTCGGCGGAGTCACCCGCACAGCGCGTGGTCGATGAGGGCGCTCGCGGCGTTCTCCTGGGCCAGGATGTGGTCCGGGGTGTCGCCGCGGGCCTCGGACATGGAGACCACCGCGCTGCGCCTGCCGTCGCCGGTGACGCCGTTGAGGGTGATGTAGCCGCCGTCCCCGCCCTCGTGGCTCCAGTAGCTTCCGCCGCAGCTCAGCGGCCGTTCGACCAGGCCGAGTCCGTATCGGCCGCCGGGCCACAGCTGCTGGACCTCCGCGTTCACGGGAACCGTCCGCTTCATCTCGGCCAGCTGGCGCGCCGGGAGCAGGCGGCCCGCGAGCAGCGCGCGGAGGAGACGGTTCTCGTCACGGGTGGTCGTGACCCAGGAGAGGTTCTCGGGGTCCACCGGGATCTGGTCGGTGACGTCCACCCGGGAGCCGGGGCCGAAGTACTGGTAGGCCTGGGCGTGCGGCCGGGGAAGCGCCGGCGAGGTGCCCAGCCACCGGGTCCGGTCGAGGCCGAGCGGGCGTAGGACGCGGTCCTCGATCTGCTGGTGGGCGGGGTGGCCGGTGGCCTCCTGGACGATCAGGGCGAGCAGGACGTACCCGGTGTTGGAGTACGCCCAGCCCTCGCCGGGCGGGAAGTCCGGCGCGTGGGCCACGGCACGGGCGACGAGCCGGCGGAGGCCGTGGACGTCGTGGCGCTGCTGGTAGTACTCCTCCGGCGTGGTGTATCCGGGCAGGTCGTCATGGATGCCGCTGGTGTGCTGGAGCAGTTGGCGGACGGTGATCCGGCGGCCGTCGTTGCCGTTCTCCCGGACGACGTGCGGCAGCCAGTGGTCGACCGTGTCGTCCAGGGACAGCCTGCCCTCGGCCTCCAGCTGGAGGACCACGGTGGCGACCAGCGTCTTGGCCGTGCTGGCCATGCGGAAGTAGCCGTCGGCGGGGACGGGGCGTCCGGTGTCCAGATCGGCGGTGCCGCTGGTGGCGACCGACTGCCGGCCGTCGGGCGCGGTCACGCGGGCCTGCACACCGCTGACGCCGAGGGCGTGGATCGCCTCGGTGTCCCGCTGTAAGGAGTCCCTGGGCGATGAGGCGGCGGCCACCCCGGAGGAGAGCAGGGCGGCGGCACCGAGGGCCAGGGCGAGGAGCCTTCGCGGAGTCTGCATCATGGCCGAACGCTATGTGCGCCCCGGCCGGGGCGCGATCCGGTCCACCCCAGGATCCGGGCGGGGGATATCCCCCAGGTCGTGGTCGCGGTAGGCGTCGATCGCCACCTGAACGAACGGCCGTAGCAGAGGATTGGCGTCTTGCGCGACCCATGCCACCACCACCCGGCTCGGCCGCATGTCCACGACAGGCACCGTCACCAGCCCGGCGCCCGGCTCGTGGCCCGTCGTCGTCATGCCCACCGTGCCGTTCCACAGCACCGCCTGCCGGCATTCCTGGATCGCCCGCACCACCGGCCCCTCCCGCACCACTCCGCCGTTCCAGTACGACTGCCAGCGGCCGTCCGTGCCCTCCGGGAACCTGAACCACTGCCGGTCGGCGAGGTCGGCCAGCGTCAGGCTCTGCCGGCGGGCCAGCGGATCGTCGGCGCGGAGCAGCGCGCCCACCGGGTCGGCCCGCAGCTCCCGCACCACCAGGCCCGTCTCGTCGAAGGGTCCGCGAGTGAGGGCGACGTCCACGAGTCCGGCGTGCAGTCCGCAGGTGGGGTCGGTGAGGTCGGTCTCGCGGATGCGGATCCCGACGCCGGGGTGGCGGTCGCGGTAGGCGCGGGCGAGCCGGCGTACCCCGGGATCCGTGCTGTCGCCGAGGAGGCCGACGGTGAGCGTGGCGGCACCCGTCGCCGTGGCGACCCGCACCCGCAGCCTGTCTGCCTGGTCGAGGAGCGCGCGGGCCTCGTCGAGGAGCACGGCTCCGACGGGCGTGAGACTGACACCGGCCGGGGACCGCTCGAAGAGGGCCGCGCCGACCTCGCCCTCCAGCCCCTTGATCGCACGGCTCAGCGGGGGCTGGCTCATATGGAGCCGTGCGGCGGCCCGGCCGAAGTGGAGTTCCTCCGCGACGGCCACGAAATAGCGCAGGGTCCGTAGCTCGATCCGCTCCATGCAGCCACGATACCGATCGGGTATCGAGGGGGCGGAACAGGTCTTGGACAGCCGTACGGTCCCGGCCGTCGAATCGGGGCATGACGATTTACGACCACCGCGGCCACCGCGATGATCCCGCCGTGTCCGTCGTCGGCCCGGACGACGGCGAGGTGCTCGTCCTCGGCACCACACGGATGCGGGTGCTGGAGGACGGCCGTACCACCGGCCACCGGCTCGGCGTCGCCGAGTCCGTGCTCGCGCCGCACACCCCCGGGCCGCCGCAGCACCGGCATGCCGGGCACGACGAGGGCTTCTACGTCGTCTCCGGTTCCGTGCGGTTCACGGTCGGGGAGGACGAGCACGACGCCACCGCGGGCACCCTGGTGATGGTGCCGTCCGGAGCCCCGCACACCTTCGCCAACGTCACCGACGCCCCGGCGGTCATGCTCAGTACGTTCACCCCCGGCCTGTACGTGGGGTACTTCCGGGAGCTGCGGGACCTGTACGCGTCCGGAGAGCCGTTGACCCCGGGGGCGAACGCCGAGGTGATGAGCCGTTACGCCACCGAGCCCGCCTCATGAGCGCCGCCTACTGGACGGTCGCCGGACTGCTCGCCCTCTTCTACCTCTACGCGGGCGGGCTGAAGGCCGTCCGGAGCCGGGAGCGGCTGCGGCCGCTGATGGCGTGGGTGGACGGCATGCCGATGCCGGCCGTGCGGGCGCTCGGGGCCGTGGAGCTGCTCGGCGCGCTGGGCCTGGTGCTCCCGCGGCTGACCGGCGTCGCCCCCTGGACGGCCGTGGCCGCCGCGATCGGGTTCGTCGTTCTGCAACTCGGCGCGATCCGGGTGCACCTGCGGACGGGGGACCGTCAGGTCGCCCTCAACGGCACGCTGCTGCTCATGGCGGCGGCTGCCGCCTGGCTCGCGGCGGTGTCCTGATCGTGATTCATCGTTGTACAACTCAGTGAGTGGGCCACGGGTCTCCTGTGACGCGCGGATCAAGGAATCCGCGCTCCCGTCTCCCCAGGGGGTCCGTTGGACGCGCCAGACACACCACCCGAAAGACCGCGAGGGCGCCGTCGTACCGGCGTACTGATCGCCACCGCCGCCGTGCTCGGCGTCGTGGCCGGCACCTGCGTCGGCTACCTGGTCCAGGCCGGCCGCGAGCCCACCGCCCTGCCGCCGCTCTCCCAGCCGTCCGTCGCGCAGGCCGAGGGCGCGGGCCCCGAGCCGCTCTCGGCGGCCCAGGACCGGAAGGTCAAGGTCGACGGCGACCTGCGCAAGCTGCTGCTGAGCAGGCCGAACGGGGCCCGCGCGTGGCAGGACCCGCCGGGCAGCGACGGGTGGATGGACGCGGGTGAGCTCGCGGAGACGTACAAGTACCCGGCCGAAGCCTTCCGCAACCTGGTCGGCACGAGGGAGTTCCGCCGGGCGGCCGTCACCGACTGGCGGGAGAACGGCGACCTCGACGTCGAGATCCGGCTGGTCCAGTACCGCCAGCAGGAGACGGGTACGGAGGCCGCCGACGCGGCGGACAACGCGTACTACTTCGCCGACCAGGCCGATGACACCGACAGCTGGCCGATCCCCGGCACGGGTGACGGCAGGGCATACGTCCACGGGAAGCCCGACGTCTTCTACGGCGTGAGCCAGTACTCCGCCGAGGCGTACGCGTGGCGCGGGGACATCGCCATGGAGATCTGGATCTACGACACGAAGCCGATCCCGAGGACGAAGGTGCTGGATCTGGCGAAGCGGCAGATGGAGCGATTGTGACCGAGAACCCGGAATCACCCGAACTCCCCGCCCTCACAGCCGCCCCGGCGCCGGGTGCCACGGACGTGGGTGCCGCGGTGCCGGGTGCCGTCGACGCGGCGGTCGCCGAGCCGGGTGCCGTCGGTGCGGGCGTCGCCGATGATGTGGAGCCCGCGGGTGCGGAGACGCGGACGCGTGGCCGGCGCCGTATCGCCCACGTGGCCGGCGCCGGTGTCCTGGCCGCCGCGGTGCTGGCCGGGATCGCCGGCACCGTCGTCACCGTCCGGGGCGCCGACCGTGACCCCGGTGCTCCCCTGTGGAGCATGCCGAAGGCCGTCAAGGACAGCAAGGCGGCCGGCCCCGGCGGCCTTCAGGGGATGCTGCTGCCGTACGGCACCGACACCTACCGGCGGGGTCCGGACACGGCCGAGTTCGGGTCGGACGTCGCACTGTCCGGCAGGCAGGCGACCCTGCTGCGCGAGCAGTCGATCAAGGACCTGCCGCGTTCGCAGCGGCAGGCGCTGGAGCGGCAGCTCGACCGGAACCCGGTCAAGGGCATGGCGATGCGCAGCTACGTGAACACGGCCGGGACGTCCGGCCACCAGTACACGATGGAGATCGTGCTGGCCCGGATGGGGAACCAGCGGACGGTCCGGTCCATGGCGACCGTCCAGCAGGAGCTCCTCGACGCGCTGAAGGTGTTCCGGAAGGGCCCGGAGGTCAAGGGGTACAAGGACTCGACCTCCTGCTTCCTGCCGCCGACGGACTCGGACGAGAAGCTCGACTCGATGTTCTGCACCGGCTACGTGGGCGACATCCTGGTCACCGCCACGGCGACCGGGGGCAAGCCGCTGGACAAGGAGAGCGCGGCCGGCATGCTCCGCGCACAGCTCGACCGCATCAAGGAGCCGGGGGCGACGGTATGACCACGGACACGAACCGGCCGGAGGTCCCCGAGGACCTCGAAGACCTCGAGGGCCTCGGCGAGGTCCCGCCCCCGCCCCCGAAGAAGGACCGGCGCGTGCTGCGGGCCACGCTCCGCTGGGTCTGTGCCGTCGCCGCCTTCGCGGTCGCCGGGGCCGGGACGGCCTACGGCGTCACGCGGGCCGACCGGACCGATGTGCCCGGGCTCGGCAGCCACTCCGACGGGCGCTGGACGTACCCCACCCTGGTACGGCCGCCGCTCCCGCCCGGGAAGCCGGGGCCGAACGACGACGTCCGTAACCCGGCCGGGAGCCACTTCGCCGACCTGCGGAAACTGGTCCTCCCGGCGCCGGCCGGCGCCACCGCCGACACGGCGCTCAAGGGGGCCGACGGCTGGCTGCCGACCAGCACGTTCCTCGCGGAGTTCACCGCGGCCGACCGCGTCGGACTGCGCCAGAAGCTCGTCGACCACGGCCTGCGGCACATCACCGCACGCGGCTGGACCACCACCGACGGCACGCACACCCGGATCTACCTCCTCCAGTTCGACACGGCCGCCGTCGCGGAGGATCTGCTCAACCACCAGTTCATGAGCTACTCGTCGCCCGCCTACGCACTGCGCGACGGCGACCAGTACGAACTCGACCAGAAGTTCCCGGGCAAGGCCCGCAGCGACGACGTCCTGATGGTCCCGTACACGGAACTGAAGCCGTACGGCGCCGCGCAGGTCCGGCAGGCCTTCCTGGCCACCGGCGACACCGTCGGCGTGATCGTCCAGTCCCGGAAGGGCGGCGCGCTCGCCGTCCCCTTCGAGCAGACGGTCACCCTGCAGAGCGAGCTGCTGTCCTGAGCCCGGGGGGCGTACCTCGCCAGGAGTCCCGGGCCCCGGCCGCGTAAGCTGGGGCCCGGCTCTTGTACGTATGCCCACCCTCGCTCAAGGAGCACCTGTGGAGATCTTCTTCGAAACCCTGTTGGTCCTGGTCTGCGTCGGCGTCATCGCCTTCGCCGGACTGACCGTGAAGAAGCTGTACCAGGGCCAGCGCTGATCCCCACCGCCTAGGAACCGCCGTCATGATCGAGATTCCGTCCGACCTGCACAAGGACCTGGTACCGCTCGCCTTCCTGCTGGGCAAGTGGGCCGGTGCGGGCGTCCACGACTTCCCGGGTTCGGAGAAGTGCAACTTCGGCCAGGAGGCCACCTTCAGCCACGACGGGCGTGACTTCCTGGAGTACCACTCCCAGACCTGGGTGCTGGACAACGACGGGAACAAGGTGCGCTCGCTGGAGACCGAGCACGGCTTCTGGCGCATCGACGCCAACCGCAGGGTCGAGGTCACCATGACCCGCGACGACGGTGTGATCGAGATCTGGTACGGCGAGATGGCCGACAAGAAGCCCCAGATCGACCTGGTCACGGACGCCGTGGCCCGCACCGCCGCCTCCGCTCCGTACAGCGGTGGCAAGCGCCTGTACGGCTACGTCAAGAGCGACCTGATGTGGGTGGGCGAGAAGCAGACCCCCGAGGTCGAGCTGCGCCCGTACATGTCCGCGCACCTGAAGAAGGTCGTCACGCCCGAGGAAGTCGAGCGCTGGGCCAAGGCCCTCCCCAGCGACATGCCGGACGACGGCATCGCCTTCTTCAAGTAGTCGCCAAGTGGTCACGGCCGAGTGGTCCTAGACTTTCGGTGTGGTGAGCACCGACTGGAAGAGCGACCTAAGGCAGCGCGGCTACCGGCTGACGCCGCAGCGGCAACTCGTGCTCGAAGCCGTGGACACCCTTGAGCACGCGACGCCCGACGCGATCCTCGGTGAGGTGAGGAGGACCGCGTCGGGGGTCAACATCTCCACGGTCTACCGGACCCTGGAGCTCCTGGAGGAGCTGGGGCTGGTCAGCCATGCCCACCTCGGGCACGGGGCGCCGACGTATCACCTCGCCGACCGGCACCATCACATCCACCTCGTCTGCCGCGACTGCGAGAACGTGATCGAGGCGGACGTGACGGTGGCCGCGGAGTTCACCGCCAAGCTGCGGCGGGATTTCGGCTTCGAGACCGACATGAAGCACTTCGCGATCTTCGGCCGCTGCCAGGACTGCGCCCGCAAGAGAGCCAAGGCCGCAACCGTCCAGACTTCAATTACCGAGTCGTAGGCTTACTCCCATGAAGAGCCCCCTGCTGACCCTGCCCGGCGCCGTGCCCGCCGAGGGCGTGGACGAAGGCGTCGCCGCCCACTACGGCGACCTGTTCCGCGAGCAGCGCGCCCTCGCCGACGGCGCCGGTTTCGTCGACCTCTCCCATCGGGGAGTGGTGGCCGTCACCGGTGCGGACCGGCTGAGCTGGCTGCACCTCCTGCTCACCCAGCACGTCAGTGAGCTGCCCGTCGGCGAGGCCACCGAGGCGCTGGTCCTCTCCGCGCACGGCCACATCGAACACGCGCTGTACCTGGTCGACGACGGCACCACCGTCTGGGCCCACGTGGAGCCCGGCACCGCGGAGGCGCTGATCGCCTACCTGGAGTCGATGAAGTTCTTCTACCGGGTGGAAGTCGCCGACCGGACCGCCGAGTTCGCCGTGGTGCACCTCCCGGCCGGCTCGATCGCCGAGCCCCCGGAGGGAGCCGTCGTCCGCGAGACGGCGTACGGCCGTGATCTCTTCCTGCCCCGCGCGGACCTGGAGTCGTACGCGGCGAAGGCGGGCCCGGCGGCCGGCCTCCTCGCCTACGAGGCCTTCCGGGTGGAGAACCACCGTCCCCGCCTCGGTTTCGAGACCGACCACCGCACCATCCCGCACGAGCTGGGCTGGATCGGTACCGCGGTTCATCTGCAGAAGGGCTGCTACCGGGGCCAGGAGACCGTGGCCCGGGTGCAGAACCTCGGCAAGCCGCCGCGCCGCCTGGTCTTCCTGCACCTGGACGGCAGCGATGTGCACCTGCCGCCGCACGGCACGGAGATCCGGCTGGCGGACGACGGCGAGGACGGCCGCAAAATCGGCTTCGTGACCACGTCCGCACGCCACCACGAACTGGGTCCGGTGGCCCTGGCACTCGTCAAGCGCAACGTCCCGGTGGACGCCCGGCTGGTCGCGGGGGACACGGCGGCCGCGCAGGAAGTGATCGTCGAACCGTAGGCCCGCTGCGGGGACCGGTCCACCAGCGGTGAATCTCCGCAAGTACGCTTCGAGACGTGCCGTTGACACCCCCTGACGGGCAACGGGCGGCGACCAGGTGGATACGGGGTGCACGCGTTCGCCCCGACGGGTGGCGTGCCCTCGGCGGCGCGGCGCCCGTGGCGAAACCGCCGAAGGAGTTCGCCGAGTCGCCGCGCGCCTGCCGGGAGTGAATGTGGTGGCTGGATTCGCGGAACGCGGATGTGCAGCAGCAGGCCCTGAAGGACTTCGCCAAGGCCAGAGGTTCACCTGCAACGCGGATGAGAACGCGGGCTCCTCGCCGAAGCTGCGGCGCCGCCCTGCGGGCCGGCGGCGGCCTGCTCGCCCTGGCGGCGGCCGCCCGGGCCACCGCCCACGACCTGGCCAGGAGCGCGCTCGGCACGGCGGAGGAACCCGGCATGGCCGGCCCGGCCCGTGACTGCCGGGAACTGCTCACATCTCCAGCAGGACGGTGAACGGCCCGTCGTTCGTCAGTGACACCCGCATCTGCGCCCCGAACCGCCCGGTCGCCACGGTCGCCCCGAGCGCCCGCAACTGCGCGACGACCTCCTCGACCAGCGGTTCGGCCACGTCGCCCGGCGCCGCCGCGTTCCACGTCGGCCGCCGCCCCTTGCGGGCATCGCCGTACAGCGTGAACTGGCTGATCACCAGCAGCGGCGCGTCGATGTCACTGCACGACCGTTCCTCGGCCAGCATCCGGAGCGACCAGAGTTTCCGGGCCAGCTGGGCCGCCTTCTCCTTGGTGTCGTCGTGGGTCACGCCCACCAGCACGCACAGCCCCTCGCCCTCGATCGCGCCGACCGTCTCGCCGTCCACGACCACACTGGCGCCGTCCACCCGCTGAACCACAGCTCGCATGCGGACCATCATGCCCGGTGCCCCGCAGGCCTCCACGGGGGGTCCATTATGGATCCTTAACTTCACATCTACGGCCGTTCGGGGGCACTCGGTCACATTGCGGCCACTTGGGGTGGCACCATGCTTCCACAGACCGGTCGAGGGGACGGTAGAGGCGTATGAGCACACCGAGTACCGGGCGACTGAAGACGCAGGGCACGCAGAGCCTGCCCCGGCCGCCCGCACAACGCGGCGAGGGCATCGCACTGCCCGCGGAGCCGCCGGAGCACGACCTGACCTGCCTGAGCCTGCCCGAACTGCGCGTCCTGCGCCGGGACGCGCAACGCGACGAGGCGGACCTCAGCTATGTCCGACGGCTGCTCCAGGGCCGTATCGACATCCTGCGGGCGGAACTGGCCCGCCGCTCCCCGGCGGGCGCGGCGGCCGTCGTGGACCGCCTCCCGGAGATCCTGACCGACGCCCCGGCCCGGCACCGCTCCTCGGCCCGGCACGTCACCCTGGGCACCCCGCACAACGAGGAGTACGGCCGGCTGGCCGCCGACATGCTGGCGGAGGTGGAACTCTCCGACCTCCAGGCCCGCACGGACACGGAGTTGACGACGGCGATGGGCCGCCTGGTCCGCTACGAGCAGGAGGTGTCGAGGCGGCGGCAGCGCCTGCAACGAACGGCGGACGACTCGAGCGGCGAGATCGCCAGGCGCTACCGGGAGGGCGAGGCCCAGGTCGACGATCTGCTGACGTAGGGCCCGGCTCCTGGAAATTAGATCGGCAGCACCCCGGCCGAACACCTACCGTGCTGTCATGACCGACGCCGTCGAAGTCCGCCCCGTGACCGAACCCGAGCTGGAGGACTGGCACCGCGCCCTGAACACCGGCTTCCTTCAGCAGCCCACCCTCACTGCCGACCAACTCGAAGCCCGGCGGAAGCAGTTCGTGCCGGGCAGGCTGCTCGGTGCCTTCGACGGCTCCCGCTGCGTGGCCACGTTCCGCTCCTTCGACCAGGAGCTCACCGCCGTCGGCGGAGCTACCGTCCCCGCCGACGCCATCTCCAACGTCACGGTCTCGCCCACCCACCGCCGCCGCGGCCTGCTCACCCGCATGATGAGCAAGGACCTCGCGGCGGCGAAGGAACGCGGAGACGTGGTCGCGACCCTGATCGCCGCCGAGTACCCGATCTACGGCCGTTACGGCTTCGGTCCGGCGACCACGCTGACGGAGTGGACGGTCGAGGTCGGGCGCACCGGCCTGGACCCCCGCTGGTCGGCCCCCGAGGACGGCGCCCGGATCGACCTCCTCGATGCCGAGGACGTCCGCAAGCTCGGCCCCGAGCTGCACGAACGGGTCCGCCGGGGCACGCCCGGCGCGGTCAGCCGCAGCGAGCTGTGGTGGCAGCTGCGCACCGGCGCGGTCCGCTTCGAAACCGACTGGACCGAGCCGTTCCACGCGGCCTACCGGTCGGCGGACGGTGCTGTCGAGGGGCTGGTGGCGTACACGGCGGACGACACCTGGCACGGCAAGCAGCCGGACGAGACGGCGACGGTGAAATGGCTGCTCGGCGCCACGCCCGCGGCCGAGCGCGCCCTGTGGCACTACCTGTGTTCGATCGACTGGATCACCAGGGTGAAGAGCGGCTGGCGGTCACCGGACGACCTGCTGCCGCACTACCTCCCCGACCCGCGCGCCGCGCGGATCACCTCGCAGGCGGACTGGCTGTGGGTGCGGATCCTGGACGTCGTACGGGCCCTGGAGGCGCGGACGTACGACGCGGAAGGGGCGCTGGTCCTCGAGGTGGTGGACCGGCAGGGACTGGCCGGCGGCCGGTTCCGGCTGGCGGCGTCCGCCGGCCGGGCGACCTGTGCCCCGACCGCCGAGGACCCGGAGCTCGTCCTCGACGTCGCCGAGTTGGCGACCGTCTGGCTCGGCGACCAGTCCGTGGCGCGGCTGCACGCCCTCGGCCGGGTCCGGGAAACGCGAGTGGGCGCCGTCCGGAAGGCCGACGCCCTGTTGCGCACGCCCGGGCGGCCTTGGTGCCCGGACATCTTCTGAGACGGTCTCCTTCCGTGCGGTGGCAGTGCCTGAATCACCTTGTTCAGTTGTTCCGATGTGCTCATCCGTAGCGAGCCGTTCGAGCTGTGAAGTTGTGGCTGTGCGGGTCCGGCGGTGTTCGGTTGTCGGTGTTCAGTTGTGACTGTGCTCAGGTGCGGTGCGGTGGTCGTGCGCCTCGGTGGCTGCCCTGGTTGACCGGGCTCCCGGCTCCCCTCCGGAAGGGAACCCTGTTGGCCAACCACCGATGAAGTATGACCATGTTGCTGAAGTTGGCGGCCAACTCCACTTTACTTATCTCCGCTTGGAAGCGACTCATAACCACCTTCCCGTGAACTGCCGAAAGATGGCGGGAAGTTGTACTGTTTGTCCGTGGAGCCGGAACACGCCTCCGCCAATGGGCGGGAGAGGTCACAGCGGCCTCAGGTGTCCCACCATGCGGTGGCCGACGTACTGCGCACCCGGATCAGGTCAGGGGTGCTGCGGCCGGGCCAGCGCATGCCCACGCAGGCCAAGCTGGCCGACGAGTTCGGCGTCGAGCGGGGAGCCGTACGGCAGGCGCTGCGCATCCTGCAGTCGGAGCGCCTGCTCACCAACGTGTCGAAGGGCGCACCGGCGACGGTCGCCCCTGATCCGGGCCCTGTCCGGTTGGCCGTCGGCCCGGAGGCGTCGCCGCAGCCCACCATGGTGGCCCTCGCCTCCCGGATAGAGGCGGCCTTCGCGGCCCCCGAGGTGGAGATCGACGCGCTCTGCCTGACCTCGGTCTCCCTCAACCTCGCGCTCGGCGAGCCGCTGCGGCTCATCCACGCGGGGCGCCTGGAACCGGCCAAGATCGACGTGCGGGTGCTGCTGCCGGGCCGGAACATCGACCTCGCGTTCCCGACAGCGCTGGACGCCTCCGCCGAGGACGCGGTGCACAACCGCTGGCTGGCCCAGCGCAACGCCCAGGGCCAGGTGCTGCGGCACAACCTGCTGGCGCTGCGCGCCACGCACGGCATCGACGTCCGGGTCACCTTCCGGGCCCTGCCGTTCACCCCGCCGGTCAAGCTGTACCTGCTCAACGGGGTGGAGGCGTTGTTCGCGTACTACACGCTGGGGCGCCACGAGCGGGAGATCGGCCACGAGCACCTGCAGACGTACGACGCCGAGGGCACCCGGTCGATGCTCTTCGCGTTCGAGCAGGGCGCCGGCCTGCGGGACACCGCGTTCGTGGACCAGTCCGCCCGCTGGTTCGACGCCCTGTGGGAGACGATCAGCTCGGAGCTGCAGCTGACGGCCTGAGGCCTCTTCTCACAGTGCGGGACCGGTGAGCAGCAGGGCGAGCAGGACCGCGCCGACAGAGCTGACCGCAGGACTCTTGGCCTTGATGCCCACGGTGAGCAACAGCAGACCGATAATGCCAGTGGCACCATACTTCGACTGGACCATCTGTTCGAAGCCGACGACGAAGACGGCGGACAAGAGGGTGAGAGCGGCGGGCATGTCGGTTCCCCCATCGTCGGGAAGCAAAGCTTCCACCAACTTAATCAAGTTGGTAACCAACTCTGATTAAGTTGTTCCCAGTTGGCTATGACTTATAACCAATCTTCAAACAACTCCCGGTAGATGGATCAGAGTTGTAGCGTTTGGTCGTGACCCAGGAGAACGTGGCAGTGAACGCCGGCAGCACACCTCAGGAGATCGCCGACACCCTGCGGGGACGCATCCGCAAGGGGGAGCTCAAGGTCGGTGACCGCCTGCCCACCCAGGCCGAGCTCGCCGAGGAGTTCGGCGTGGAGCGCCCTGCCGTACGCCAGGCGTTGCGGGTCCTGCAGGACGACGGTCTCCTCACCAACGTCACCAAGGGCAGCCCGCCGCGCGTCGCCGAGCCGGCTTCCCGGCCGCTCGGCGAGCCCCAGCCGACGATGGTCGGCCTCGGCCCCCGCATGACGCAGGCGTTCGCCGCCCCGCGCGTCCGCATCGACGCCGCCTGTCTCACCGCCCAGAGCCTGCTCCCCGCGCTCGCCGAGCCCCTGCGCCTGATCCACGAGGGCCGGATCCACCCGGAGAGCATCGACGTCCGCGTCCTGCTCCCCGGCCGCGACATCAACCTCGCGTTCCCGGTCCCGGTCGAGGGCGACGACGACGCCGTGCACAACCGCTGGCTGGGCATGCGCAACGCGCAGGGCCAGGTCCTCCAGTACAACCTCCAGTCCCTGCGCTCCACCCACAAGATCGACGTGAACGTCACCTTCCGGGCCCTGCCGTTCACCCCGCCGGCCAAGCTGTATCTGCTCAACGGCGTGGAGGCGCTGTTCGGGTACTACATGGTCACGCGCCGCGAGGAACTCACCGACAGCGGAACGCTGGAGATGTACGACGCCGTCGGTTCCGAGTCCCTGCTCTTCTCCTTCGAGAAGCGGGCAGGTCACCGGGACGCCGCGTTCGTGGAGCAATCGCAGAAGTGGTTCGACGCCCTCTGGGAAACCATCACCACGGACCTGACACTCTCCTAGTGACTTCTGATGCGACGCAGACTGAACTGGTGGCGACCGACAGCGAGAACCAGACCGAAAGGCTCGCGGAACTGATCAGAAGTGCCCGCGTCGTCCTCTGGGACTTCGACGGCCCGATCTGCCGTCTGTTCGCCGGGCACTCGGCGGAGACCGTGGCCGACGGCCTGGTGGAGTGGCTGGCGAGCCGGGGCCTGCGCGGCCTGGTCACGGAGACCGAGCGCGACTCCCTCGACCCGCACCTCGTGCTGCGTGCCGTGGACCGCAGGCATCCCGGCAGCGACCTGGTGACCGAGCTGGAGGAACGTCTCACCAAGGAGGAGCTGCGGGCCACCGCGACGGCGATGCCGACGGCCTACGCGGACGTCCTCATCCAGACCTGGCGCGCGGGCGGCGTCCGGATGGCGGTGACGACCAACAACTCGCCCCGGGTGGTCCGCGCCTACCTCGACGACCGCGGCCTCACCCCCTGCTTCGCCCCGCACATCTACGGCCGCACCCAGGACCTGCACCGCCTCAAGCCCGACCCGCACTGCCTCAACCGCGCCCTCAACGCGATGGGCGCCGCCCCCGCCGCGGCCCTGATGATCGGCGACTCCCCCTCCGACCTGGAGGCGGCCCGGAGGGCCGGGGTGCCGTTCCTGGGCTACGCGCGTAACGAACGGAAAGCCAAGCTTTTGACCGCGGCCGGCGCGGACCGGGTCGTCGGCTCGCTGGAGCCGCTGCTGGAGCTGCTGCGGGACTAGCCGGCAGTTCCCGCCCCCACCGTCGGCGCCTGCGCAGCCATGCCGTCAGGGACACCAGTAATCCGGTGACCCAGAAGGCCAGTTGACCGAGGTTGTCGATCTGCAGGTCGACTCCGAACACCCGGACGGTCACGGCTCTTCACCCCCCTTGCCTCACGGCTTTCCGTCAACCTCCCAAGGTGACCAGTTGACTGAGAAGTTGACGACTTGCGGGAAAGATGCCCGGTCAACTAGATCCAGTAACACGAAAGTTGACTGAGGAGTTGCCTGACTGGGGGTTGTTTGCCGGGGGTTGCGGAGCGGTACGTACGGGATGTGACGAAACAGCCGACCAGCGCCGGAGCCTTTCAGCGGGTCTCGGAGGAACTCCGGGTCCGGCTCTCGGACGGCGCCTACCCCATCGACTCCCCCCTGCCGTCGCAGGAGTCACTGGCACGGGAGTTCGGGGTCGCCCGCGACACCGTGCGACGGGCACTGCGCGAACTGAGCAGCGAGGGCTGGATCGAGTCCGGCCGGGGCAAGCGCTCACGGGTCGTGATGCGCCAGCACATACAGTCCTCCGCCCCTCGGGCCAGCCGCTCCCGGCACCACCCGGTGACCCTCGGCCCGCTCATCGGCGAGGCCTTCGAGCAGGACGAGGTCACACTGGACATCTACACGCTGACCTCGGAGAGCATGGACGCCCACATCCGCATCCAGGCGGAGCGGATCCGGACCGGCGACATCTCACCCCGGCGGATCGCCCTGCGGATGATCCTGCCGGCCGCGCAGCACCCCATGCCGTACCCCCGGGCCAGGGACGACAAGGACGATCCGCGGCTGCCGGAGCGGCTGCGCGCCATCACCAAGGTCCACACCGACTCCCTGCTCGCCGTCCTCGAACAGCTGCACGCCGACGAACTGGTGCCGGAGGTCGAGGTGGAGGTGCGCCGGGCCGAGCTCACCCCGACGTTCAAGCTCTACGTCATCAACCACGACGAGGTCCTGCACGGCTTCTACGAGCCCATTCTGCGCAAGATCACCCTCGGTGACGGCACGGAGGTCGAGTCCGTGGACGTCCTGGGTTTCGGCGCCTCCCTCACCCACCACGTCCGCGACGCGAACCCGACCTCACCCGGCTCGACCTTCGTCGCCAACACCACCAGATGGTTCGAGGCAGTCTGGAATCTCCTCGCCGGGTGAACACCGTCCGAAGATGATCCGGAGGAGGACTCCGCTGCGCTACTCTGCCGCAGTCGACTGAGCAACCGCTCGGGTTCGTGCGTAATGGGGAAGGTGACAGAACCGACCCCGGGCGACCGTACCGACCGGCGACCGTACAGCTGAGTGCCCACCACCCGTCAGGGTCACTTCGCGGCGCCCCGGCTCGTGGTACGTGTCACCCGGCAATACCGTTTCCCCTACTCGATCCCCGCGGACCACGCGCGAACCACCCCGGAGCGACCAGTGGGTGCACCACCCGTCCCCCCTGTCGTGACCGGGAGAGACGCCGGCAGACCCCTCTTCGACGACGAGTACGAGGCGTTCCGGGGGCATGCGGCGGAGCGGGGGCTGGCGAGCAGCGGCTTCCACAACCAGAACTACGTCCTTCCGCTGAACGAGCCGGTGGCCCGGCTGCTGCGCCGGGCGCCCGGGACCGCGGTGATCGTCCGGGTCCGCAGACCCGACGCCCTGTCCGTGGTGATCCGGACGTGGGCGAACGAGGCCCGGATCCTGGGTGCGCTGCAGGGCGTGCTGCCCAATGTTCCCGAGTGCCTCTTCGAGGGGAATCGCTTCACCATCCACAGCTATGTGGAGGGAGTTCCGCTCTCCAGCATCTGCGCCAACGGCAAGCCGGTGGACACCGTGCTGCTGAAGGCCCTGGCCCGGCTGATGGCCGGGACGACCCAGGTGCGCGGTGCCGCGCTGCCGCCGCTGCCGTCGATGTGGCCCCGGAACCACTCGGACAGCCAGGCCTTCCTGCGGACCCTGGCCCGGATGGCGGACCTCCAGATCCGCCAGGCCAACGGCCCGGCGTTCGGCTGGCTGTTCGCCGCGCTGGGCATCCCGGAGGACGCCCTGCTCCGGTTCGCCGACCGGGTGCCCTGGATGACCCGGCGTCCGTACAGCCTCCTCCACGCCGACCTCCACCGGGACAACCTGATCGTGTCCGAGTCCGGCGACGCGTCCCCCACCTGCGTCGACTGGGAGCTGGCCACCTTCGGTGACCCCCTGCACGACCTCGCCACCCATCTGGTCCGCATGCAGTACCCGGCCCAGCAGTGGGACGAGGTCGTCGACACGTGGACGGAGGCCATGCGGGCGGTGCGGCCTGCCGCCACCCAGGGGGCGGCCAAGGACCTGCGGCACTACGTGGACTTCGAGCGCGCCCAGTCCGTCTACCCGGACGTGATGCGGGCCGCGCGGTCCCTCGGGGGGTCCTTCGACCAGAACAGCCTGGACGCCGCGACCGCGGCGGTCCGGCAGGCGCTGGAGACGGCCGCCGAGCCACTGCGGCTGCGTACGGTCCCGGGCGACCAGGAGATCGAGCGGATCCTGTTCCGCTGGGCGGCGTCCACGCCCGCCGAGGGCCCCGCCCCGCGCGGCCGGATCACCGACGTCATCGAGTGGAAGCAGGACCGGCGGGTCCCCGAGCGCCCCGACTTCCCGCACTCCGCGGTGCGGGCCGCGCTCTTCCTGGAGGGCGCGACACCGGCCGGCCAGGTCTTCAAGGGCACCGCGCACCTCAACTCGGTCATCCGGGTGCCCCACATCGACTTCCCGGTGGTGGTCCGCCGCAAGGTGCCGCACTTCCGCCGCCTGGAGCGCAGCTACCTCAGTGAGCACGCCGTACTGCGGGCGATCGAGCGCTCCGGGGTCGCGGTGGCGGCCCCCCGTGTGCTGGCCCTGGGGGAGACCCGGGCGCGCTACCTGTGCGCCTACTCCCGGGACCGCTTCGCCATCCACACCTACGAGGGACCGGGCGACCTCGGCCGCAGACCCGACCACCCCGTGCACGGCCTGCGTCCGCACGAGGCGGACGGGCTCGTCGACCAGCTCGCCGCGCTCACCGGGGTCGACTACACGCAGGTCGACCCGGTCGCCGACGAAATGGGCGTCTTCTACGGCTGGCTGTGCGACCAACTCGTCGCCCTGGTCGCCAGCCTCCCCAGGGAGTCCCAGCAACTGGCCCGCTTCCTCGGGCTTCCGGATGCCCCCCGGCTGCGTGAGATCCTCGCCCGGCACCGGGTGAGCGACCGTGACCCGGCCCTGCTCCACGGCGACCTGAACCCCTGGAACCTGGTCCGCCGTGACGACGCGCTCGCCCTGACCGTCATCGACTGGGAGATGGCCCTGGTCGGCGACCCGCTCTACGACCTGGTCCGGCACATGCACCTGACCCCGACCCGGCCGGAGATCCGGGACCGGATGCTCCGCCGCTGGGAACGAGTGCTGGAGCCGAGGTTCACCCGCGACTGGGAGCGGGACTGGCGGGTCTACCGCTGGATCGAGATCGTCCGCTCGGCCTACGTCGACCTGGACCGCCTGGTCACCGGGGCCGGCCTGGACGCCCCGAACGTACGGCGCGCGGTGGACTCGTACGCCATGACCCTGGCGGCCGCGACCGGTTCCCTGGGCCTGCCGGGCCGGCGCCCGGAAGACCTCGCCCGCGCCCTCGCCTGACCGCCGCTGCGTAGGCTCGACCCATGGGTGAGATGGGCCTGCGTGAGCGCAAGAAGCGGCGGATGTACGAGGACGTGTCGGACATCGCCGTACGGCTGTTCCTGGCGAAGGGGTTCGACGCGGTGCCGGTCGCCGAGGTGGCGGCCGCGGCCGGTATCTCCAAGCCGACGCTGTTCCGGTACTTCCCCGTCAAGGAGGACCTGGTCCTGCACCGGATCGCCGACCACGAGACCGAGGCCGCTCGGCTGGTCGCGGGGGCCGGGTCCCCGGTCGGCGCGCTGCGGGCCCGCTTCCTGGACGGACTCCGGCGCAACGACCCCGTCACGGGGCTCAACGACCACCCCCAGGTCCTCGCCTTCCACACCCTCCTCAACAGCACCGCCACCCTCGTCGCCCGCCAGCACATCTATCTGGAGCGGTCCGAGGCCGCGCTCGCCGAGGCCCTCGGCGGCACCCTGGACGCCCGGCTGGCCGCCGGCCAGATCATCGCCGTACAGCGGATCCTCGCGCAGGACAACTGGCGGCGGATCGTGGCCGGGGAGCGGGTCGAGGAGGTGCGGGAGGACGCGGTGCTGGCGGCGGAGCGGGCCTTCGGACGGCTGGAGAGGGCCTTGGGGGATCTCCAGGGGGCTCAGGAACAGCCGGGGACTCCGGATTTTCCCGGTTAAAAATTTAACCGGGTTGCATTTTCTCGCTTACGCTGTCCTCCATGCAGCAGGAACCCGCCCAGCAGGAACTCGACCGCGAACGCTCGTACCACGACACCTGCCGAGCCGCCCTCGCCCGCATGGTCGAAGGCGCCGCCGAGCACGTCGTCACCGGTGAGGACGTCTCCGCCTCCGGTGCCGACGCCGAGGTCCTCGGGTACCGGCTGCGCAGCCGGGCCAAGGAGATGGGCGAGCTGCCCCAGGGCCCGCTGTTCTTCGGCAAGCTGCGCTTCGGGTCCGGCGAGCACGCCGGCCAGAGCTACCGCATCGGCCGGCTGCGGATCAGCGCGGAGCCGACCGCCCCGCCCCTGGTCGTCGACTGGCGGGCGCCCGTCTCCCGGGCCTTCTACCAGGCCGGCCCCGACGCACCCCAGGGCGTCGCGGTACGGCGCCGGTTCGGCTGGGCCCCGGGCAGCCGCGGCGACTCCGCCGACCTCACCGGATGGGAGGACGAGCGGCTGGCCACGGGCGAGTCCGGCCCCGGCACCCTCCTGGCCCGGGAGATCGAACGGCCTCGTGTCGGCCCCATGCGGGACATCGCCGCCACCATCCAGCCCGACCAGGACGACCTGGTGCGCGCCGGCCTCACCGACTCCGTCTGCGTCCAGGGCGCCCCGGGCACCGGCAAGACCGCCGTCGGCCTGCACCGCGCCGCCTACCTCCTGTACACCCACCCCCAGCGCATCCGCCGCTCCGGCCTGCTGATCCTCGGCCCCAACCGCACCTTTCTGTCGTACATCTCCGAGGTGCTGCCGGCCCTGGGCGAGACCGGCGTACGGCAGGCCACCCTGCACGAGGAGATCGCCCGCCATCCGGCCACCGGCGCCGACTCCGCCCGCGCCGCCGCGCTCAAGCACGACCCCCGGATGGCCGAGGTCCTGCGCCGCGCCCTGTACGCCCACGTGTCCACGGAGGCCGTCCACCCCCTCTCCCTCTCCGACGGCACCTACACCTGGCGGGTGTCCGCCGCCGCGCTGACCGGGATCGTCGCCGCGGTACGGCGCGAGGAACCGCCGTACGCCGTCGGGCGGGAGCGGGTGCGCGGACGGGCGATGCGGGCCGTACAGCTCCAGGCCGAACGGCGGGCCGGACCGCAGCCGGCCGCCTGGACCCGTCGCCTGGAACGGTCACGGGCGATGAGCGCCTGCCTGGACACCGTCTGGCCGAAGGTGCGCCCGGAGGAGGTGCTGGCCGGACTCCTCACGGACGCCGAGGTGCTGGCGCGGGCGGCCGACGGCCTCCTCGACCCCGCCGAACAACAGGCCCTGCGCTGGCCCCGCCCACCGCGCTCGTACAAGTCCGCCCACTGGTCAGCCGCCGACCTCGTCCTCCTCGACGAGATCGCCGGACTCGTCGAACACCCCGAGGGCTACGGCCACATCGTCGTCGACGAGGCCCAGGACCTGTCCCCCATGGAGTGCCGGGCGATCGCCCGCCGCGCCGTCTTCGGCTCGCTCACCGTCCTCGGTGACCTGGCGCAGGCCACCACGCCCTGGTCCGCAAGGAGTTGGGACACCGTACTGGGCCACCTGGGCAAACCGGACGCGGCGGTCGTGCCGCTCACCACCGGGTTCCGGGTTCCGGCGGCGGTGGTGGACCTGACGAACCGGCTGCTGGCACGCCTGGACACGGACGTGCCCCCGGCCCGTTCCCACCGCGCGGACGGGGAACTGACCATCCGTCCGACGCGGGACGTGCCGGCCGCCACGGTCGCCGCGGTGCGGGAGGCTCTGGCCCGCGAGGGATCGGTGGGCGTCGTGGCGGCGGACGCGCAGGTCGCCGACGTACGTGCCGCGCTCACCGCCGCGGGCATCGAACCGGCCGAGGCGGACCAGCTCGGCGCCAGGGTGGCCGTGGTCCCGGCGAGCCTGGTCAAGGGCCTGGAGTACGACCATGTGGTGGCGGTCGAACCGGCGGCGGTGGCGGAGGGCGAGGAACGCGGGCTGCACCGGCTGTACGTCGTCCTGACCCGTGCGGTGACCAGGCTGGACGTGGTGCACGCGAGGCCGCTGCCGTTTTGAGGGATCGTGTCCCCGATGCTTATCTTCCTGGACATCGACGGCACCCTCATCCCCTTCGGCGCCCCCGAGGGGCACCGGTACCCGGCCTACGAGACCGCCCACGCGCCCTTGAACCCGCTGGTCACCCGTATCGACCCGGCGCTGGGCCCGCGGCTGTCCGCACTCGGCTGCCAGCTCGTCTGGGCCACCACCTGGATGGACGACGCGAACGCCTGCGTCGCCCCGTGGCTGGGACTGCCCCCGCTGCCCGTCGTCGAGTGGCCGGACGAGGACGAGCCGCCCACCCTGCTGCACTGGAAGACGCGGCCGCTGGTGGAGTGGGCGGGCGAGCGGCCGTTCATCTGGATCGACGACGAGATCACCGAGGCGGACCGCGCCTGGGTGGCCACCCACCACCGCGGCCCGGCCCTGCTCCACCGCGTGGACCACGAGTTCGGCCTGACACCGGTGGACCTGGACGCCCTGAAGTCCTGGCTGAGAGAGCACAGTTGAGGGCGCGCGGTTGAGAACGCCCAGTTGAGGACGCGTGGTTGACGTCGGGCGGGGAACGGTCAAGGATCCCGATCGTGTCCGACGTGCCTGTGCCTGTACATGTGCCTGCGTCTGTGCCCGTGCCCGACCCCGTCGCCGCGAGCCGGGCCGCCGTCGTCCTCCTGCGGGACCTCGGGGCCGCCGGGACCGCCCATCCCGGCGGGACTCTGCTCGCGCATCTGCGACGCGTCGAGGAGCAGCTCGCCGCATGGGGTGCGCGTCCCGCACTCCGGCTCGCGGGCCTGTGCCACGCGTTCTACGGGACCGACGGCTTCCCCACGGCGCTGTTGCCCGTCGGCCGTCGTGCCGAACTCGCCGCGGTGATCGGCACGGAGGCCGAAGCCCTGGTGTACCTCTACGGCTCCTGCGACCGGAAAGCCACGTACCCGGCGTTCCCGGACGCCGACGCTCCGGTCCACGACCGGTTCACCGGCCGCGCCCGTGTTCCGGATCCGGGGTCCCGCCGGGACTTCGCCGAGCTGACGGCCGCCAACGAACTCGACCTCGCCGGCGTGGACCCGTCCTTCCGCGAGACGTGGGGTCCGGATCTCCTCGCCCTGTTCACCCGTTTCCGCCCCCTGCTGAGCCGGCCTGCCTGGGCGTCCTGCCAGAGCGTGCTCGGGGGAGGAACCGGGGGCGGCGGGTGAGGACCGGCACGGCTCAGTAGCCCTGGGTGATCGCCTTCTCGCGCATCAGCTTCTCCAGTTCCGTGTCCGACAGCGGATGCAGGGTGTCCAGGACGTGCCGCAGGCCGGCCTCGTCGAGGGACTGGCTGCTGATCTCGACCTCGCTGCCGCCGTGCCGGCGGGCGAGGGTGACGGCTCGGACCCCGCCGGTGATGCGCTCGACCGTGCGCATCTCGCCGTGCGCGTCCACGGTGCAGGTCACGGCCTTCCGCGCGGGCTCGGGGCACCGGGGTGCCGGGGAGCGTGCCGGCCGCACGGTGAGCCCCGTGTAGGAGAGGTCGTACCCCTCCCGTACGGCGCGGTACGCGACAGTGAAGTAGGCGGCCCCGACCCGGGCGTCGGACACCCGCATTCCGGGCGGCGGAGCGCCCAGATACAGCAGCTCCGCATGCTCCCGGTAGCGCGCGGTCTCCGCCGTCTGCCGGTGCCGCTCCGCCTGCGCCGGGCCGACGAAGCCCCAGTAGCCGACACCGGCCGCCAGCACGGCCACCGCGCCCAGCCGCACCCACCGGCCCGGCACGAGGAGCGCGGCGGCGACGGCGTACGGCACCCCCGTCAGCGCGACCCGGGCCCCGGCACTCCCCAGCCCGACGTCCCCGCTGTACGCGGCGACACCCGCCAGCACGCCCAGGGTGCCGAGGGTGAAGACCAGGGCCGCCCAGCCGAGCCGCCCGCCCACCGAGCCGCACAGCGGCACCAGGGTCCTGGCCGAGGTGCCCACGAGGGCCAGCAGGCCCACCAGCAGCGGCGTGCCCAGCGCGAGAACCAGCAGGGCCGCCCCGGTGCCGCCGCCCCAGCCCGTCAGCACCAGCGCGAAGCCGAGCGTCGGCACCGTGGCCGTCATCGCCGCCCAGACCTGGAAGAGATGCAGCGCCGTCAGCGTCCCTCGGCCCCTCGTCATGAAACGGAGCCTGTCAGCCGGCTCCACGGCCCGCATGAGCTCTGCTACTCAGACGACGGGGGTCCCGTCTCCGTCGGGGTGAACCATGACGAGGTATTGACCGGCAGTGGTTCGTCCTGAGTGAGACGCGGTTCGGCGCGGCGTCTCACCCCACCCGAGGTCTGTGAGTCCTGCGCTGCCGCGCGCTCGGCAGCGAGCTCGTCGAGGAGCTCGAACAGGACCTTGATCGCGTGCTGTTCGTCCTCGGGCGGAAGATTCCAGAAGCCGTCCCAGCCGTTCGGGAGGGCGATGTGGAGGACCTGGCCAGGCCGGGCGTGGTTGCGGCCGCGGCCGCGACGGGCCGCGAGCCACTCGTGCCAGCCCGTGAGCCCGGGTCCACCGTGCCGGAGAGCGTGCTGGTCATAACCGGTCAGGAACGCGGTCAGCATGTGGAAGGAGGTCTTGCCGACGAGCATGCCGGGACGTCGGCCGACGCCGGCGAAGTACTCGCGTTCGGTCATATCCGGGAGGGGCCTCGTGCGTACAGGCCCCACCAGCCACCCTCACTCGCGCTGATCAGGTACGACGACCGTAGGGACCGGGCACGGCGGTGGCTCGGAAAGAGCGAGACGGATCGGTAGACGGCCCAGGTCGACCGGGACGCAGGACCAGACGATTCGGACAGACCGAGACCGGCCCACCTTCAGCGGGACAGGTCGACGTGTCCTGTCCCAGATAACTGTGGGCAGGGCGAAGCTCTGATCTGCAGTGCTTACGGTTGAGTGGGACGGGCTGGCGGTCGATGTCCCGCTCAACTGTAGGCAGCCGCCTCTAGGGTGTTCATCGCGGAAGTCCACTGGTCGGCCCGGAGGCGCCATGTCCCTGCAGATGAAGCTGGTTGCGATAACGCTCGACTGCCCTGATCCGCTGGCTTTGGCGGCGTTCTATCAGCAGGCCACCGGCCTTGAACTGCATCCGAAGTCGGACACCGACTTCGCGGGCCTCAACGGTGAGCACGGACTCTTGATCGGTTTTCAACGAGTCGACGACTACCGGGCTCCGAGCTGGCCTGACCAGATCGTTCCTCAGCAGCTTCACATCTGCTTCAAGGTCGATGAGGACCTGGAGGTGGCCGAGATCCGGCTGCTGGAGCTGGGTGCGGGCAAGCCGGATCACCAGCCGCATGGCGACAAGGCGCGGGTCCTCACCGATCCAGTTGGGCATCCGTTCTGCATCAGCCTGCGCTGACTGGCGCCCTGCCTGGGACGGGGATCGGCATGTGGTCGCGCTCCAGCCACGACTCATAGCCCACATGCCCGCCGCAGGTCGCCGACCAGTACCAGCCGCACCAGTTGCCCTGGCCTCGGAAAACCGGGAACCGGCGCTCGGGCCGTACCGACTCGAACCGCACCGGCCACAACCGGCTCAGAGGCCCCCGTTCGCGGACCCCGGCTGTGCTGACGTACTCCAGCTCGATGTCCTCCGCCGACACCTCATCCGCATCCATCCCGGGCCTCCGGTACGACATCGACCAGCCACTTCGACCGTAGAAGCGGGGTGCTCGCCGTACCTACACAAGACCGGAACACTCCAGAACTCGCCTACACATGACCGGGACCCAGCTGTACATGCCTACAGAAGAGCGGGACTGCCTACACATCGCAGAGACAGGACAGTCCTCTCGCCCCGGGACCGGCGGGGCGACACGCGGGCACACTTTTGCAAGCGGGTGCTTGCAATTGTTAGCGAGGATGAGGCAGGGTGGGGGTATGGCATCGCTCAACGTCGGCAATCTCGGTGAGTATCTGCGTGAACAGCGGCGCAACGCGCAGCTGTCGCTCAGGCAGCTCGCCGACGCCGCCGGGGTGTCCAATCCGTACCTGAGCCAGATCGAGCGCGGGCTGCGCAAGCCGAGCGCGGAGGTGCTCCAGCAGGTCGCGAAAGCCCTGCGGATCTCCGCCGAGACGCTGTACGTCCGCGCCGGCATCCTCGACGCCGAGCGGGATCTGAACGAGGTGGAGACCCGTGCGGTCATCCTCGCCGACCCCACTCTCGACGAGCGGCAGAAGCAGGTGCTGCTCCAGATCTACGAGTCGTTCCGCAAGGAGAACGGCTTCGGGTCGGGCGAGGAGAGCGCGAGTGCCGCCGGCAGTGAGGCCGGCGGTGGGCGGGGCGACGGCAGCGAGGCCGGCAGTGACACAGGCAGTGACATAGGCAGTGACGCCGACAGCGGTACCGGCAGTGACGCCGGCAGCGAGATCGGTCCGGGGCGGACGGCCGGATGAGCCGGCCAAGCGCGCCGACCGCCACGCCGCGGACCACAAAACCCTCAGCCGAACCTGAATCCGGGAGGACCATCACCATGGCCATCACCGACGATCTGCGCAAGACCCTCAGTGACCCGACCCCGTTCTACTTCGCCGCCGGCACCGCCGACCTCGCCCTTCAGCAGGCCAGGAAGGTCCCCGGCCTGGTCGAGCAGCTGCGCGCCGAGGCCCCGGCCCGCATCGAGGCCGTCCGCAACGCCGACCCGAAGGCCGTGCAGGAGAAGGCCGCCTCCCGTGCCAAGGAGGCCGGTGCCAAGGCCAAGGAGGCGCAGGCCAGCCTCCAGGCCCGGGTCAACGACTTCATCGTCTCCCTCGACGGCGACCTCAAGAAGCTCGGCGAGTCCGCCCAGGACTTCGCCCTGCGCCAGGTCGGCGTGGCCGCCGAGTACGCCGTCAAGGCCCGCGAGACCTACGAGAAGGTCGCCGAGCACGGCGAGCAGGCCGTGAAGACCTGGCGCGGCGACGCGGCCGAGGAGATCGAGGACCTGGCCATCGCCGTCGAGGGCAAGCCCGAGCCGGTCGCGGTCAAGGCCGACGAGAAGAAGGCGGAGCGGCCGAAGGCCGCCGAGGCCAAGCCGGTAGCGGTCAAGAAGGCCCCGACCGCCAGCGCCAGCGCCGGCGCCGGCGGCAAGAAGGCCCCGGCGCCCCGCAAGGCGACCCCGGTCAAGAAGACCACCCCGCCGGCCAAGTAACCGGCGGGGCGGGGAACCGCACGGGCCGGGCACTCCTCGGATGTCCGGCCCGTTATCGGGGTAGCGGGATCGGCCCAGCGGGTACGGTGGCCGCGTAGGAACAAGCCGAAACGGGTGGTGGACGTTGTGCTGATGCAGGGCTTCTCAAGCTTTCTGGGGCTGCTCTACCTCGCCATGCTGGTCCTCGCCGTGGTGGCGCTGGTGATGGCCGCGCTCTTCCGGGACGACGCGTACCGGGCCGCGGACAAGCAGAACAAGGGCTTCTGGCTGATCATCCTCGGCATCGCGGTCGCGGTGAACCTGCTGGTGCCCATGCTCTTCCTGCAGCTGGCGGGCCTGGTGGCCACGATCGTCTTCTTCGTCGACGTGCGCCCCGCCCTCAGGCAGGTCTCCGGCGGGGGCTTCGGCCGCCGCCGAGGTGGCGGCAGCAGCAGCGACGGCCCCTACGGCCCGTACAACGGCGGCCGCTGACCCCGACACCTACCGAGCGCGCGTCCGGCACCGCGTCCCCGAAGGGGCGCGGTGCCGGCTCGCTCCGCGGCTCAGGCCTGCCGATCCAGCAGCACCAGGGCGACGTCGTCGGTCAGCTCGCCCCCGTTCAGCTCCCGCACCTCGTTCACCGCCGCCCGCAGCAGTGCCTCCCCGCTGAGCCCCTGGCCCAGTTGCCGGCGCACCATCTCGAGCATCCCTTCCTGACCGAGCCGCTCCCCGCCCGAACCGACGCGGCCCTCGATCAGGCCGTCGGTGTAGAGCATCAGGCTCCACTCGGCGCCCAGCTCCACCTGCATCCGCGGCCACCGGGCGCCCTCTAGCAGCCCCAGCGCCGGGCCGTTGTTCTCGTACGGCAGCAGTTCCGCGGGCCGTCCGGGCCGGGCGACCAGCGGCGCGGGGTGCCCGGCCAGGCACAGCCCGGCCCGGCGGCCGTCCGGTGCTATGTCGACCGTGCAGAGCGTCGCGAAGATCTCCTCGTCGGAGCGCTCGTGCTCCAGCACCTCCTGCAGCGTGCCCAGCAGCTCGTCGCCGCACAGCCCCGCCAGGGTCAGCGCCCGCCAGGCGATCCGCAGCTCCACGCCGAGCGCGGCCTCGTCGGGGCCGTGCCCGCAGACGTCACCGATCATGGCGTGCACGGTCCCGTCGGGTGTGCGCACGGTGTCGTAGAAGTCGCCGCCGAGCAGCGCGCGCGAGCGGCCGGGGCGGTAGCGGGCGGCGAAGCGCAGCGAGGAGCCGTCCAGGAGCGGTGTGGGCAGCAGCCCCCGCTCCAGGCGGCGGTTCTCCTGGGCCCGCATCCGCCCCTCCGCGAGCTTGCGCTCGACCGTGAGGGAACGCTTGCGCTCCACCGCGTACCGGATGGCGCGGCTCAGCAGCCGGCCGTCCAGCTCATCGCGGAAGAGGTAGTCCTGCGCGCCGACGCGCACGGCCTCGGCGCCGCGCTCGGCGTCACCGGAGGCGGTGAGCGCGAGCACGGCGTGCCGGGGCGCGAGCTTGAGCACGTGCTTGAGCACGGCGAGCTCGTCGGCGTCGTCGTCGGCCCGGCCGGGCGCCGGCAGCGCCAGGTC
Source organism: Streptomyces sp. NPDC026515 (assembly GCF_055567595.1). Lineage (NCBI taxonomy): Bacteria > Bacillati > Actinomycetota > Actinomycetes > Kitasatosporales > Streptomycetaceae > Streptomyces > Streptomyces sp. NPDC026515. The sequence continues at coordinate 85,637 of NZ_JBVHQD010000028.1, forward strand.
GAGCAGGATGCAGTGGACGTCGTCGGTCAGCAGCCGCTCGGCCTCGGTGAGGTTGCGGGCGGTGCGGACACGGATCGAGGTGCCGGAGGCGTCCCGCAACTCGGGCAGGATCGGCGAGCCGGCCGGGTCGTCCTCGATCAGCAGCATGGTGAGAGTGGTGCCGCCGCTGTTCGGCGGGGCGGCTTCCGTGCGGTTGGCCTCTTCCTTGAGGGGGCCGCCGCCCTGTGCGGGCACGGCGACCGGCGCCTGACCACTCTCCACGGCCGGGATCGCTCTCTGCCGCGGTACGGGTACGGGCATCGTGTTGGGTTCCTTCCCTCCCCCCGAGGGCATGGCGGGGCGAGGGACCTCGACCCACCCGACGGGGACCATAGCGGTACTGGCCACCGCAACGGAATGGTGTGAGCCCCGTCGCTCTGTCTCAGGCCTTTGGCATATGCCGCGTGCCGTACCGGAGTTGGACAAGAAGGCCGCCCGGCGGGGATGACGAAGGTCACGTGGTGCCCGGGTTTGCAAGGGGGTTGGCGTGTACTGGGTCACATGGCACAGCTCACGAAAGGGACATCACACCTAAACTTCCTGGCAGTGCTCAGGCGTCCGGCCGTACCACCCCGAGGATCGGCATCGCCCCGGCGCCGCCGACCGACACCGTCCGCCCCGGGCGCGGGGCTTGGATGATCGCGCCGTCGCCGACGTACATCGCGACATGGCTGGCGTCGTCGAAGTAGATGATCAGGTCGCCGGGGCGCATGTCCTTGACGTCGACGTGCTTGAGCTGCTTCCACTGCTCCTGCGAGGTACGCGGGATGGGCCGCCCGGCGCTCGCCCAGGCCTGCGAGGTCAGTCCGGAGCAGTCGTACGAGTCCGGGCCCTCCGCGCCCCACACGTACGGTTTGCCGATCTGGGCGGTGGCGAACGCGACCGCCTTGCGGCCCGCCGCGGACGCCTTGCTGTGGATCTCGTCGAGTATCCCGGTGTCCAGCCAGGCGGTCTGCGCCTTGTAGGCGGCCGCCCGCTCCAGCTCGGCGAGCCGCTCCTTCTGCTTCTTCTCCAGCGTCGACTGGAGCTTCTCGGCGGCGGCGATCCGCTGCTGGATCTTCTTCTTCGCGGCGGCCTTCGCCTTGCGTCCCGCCTCCAGCCTGTCCCACTGGTCGGCCGCGTCTGCCGCGTACTGCTTCAAGTCCTGCTGGGTCAGGGTCAGTTCCCTGATCAGGGCCTTGGTGGCCCGCTCGCCCTGGAGTACCCGGCCGGCCCCGTCCAGGAACTGCGAGGGGTTGTCGCTCAGCAGCAGCTTGGCGCTGTCGGGCATCCCGCCGGTGCGGTACTGGGCGGCCGCCGCCCGGCCGGCCCGCGCCTTCAGGCCGTCGAGCCTCCGCTGTCCCTTGACGATCTTCTTGGCCAGGTCGACGATCTCGGCGGACTGCTTGTCAGCTGCCTCTTCGGCGGCGTTGTACGCGTCGGTGGCGACGGCCGCGTCATGGTAGAGATCGTCCAGTTTCTCCCGTACGGCCTCAAGGTCCTTGTCGGGCGCGGGAGTCGCGGAGGCGCCGGCGGAGCCGCTCGGGGAGGGGGTGGGGCTCGGTGCCGCGAACGCCGTGCCGGGCGCCGCCAGTACGGTCACCGCACAGACCACGGTCACGGCCGTCGCCAGGATTCCGCGCCGCCCGCCCGCCCGGACGCCGTGCTTGTCCGGTCCCATGACCGACCCCCAGAACTGATTGACCGTCAGTAACTTCCGATACGCGGGGATCGTGCCATGTCACGCCGCAAACCGACAGGGGTAGTGACCGCTGGGTTCCTCCCCGCTTTTCCCCCGGGCATGACGATCTCCCCGCCTTTGTGACGAACGCCTCACCGAGATCGTTCCCGGCCCGCCGGCGTCAGTCCGAGGGGGCCAATGCCTTCCACGTCACGGTCACTTCCCCCTGCCGCCAGCGCCTCGCCGAGTCCGTCACCGGCCAGTCGCCGGACAGGTCCCGCACCGCCCGGATCCACCGCTGCCGGGCGCCGTACGACGCGTAGGGCGCGGCGGCCGCCCAGGCGCGGTCGAAGTCCCGCAGGAACGCGTGCACGGGCTCGCCCGGCACGTTGCGGTGGATCAGCGCCTTGGGCAGCCGCTCGGCGAGGTCCGACGGCCGTTCCAGGGAGCCGAGCCGGGTCGCGAAGGTCACCGTCCGGGGCCCCTCGGGCCCGAGCGCGACCCACACATGGCGCCGCCCGATCTCGTCACAGGTCCCCTCGACGAGCAGCCCGTCCGGGGCGAGCCGCGCGCACAGCCGCGCCCAGACGGCGGCGACCTCGCTCTCGTCGTACTGCCGCAGCACGTTGGCCGCGCGGACGAGCAACGGCCGCCCGGCGACCGGGATCTCGAAGCCGCCGTGCCGGAAGACCAGCCCGTCCCGTTCGTACGGCTTCGCGGCGGCGACCCGGTCGGGCTCGATCTCGATCCCGACGACCCGCGCGCGCGGTGCGGCGGTACGCAGCCGCCCGAGCAGCTCGACGGCGGTCCAGGGGGCGGCGCCGTACCCGAGGTCGACGGCGAGGGGGTCGGCGGCGCGACGCAGCGCGGCGCCGTGCGTGACGGCGATCCACCGGTCCATGCGGCGTAGCCGATTGGGGTTCGTGGTCCCGCGCGTCACCGTCCCCACGATGGGGGTTCCCCCGCTCGAGCGAAGCCGAGAGTGGGGGAGGGAGGCGGCGCGGGCGTTCATGCGTACGAGGGTAGAGCGCCCCGGCAGGGCCACGGGGTGCGTCACCCTCGAACGGTTGAGCGATGCCGGGTAATACCCCGGTAAAAACTCCACTCCGTGGAATGGGAATCCACCCCTCCGCGTTGCAGTGGGTCGGAGGGTCCCCCACACCCTCCGACAGGCATGCCCGCAACTAGGAGGACCGCCACGTGAGCCAGTACGTCAGCAGGCTCGGGCGTCGCTCTCCGGCGGCCCCCTCACGGCTTCGGCTGCACCGCAGGCCCCGCCGCGTCGCCATGCTCTCCGTGCACACCTCACCGCTCCACCAGCCGGGTACCGGCGACGCCGGCGGCATGAACGTCTACATCGTCGAGCTGGCGCAGCGCCTCGCCGCGATCAACATCGAAGTCGAGGTCTTCACCCGGGCCACCTCGGGCGGCCTCCCGCCGACCGTCGAACTCGCCCCCGGGGTCCTCGTCCGGCATGTCGACGCCGGCCCCTACGAGGGACTCGCCAAGGAGGACCTCCCGGCCCAGCTGTGCGCCTTCACGCACGGCGTGATGCAGGCCTGGGCCGGCCACCGCCCCGGCTACTACGACCTCGTCCACTCGCACTACTGGCTCTCCGGCCACGTCGGCTGGCTCGCCGCCCAGCGGTGGGGCGTTCCCCTGGTGCACGCGATGCACACCATGGCCAAGGTCAAGAACGCCAGCCTGGCCGACGGCGACACGCCCGAGCCCGCCGCCCGCGTGATCGGCGAGACCCAGATCGTGTCCGCGGCCGACCGGCTGATCGCCAACACCTCCGAAGAGGCCGACGAACTGGTACGCCACTACCGCGCCGACCCGGGCAAGGTCGCCGTCGTCCACCCCGGCGTGAACCTCGAACGCTTCCGTCCCGCCGACGGCCGGGCGGCGGCCCGCGCCCGCCTGGGCCTTCCCCAGGACGCGCTGATCCCGCTCTTCGCGGGCCGCATCCAGCCCCTGAAGGCACCCGACGTGCTGCTCAGGGCCGTGGCCGTGCTCCTGGACGAGCGCCCCGAGCTGCGCTCCCGGATCGTCGTGCCGATCGTCGGCGGCCCCAGCGGCAGCGGTCTCGCCAAGCCGGAGGGCCTGCAGAAGCTGGCCGCGCGGCTCGGCATCGCGGACGTCGTCCGGTTCCGCCCGCCGGTCGGACAGGAGCAGCTCGCGGACTGGTTCCGGGCCGCCTCCGTGCTCGTCATGCCGTCCTACAGCGAGTCCTTCGGCCTGGTGGCGATAGAGGCGCAGGCGGCCGGCACCCCCGTCCTCGGCGCCTCGGTCGGCGGTCTGCCCGTGGCCGTACGGGACGGCGAGACCGGCTTCCTGGTGCGCGGTCACGATCCCGCCGACTACGCGCGCGTGCTGCGCCGCTTCGCCGACGACCCGTCCCTGGCGAACCGTTTCGGCGACGCCGCCGCCCAGCACGCCGAGTGCTTCGGCTGGGACACCGCGGCCGTCGCCACCGCCGACGTCTACATGGCCGCGACCCAGTCCCACCGCCGTCGCGTACGCTCGGCGCATGGGTGATGTGGACAGGGCCGCGCAGGTCATCGAGGGGGTCCTGAAGGACGCCGAACTGGAGTGGGAGAGCCCCGGGCCGGGCAACTACGTCGTTCAGCTGCCCGGCACCCGCAAGCTGAGGACGACCGTCTCCCTCCTGGTCGGCCGGCACTCCCTCTCCCTGAACGCCTTCGTCATCCGGCACCCCGACGAGAACGAACCGGCCGTCCACCGCTGGCTCCTGGAGCGCAACCTCAAGCTGTACAGCGTGAGTTACGCCGTCGACCGGCTCGGCGACGTCTACGTCACCGCCCGGCTCCCGCTCGCCTGCGTCACCCCCGACGAGATCGACCGCCTGCTCGGCCAGGTCCTGGAGGCGGCGGACGGAGCCTTCAACATCCTCCTGGAGCTGGGCTTCGCCGCCGCGATCCGCAAGGAGTACGCATGGCGGGTGTCCCGGGGCGAGTCGACGCGGAATCTGGACGCGTTCACACACCTGATCGAACGCCCCGCCGACTGAGTTCAGGTCCAGACCTGGCCTGATCGATCCCTGCACGCCTCTTTCAAGACGGCGGGGTGTCGTGGCATGCTCGCGCCCAACGCAGATATGAACAACGTTCACAACCATGAAAAGCCGCCACGCAAAGCCGCCATGGGAAGGACGTACGCGATGAGCACCGCGCACCACGGCATGACGAGACGGAGCCTCCTCACCGGCGCCACGGCGGTCGCGGCGACCGCCGTGGCGGGCGCCCCCGGCCGGGCCTCGGCCGCCACCGCGGGGGCATCGGGCGGTGAAGTCCCCTCCCTCTGGCGTGAGTTCACCCGCACCCCCTTCACCCACCCGCAGATCCCGTACATCGGCCGGGCCGGAGCGGCCCGGATCCGCCGTCCTCCGGTGGTGGCCGACGTCCGCGCGTACGGCGCGGTGGCCGACGGCGTCACCGACTGCGCTCCCGCGATCAACCGTGCCATCGCCGCTGCCGCCAGGGCCGGCGGTGGCACGGTCACCATCCCGCCCGGCACCTTCCGCATCGACGGCCTGGTCCGTCTCGCCTACGACGACGTGGTGCTGCGCGGCGCCGGCAGCGGCCGTACGACGCTGCACGCGACAAAGAACCTCACCGAGCTGATCGGCCCCTACGGCTCCCGCTACGGCGGCACGAAATCGGCGTGGTCCTGGGCGGGCGGTCTGATCTGGCTGGCGCCCAAGGCCCGTTGGGACTCCCTGACCGCCGCGATCAAGGCGCGGGACTGGCCGTTCGAGGGCTGGACGGGCAACAAACGTGACGAGTGGGAGCAGTTGACCACGGTCTCTCCCGCCCGCCGCGGCGACTGGACGGTCACCGTCGCCGACCCCTCCCGTCTGCGCCAAGGCCGGCTGGTCCTGCTCCGTGTCTCGGACGACACCGCCCACACCCTCCTCCGGCACATGTCGGGCGACGGCCCCGGCCCGGCCGGGTACTCCTGGGAGGACAAGACCAAACTGCTGTCGTACGTCCCCTACGAATGGCCGGTCCGGATCGCGGCCGTGCGCGGACACCGGGTGACGCTGGAGCGCCCGCTCCCGCTGGACCTCCGGCCCGAGTGGAACCCCCAACTCACCACCCACGTACGGGAGCTGACCGGATCCGGAGTCGAGGGGCTCACCCTGGACGTGGTCGAGACCCCGCAGTCCCCGCATCTCCTCGACAAGGGCTACAACGGGGTCGTCCTGCAGTGCGCGTACGACTGCTGGGTGGACGACGTCGCGGTCCGCAACGTCGACAACGGCTTCGGCCTGGTCGCCGCCTCCGCCTGCACCCTGCGCCGCACCCGGGTCGGCGGCCGGGGCGAGCACCACCCCTACTTCTGCCGTGAGGGCTCGCACGACAACCTCGTCGAGGACTTCACGGTCGAACAGCGCACGGTCCCGGCCCCCTCCGACACCCAGCTGCACGGCATCAACGTCGAGGGCCTGTCGTCGCACAACGTGTGGTCGCGCGGCGAGATGCGGATGGGCACCTTCGACTCCCATCGCGGCCTGCCCTTCGCCAACGTCCGCACCGACATCACGGTCGACAACGACGGCCGCCACGGCGGCGACGCCAACGCGGGACCGCTCTTCGGTGCCCGCTTCACCCACTGGAACGTGCGCGTGACCAACGGCCGTGCGGGCCTGATGCGGCTGGACGGCCTCGCCCCCTGGTCCGCGACGGTCGGCCTGAACGAGGTGACCGAGTTCGACCAGATCGACGTACCGGACTTCACCGGCGACCTGCACTCCCGCCTTGAGCTGTACGGCACCTGGGACGCGGTACGGCCGCGGAACCTGTACGAGGCTCAGCGTGCGCTGTCCCGGTAGCGCCCCGGGGGCACCCCCACCAGCTTCTTGAAGTGCCGGGTGAGATGGGCCTGGTCGTAGAAGCCGGTGGCGGTGGCCGTGTCACCGGGCGGGACGCCGTCGAGCAGCAGCCGGCGGGCACGGCCGACCCGGCGGGACATCAGGTACTGGTGCGGGGCGATGCCGTACGCGGCGCTGAACGCCCTGACCAGGTGGGCCGGGTGGGCGTGCAGCAGCCGTGCGGCCTCCGCCAGGGCGAGCCCCTCGCCGACCCGCTCGTCGAGGAGTTCGCGCAGGGCACCGGCGAGGACCGGATCCGGGGGCCTCGGCGGAGCCGTGAGCCGGGGGCGGAGCAGGTCGCGCAGCCGGTCGCCGATGAGGGTGAGCCGGCTCTCGGCCTCCAGTTCGTCGCCGGGGCGGGCGAGGGAGGCGTGCAGCTGCCCGACGCGCCGCCGCAGCAGCGGGTCGCGCAGGTCGGGTCCGTCGACGGCCGCGCCGATGAGCTCGTCGCCGAGGAGGGTGCCGTCCAGGTACACCACGCGCTTGCGGAAGCCGTCCGCGGTGGCGGGGGAGCCGTTGTGCGGCACATGCGGGGGGAGCAGCGACACGGTGTCGTCGGGGGTGCCGTGCTCATGCCGTTCGAGGTCGTACCGTACGGCGCCGGCGTCCACGATCAGCAGCGTCCAGGCGTCGTGGACGTGCATCGGATACGCGTACTCGGTGAAGTGCGCGTGGAAGACCTCGGTGACGCCCGGCACCCGGGGGCGCCAGGCGGTGACTTCCTCCGTGAGGTGCTGCCGGGCGGCCATGCAAACAACGTACAAGACGAGGCCGCGGGACGATCGGCAGTCTCGTGCCATGAGCACCGAACCCCTCGCGCCCGCGTCTCCCGACGTCCGATTCGACACCAAGATCGCCGTGCTGCTCCGGGACGACCTGGAGCCCTGGCAGCGCCTCAATGTCACCGCGTTCCTGGTCAGCGGCCTGGGTGCGACGGTCCCCGAGGTGGTCGGGGAGCCGTACGAGGACGCCGACTCGGTGGCGTACCTGCCGATGTTCCGGCAGCCGGTGCTGGTCTTCGAGGGCACGAAGGAGACGATGAGGGCGGCGCACGAGCGGGCGCTGAGCCGGGCTCTGCCCCGGGCCGTGTTCACCGCCGACCTGTTCGCCACGGGCAACGACCGGGACAACCGTGCGGCGGTCCGGGCGGTACCGACGGCGGAGCTGGACCTGGTGGGGCTCGCGGTGTACGGACCGCGGAACGGGGTGGACAAGGTGCTGAAGGGGGCACGGATGCATCCGTGAGGGGCCGGGTGTGCGTGACTCCGCCGACCGGAGGAAACATCTGAAGCAGGCGGGTGATCCGATGATCACACTTGTCTTGGTTCGTGGCGAACGGTGCATCTGACAGATATGCGACTCATCCGATTCAGCAGCATGGCAGCGGTCGCGGCGGCGGTCGTCACAGGCGTGACCGGCGGGCCGGCGACCGCCGTAGATCTGGGCGGCGGGACGCAGGTTCCCTGCGATGCGGTGATGCTGGCCGCAGCCATCACCACCGCATCGGCAGGAGAGACACTGTCCCTCCATCGTGACTGCATCTACCATCTGACCGCCGAGAACTCCCCTGGCGAGGGCCTGCCGACCATCGCCAAGAGCCTCACGATCCGGGGCAACGGCGCGACGATCGTCCGTGACGGACCCACGGCCGGCCTGTTCCGCATCTTCCACGTCACCTCCACCGGCAACCTGCGCCTGGAGGACGTCACCGTCCGCGGCGGCAGCGCCTCCGGGGACGGCGGCGGCATCGAGGTCGACAACGGGGGCAGGCTCACGCTCGAGCACGTCGACGTGCGCGACAACACCGCCACGGGGGACGGCGGCGGTGTGTGGGTGGAGGCGGGCGCCGCCGCGGTCGTCCGGCGCAGTTGGCTGGCCTTCAACAACGCGGAACGCGGTGGCGGGCTGTTCACGTCGGGGACCCTGGACGTCGAGGACTCCGAGTTCTTCAGGAACCACGCGCGGGTCCTGGGCGGCGGTCTCGCCCAGCTCGGCGGCGACGGCTCCGTCCGCACGACCCTCATCAGGCGTAACACGGCGACCGAGCTCGGTGGTGGTGTCTCCACCCATAACGGCGGGATGAAGATCAGCGGAAGCAAGATCGCAAACAACACGGCCGTCAACCGCGGTGGCGGCGGGATCGTCAACTCGGAGCGGTTGACACTGGAGAAGACCGAGGTCAACGGCAACGTAGTCGGCGGCCCGGGGGGTTTGGGCGGTGGCATCCTCAACGATGCGTCGGGCGCGGTGCTCGTCCTCAGGGGAAGCACGGTCACCGGCAACAGCGCGAACGGCAACGGCGCCGCCCAGGGCGGCGGCGTCTACAACACCTCGGGGACGGTCACGCTCGACCACAGCACCGTCAGCGACAACGCCTCCACGACGGCCCCCGGGGGCGTCTACACGGACACCCTGGTCACGGTCATGGACTCGAAGGTCACCCACAACATCCCGACCAACTGCTCCCCCGGCCTGGTACCGGGCTGCGTGAACTGACGGAGCCGTGGGAGAGCCCCTGCCCTTCGTCGTACGAGGGCAGGGGCTCTCTCCCCGGGTGGTGCTGCCCGGCGCTGCCGGAACCTCAGCGCTTCAGCCCCGTACCCCCGCCTCCGCACTCGCCGAAGCCACGGCCGCCGCCACCGGCCGCTCCACCGGCAGCCGCCGCATCAGCAGCCCGTACCCGAGAGCCGCCGCCGTCCCCACGAGGGCGCACACCCCCCACAGCCACCGCGCCCCGAACCGGTCGATGACGACACCCGACAGCAGCGGCGCGATGAGCGCGGCGGCCGACCAGGACATCGTGTACATCCCCTGGTAGCGCCCCCGCCCGTGCACCGGCGAGAGCTGCACCACCAGCCCCGTCTGGGTGGGCGCGTTGACGATCTCGGCGAGCGTCCACACGCACACGGTGAGCGCGAAGACGCCGACGGACCCGGCGAAGGCGGTGAGCCCGAACCCGTACCCGGCGAGCAGGGACGAGACGACGAGCAGCGACCGCGGGTCCCGGTGCTCGATGACGCGGGTGACCGGAATCTGGAGTACGACGATCAGCGCGCCGTTGACGGCGATGGCCGTGCCGTAGTCGGCCGGCGAGAACCCGGCCTCGCCCATCGCCACCGGCAGTCCGACCGAGCCCTGCTGGAAGATCAGGGCGACGAGGAAGGACAGCCCGACGACGGCCATGTACCGCCCGTCCCGCACCACGGTCCGGAGGCTGACCTCGCCGTCCTTGGCGCTGCTGCCCTTGGCGGCGCGCTCCGGCCGGGACTCGGGCAGCTTGGAGAAGACGACGACGGCGCAGACGGCGGTCATCCCGGCCTCGATCAGGAACCCGGCGCGGTAGCTGACCTCGGCGATGAACCCGGCCCCCATGGACGACACGGCGAACCCGAGGTTGATGGCCCAGTAGTTCAGCGAGAACGCCCGTACCCGGTCCTGCGGCCGCACGATGTCGGCCATCATCGCCTGCACCGCCGGCCGGGAGGCGTTGGAGGCCAGGCCGACGAGGAAGGCGACGGCGGCGATCGCCACGGGGTCCTGCACGAACCCGAGCAGGGCGACGGCCGCCGCGGTGGAGCCCTGGGCGAGCAGCAGGGTCGGCCGCCGCCCCAGCCGGTCGGCCATCACCCCGCCGGCCAGGGAGGAGACGACCCCGCCCAGGCCGTGCAGGGAGGCGACGAGACCGGCGTAGGAGGCGCTGTACCCCCGGTCCAGCGTCAGGTAGAGGGCCATGAACGTGGCGACGAACGCGCCCAGCCGGTTGACGAGGGTGCTGGTCCACAGCCACCAGAACTCACGGGGCAGACCGGCGACGGTCTCCCGGACAGCGCGTCGCAGGGCGACGGACGGCATGGCTCCCCCAGGGCAAGACGTAAGTGCTGCTAGAGATGATCGGACCTTACTTTCGACCTGCTCAGGTGAGCCACTCAATTAACAAAAGCAGTCAACTGTCCGACGGCTGGGACGGCCTCCGGGCGGCGGCTCTGCGCCCCGAACACGTGGATTACGCTCTGACCCATGGCCGACGCACCGTACAAGCTGATCCTCCTCCGCCACGGCGAGAGCGAGTGGAACGCGAAGAACCTGTTCACCGGCTGGGTGGACGTCAACCTCAACGAGAAGGGCGAGAAGGAGGCAGTCCGCGGTGGCGAACTCCTGAAGGACGCCGACCTCCTCCCCGACGTGGTGCACACGTCGCTCCAGAAGCGCGCCATCCGTACCGCGCAGCTCGCCCTCGAGGCGGCCGACCGCCACTGGATCCCGGTCCACCGCAGCTGGCGCCTGAACGAGCGCCACTACGGCGCCCTCCAGGGCAAGGACAAGGCGCAGACCCTCGCGGAGTTCGGCGAGGAGCAGTTCATGCTCTGGCGCCGCTCGTACGACACCCCGCCCCCGCCGCTGGCCCGCGACGCCGAGTACTCCCAGTTCGACGACGCGCGCTACGCCACGCTGCCGCCGGAGCTGCGCCCGCAGACGGAGTGCCTGAAGGACGTCGTCGTCCGCATGCTCCCGTACTGGTTCGACGGCATCGTCCCCGACCTCCTGACCGGCCGCACGGTCCTGGTCGCCGCCCACGGCAACAGCCTGCGCGCCCTGGTCAAGCACCTCGACGGCATCTCGGACGCCGACATCGCGTCCCTGAACATCCCGACGGGCATCCCCCTCCACTACGACCTCGACACCGACTTCAAGCCGCTCACCCCGGGCGGGCGCTACCTCGACCCGGAGGCAGCGGCAGCAGCGATCGAGGCGGTCAAGAACCAGGGCAAGAAGAAGTAGGTTCCGTGATCATGCCTCCCACCTGCGCGAACGGCACGGATGGGAGGCATTTTCATGTACTGGAACCTCCCTGGAACCTCAGCCCGTGGGGCCCTGCGGCCGGAGCGCTCGCCCGAGAGCCTTCCGGGCGCGGTCCCGGCTGCTCGGCATGAGGTGCGCGTACACCTTCAGCGTCGGTCCCGGGTCGGAGTGCCCCAGGTACTCACTCACGGCCTTGATGCTCTCTCCCGCGTCCAGGAGACCCGACGCGTAGATGTGCCTCAGCGCGTGCATGCCGTGCTCCCGCGCGGCGGTGTGCGGACACGAACCACCCGGCCGGCCCGGCTGCGGGGCCGCCAGGGCCTCCTCCCAGTCCACCGGGTCCTCGGGGAGAAGGGGCACCGAGGAGGTGGCGTCGACGGACTCCGCCCTGATGACGATCTCGCAGTCGAGGCAGTCGTGTCCGGTCAGGATTCCGGGCTGAAAGCGCCCCAGAACGCCCACGGAGACGCTGTGTCCGCCGGTGCCGGGCCGGTCGGCCAGGTGGATCGGATCGATGACGCCCTCCATGAGCCGTCAGTCGAGGCAGAACTCGTTGCCCTCGATGTCCTGCATCACGATGCACGAGTCGTTCTCGTCGAGCAGGAGCCGCTCGCGTACGGCGCCGAGCGGGATCAGGCGCGCGCACTCGGCCTCGAGCGCGGCCAGGCGCTCCTCGCCCACCAGCCCGGTGCCGACCCGCACGTCCAGGTGGACCCGGTTCTTGACGACCTTGCCCTCGGGGACGCGCTGGAAGAACAGCCGCGGGCCGGCACCCGAGGGATCGACGCACGCGGACCACGAACCCCGGTCCTCCGGCGGCCGCGAGCGGTCGTAGTCGTCCCATGTGGCAAATCCGCGGGGCGGCGACATCACGTACCCCAGCACCTCGCACCAGAAGCGGGCGACACGCGCGGGGTCGGCGCAGTCGAAGGTGACCTGGAACTGCCTGATCGTTGACATTGGCGCACCATAGCAAGGAGCCCGCGCTGCTCATCTCCCGCTGGGCGCGGGCGGGTTGGCGGCCGGAGGTGGGGATCGTGAAGCCGGGCGCAACCTTCCGTCGGGTTGGCGTGTCTCAGTCACATACCAACGCCTGACACGGAGAACGCATGCGTATTCGCACCACCACCGCCGCCGTCACCGCCGCCTGCGGCGCCGCCGCGCTGACCCTGGTCGCCGTTCCGGCCGCGACCGCCACCGCCGCCGATGCCCCGGCTTCCGTACGGCCCTGGCAGCTCACCGGCACCTCCGCCGGCGGCACCGGCGGGCGTACCGCCTTCACGGCGACGACGGCGACCACCGCGACCGCCAAGCAGCCCTACGCCCTGGCCGTCACCTTCTCCAAGGTGAAGGTCGCCGGCGGCAAGACCACGGTGTCCGTCGGCACGGACGCCATCGTGCACGTGTCGTACAGCTTCAACCTCACCGCCACCAACGTGGACGTCTCGGCTCCGGACTTCTACGTCGGTCTCGACCTCTACCGCGGCTCCGCCAGCAAGCCGACGAGCGACCTCTACGGGGACCAGGCGGCGACCTGCGACGTGACCTCCTCGGAGTCGTCGTACGAGAAGGTCGTCACCGGCATGTCCTGCAAGGGGAAGGTCGACATCTACCCCCGCTCGGACCTGCGCAACGCGGACGCCGGAGCGAAGTGGCACGCCGTGGCCTGGGCGGTCGCCTACAACGGCCAGAAGCCGCAGAACCCGGCCGACGTGAGCAAGATCGGCACCGCCGAACTGGCCGGGCAGACCTCTCCCACGGTCCGCCGCCTGTCCAGGCTCACCGTCAACGCCGCGCCCGAGCCGGTCAGGAAGGGCAAGACCCTCACGGTCACCGGCGCCCTCACCCGGGCGAACTGGGAGACCCACAAGTACGCCGGCTACACCGGGCAGAAGGTCAAGCTGCAGTTCCGCAAGAAGGGGACCAGCACCTACAAGACCCTCAAGACCATCACCACGGACAGCCACGGCAACCTCAGGACGACCTGCAAGGCGACGACCGACGGCTACTGGCGCTACTCGTTCGCCGGCACCGCCACCACTCCGGCCGTCTCGGCCACGGGCGACTACGTCGACGTCAAGTAGCGGGTGACCAGCAGCCCTTCGTGACGGCCCGCGGGTTTGCCGGATCGGCAAACGTGTTCGTGGTCCTGGTCCCGGTGCTCGCATGATCCGTGGTGAGGCGACGAGGCCGAGACCGAGGAGGGATCATGGAGGGTACGCATCGGGTTGTCTCCGGTGGCGGACGGCGGATTCATCTTGTCGAGCAGGGTGCCGGGCCCCTCGTCCTGCTGGTGCACGGGTTTCCCGAGAGCTGGTACTCGTGGCGGCATCAGCTGCCGGTGCTCGCCGCGGCGGGATACCGCGCCGTCGCCATCGATGTGCGGGGGTACGGGCGTTCCAGCGCACCGGCCGCGCCGGACGCCTACCGGATGGCCGGACTCGTCGAGGACAACGTCCTCGTGGTGCGTGCGCTCGGCGAGGAGTCGGCCGTGGTCGTCGGCCACGACTGGGGTTCCGCCATCGCCGCGAACTCCGCGCTGCTCAGGCCGGACGTCTTCCGGGCCGTGGGGCTGCTGAGCGTGCCGTACGCGCCGCGCGGCGGCCCCCGGCCCAGTGACGTCTTCGCGCGCATGGGCGGCGAGGAGTTCTACGTCTCGTACTTCCAGGAGGCGGGGCGGGCCGAGGGGGAGATCGAGCCCGATGTACGGGGGTGGCTCGCGGGGTTCTACGCCGCCTTCTCCGGCGACACCATGCCGGGGCCGGGCGCTCCCGACCCCCACTTCGTCGGTGCCGGGGGCCTCCTGAGGGACCGGTTCCCCGTCGGCCGGCTGCCCGGGTGGCTCGGTGAGCGGGACCTCGACGTCTACGCCGGGGAGTTCGAGCGCACCGGACTCACCGGCGCGCTCAACCGGTACCGGAACATGGACCGCGACTGGGAGGACCTCGCCGCGTACGACGGCGCCCCGATCACCCAGCCGTCCCTGTTCGCCGGCGGCGGCCTCGACGCCTCCACGACCTGGCTGGCCGATGCCATAGAGGCGTACCCGGTCACGCTCCCCGGCCTGGTCTCCTCACATGTCCTGGACGGCTGCGGGCACTGGATCCAGCAGGAACGGCCCGACGAGATCAACCGGCTGCTCGTCGACTGGCTCGCCGCCCTGCCCGCCGCCTGACGGCCGAGCCCGCCCCCCCCGCCTGAGGGCGGAGCGCGACCAGGACGAAGGGCCCCCGACCGGAGTCGGGGGCCCTTGGCCGTCGTTCGTCGGACGTGCGCTCAGCCGCACTGGCAGGGGCTGCCCGACTGGCAGCCGCAGCCGCAGCCCGAGCCGCACCCGCACGCACCGATGACGAGAAGGTTCTTGATCTCGCCGGGCTGTTCGGTCTCGCGCTGCTGGGTGGGGTCGGGCGTGGTGCTGGGGGATTCGGCCATGGATCCCTCCTAGAGGTCCCTAGAGGCGGGGCGTGGTGCCCTGCCCATTTCATGCCCGTTTCACTGGGCGCATCAACGGCGCACAGGGGCGCCCGCCCGCCCGGCCCGCACCTCGCGAGCCCCGACCCGCCGGGGGACCCGGCACGGCGACCTCCAGGGGGGATCGCCAGGGGATCCGCCAGGGCGTTACGCGCCCTCGATGCCCGTCACCGGCTGGATGTCCGGCTGCAGCTCGTCCGCGTGCTCACCCGTGACCAGGAAGACCACGCGCTTGGCGACGGCGACCGCGTGGTCGGCGTACCGCTCGTAGTAGCGGCCGAGCAGCGTCACGTCGACCGCGGTCTCGATGCCGTGCTGCCAGCGGTCGTCCAGCAGGTGCTGGAAGATCGTGCGGTGCAGCAGGTCCATCTCGTCGTCGTCCTGCTCCAGCTGCAGCGCCAGGTCGACGTCCTTGGTGATGATCACCTCGGCGGCCTTGGCCATCAGGCGCTGTGCGAGCTGCCCCATCTCCAGGATGGTCGCGTGCAGGTCGTGGGGGATGGCGTTCCCGGGGTAGCGCAGCCGGGCCAGCTTGGCCACGTGCTGGGCCAGGTCGCCGGAACGCTCCAGGTCGGCGGACATCCGCAGCGAGGTGACGACGATCCGCAGGTCGGTCGCGACCGGCTGCTGGCGGGCCAGCAGGGCTATCGCGCGGGCCTCCAGGTCGTGGTGGAGCTCGTCCACCTTCTGGTCCGCCTCGATGACGCTTTCGGCCAGCTTCAGGTCGCCGTCGAGGATCGCCGTCGTGGCGCGCCCGATCGCCGATCCGACCAGCCTGGCCATGTCGACCAGGCTGTCGCCGATCGAGTCGAGTTCCTCGTGGTACGCGTCCCGCATCAGGGTTCCCTCTCGTACGTGTGTTCTAGGGCTCCGTGGGCCGGGGCCCGTGGCCGAAACCAGCTGCGAACCCCACGCTCCCATGTTCTGATCCCCGCGCGTCCGTTTCTGCCATCGCAAATGAACCAATACTGGCTCCAAGGTGAACTCTGGGCGACGAGTGTTCGAGCTGACACCTCGCGGACTGTGGGGATGTCGTACCCCCTGCTTAACCTGTTTGCATGGACGTGAACGCGGCGGTCGCCGCAGCGGCAGCGATCGCCGGGGTACTCACCGGTGTCATCGCCATGCTGGCGTTCCGCTGGAGCGAACGCGACCAGAAGCGACCGACCAGGACCTCTCTGCACACCGACCCCGTACTGCCCCCGGGCGTGGACACCGTACTGAGCGTGCTGCGCTCCTCCGCGGTGGTCCTCGACGAGGGCGACATCGTGGTCAAGGCGAGTTCGGCGGCGTACGCCCTCGGACTGGTGCGTGGCGGCAAGCTCGCCGTCGAACCGATGCTCCAGATGGCCCGGGACACCCGGCGCGACGGCGAGATACGCCAGGTCGAGCTTGACCTGCCCCGGCGGGGCACCGGACGCGGAGAGGCGCTCGCCGTCTCCGCGCGGGTGGCGCCCCTCGGCTCCCGGCTCGTCCTGCTCCTTGTCGAGGACCTCACCGAGGCCCGTAGGATCGAGGCGGTACGACGCGACTTCGTGGCGAATGTCAGCCACGAGCTGAAGACCCCGGTCGGTGCGCTCTCCCTGCTCTCCGAGGCCGTCATGGACGCCTCGGACGATCCGGAGGCGGTGCAGCGCTTCGCCGGCCGTATGCAGATCGAGGCCACGCGCCTGACCAACCTGGTCCAGGAGCTCATCGATCTGTCGAGAGTGCAGAACGACGATCCGCTGGAGGACGCGGAGCCCGTCCGGGTGGACGAACTCGTCGCCGAGGCGATCGACCGGTGCCGCCACCAGGCCGGTACCAAACAGATCACCATGGCCGCCGGCGGCACCGCCGACCTGCATGTCTGGGGCAACCGCGGCCAGTTGGCCGCCGCCCTCGGCAACCTGGTCGAGAACGCCGTGAACTACTCCCCGGCCCGCACCCGGGTCGGGATAGCCGCTCGCCGGATCGGCGCGCCCGGCGGCGACATGATCGAACTTGCCGTGACCGACCAGGGCATCGGCATCACCGACAAGGACAAGGAGCGCATCTTCGAGCGCTTCTACCGCGTCGACCCGGCCCGCTCACGGGCCACCGGCGGTACCGGTCTCGGTCTCGCCATCGTCAAGCACGTGGTCGCCTCGCACGGCGGGGAGGTCACGGTGTGGAGCGCCGAAGGTCAGGGCTCCACGTTCACCCTCAGGTTGCCGGAGGCGGGCGCGGCTCGTGACCGCGCCTCGCAGCACCCCGACCCCGACCTCGATGACGAGGCCGGTACCACCGAGTCGTCCCCGTTTGAACCGCTTCCTGCCCCGGAGGTCCTTCCGTGACCCGAGTGCTCGTCGTCGAGGACGAGGAGTCCTTCTCCGACGCCCTGTCGTACATGCTCCGCAAAGAGGGCTTCGAGGTCGCAGTGGCGGCCACGGGCCCCGACGGACTCGACGAGTTCGAGCGCAACGGCGCCGACCTCGTCCTCCTCGACCTGATGCTGCCCGGCCTGCCGGGCACCGAGGTCTGCCGCCAGCTGCGCGGCCGGTCCAACGTCCCCGTCATCATGGTGACGGCCAAGGACAGTGAGATCGACAAGGTTGTCGGGCTCGAAATAGGAGCCGACGACTACGTCACCAAGCCCTTCTCCTCCCGCGAGCTGGTGGCCCGTATCCGGGCCGTCCTGCGCCGTCGCGGGGAGCCGGAGGAGGTCACCCCGGCCGCCCTGGAGGCCGGTCCGGTCCGCATGGACGTCGACCGTCACGTGGTGACGGTCTCCGGTTCCAAGGTCGACCTCCCCCTCAAGGAGTTCGACCTGCTGGAGATGCTGCTGCGCAACGCGGGCCGCGTCCTGACCCGTATGCAGCTCATCGACCGGGTCTGGGGTGCCGACTACGTCGGTGACACCAAGACCCTCGACGTCCACGTCAAGCGACTGCGCGCCAAGATCGAGCCCGACCCGGGCGCGCCGCGCTACCTGGTGACGGTCCGCGGTCTCGGCTACAAGTTCGAGCCGTAAACCGCTGACCTGGTCGTCTGACCGACGCGAGAAGGGCGGCCCCTCGGGGTGCCGCCCTTCTCGCGCTGGCCGTACGACCGCTCAGCCCGCGTTCGTCGACTCGGACGCCGAGTCGCTCGGGGTGGCGCTCTCGGACGCCTTGTTCTTGCCCTTGGCGCTCTCGCTCGCCGTGGCGCCCGCCGCCGGGGAGCCGGAGGCCGAGGCGGACGAGGACGCCGTGGCCGACGGGACGGCGCTCGGGCCCCAGCCCGTGAAGAAGCTCTCGGCCGGCACGACGAACGCGCGCAGGCTCACGTCGCCCGTCTTGCTGAAGGTGAACGTGACCTTCTGCGCGTTGCCGTCCTTGACGGCCTCACGGCTGCTGCCCAGCACCGCGGAGGCGTTGTTCGCGCCGCCCAGGATCAGCCGGCCGCCGGCCGGGATGGTCAGCGGCTGGGACTTGGTGGCGTGCAGTTCGGCGGCCTTGTTGGTACCGGCGACGACGATCGACTGGAGCGTCTCGGGCTCGGTGCCGGTGTTGAAGATGGTCGCGGAGACCACGGCCGGGCCCGTCGACGTGAGGTCGGGCTGGGTGATCACGGTCGCGTTCTGGACCTTGATGTCGCCCACGCTGGTCGCGGCGTTGTCCGGCTTGATCTCCAGCGTCTGGGAGTTGTTGCCGGCACCGCACGCGGAGAGCGCGGCTACGGAGACGGCGATGGCGGAGGCGGCGAGGGCGCCGCGTCGAAGGCTGCTGCTCACGGCGGCGGCAACTCCTTGAACGCACGGGCGGCCCCCTAATAAAGCCGCCCTAAGTGTCTGTCAGCGGCCTTAGGTTACCGAGCCGTTCCCTCGTGGCCGCACCCGACCCTCCCCAAGCCCCTTGCTTCTCTTGAGCGGCTGCACCCTCAGGGCTCCACACGCGACTCCTCGGTCACTTGTGGGGGCGCTCGTCAGGCATTCACATAACTCGTTCGCGACACCGCGCGCAAAATTTCCGTGAAGGAATACGCGGCCGTCGGGGAAATTGATCACGTACCGTCGGCCGGACCCCTGTGATCAATTCCGGAAACGTCTCCGATCCGACATCGGCAGCCGAACGGAGTACCGGAAGTCGTACACTTGGAAGCGGACATATGGGGATGTTCCGCCACTTGGGCGGCCGTCCGGAGGTGTGTGACGCGCACGTTTCTCCTCACCCGGAGAGCCGCTCCGACCTGCGAATACCTGGTTCCGGGAGGCCTCCGCAGCACGTTCCTGTTGCTGTTGTCAAGCCCCGAGATATGCCCTGACCTGCGAAAACGCCATTCAGAACCGCCGGTTTCCGTGTTACCCTGGATAGCCACGGAAGGGGTACCTGTCACATGACGTTCAAGGTTGGCGACACCGTGGTCTATCCCCATCACGGGGCCGCGCTGATCGAGGCTATCGAAACTCGCCAGATCAAAGGCGTGGACAAGACCTACTTGGTGCTGAAGGTCGCCCAGGGTGACCTGACGGTACGTGTGCCAGCGGACAATGCGGAGTTCGTCGGCGTGCGTGATGTGGTCGGTCAGGACGGGCTGGACCGGGTCTTCGAGGTGCTGCGCGCGCCGTACGCCGAGGAGCCCACGAACTGGTCCCGTCGATACAAGGCAAACCTGGAGAAGCTCGCCTCCGGCGACGTCATCAAGGTCGCGGAAGTCGTGCGTGACCTGTGGCGTCGTGAGCGCGAGCGCGGACTCTCCGCCGGTGAGAAGCGCATGCTCGCCAAGGCCCGCCAGATCCTGGTGAGCGAGCTCGCCCTCGCGGAGAACACGAACGAGGACAAGGCCGAGGCCCTGCTCGACGAGGTCCTCGCGTCCTGACGCGATCCAGCTCGACACACCGAAACTCCGCACACTGAATGCCGCGGTGCCCGATGACATATATGTCGCCGGGCGCTGCGGCATGTCCGTGCCCGGAATTCACGGAAACCCCTGCGCCGGCTCGCGGAACATCCACCCCGGCGAAACCCCGATACTAAGCGTGCCGGGCCCGGGCTGCTGGCTCGACCAGTGTCACGGAAGGGTCCGGTCAAGGCGTCGCGCCCGGCACTTCCCAGGCCATACCCACGCCAGGCCCGCACACAAACCTGACAGGAACCGATGTCTGACGATTCGCGTCCTTCGCGTACGGAACGGGGTACGGAACCGCGTACCGCCGCCGTGATTCCCGCCGCCGGCCGGGGCGTACGGCTCGGTCCGGGCGCTCCCAAGGCGCTACGCGCGCTGAACGGTACGCCCATGCTCATCCACGCGGTCCGCGCGCTGGCCGCATCCCGCGCGGTCTCCCTGGTCGTCGTCGTGGCCCCGTCCGACGGCGCGTCCGAGGTCAAGTCCCTGCTCGACGCGCACGCGCTGCCCGACCGCACCGACTTCCTCGTCGTCCCGGGCGGTGAGTCCCGCCAGGAGTCGGTCAAGCTCGGCCTGGACGCGCTGCCCCCCGACTACGACATCGTCCTCGTGCACGACGCGGCCCGTCCCCTGGTCCCCGTCGACACGGTCGACGCCGTCGTCCAGGCGGTCCGCGACGGCGCCCCCGCGGTCGTCCCGGCCCTCCCGCTCACCGACACGGTCAAGGAGGTCGAGCCGGCCACCGCCCCCGGCGAGCCGGAGCCGGTGCTCGCCACCCCCGAGCGGGCCCGCCTGCGTGCCGTCCAGACCCCCCAGGGGTTCGACCGCGCGACGCTGGTGCGCGCCCACGAGACGGTCACCGGCAACGTCACCGACGACGCCGGCATGGTCGAGCAGCTCGGCGAACGGGTCGTGGTCGTCCCCGGCCACGAGGAGGCCTTCAAGGTCACCCGCCCCCTCGACCTGGTCCTCGCGGAGGCGGTCCTGGCCCGCAGGAGGCTCAACGATGGCTTCTGAGGTCGTCCTGCCGCGCGTCGGCATCGGCACCGACATCCACGCCTTCGAAGAGGGCCGCGAGCTGTGGTGCGCCGGTCTGAAGTGGGAGGGCGAGGGACCGGGTCTGGCCGGTCACTCGGACGCGGACGTGGTCGCGCACGCCGCGTGCAACGCGTTGTTCTCCGCGGCGGGCCTGGGCGACCTGGGCCGGCACTTCGGCACGGGCCGCCCGCAGTGGTCGGGCGCGTCGGGCGTGACCCTCCTGACGGAGGCCGCCCGGATCGTCCGCGACGCCGGATTCCTGATCGGGAACGTCGCCGTACAGGTCGTAGGGCCGCGTCCGAAGATCGGCAAGCGCAGGGACGAGGCGGAGAAGATCCTTTCGGCGGCGGCCGGGGCACCGGTCTCGGTCTCCGGGGCCACCACGGACGGTCTCGGATTTCCGGGCAGGGAAGAAGGCCTGATGGCCATCGCGACGGCGCTGGTCGTCGAACGGAGCTGACCGGTCCCACCCGGGGGGCGCGGGGAACCGCGCGAGGAGCCGCAGTGCATCCCGCGCCCGGCCCACTGCGCCGCACGGACCGGTCCCACTCACTCCCGCGGGCCCACTACCCTAGGTGCCGTGACTATTCGTCTGTACGACACCAACGCCCGGCAGATCCGTGACTTCGCCCCGCTCACCGCGGGCTGTGTCTCGATCTACCTCTGCGGTGCCACCGTGCAGGCGGCACCGCACATCGGGCACATCCGCTCCGGCCTGAACTTCGACATCATGCGCCGCTGGTTCGCATACCGCGGCTACGCCGTGACGTTCATCCGGAACGTCACGGACATCGACGACAAGATCATCACCAAGTCCGCCGACCAGGGCCGCCCCTGGTGGGCGATCGGCTACGAGAACGAGCGCGCGTTCAACGACGGCTACACCGCGCTCGGCTGCCTCCCGCCGACGTACGAGCCCCGCGCGACCGGGCACGTACCGGAGATGATCGAGATGATGCGCGGGCTGATCGAGCGCGGACACGCCTACGAGGCCGACGGCAACGTCTACTTCGACGTGCACTCCTACCCGGACTACCTCCAGCTCTCCAACCAGGAGCTGGACAACCTCCGTCAGCCGGGGGGCGAGGGCGAGACCGGCAAGCGGGACCAGCGGGACTTCGCGCTGTGGAAGTCCGTGAAGCCGGGCGAGCCCAGCTGGGAGACGCCGTGGGGCCGTGGCCGGCCCGGCTGGCACCTGGAGTGCTCGGCGATGGCCCACAAGTACCTCGGCGAGGCCTTCGACATCCACGGCGGTGGCCTCGACCTGATCTTCCCGCACCACGAGAACGAGATCGCCCAGGCCAAGGCCTACGGCGACGACTTCGCCCAGTACTGGGTGCACAACGCCTGGGTCACCATGAGCGGCGAGAAGATGTCGAAGTCCCTCGGGAACTCGGTCCTCGTCTCCGAGATGGTCAAGACGTGGCGCCCGATCGTGCTCCGCTACTACCTCGGTACCCCGCACTACCGCTCGATGATCGAGTACAGCGAGGAGTCCCTGCGCGAGGCCGAGCAGGCGTTCGCGCGGATCGAGGGGTTCGCGCAGCGCGTGGTGGAGCTGGCCGGGGGAGTGGTGGAGCCCTCGTCCGAGGTCCCGCCGGCCTTCGCCGAGGCGATGGACGACGACCTGGGCGTCCCGCAGGCGCTGGCCGTCGTGCACACCACCGTCCGGCAGGGCAACAGCGCGCTGGCCGCGGACGACAAGGAGGCCGCGGTGGCCCGCCTCGCCGAGGTCCGCGCCATGCTCGGCGTCCTCGGTCTCGACCCGTTCGCCGCGCACTGGACCGGCGCGGCGGAGAAGGGCGAAGACCTGCACGGGGTCGTCGACAGTCTCGTCCGGCTCGTCCTCGACCAGCGTGAGTCGGCCCGGGCCCGCAAGGACTGGGCGACCGCGGACGCCATCCGCGACCAGCTGAACCAGTCCGGTCTCGCGATCGAGGACAGCCCCCAGGGCCCCCGCTGGACGCTCAGGTCCTGACCACCGGTCAATCAAGATCGACTGTGCCGCCCGGCCCCCCGGGCGGCACACTGCATAACACGTACGTACGAATCGAAGCTTACGGAGACGGGTACCCATGGCAGCCAACAACCGCCGCATGTCCGGCAAGAAGGGCGCGCAGATCGGCAGTGGCGGCCAGCGGCGCCGAGGCCTGGAGGGCAAGGGGCCGACCCCGCCCGCCGAGATGCGCAAGGGACACAAGAAGAACCGCATCGCCAACGCCAAGACGAAGCAGACGGTACGCCGTCCCGCGCCGCGCGGCCGGGGCGGCAAGGGCACCTCGGAGCTGGTCGTCGGCCGCAACCCGGTCGTCGAGGCGCTGCGTGAGGGCGTCCCCGCGTCGACGCTCTACGTCCAGCAGTTCATCGACAACGACGAGCGGGTCCGCGAGGCCCTGCAGCTCGCCGCCGAGCGCGGTGGCATCAACCTCATGGAGGCGCCGCGCCCCGAGCTGGACCGGATGACGAACGGCCTGAACCACCAGGGCCTGGTCCTCCAGGTCCCGCCGTACGAGTACGCGCACCCCGAGGACCTGGCGGCGGCCGCGTACGACGACGGCGAGGACCCGCTGATCGTCGCCCTGGACGGGGTCACCGACCCGCGCAACCTCGGCGCGGTCGTCCGCTCCGTCTCCGCCTTCGGCGGCCACGGCGTGGTCGTGCCCGAGCGGCGTGCGGCCGGTATGACGGCGGGCGCCTGGAAGACGTCGGCCGGTACGGCGGCCCGTACGCCGGTGGCCCGGGCCACGAACCTCACCCGGGCGCTGGAGGCGTACAAGAAGGCCGGCATCGTGGTCGTCGGCCTGGCCGCCGACGGCGAGCACAAGGTCGGTGACCTGGAGGCGCTCTCCGGCCCCGTGGTCATCGTCGTGGGCAGCGAGGGCAAGGGCCTGTCCCGGCTGGTCGGCGAGACCTGCGACTACCGGGTACGGATCCCGATGCCGGGCGGCGCCGAGTCGCTCAACGCCGGTGTGGCGGCCGGGATCGTGCTCTACGAGGCGGCCCGGCAGCGGGACTGACGGCGCCTGAACGGGCGTTCGTAACCTCGCCCGCACGGGGCAATTCCGACGTCCTGCACATCCTTGACGGGGTCCGGACACTTCGGGGCGGTCAAAGCAGTGTCCTAACTCCACGTCACTCGGTTAGATGAGTGTGGACACCAGAACACCCCGCACTCCCACGCGGGACCGCTCGCCGGGATTCCGCTCCGGATTCGCTTCCGGGCCCGACGACGCTCCCGCGCTGAGCATGGTGAAGGTGCCGAGCGATCCGGCGCAGGTCATCGTCAACCACGCGAGTTTCCGCGTGCAGCTGGGCGTATCGACACGGCGTGCCCAGTCTCCCCGGGTCGCACGGAACCTGATCGCCACCGAGGACACCGCGCGCATCCCGGGCGCCGGCACGGCGGGCAGCTCGGGGGCGGCGCCGGGCCGTCGCCGTCCGGTCGTGTGGAGCGGCAGGTCCGCGCCCGACGACACCGGCGCCCACCGGCTGCTCCAGGCCGTGCGCGGCGGTAGCGTCCGGTATGCCGAGGAGGCCGTCGAACCGGCCGGCGCGACCCAGGTCATCCCGCGCGTCGGCGACGGCTACGGCGACCTGGACCAGACCGTCGAGACCCCGGTGGTCGGTCATCCGCGCTCCCCCGCCTCGGGCGAGAACCGACTGCTGCCGCCCATGCGGACGGCCGGCAGCGCCTACGACGAACCGGCTTACGGCGGACCGTCCTACGGTGACCCGGCCTACGACGGCCAGGCCTACGGCGACGACGAGTTCGAGGACTTCGAGGAGCCGTCCGCGACCAGGCGGCACGGCGACGACCCGGCCCGGCACGCCTACTACCCCGGCCGCCGGATGAACCTGGGCGTGGTCCTGCTCCCGCTGCGGATCTTCCTCGGCTTCATCTCCGTCTACGCCGGCATGGGCAAGCTGTGCGACCCCGTCTACTTCGACGGCGGCAAGCGCGGCTCCATGGTCACCTGGCTCAACACGCTGCATCCCTGGGACGTCGCCGAGCCGCTGCGCCAGTTCGCCCTCCACCACCCGGTCGGCTCCGGCCTGGTCATCGCCTTCTTCCAGGTGATCGTCGGCGTCCTGACCGTCCTCGGCTGCTGGCAGCGGGTGGCCGCGGTCGTCGGCGCCCTGCTCTCCGCCGCGCTCATCGTCACCGTCAGCTGGAAGACCGTCCCCGCGTACGACGCGCCCGACATCATCTACCTCGCCGCCTGGTCCCCGCTGATCATCGCCGGTGCCCCCGTCTACTCCGTCGACGGCCGTCTCGCGGGCAGCGCCTGGCGACGGCTGGGCCCGCACTCCGACATCTGGGACCTGCGCGCCTACGTGCTCCGCCGCGGGGCCCTGATCACGGCCATCACCATCGGCATCACCCTCCTGGTCGGCTCCCTGCTGGGCGGCGCGGTCCGTGACTCCAGCCGCGTGGTCGTCCCCGGCCCCGGCGAGGCACCCCGCAACAACCTCCCGGGCTCCCCGCTGCCGGGCGAGTCGGCCAAGCACAAGGCGAAGACCCCGTCGGCCTCGACGCCCCCGTCGGGCGGCGTGACCACGAGCCCCTCGCACGCGGCGACGACCCCGGGTGCGACCCGCGGCACGGGCGCGACCACGACCACCCCCAGCCAGACCCAGGGCACCACGGGCCAGGCCCCACCGCAGCACACGGCGCCCGCCCCGACCACGGCGGGCCCCACCTCGGGCGGCACCGCCACCGGCGGCAGCTCCTCGACGGGCGGCACGGGCACCGGTACGGGCAGTACCGGCGGCGGCTCGACCTCCTCGGGCCAGCCGGGCCTGGTCGGCGGCCTGCTGGGCTAGGGCGTGTTGTGCGACGGCAGCTGGTCCGACGGCGAGGGCCCCGCACCGTGAAAGGATGCTGTTGGTTAATCCGGGGCCTTACGCCTTCTTCGCCCCGCCGATCGTCTGGTCGGCGGGGCGAAGTCGTGCGAAGTGGCTGGTACGGGTG
>NZ_JBVHQD010000029.1:0-95214 GCF_055567595.1 Streptomyces sp. NPDC026515
CGGTCCGCTCGTGCTGCTGACCGGCTACCAGACCCCAGCCGCCATTCGCCGGATTGGCGTCAAGCGGCTGGAAACCTGGCTGCGCAATCGCAGGGCCCTTCGCGCTGACCGGCTCGCCGAGACAGCCGTCGAAACTGCTGGCTGCCAGTACACCAGCCTGCCCGGAGAGAAACTGACCGCCCAGCTCGTGCACACCCTGGCGACGGAGGTGATGGCCCTCAACCAGCAGATCGCCGACGTGGACAAGGCGATCGACGCCCGGTTTCGCGAACATCGGGACTTCGAAGTGATCACCAGCCTGCCCGGCCTGGGTGTCATCCTCGGTGCCGAGTTCCTGGCCGCGACCGGCGGCGACGTGAGCCTCTTCGGCACCGCAGACCGCCTTGCGGGCTTCCGCGGCGTCGCCCCGGTGCCCCGCGACTCCGGCAAGATCAGCGGTAACCTTCGCCGGCCGCGCCGCTACAACCGCCGGCTCCAACGCGTCTTCTCCGCGTTGTTCAGCATCCGTCACTGCGAGGACTCCCGCCGGTTTTACGAACGCAAGCGCGCCGAAGGCAAGCGTCACGTCCAGGCCGTCCTGGCCCTGGCCCGCCGCCGAGTCAACGTCCTCTGGGCCCTCCTACGAGACAGACGGCCCTATGAGTCCGTACCACCCACTGCCCAAGCGGCTTGACAGACCGCATTAGGAATCAGTGTCCCCCAGCGGTACAGCTGCATCTGCCGCATCGCCGCTTCATCTTGCGCCTCACGAGCCTCACGAGCCTCAACGGGTAGCGATGTGAGAGCCACTGACACATCGGTCGCTGCCGTGGAGACCATTCGCCCGCTTTGGATCATGGCCAAATAGTCCCCTCATGAGCACCTCTGCCTCAATGGGTATCCGAACTGCCCGCTAGACCCTCTCATCGTGTCATAACGTCGTATCGCCGGGCTCCACAGGTGCGCCGTCGTCATCGCGACCACTGCATATCTGGCATGCGAACAACGCCATTTCCGGATCCACGCCCTGGCCGAAAAAGATCGATGCCTAAATAATTGCAACCGGTTCGTCTACGCTCTGCATCCTCCCAACCCCCAAGCGGGGGTTCGATGTGCGGTGAAAGGTTTCGCTTCTCGTGGCTGACACCAGTGTGTGCAGGGCCGTCAGGTCGGGACCACTGAGGTGAGTCGACCGGTAAGGAAGCCAACACGCGACCCTGGTGCGAGCGCCTCCGTCGCCAGATGGGCCGTCGCACTGCTGACCACCGCCGGCGTGGCGTGGGCCGTCGGCACAGCGGACGCCGCATGGCACCGGACTCTCGCGGAAGCCTGTGCCGCAGCCGTCGTCCTGCTCATCGCCCGCTTACTGATCCTCACCCGGCGACTGTCCGCCGAACGCGCACACCGTGCCCGAGAGACCGCGGTCGCCACCGCCCGGGGCGCCGAGGTGGCACATCTGGCCGCGGTACGCCTCCCGGCCATCGCCGAGCAACTGCGCACCGGACGGAGAGCGGAGGATGTGCCGGGGCCAGTGGCGTCGCCGGATGAGACCGGCGAGGAGTTCGCCCGGGCGCTGGACTCGGTCGTCATGGAGCTCGGCTCGGACGCGGCCGTGCACCGCGAGCGTGCTCTGCGCGACTCGGTGCAGGCTGCCTTCGAATCCGTGGCGCGCACCATGCACGTGATGGCGACCATGCAGCAGCAGGTCCTGGATGATGTGGAGCGCTCCATTGAGGACCCCCGCCTGATGGCGGAGGTGATGAAGGCCGACCACGCGGCCTCCCAGATGACCCGCAAGGCGCAGACGCTTCTGGTGATGTGCGGAATCTGGCCCGCCCGTCGGGAGACCCGACCCGTCTCGCTCTACGATTGCGTACGGGGCGCCCAGTCCCGGATCGTGGAGTTCGGGCGGATCGAGTTGCACGGCGGACAGACCCTTTACGTGGTGCCCCCGGCGGTGGAGGGGCTGATGCACTCCGTCGCCGAACTGCTGGAGAACGCCACGGTGTTCTCACCGTCCAGCTCCCCCGTCGTGGTCAACGTGCGGGAGGTGGGTGCCGGTGCGGTCGTCGAAATCGACGACGCCGGTCTCGGGATGCCGTCGGACGTCTTGCAGCAGGCCCTGGGGCAGCTCCGCGACGACCTGGACCTGACCTCCCTGGGTGCGGTGCCCCGGCTCGGCCTGGCGTGTGTCGGGCGTTGGAGCCGGGAGCTGGGCTTCAACGTGGAGCTGGGTGGAGCTTCGGCGTACGGGGGCACGCGGGCGGTGATGTTCGTGCCGTTCCGGCTGTTGACCGAACCGCTGCCGAGACCCGCCGCACAGCGCCGTCCGGCGGGGCACAGCAACGACGCGCCCGAACCGGCCGGGCACACCGACGACGCGCCCGAGGCAGCCGGCGCGCCCGCCCCGACGACGGCCGGTCTGCCCCAGCGGCGCAGCCGGCGTGGTGCCGCCCGGTCCGCGGCCGCCGCACGGAACTCGGCGCCCGGCACGCCGCCCGTTCCCGCGCCCGCCGCCGAACCCTGGACGCCGGAGGCGGCACGCGCCTCGATCACCAGTGTGGTGTCCGGGACGCTGCGCGGCCGTGCCGCCGTCGACGCGGACGGCGGCACCGAACAGGCGACGCCCCAGTACAGCGGACCGTCCCTGCCCAGCATCCCGCACGAGCACTCCGGAGGCCGACCGTGACCGGAACCATCACTCGACTCCCCGATCTGGGGTGGATGCTCCGCCCGCTCACCGAGATTCCCGGCGTCCGGCACGCCGTGGTGGTGTCGGAGGACGGGTTGCGTCTCGGGCACGCCTCCGCCGAGAACCTCTCGGGTCCGGTGGCCTGCCTGAGCGTCGCCGATGCGGAGTCGCTCTCGGCGGCCTGCGCGGCGATGACCATGACGGGTCGGTCCACCAGCGCACTGCTGTTCGGGCCGGGTGCGGGAGCCCGTCAACTGATGCTGGAGACGGACCAGGGGTTTGTGCTGTTCACCCATGCCGGAGTGGGCGCGGACCTGGGGGTCGCCACCGATCTGGACGCTGACGTGGGCCTGGTGGCCCAGCAGATGCAGTTGCTGGTGGCGAAGATCGGCGCGCACCTGAGCAGCCTGCCCCGGGACGCGGCCGCCGCGAAGTCATGACGGAGCCCCCCGAGGTACCGAGAGCCTCGGCGATCCGGCCGTATGTCATCACGCACGGCCGCGCGGAGTGCGAGGGCGAGCCGCTGGCCTGGGAATCCTTGGTGATGGCGGCGGAGGCTGTGTTCCCCGCCGCCCTTCAGCCGGAGCACCGCGCCATCCTGGCGCACTGCGAGGGACTCGTCTCCGTCGCGGAGGTGGCCGCTCATCTCGGCCAGCCGCCTTCGGTCGCGCAGGTGCTGCTGTCCGATCTCTTCCGGTGGGGGCTGATCGTGACCCGCCCACCCATCCCGCCAGCCCAGCGCGCCGATGTGACCATACTCAGAAAGGTGCTCAGTGGTCTCGAAAGCTCCCTCTGACACCCTGGCCGAGGCCGCTCCGCCGCCCGGCGGGAAGTACCTCGACTCGAACGTGTCGGGCGCGGCGAAGATCCTGATCGTCGGCCCGCTGGGAGTGGGCAAAACGACGCTGATCGGTACGGTGTCGGAGATCGAACCGCTCTCCACGGAAGCGTCGATGACCCAGGCCGGCGCCCGGGTCGACCCGGATGTGGACGGCGCCAAGAAGACCACCACGGTCGCCCTGGACTTCGGCCGGCTGACCATCGACGGCGACCTGGTCCTGTACCTGTTCGGTACGCCGGGCCAGCAGCGGTTCCTGCCAGCCTGGCAGGACCTGGCCAAGGGGGCGCTCGGCGCGCTCGCGCTGGTGGACGCCCGGGACCTGACGGCTTCCTTCGACGCGCTGGGCAATCTGGAGGACCTGGCCCTGCCCTTCGCTGTCGCCGTCAACGTCTTCCCAGGCGGGCCTCGACACGACGCCGACGGCATCCGTACTGCCCTCGATCTGCTGCCCGACACCCCGCTGGTGACCTGCGACGCACGGGATCGGGCCTCGTCCATCCGAGCGCTGATAGCCCTAGTCCGCCACCTCATCCACGTTGCCACGGAGTCCTCATGAGCACGCCGCAGCCCACAGCCGGACCGGCCGCACGCTGCCCGGTGACCGATGCCCCCGACGCGGCAGCCGCCCTGTACGGGCCCGGCCTCGACGGCAACACGATGCCTGCGCTGTACGAGGAACTGCGCGGCACACACGGCCCAGTGGCGCCGGTGTCCATCGCTCCCGGCATCGACGCCTGGCTGGTCCTGGGCCATCGCGAACTGCTCCAACTCACCCGCGAGGAACAGAACTTCTCACATGACCCGCGCCGGTGGAGCCAACTACGCGAAGGCCGGGTGCCGGCCGACTCGTCCATCCTTCCGATAGTCGGCTGGCGCCCCGCGCTTCTCTTCCTGGACGGGCAGCAGCACCGCAGGATGCGCAACGCCGTCTCCGACGCGCTGGCCGGGATCAACGGGCACGAGCTGCGCCGCAGCGTCCGGGCCACCGCCGAGGCGCTGATCGCCGGATTCGCGGCGCACGGCGAGGCCGATCTCGTCGCGGCGTACGCGCGCACCCTGCCGATGCGGGTGCTCACCGGGCTGCTCGGGGTGGACGACCCGACCGGCCGGGAACTGGTCAAGGCAGTGGCGGGCCTCGTGTCCGCCAAGAGCGGCGCGGGGGACGCCAGCCGCAGGACGGGCGCGATCCTGCAGGGGCTGATCGAGGAGAAGCGGCGGGTGAAGGGCGACGACATCGTCTCGGCACTGCTGCATCACCCGGCGCGGCTCACCGACGAGGAGGTGCTGCACAACCTGGTGGTGATGTTCGTCGCAGGCAACCAGACCACGGTGAACTGGATCGCCACGGCGCTGCGCATCCTGCTCTGCGACCCTTTGCTGCGCTCCTCGCTGAGCGGCGGCCACCTCAGCGTGGACGACGCGCTCGACCTGGTCCTGTGGCGCTACCCTCCCACCCAGAACTTCCCGGCCCGCTACGCCACCCGCGACATGAGGTTCGGCGGCCAGGACATCCGGGCGGGAGACATGCTGATCCTGGGTCTGGCCGCGGCCAACGCGGATCCGGAGGTCCTACCGGCCGACGGCACCCCGGTGGTCGGCAACCGCTCCCATGTGGCGTTCGGCGCGGGCCCGCACACCTGTCCCGCCCAGGACCCGGCCCGGCTCATCACGCGGACCGCGGTCGACACGATCCGCCACCGGCTGCCTGACCTGGAACTAGCGGTCCCAGCAGGCGAATTGGAGTGGATCAAGTCGCCCTGGAGCAAGGGACTGGGCACGCTGCCCGTGCGCTTCACCTCGCCGCAGTTGCCGCAAGGGCCGGCGTCCCCTCGTACAGCCGCGGCCCCCACCGCCGCCTGAGCACACCCGAACGCGGTCAACAGCCGCAGGCCCGGCCGCCCCGCCCCGTTCGGATTCCGCGCTGCCGCGGCTTGTCCCTCCGCCCCTCCGAGGACCTGGAGCCCTGTTGAAAGCAACACCGGTGAACCCCGCGGCCGACCGGGCGTACCGCCTGGACCCGGGGGGAGGCTGCCCCCATGCGGCCAACGCCCGACTGCTAGCCCGAGGGGCGGTCACCCCGGTGGTCCTGCCGGGCGAGGTGCAGGGGATGGCGGTGCTGGGCCACGACGCTCTGAAGGAGTTCCTCGCGCACCCTGACGTCGCCAAGAACGCAGGGCACTTCACCGCGCTCCAGGCCGGGAAGATAGCCGATGGCTGGCCGCT
Source organism: Streptomyces sp. NPDC026515 (assembly GCF_055567595.1). Taxonomy (NCBI): domain Bacteria; kingdom Bacillati; phylum Actinomycetota; class Actinomycetes; order Kitasatosporales; family Streptomycetaceae; genus Streptomyces; species Streptomyces sp. NPDC026515. The sequence goes on from NZ_JBVHQD010000029.1 coordinate 5,736, forward strand.
GAAGACGTTCGCAACGGTGCAGGGGATGACGACCGCGGACGGGGCCGACCACCGGCGGCTGCGTTCGCTGATGAGCAAGGCGTTCACGGCTCGCCGGGTCGAGGAACTCCGGCCCCGCCTTGTTGAGCTGACATCCCGTCTGCTGAACGACCTGGAAGCGTCCGCGACCGAGGGCGGCGTCGTCGATCTGCGTACCCACTTCGCGCTGCCGCTGCCGATGGGTGTCATCTGTGAACTGCTGGGCGTGGACGAGGCCCACCACGACCGGTTGCACCACCTCTCCAACCAGATCGTGGCCACGGACATCGACCCGGCAGAGGCCATGGCGGCCAACCGGGAGATGGTGGAGGTGCTGAGCACGGTCGCGGCTGCTCGAACGGCCTGTCCGGGGAACGACCTCACCAGCGCGATGATCGCTGCCCGTGAAAAAAACGGCGACCGGTTCAGCCCGCACGAGCTGATCGGCACGCTGATGCTGACCATCATCGCGGGGCACGAGACGACGCTGAATCTCATCACCAACGCCGTACGCGCGCTGTGTGCCCATCGAGACCAGCTCGATCTGGTTCTCTCCGGCGGCGCGAGCTGGACGGACGTGGTGGAGGAGACCCTGCGCTGGGACAGCCCGGTCAGCTACTTCCCGTTCCGCTACCCGACCCGCGATCTGGCCCTGGACGGCACCGTGATCCCCCAAGGCACCCCGGTCCTTGCCGGGTACTCGGCGGCCGGCCGCGACACGCGGGCCCACGGCCCGGACGCGGCACGCTTCGACATCACCCGCACCGGCAAGACCCGCCACCTCTCCCTGGGACACGGTCCGCATTACTGCATGGGCGCACCCCTGGCCCGTCTAGAGAGCGCCACGGCCCTGGAACAGCTCTTCACCCGCTTCCCGGCCCTGGACCTCGCGGTCGCAGAGTCAGAACTGCCGCGCCACGCATCGTTCGTGGGGAACAGCGTGCAGAAGTTGCCGGTGCGGCTGAAGGGGTGAAGGGACACCGAGGCTGATCCTCGGAAGTGGAGACCCGGTTTCATGCGACGAGTGACAGCGGGTATGACCTGGTCAGTTGCTGTTGGAACTCAGCCGGTGTGCCCACAAGCGGCAGAACTATCCGCCACGTCCTGCCCGCAGGACCTGGCCGGCGGCGGCAGTCGCTCAGCGGGCTGTGAGGGGAGCCGGGCCGGTCGGCAGCTTCGCCAGGTGCCGTTGCATGTCTTAGCGGGCACCGCTCGATCAGGAGACCCGGTCCCGCAGCGCTGCCAGTTGGGTGCCCAGCTCGCGTGCTCGCACGGGGTCGGCGACGTGGTGCCAGCCGTAGTGAGCGCGGTCAACAGCCGCGGCGACGTCAGGATGGGCATCCGGCTGGCCCGAGGTCAGCCTGACCGTGGCGCCCTGCATCCACAGCGGGCACGCGCGGGCCGGGTCACCTTCCTCCAGGGCGAGGGCAGCGCGTACCTCGATCCAGTGCTCCACCTCGGGCGAGACCGGGCCGTGCCGACGCAGAGCTGCCTGCTCCCACGCCGCCGCGATCGCGGCGGCCACCGTGTGGCGTCCCACGTGGCTGGCCTCGCTGATCACGGCCACATGACCTCTCGGCCTGATGGGGACCAGCAGGCCTTTGACTCGACCTGCCCGGCTACACCGCTCCGCCCGCGGATATCCTTGAGATCTATCGAGACGTCCTGGGCTCGCCTGCCATCACCCTTCACACGGACTTCTTCTCCGTCGGCGGCGACTCCCTCACGTATCTCCGACTCCTGGGACACCTCAAGGCAAGTTTCAAGCAACACGTGAGTCTGCGCGACCTCTTCACCCACTCGGCCCCGGCAGCCCTGGCGGCGCTGCTCGGCGAGATGGGAGGACGTCTTCGCACCGCCCGTGCCCGGCATCTGACGCTTCATCGCCGCACGGTGACGTCGGCGGCGGCTTCCGGACACCTCGGCACTGCGGACACCCGACAGCTCACTGATACCGCAGCGGCAGCTTCTCCCGTCCCGGAAGGAGCTGCCGCCTGCCGCCGGAAGGAGCTGCCGCCTGCCGGTTGGCCGCCACGGTCCAGGCCGCATGAAATCGAGGACCCTGACCGTGCCGCGAGCTCCAAAATGAGGGCACCAGGCACCTTCAAGGAACTTGGCGCCGAGGCCCGTTGGACATGGCGATGGGAACCGCGCCTGTACCAGCGGACCCCGGCCCCAACGATCAGGACAGGCTCGCCGAGGTCACCAGTCCGGCCAAATGATGATCAGTATGTCGAACATTTTCCCTCCCCGCCCTTTTGGCTGGCACAGCCCCCGGAATTCTCAACGGAACTCAGAACGCGGGTTCAGCGGAGCGGCCCGAAGGGTCCGAGAAGCTTCTCTTCCCGGACACCACATGTTCTGGCGCCACTCGCGCCGAGGTCCACCCCAGTCCGTGACGGACCCCGCCGGAACGTGTCCCGCTGGGGTAGGCCCCCGATGCGAACGCTGCTCTGGTGGTGCAGTCCTGAGGTGGCCGTTGGCCACGATCCGCGCGGCCGAGAGCTCTGGGGTCGCCGACGCCCGCTTCGTGAGTAGGAGCATGACGTCCCTACCGGTGACCGGCAGCCGCGCAGGTGCTCCGGCGTAGCCCGGAATCCCCTCCTGCGCGATGTGGAGAATTCACCGCCGACCCGAAACGGTCAACTGCGACCACGCTTGCCAGTCGATCAGCCGGTTGTCGACGGACTACGTGCAGCAGGGACTCGCGGCTCCACCCGTCCGCCGGCGTCGCCACCACGACGGCTCCTTGATCCGTCAAGGCCGGCCGGTCCGCAGCAACTCGGCTCGGTCCGCTGAGAGTTCGAGTGGCCGTCGAATCCCAGGTCCCGCTCCCGATTCACACCTGCCTCGTTCTGGGGCGCCGCCGGCGCGGGCCGCTGGTCGGCGGTGCGTGCTCGCGGGCGCGGGAACGGCGGGGTCGTCCGTGGTGGAGTGGATGACGCGAGTGTCCCGTCCGCGCGGCGCAGGTGCTCCCGCACGAAATGGCAAGATCGTCGACGGTCAGGTCACCGGGCTCGGCGCATGCGAGCAGACCCCGCCCGCAGACCGGGTTCCCGCAGACGGCACCACGGCCCACGTCCTGGTGCAGGCACGCACGGCCCCTACCTCGCCGCGGCAGTCGCCCTCTTGCCGGCCCTCCTCCACGCCCTCGTGCGGCCTGTTAGGTCGCCGATCTGTGCCCACAGGGGCAGCGTTGGCGGCGCGCGGCAGGCTCATTCGCGTCTGGTGTTTAGGGTCGGAGCCGAAGTGTCTGCTGTTTTCGGCTGGATTTCCTGGTGAGGGGGAGGACCTTGAGCGGTGCGGCTGCTCGATGGTCTGCGTCATGCCAGATTCAGCGCTGACCGCGACGAAGACGAACAGAGCCGGATTCGATGAGTGGGTCAGGGGCTGCCGTCGGTCGGGTTTGATGCACGGGGTGCTTTGTGGGTGATCTGCGGATTCCGGATGGGTTTGCGTGGGTGGCGAATCTGGCGGTGGGTCAGGAGTGGCCGAAGGGGTCGGAGTCGGCGCTGGCGCGGTTGGGTGCGGCGTATGCGGCGGGGGCGTTGGAGCTGGCGGGGCTGGGGCAGGGGCTGGGTGCCGCGGGCGGTGCGGTGCTGGCGAGTGTGGGGGGTGACATCGCCGAGGAGTTCCGTGGTTTCGTGGGGCGGTTGGAGTCGCTGGTTCCGGGGCTGGCGGACGCGGCGTCGCAGCTGGCGGAGCTGGCGGACTCGACGGGCCTGAAGGTCGAGTACACGAAAGCGATGATCATCTTTCAGGTGATCCTGCTGGGCTTGCAGATCCTGCATTTCCTGTTCTGGGCGCCGGAGGAGATCCCCGCGGCGATCACGGGCGCCCGGGTGATCATCAAGGAGTTGTTGAAGCGGCTGGTGATGTCGGTGGGCATCGGTGCCGGGTTGAACGTGGCCGGTGATGTGCTGGTGCAGGTGGGCCAGTTCATGGCCGGGCACCGTCACTCGTGGGACGCGGACGCGACCTGGCAGGCGTTCGCGTCGGGTGCGCTCGGCGGTGCGGTGGGCGGCCTGACCTTCGGTCTGGCGGGGATCCTGAAGCCGGCGTTCGCGCATTCGCTGTGGGGCAAACTGATTTTGGGCGCGGTCACCGGCGGGGTGACCGAGGGTATCTCCTACGGGATCTGGGGCGGGGACACCTCCGCGTTCGGCTCCTCGCTGACCTCCGGGTTCATCGGCGCGCTGGAGGGCGGCAGCAAGTTCCGCCTGGGACGGCAGGGCAACCTCGCCAACAGCATCCATGTCCGCATCGCCCGCCTGCGCACGCCCGGCGACGACACCGTCGGCCTGCTCGCCGCACTCGACGACTTCGACGACTTCGACGACACCGCGGGCGCGACCTCGGGGAGTTCGGGGACGTCCGGGGCGTCCGGCACGTCCGGGGCGGGCACTGCCTCCACCGGCCGCGGCAGCGGCCGGAGTACGGCTGGGAGCAGCGGCCGGGCCGGCACCAGCGGGAGGGGTGCCGGAAGCTCACACACCGGCACCACAGCCGCAGGACGGTCGGGCACGCAGGCAGGCCTGTCCCCGCAGATGGCACAGAAGAACACTCTCGGCCTGTCCGGGCTGAAGAACAGCATCGTCCGCGCGACCACCGCAGGCGCACAGGCCAGCACCAGCAACGAACTCAACACCACCCGCAACCACACCACCACCACACCAGCCACCCGCACCACCACAGCCGGCCGCACCACCACACCCGCACACGACTGGCCCGGCGCCTCACTGCGCACCCGGCCCGTCACCACCACACAAACCGACTACGACGACACCGTCCGCGCCACCATCCCGGCCACCACCCACCAGATCACCGCCCACGAAGGCTGGCCCGGCACCTCCCTGGAAACCCACCCCGTCACCGTCACCCAAACCGACTTCGACAGCGTCCTGCACCACACCCCCACCGCACCACCCACCGGCGCACCGGCCACCACAACAGGCCCCGAAACCACACCACACACCGACACCAACCGCACCACCCCACACCCCCAGGTCCGCACCACCAGCGGCCCACAACCCACCCGCACCACCACGACCACAAACAGCACACCCACCGACGGCGCAGAAACCCCGGCCCCCGCCCACCACCCCACCGACAGCCACCTCACCAGCGACGGCGACGGTCTGCCCGGCCTCACAACACATTTCCACCCGACCGACACACCCCCCACCCCACCCACCCGGCACCCGTCCACCGACCCCACCCGCGACACCTTCATCGCCCTCACCACCTACAACGAACTCCTCGGACGACTCAGCACACCCCACACCGACCCCACCAAACTCAGCACCACCCTCCACACCGCAGCCGCCACAGCACGCACCACCTACGGCAGCCCCATCGCCGACGCCATCGAAAAAACCGCCGACATCATCAGACGCGACGGATTCACCTACACCCGCGAACTCGGCAACGCCATCACCGAAGTCGCCCGCCTCGCGGAACCAACCCTCGACAACCAGCGCAACACCATCACCGTCGCCCGCAGAACCGCCGAACTCCTCCTCGAAGGCCAACCCACCCACCTGCGCGGCGGAGCCAGCCGCCCCCCAGACGGACCCGACGAAACCACCCCTGATCAGGGCGGTCCTTCCTCTCAGGCGGAGGCCGGGCCTTCGTCCGCTGCCGCCCCCGCGGCGAAGTCCGGCGGATCCCGCACAGACAGCATCAGTCCTCCGGAGGCACCCTCCCCCGCCGCTCCCGAAGACGCACCGGGCTCTCCCCGACCGCAGACACCGGCGTCCGAGGACACCGACGTGCCGGCGCCCCCGTCTCCCGCTCGCACGCGGACACCGTCTCCCGAACCGGACCCCGCACCTGACACGCGGACTCCGTCCGGACAGGAGACGCCGCCGCGCATCCCAATCCCTGAGGACGTGGCAATGCCGGCCCCCGGCACCGTCAATCGGCTGCTGCATGCATGGGCGGACCGCCAGGCCACATCTGCGAACCCGACGAGCTCCCCGCCCACGGACGTCCCGACCATCGACTACGCCGAGCGACGCGCCGAGTGGGAGGAACGGTCCAAGGGGGTGCTTCCGGATACACATCTGTCCCCGCAGGCCGGACCCTCCCAGGAGCGTTCCGGTGCATCGCGGCCGCAGCCTCCGGCCGACGACCCGGCATTGCGCGAGAGTGAAGCGGCTCCCCTTGAACGGCGAGACCTCTCCTCGCAGGACCGGTCGACGGAGCACTCTCTGTCGGACCGTCAGCCCATCCTGTCCGCCATCGAGCAGCAGCCCCGGAGCTATGAACCACCGCCGATGTCGTTCCCGGAGCGGAGGACCACACAGGATTCGACCGAGGCCACCGCCCCGGAACCCCACCCCGCTCCGCCGCGTGTCGGAACGGACTCGCCCGTCGCGGGGCACGAACCGCCTGTCCTCGACAGCGAATCGGGCCACGGAGAATACGCCCCGCGTCCGGAACCAGAGGCCGGCCCTCGCACCTCCGACTCCGACGACGGCTCCATCGTCCCGCACCCGGAACCGCAGACCGGTCCCCGCACCTACGACGACGGCTCCATCGCCCCCCACCCTCTGCAGCACGACACCGAGCCCACCGGTCCGCTCTCACCGGCTCCCGTGGTGCCGACCGAGCCTCCGGTCGGCGGGCAGCAGCGTCCGCTGGCGGACCCCCGGCACTCGCTGTTCGGTGCCAAGATCATCGATGCGCCGGGTCCCGAGGTCCTGCGTCCACGCGTGCTGGCCGCCCTGCCCGCGAATGTGCGGGGACATCGGCAGGTGACCATGGCGTTGGACGCGGCACTGGACCCCGCGACGTTCCGCGCACAACACGACCAGATGGTCAACGGAGGCTGGACCTTCCCCTTGCAGGCCGGCTCCACCAAGTACGAGGTGAGGCTCACGGCCCGTCCACAGGGGTGGCGCCCGTCGGACACGGCGCCGGTCGCGACCGACGGGAGCGGGTTCGAACGAGCCGCTACAGCCAAGGTCGCGGCTCCTGACAAGCAGACCCTCACGGTGAGCACCGTGGCCAGTCGCTTCATGGACCACGAGGCCACAGTGATCAATCCGAGCTCGAGCGACAGTCCGATAGGCCTGATCACGGTGTCCGCACGCATGGGCGGATACGCCCACCTCACCAGTACGTCGTTGAAGGCCGCCTCCGAGGGGACCACGACGACCGTGTTCACCGGCCCGACCCGGCGGTACGTCTCGACCTTCGAGTACGACGCAGTCGTCCTGGGTCCGAGCGGACACCCTCTCCCCACGCGGCCGGAACACGCCCACCCCGTCACAGCCGAAGTCACTGCGGAGATCGCCCGCGTCGACGACACTCCGACGGCCCCGACCGACAGCCCTGCCAGGATCCGCCCCATCGAAATCACCCGGCTCGACGAGGTCCTCGACGAGGTGTTCGGCGAACTGCCCCGGGAGCGCTCGCTCTCCGGCACCGCCCACCAGGCCATCCGTGACTTCCTGAGTCCCAAGAACGTCCTCGCCCACTACGACCAGGCCATGGACGGAGGGCTGGTCTCTCCCAAACTCAATCTCTCCAACGGGGGACACGTCTGGCTGCGCCTCACCGTGAGACAGGACTCCCCCAGCCATCAGGGCGTCCTCGCCGAGAAGCAGACTCACGGCACCAGGACGAACAGCGAGAACGGCACCGGCCGGCTGAAGTTCCACAGTTGGAAAGTCGGCGCTTCGGGCGCCGTGTCGTACAACGCCTGGCAAGCGGCCGCGCCGGACATGGAGTCGAGCTGGCCGACCTTCAGCCTCGGCTACTCCTACAGCCCCACCCGGCTCTACGAACAGTGGAGCAATCAGGGTTTCACCCTGGAGTCCAGCGTCGCGCACACCGGTACGAGCGACCTGCTCAGCACTGATGTGAGCTTCGAGATCGAGGTGCTGCGCCAGAACGACTCCCTGGACGCCGACGGCCTGCACGGAATCACCCGCACGGTTGTCAACGACAATCACAGGACCCGCGACGAAAGGACCCCGCTCTCCACCTTGCGCGGCCGTGTCCTCGGCCTCCGAGAGCGCGCGCCCGTGGCCCTCTCACCCAGCTCTCGCCACACGGACCGGGACAGCCTGGACAACCACGCCACCGATGCGCCGGAGGGCAGCGCCCGGCCGGCGGACACCGACGTGTCCGACCCGCCCGCCGCCCCCCGGAACCCGGGTGTGCTGCTGGCCTCGCACCGTGCGACCGTCGTCGACTTCCCCGGCGCGCGAGAACTGGAGGAGCGCGTCGCCGCGGAACTGCGCCGTGTGGCCCGAGGCACCCTGCCGCTGCTCACCGATCATCCGAACCGCGTTCGGAGCACTCCGCTGGTCCTCGAGAACGAGCGGACGTTCCGGGACCATCTCTCGGCGTCGCACCTCCTCGGCAACGCCCGCCGGCTCCTCGACCGGACCTACAGCTTCGGCCTCGACACTCCGAACGGCCGTACAGCCACGGTGAGGGTGTGGACGGAGCTCGAGCAGGGGCGCCACGAGGGCGCCGCGCGGTCCACGGCCGAGAGCACCATCACTCTCAACGTCACCAACCAGCACAAGCTGCTCTATGAGCGAAAGCACGAGGTCACCGCCAACGGTTCGCTTCGCCGTGCCCTCAATCCGCCGGACACCGCGCGGCTCACTCCGGCAATCGGCGGTGCCGCGGCGTTCGCGCCGGTCGGCGTGGACCTCGCCGACACGGAAACGCAGGTGGCCCGCGGGTTCGTACAGCGCGGAACCGCGGACACGTTCGGCTATCCGGTGACGCACCACTTCTCGATCACCCTGCACGAGAAGGGCAGCAGGCCCCCGGAGGGCGGGCCGTCCACGCATGAGGGAGCACCGGTCCGACCGGAGAACAACGCTCGGCTACGAGTCGAGGTGCGGCGCCCCGACATCCTGCCGGCCCCACCGCCCCCGCGGTTCGACCGGCTGCCTTCGATGCACGCGATCACCCATGTCGCCGACGCCGACGAATTCCGGGAGCAGGTCCAAGGCGCCCTGGAACACGCCTACACCGCGTTCGGTCCCAGCAACGGGGACCGGGCGCTCGCTCGCGAGACCCCCGACCTGGGCGAGGCCGCCCGCGCGCTGACCGGCGAGACCCAGCTCCGCGGCCTGATCTCCGCCTCGCACTCCGGCTGGATGAACACCCTGGACCAGCACATCGGCACAGGGCGCAACCGCAAAACGGTCGGGGTGGCCGTCCGCACCGGGCCATTTCGCGACTGGACGTTCCGGCAGACCTACAACGACGTCACCCAGCAGCTGAAAGTCCGGTCGACCACCTCCACCACCGCCGGTGACCAAAGGTCCCACTGGGTCAACGGCCACCTGAGCCTGGAGGGCTCCCACAACCCGTCGACCCCCGCGGGGGCGGTGATCACGAACCATCAGGAGAAGGCTAACGCCAAGGGGAAACTGGGCCATCACGGCGAGTCGAACGACATGCTCACCCACGAGACGTCCACCACCCGCACGGTGACTCACACGGGAACAGGGCACGTGTACGAGGCGACGGTGGACGTCGATGTCGTCGGACGCGTCACCGACGCGGACGGGACGCCGCACATCGGCCCGCCGATCCCGCAAACGTACAAAGTGCTCGTCCTGCTGAGCGACCAGGACGTGGTCCGCAGCATCGCCGACGCCCGTCCGGACGGCGCGCCCGAGCAGCTCCAGGCCACTCTGCTCGACCGGGGCATCACAGGCGGCACCGTGGTGAGCATTCTCGACACGGACCCCATCCTGCGTGACATCCACCGCCAGTTGGGGGGCGATCCCACCGACCCGGTTCCGGTCAGGGCGCTGCCGTTCGCCAACGCCTTCTCGGCCGAGAGCATCTCGGCCCGCTTCGACGACATCGCCGGACCCGGCATCGTGGAGCGGTCCGTGCTGACCACCCAACTCGGACATGTCATCACCGAGGTACTCGTTCGCAGGAGCGCCGACGGTTCTTCCTGGCGGAGCGAGGGTCATCGCTCGGACCGCCCGTTGACCAGCGAGTCGAGACGCGAGGAAAAGGTCACGGACGAGACCAAGCGCGTACTCCAGGGGTCGATCGAGGTCGGCGCCCGCGCCGCGGTCAATCCGCACAGTGAAATGTTCAACTCCTTCTGGGCCGGTGGAACCTTCACCGCCGAACGCAGCCGGGAGGTCGGCGTCAAGGCCGGCGTCGGCACGAGCGTGGGCAACAAGACCACGGGCTTCGGTGACGCGAGCTATCTCTTCACCAATACGATCAACCTCGACGTCGTCGTCACGCAACGCACCGACTACGGCCGCTTCAGGAATCTGCCGGAGCCGCCGAGCCAGGGCGGCGTCTCCGTCGAAGCGTCCGCCTGGGTACCGGAGTCACTCGTCGAGACCGGAACCCCCCGGCTGTACCCGGAGATACCGCCATCCGATCCCCGCGACCCCGATCGGCGCCTGCCGGACGCCGAAAGGGGCCAATCCCCCGGCAAGACGACACCCGAATGGCAGACATCGCTCCGCCACGCTCACCACCTGGTCGGCTTCGACAACACCAACGAGCTACTCGCCCAGGCCGTGGAGATTCAGGCGAACAGCCGACGGGGGAGCCCCGGACTCCGCGGTCTCGGGGAACAGCACTCGCCCGCCGCGCTCAACGGCGTCGCCCGAGGCACCTGGTGGCCGGCCCGTGTGCCCAGACCCGATGCGATCACCGCCCCCGTGGAACGATTCATCCGTAGCTTCTCGGCCGACGCCCGGCTGACCGGGAGATTCGACGCGCTGAACAGCGAGAAGGTTCTCGACCTGCGCCAGCAGCTCGCACTCCGCCAAGCGTTCTCCGCGCAATCGCTGTCCACGCTGTTCCACCAGCTCCAGAACGCGGGCCCCGAAGCGCGTTACCGGATTCCCGGCACGTCGGTCGACGTGTCCCTGCATGCCACCAATGCGGCGGAGACGATAGGCCACCGCGCGGCCGCACAGGACGAGATCACCACGGCCGTCACGGGCGTGTCCAGCACCCACACACTCCGCTCCCGCAGATGGGATCTCACACCGAACCTGTCCCTCATGTTCGGCAAACCTCTGGTCTCCGTTCCGATCAACACCCGGCATTTCAACTCCGAAGAGCTGTCCTTCGACCCCTCGAACCCGGTCACCCTGACTCCCGGCGCACCGAGCCGAGACACACCCACCGCCGCGCTCCCGGCGAACCTGAACATCTCCGAACCCGGCAAGGCGAAGATCACAGGTGCGGACCTGCGACGCCAGCCCGTCATGTTCACGTTGCGCCACCGGGACGACGACGGTCTCCACGGCACTCCCGCCATCGTCCGGGGCCACGTCCTGTACTGGAGCGCCGCCGAAGCTCCTGCGGGCGCCCTGTCCGATGCCGAACGCCCCTCCCCTGCAGGGCCTTCGGGGTCCACACCCCACCCTCTGCTGCGGACCGCCACGGACGACTCCGCCACACCCCCACGACCGACCAAGGCTGTGCACGACTCCGAGCGTAGAGGCCAAGATCGTCGGGCCGGTGACGCCGACATTGCGGAGGCGTTTCGGCCCGCCACCGAACAGGATCCGCAGCCCCTTCCGCCCGGCTCGAAGAGTTCGGGCAAGCAGCCCGCGCTTCGTGAGCTGGACCGCTCCGGCCTGAGAGCGCGGGTGGAGGAAGCTCGGGCGCTGGCGGAGGATCTCCTCACACCCTTCTCCGCCAGAGAGCTGACCGAGGCGCTGAGTCGCCTGGAGCACAGCGAGCAGTCGACGCAGACGGCTTCGGGGGACGTCCCGGTGATGGACAGGGATCTTGCCGTGCGGCTGGCTGCCGAGGCGCAGTTGCGGCGCGGCCAGCCCGAGGCGGCCGCCGCGGAACTGGGCTCGCCATCTGCCCGCACCCCGAGAACGGACGACCCTCAGCCAAGTGGCGACGACCGGCCCTCTCGCCCGCCCGCCGCCGCCCTCAGCCACACCGACGCCACCCCTGCCGCACCGCACGGGGACCACACAGGTCCGGCCGCACCGCACGGCGACCACCCGGAGCCGGCCGCGGCTCCAACCCACGAACGGGACGCGAGCATCTTGCCGGCGGCAGCGGCCCGGGCCCTGGGCGAGATCGAGCGAAACGAGACGTTTTACGCCCACCCGGCCCAGCTCCCCGCCGTCAGGCTCCGTGGCCCCCGCTGGAGCTACCAGGACACCCGGGCCGTCCATCGGCTGACGGATGCGCAATGGCGGGAACTTCCCCAGGCGACGCGCACGGCCGCGCAGAGGGAACGCGTGCAGACCGCGCTCGACCCCCAGACACTCGCCGAGACCGACCAGTTGCTCTTCCGGAGCCTCGCGCGAGTGGGACGGCAGGTGATCGGCACCCCCCTGGGGAGCGCCGAGGTACTGGAGCAACTGGGGCGGCGCGATCCGGAGACACGCGGCTATTGGGACCTCCAGGACGTGCGGGACCAGACGCTCGGCCGGGCGGCACGTCGCGCGTTGACGGAGTACGCCGACTCCCGGCCGGAGCTGCGGGAAGCCACACGTGCGGCGCATGTCCGGGCGACCCTCGGCTCCGGCGACGACGGCGTGCAGGCCGTCGGGCAACTGCTGGAGTCCTACAACGGCGTGGCGATCGGCGGGAACCACGCGGCGACGCCGACATGGGCCTTCCTCGCCGGGAACATGGAACGACTCCATCTGGACACGATCTATCTGGACAGCGTCCGTGGAGACAGCTATCAAGCCGACCTGGACGCGTACCTGGGCGACCACACCGCGCGCTTGCCTGGCCGACTCGACATCTACGTCCGTCTGCATGACAGGAACAACGAGAACAACGGACTGCGCGCAGTGCTCGAAGCCGCCCGCCGGCACGACGTACGTGTCGTCGGTGTGGACGGCCGGCCCGCCAGGACGCCGCGCCGAACGGCCCTCGCGCACGATCGGAACGGAGCGGACTTCCACCGCGCGGCCATGCTGAACACCTACGCGGCCGGGCTCATACGCGCGGACCAGGCAGCCAGGCCGAACCATCGATATGTCGCCGTGGTGGGCAGTTCCCATGTGGGCACGCACCCGGGCCCCGATCGCGTGCTGGACGTCTTCGGAAGCACGTTCACTCCGGGCGACGCGTTTCCCGGGATCGACAACCTTCTCGGCATCCCGGGCCTGGTGCAGGACACCACCGGACGTCTCCGCCCGTTCGAGAACACCACAGGGGAACCCGCAGCGGCCGCCGTCCGGGGGAACATCCCCGACAGGCAGCCACTCGTCGGCCGTCCGACCCGTTCAAGTTCCGGAGACGGAGACGGAGACGGAGACGGAGACGGACCAAGGATCGTCACGGTGCAGCACATCCCCGGAACCCTCCGCAACCCCGAGATCTACAAGGTACGGACACCCGACAACCTCCAGCAGGCCCGTAAGGCGTTCCGTCACGCCGTCACGGCGCAGGACGTGAGCATCGACGAAATCGTTGCCCGCAACAAGGCACGCCGCCTCGCGGAGCGCCTCGCGGGCGTCGCACCGGAGAAGGGGCTGACAGGTCGTCAGCAGGCCGCAACGGACGGCGAGCGGCTGCCGAGACAGGCGGACCTGGAGACGGCGGTCGAGGACGCGTTGTGGGCGATTCGCCTGACGGACGGAGACGTCGTCCTGAGTCGGCTCGCCGAAGTCCTGTGGCTCCCGGAGAGCGAGGTGGGGGGCCTGATGGGCTACGCCGACGGCCTGCTTGGCCCCTTCCTGGACGGACGCCTGCGCATGTCTCTCGACAGCGAAGGCCATGATCCTCGCACGGTGGCCAGAGTGGCTGTGGCCGCCGCCCTCCAAGAGAACCGGAGGTTCAACACACCCGGCCTGAACGGCAAGCAGCCACGGACGGCATCCCAGATGCCGCCCGGTGAGCACCAGGCCGAAGCGGACTCTCGTTTCACGACGTCATTGCGCTCAGCGCTCCGCGACTGGCGTGATCACGAGAACGCCGACGGGCTCAACCGGCTCGGCCTCAGTTCCGGCCTGTTCCCGCACGACCTGTTCGACTCAAGGACACCGGGACTGTCCGGCGGCGCCGACCGAACCGGCCAGACCACCACGGCTTCCGCCTCGACCGCGACCGCGCGGTCGCAGGTCCGTCCTCTATACCTGCAGTTCACAGCGCACACACCGGAGGGGTGGACATCCGTGGACGCCCCTTCGTATCTGACCGGCCCGGCCTGGCACGAGTGGCTCACTCTCCCGCTGTTTAGCAGGAAGTATTCCGACACTCATGTCCGTACCGACCACTTGTCGCAGTCCCAGCTGGAACACCTGGTCATCATGTTGTCCCGGAGCAGTGCCTTCGATCTGGCCCAAAAGGTCCGCGAGTACGCGGTGGACCTCGATACGGCAGCCCGTGCCACGCCAGAACCGGACGCAGAGCTCGTGCGCTGGACCGGCGCCGAGGTCGACGTTCTGGGGCAGCAGTTGCACCAGGACCTGAACACGCTCATGGAGAACCCACCCAACCCGATCGACGTGACTGACCAGATATCCGATCTGCGCGCCATGGCAGACACAGTGGCAGCCTCGCTGGACGGCCACATCTCGAACGCCGCTGATCTCGGTGGCATCGAGAGGCTGCGCCACAACTACGTACCGGTGGTCGCCGCCTCACGCAACTGGGCCAACTTCGTCGAGCAATGGACCGTCGCCGGCCGGCCGGCGTCAGAGGCGCTCAAGCAGCCTGTCAGCGTCACCCAGTTGCGTCAGCTCACCTCCGTTGTTCGTGCCTTTCGGCGCGAGGCCGCTTATGAACGCCTCACTCATGGCCGCTACTGGCACCTGAGCGATCCCACACTCGCAGGTCAGAGCCGCAAGGGGCGCATTGGTTACATCGAGGGGCGATCGCAACAGAATATTGCCTCCCTGCGTGAAGAGACGAAGGAGCTACTGCAAGATCCTCTCAATGCCGCGCTGCACAGGAGGCTTTTCGCGTTGGACGTCACCCTGCTGCATGCGACAGACGCACTCGAGGCGATCTGGAACGACGGCCGCATATCTTCGCTGGCCGAATTGAGCCGCAAAAAGAAGGATCATCTGGTCGGCTATAGCACCGAAGGGGACGTTTACCAACTGGCCAACGATGACTGGGTGTACGCCAGAGCGCAGTTGAAGATCCCTCCGGGGCAGCATCCAGATTCACGGTTCGGTCAGGTGGTCGCCGAATTGACGTTCGAAAATATGCAGCGCCATCACGGCTGGATGTCCCTCTTCGACGGATATGATCCGTTGCACAGGACGGCCATGAAGGAATTGAAGTGGAATGGGAAGACAGTGCGCACCTCGCGTTATATTTCCCGATCTCGTAATCGCTGGACCGTCACGTATCCCGAGAGCGGAACACCTATCCGCACATACGACGTCGCGCAGGTGGTCTTCTCGGGAAAGGAAGCGAAGGAGGGTTTGGTACTCCACGTCATGGCAGAGGCACACCGCATCGGCGGTGATTTCCTGAGAGACATGCAGAACGAGGATGATCCGCAGGCCCTTTGGCACATGGTGTCACGACTCGTCCGACCAGAGGCGAAGTTTCTGTCATCCCCGTTCGAACTGCCCGAATCACAATCCGAGGCGGGTGTGCAGCAGATCCAGATCCACTCGCGGAGTGATGGCGATTACCACCCCGATGGAACATACAGAATCCCCGCGCCGCAAACCGATGAACGGTACGCCTCCGCCTTCTTCCACGAGCTCGAAAATCAAGCCCGGCCACACCGGCTCTTCACTCTCCTGGTGCGCCACGCAGCCACCGCCACTCAGGGAAGCTCCCTCAGATTCCTGGAGAGTTTCCAGGAAGCCTCAAATCTTACGATGGGGCAAGCGCTGGACAGGGCCGTCGCCTCGCAAAAGATCACTCACTACCTCAAAGACGACCTGCTCCGCGAGATTCTGTTCCAGCAGAACAAGACAGAAATGCGCGATTTCCACACGGGGGTGAGGAACCAGGCCGACCTGGTCGCACACCCTCTTGTACAGGAACTGGCCGAACGACTGCACAGCTGGGCTCAGGACCGCCTTCAAGACCCTGCGACTCCCGTTGACGGAGTCTTCGGCCTTCTCGAACACATGCATCGCTCCAGGCATGTGATCCGAGCCGTTCTACTCGCGGGCGAGCAACGCTTCGGACGAGATCTCTGGAATATGACCCGTTCCGCGTTTACAGAACATTACCAGCGCATCGACAGCCTCTTCGACTGCCCATCTGCCAATGCAATTCCCATGGCGCAATTGCGACCACTGTACGAAAAACTCCGAGATCTTCATTTTGGCCACCAGTCGGGCGAAGAATTCCGAATCTCCGGCTTCCCGGCAGAGTACGACGATATTCGCATCCATCTGTGGTCAGCGGAATTGGAGCGCGCGGGCGTGGCAGCCAGCAGGATCGCCGTCGCACGAGGAGACCATCCACTGCATTTCCTGTCGGTCGACGACGAAAAGGCGACGACCGAATTCCCCAGCATCGTCGAAGTGGACGAACGCATAGCGCCACTCGTATACGCGGAAATACCGGGCGGATACATCGAACAATATGTGCTCGACCCCCAATTGGGTCGAGGTCCACTCCTGCAGAGCCAGTGGCTGTCAGCCCTCGGCGTCACAGAGAAACAGCACAAGGTATACACGGGCAGTGCGCAAGAGGTGCTGAATGACATCAGCTACGGCCATTCCAGAAATCCAGAGAGATGGACCTCCGGCGGAATCCCTCGGAAGGTGCGAGTCGTTGTCGTGGATCCATCCAGAGCCCAGGATCCTGCACTCCACCGTTTCCCGCGCCCAGGGGAACAATTGCTTTCGAGCGACAACTACCACGAATTCTTCCTGGCGACTCAGGACGACTTCGCCGGATCCCAGGCAATAACCGAAAGACACAGCGTCTTCCGAAAGCTCTGGTCGCTGACCGAAGCGTCGCAGACGCACCGGACGATCGATAGAACCACACTCATTTCGATGATAGATCAGGCAATGGCGGACGAGCGTACATGGCCGGGATTTCTGGCCGACTACCCAAAGTTGGACCTTGCTCTCCGAAAACTGTTCAACAACTCTGAATACGCGGAGGTCAAATCCCTCATCGAAGGCGCCGAAGCGGCACTTTAGCCCAGCTCCCGCTCGTCGACGTCCTCTCTGTGAGGAACACGCCCTTCGTCCCCACTCCCGGCGTCCTTGTCCCTTCGCCCTCCACTCATGACCCACTGGGGTACCACCCCGGTGCGAGACCGATGCCCCCGCCGGTTTCGTGGTCACCGGTCCGGTCAGGTGACCCGAACAGGAGAGGCTCCGTCATGTCCGTCAACCTTCCCGTGGTCTTCGTCCACGGGCTCTGGCTGCACAGCTCCTCCTGGCAGCCGTGGATCGACCTGTTCCGCGAGGAGGGCTACGAGCCGTCCGCGCCCGGGTGGCCCGGTGACCCGGACACGGTCGAGGAGGCGCGCCAGAACCCGGAGAGCATCGCCGGGCACGGCATCGACGACGTCGTCGAGCACTACGCGGCGCTGATCGCCGGGCTGCCGGCGCCGCCCGTCGTGATCGGTCACTCCTTCGGCGGGATGATCGCGCAGAAGCTGCTCGGCCAGGACCGCGCCGCAGCGGCCGTCGCGATCGACGCCGCCCAGATCAAGGGCGTACTGCCGCTGCCGCTGTCCGCGCTGCGGGCGACGTTCCCCGTCTTCAAGAACCCCGCCAACAAGAACCGTTCGGTGTCGCTGACCGCGGAGCAGTTCCGGTTCGCGTTCGGCAACGCCGTCCCGGAGGAGGAGTCGGCGGAGCTGTACGAGCGCTGGACCATCCCCGCGCCGGGCAAGCCGCTGTACGAGGCCGCCTCCGCCAACTTCAACCCGCACTCGCCGGCGAAGGTCGACACCGGCAACAGCGGTCGCGGTCCGCTGCTGCTGATCTCCGGCGGCAAGGACCACACCGTGCCCGAGACCGTCACCCGCGCCACCCTCAAGCAGTACCGGCACTCCGACGCCGTCACCGACATCCTCGACTTCCCCGACCGCGGCCACTCCCTGACGATCGACGGCGGCTGGCGCGAGGTCGCGGACACCGTCCTCCGCTGGCTGCGGAAGCAGGGGCTGGAGAGCGGACGATGAACTCCCCGAGCCTCCAGGGGGCCGAAGCGTCCGGTGACGGCGCGGGCCTGGCCGGGCAGACCGTCGTGGTCACCGGTGCCGGGCGCGGCATCGGGCTGGCGGTCGTGGAGGCCTTCCTGGCGGCGGGCTCACGCGTCGTGGCGGGGTCACGCAAGCGCACCGACGCCCTCGACGAGCTGGTGCGGCGGGGGGCCGAACTCACTGTCGTGGAGGCCGACCTGGCCACGCGCGAGGGTCCGACGGCTCTGATCGCCGAGGCCGTCGCGGCCCATGGCGGTGTCGACGTCCTGGTGAACAACGTCGGGGCCCTGCAGCCACGGGTGGACGGCTTCCTCGGGGTGACGGACGAGGACTGGGAGTGGACGCTGACGCTCAACCTCCTGTCCGCCGTCCGCGCCACCCGGGCCGCCCTGCCCCACCTGATCGCGAGCGGTGCGGGCCGGATCGTGGCCGTCTCCTCGGTCAAGGCACGGCTGCCCGACCCGCTGCTCATCGACTACAGCGCGGCGAAGGCGGCGCTGACCAACTTCTGCAAGGCCCTGTCCAAGGAGGTGGGGCCGCACGGGGTGCGGGTGAACACCGTCGCCCCCGGCTCGGTGGAGACGGACCTGTGGCGGGGGGCCGGCGGCGTCGCCGACACGGTCGGGCGGGCCCGGGGTGTCGATCCCCGGGAGGTGGCCCGGGGTGCGGCGGAGCAGTCGCTGACCGGCCGCTTCACCCGGCCCTCCGAGGTCGCCGATCTCGTGGTCTACCTGGCCGGTTCCCGGGCGGCGAACATCACCGGCGCCGACTTCGTCATCGACGGCGGCCTGGTCCAGTCCCTCTGACCGACCGGCCCGGCGCCGCGGTCACCGGCACCGCCGCTGCTCCCTCCCCCTCCGCGTGCCTTGGAGAGATGACATGACCGACCTGATGCCGCGCTCGCCGGGCGGCCCACGATGACGTCGGGGACAGGAATGACGAGCCCCTCCTTCCCGGCCTTCCGCCAAGAACCGGACCTCGAACCCTTCTGGTTCCTCGGCGGCCGCGCGAGGATCCTCGTTCCGGGCGGTATGACCGACTTCAGGTTCAGCCTCATGGAGTTCGTCCATGCGGTGGGACAAGGGCCTCCGCATCACGTCCATGAGGACGAGGACGCGGTGTGGTTCGTCCTGGAGGGCGAGGTGGCCTTCTTCGTCGGCGACCAGCGCCACGACCTGGCGGCCGGACAGGTCGCCTACGGGCCGCGCGACGTCCCGCACAGCTACCTCGTGCGCTCGCCCGAAGGGGCGCGGATCGGGGTTCTGTTCAGCCCGGCCTGCGTCGAGGAGTTCTTCCGGGCCAACGGCACCCCGGTCGCCGAGACCGGCGGCCTGCCCCCGGAATTCGACCAGGCAACGGTCATGGCCTCCTCTGGCCCCTTCCACCTGCGCGTCACCGGCGTCCCGTCGTCCTGACGCACCGCACCGCCACCGCCGGGCCTCGGACAGGCAAGCAAGAACACACGTCAGCACAAGTCGAGGAGAAGGACATGACAGGCATCGCACCCGTCGGATCGAGCGAGAGCGGGCCGCGCCGCAGAAGGCTGATGCTCACGGCCGTCGCGGTCGGGACGCTGCTCACGGTCCCGGCGCTGTCAGCCGCCACGCCCGCCGGCCCGGTGTCCGCGGCGAAGGCGGTGACGGCATCGGCCAAGCCGGACACACCGAAGCCGACCGTGGTCCTCGTCCACGGCGCCTTCGCCGACTCCTCCAGCTGGAACGCGGTCACCTCGCGACTCGAACGCGAGGGATACCCGGTCGTCGGCGTCGCCAACCCGTTGCGCGGCCTCGCCGCCGACTCCGCCTACCTCTCCAGCATCCTCGACACCATTCCCGGACCCGTCGTCCTCGTCGGCCACTCCTACGGCGGCGCCGTCATCACCGACGCCGCCACCGGCCACCCCAACGTCAAGGCCCTCGTCTACGTCGCCGCCTTCGCCCCCGACCAGGGCGAGACCGGCCTGTCGATCCTCGGGCAGTACCCGGGCAGTCAGCTCTCACCCGCGCTCACCGTCCGCCCCTACCCCGGTGGACAGGACGCCTACGTGAACCCGGCCGACTTCCGGCAGGTCTTCGCCGCCGACGTACCCACCGACAAGGCACGCCTCATGGCTGTCGGGCAGCGGCCGGTGTCACTGGCCGCCTTCGCCGAACCCAGCACGACCCCGGCCTGGAAGACCATCCCCTCCTGGTTCCTGGTCGCAGGCTCCGACCGCGCCATCCCGCCCGCCGCCGAGCAGGCGATGGCCCGTCGCGCGGGCTCCCGCACCGAGGTGGTCCGGGGTGCCTCCCACGCGGTCCTGGTCTCCCACCCGGGCGCCACCGCCCACATCATCGAGGCCGCCGCGCACGCCACCTCCTGACACCCCGGCGGCGCCCTCGGCGCACGCCGGCCGCTCCCCTGCACGTCCGGTCCGCCGGTCCCGCGCCCGTCCGGTCCGCAGGGCACAACGCGTCCGGCTCACCGGACACAGCAGCAGATCCGCGAAAGGAACGACCATGCCCTTCCCGCCCGACCCGGTCCGCGTGCGCCCTCGCGGCGGTCCGGCCGACCAACGGCAGCGACGGCGATGACCGGCCCCCGCGACCACGGCCCGCTGCCGGGCCTGCTGCTCGCACTGACCGTGGGGACCGGTCTGGTCGACGCCGTCAGCTATCTCGCGCTGGGCCACGTCTTCGTCGCGAACATGACCGGCAACGTCGTCTTCTTCGGTTTCGCGGTCGCGGGGACCGGCGGCATCTCCTGGAGCGCGACGCTGCTGGCGCTGGGCAGCTTCGGCACCGGAGCGTTCGTCGGAGGACGCCTCGGCGGCACCCTCAGCGCCCATCGAGGCCTGCTGCTGGCCTGCACCTGCGGAATCCAGTGCGTGCTCGTCGCCGCCACGGCCGCTCTGGCCGGCTTCGCCGATCCGGATCGGCGCGGCACCCAACTGGCCATGATCGCGCTGCTGGCCCTCCCGATGGGCGCGCAGAACTCCGTCGTCCGCCGCCTGGCGGTCCCCGACCTGACCACGACGGTCCTCACCCTGACGGTCACGGGACTGTTCGCGGACCGGACCCCGAACAGTGTGCGGCT
Organism: Streptomyces sp. NPDC026515; assembly: GCF_055567595.1. Taxonomy (NCBI): domain Bacteria; kingdom Bacillati; phylum Actinomycetota; class Actinomycetes; order Kitasatosporales; family Streptomycetaceae; genus Streptomyces; species Streptomyces sp. NPDC026515. The sequence continues at coordinate 26,923 of NZ_JBVHQD010000029.1, forward strand.
GCGCCGCGTCGCGTCGATCGCGTCGATGACGGCGGGCGCGCTGGCCGGCGGCCTGCTGCTGCGCCACGGCCAGGTCGCGGCTCCGCTGTGGGCCGCCGCGGCCGTCCTCGCCGTGTGCGCGGTGACGGCCGACCGGCTGCGCCGGCGCGACACGGCTGAGCGCTGGGGCTGATCCGGCCTCTCTCCGGCCCTCCTCCGTGGCGCCCTCACCTCGCCGTCACCCCGACGGCCGGCTCCCACCGCCCGGTGGTTCCCGCACCGCCGGCGTCCGTACACCCCAACCCCACCGTCCCGGCGCCGTCACCGCGCCGTACCACCGAACTCGCGAAGGGAAACCGGCATGCCGTTCATCACCGTCGGCCAGGAGAACTCCACCGACATCGAGCTCTACTACGAGGACCACGGGAGCGGGCGGCCCGTCGTGCTGATCCACGGCTACCCCTTGGACGGCCACTCCTGGGAGAAGCAGCTCCCGGCCCTGCTGGACGCGGGCCACCGGGTCATCGCCTACGACCGGCGCGGCTTCGGCCGGTCGTCCCAGCCGACGACCGGCTACGACTACGACACCTTCGCCGCCGACCTCGACGCGCTGATGACCGAGTTGGACCTCACCGACACGGTACTGGTCGGGTTCTCCATGGGCACCGGCGAGGTCGGCCGCTACCTGAGCACGTACGGTTCGCAGCGTGTCGCGAAGGCCGCCTTCCTGGCCTCCCTCGAACCCTTCCTGCTCAAGACCGACGACAACCCGGGCGGCGTCGACAAGGGGGTCTTCGACGGCATCCTGGAAGCGGTCACCAAGGACCGTTACGCCTACTTCACCAGCTTCTACGAGGCCTTCTACAACCTCGACGAGACGCTCGGCAAGCGGATCAGCGAGGAGGCCGTCCGCGCCAGTTGGAACGTGGCGGCAGGCGCTTCGGCACACGCGTCGGTGGCCTGCGTACCCACCTGGATCACCGACTTCCGCGCCGACGTCGCCAAGATCGACGTACCGACGCTGATCCTGCACGGAACGGGCGACCGCATCCTGCCGATCGACTCCACCGGCCGGCCCTTCCACGCCCTGCTGCCCTCGGCCGAGTACGTCGAGATCGAGGGCGCCCCGCACGGCCTGCTGTGGACGCACGCCGACGAGGTCAACGCCGCGCTGCTCGCCTTCCTCAGCAAGTAGTCGCACCGCTCCCGGCCTCGTCCCGGGAACCGGCCGCATCCCGGTGCGGGTCCCCGCGGCTCCCCCCGTGGCGGCCCGCACCGGGACGGCCCACCGGCGGCCTCGGCCGGATCAGGAGGCCACCCGCCCTGCGAGGCCCGCCTCGACCGGCGCGCTCTCCCTAAGGGCTGTCCCGTAATCCCCGGTGGATCAGCGCGCGGCGCCAGACGCGGTGCATCGCAAGGCGGAGGGTCGTCCTCATACCAGGCGTATTCGGGCGATCCGACAACCCGGCGAGGTGCCGTAGTTGTCGTCGCGCGCCCTCCGGGGACTACGGGACGGCCCTCAGGCTCCATCCCCCTTCGGCGGAGGACCACGCCATGTCCAGCGGAATCACCAAAGCCGCGGCCGGGGCCGACGCGACCGCTCCGGGCGGTCGCGCGACAGGTCCGCGCGGGCATCGGACCCCACGCGACGAGCATCTCCTTTCCCTCCTGGTGGCCGAGCACGCCAAACCCCTTCTCGCCTACGTCGAACGCATACTGAGCGACCGTCACCTGGCGGAGGACGTCGTGCAGGAAACCCTCATACGCGCCTGGCACCGCTCCGCGCAGCTCCTCGACAACGACGGGTCGTTGCGCGGCTGGCTGATCACCGTGGCCCGACACCTGGCGATCGACCGCATCCGCAGTGCCTACGTCCGCCACGAACAGCCGGGCGCGGAGCACCGAGAGGTGTTCCAGAGCGATCACGCCGACGCGGTGTCGGCCTCGGTCGACACCATGGCCCTGCTGCGCCAGCTGTCGCCCGAGCACCAGGACGTTCTCGTCCACACCTACCTGCACGACAGGAGCGTGCTGGAGACCGCCCGGATCCTTGGAATTCCCGCGGGCACCGTCAAGTCCCGGCAGCATTACGCCCTGCGCCGGCTCCGCGACCGGATGCCCGCCCGTACGGCGGCCGAGTCCGCCGCGGCGGCGGCAGCCACCCGAGGCCGCGGCCCCGCACCCCGTGGCATCCCCTCAACCTGCCGCACCGGCTCTCCACTCGCTCGGTGAGACGCCGTACGCCGCCCGGAACGCCCGGCTGAAATGGGCGGCGTCCGTGAAACCCCAGCGGCGTGCCACCGCCGCGACGGTAGAGGTGGCCGGCGAGCGGCGGGACAGCTCGGCGCGGCAGCCGTCCAGCCGGCGTCGCTGGATCCAGCGGGCGGCGGTGGTCGACTCGTTCTCGAAGAGCTTGTGCAGGTAGCGGACCGATATGCGGTGTTCGCGGGCGATGACCGCCAGCGACAGATCGGGATCCGCGAGATGACGGTCGATGAACCCCTTGATGCGCAGCAGGAGGGCGAGGGAGCCCCCGGGTGTGTCCTGGCTGTCGCGGCCGAGCCGTTCGGCCACAAGCGCTCCGACGAGGTCCACGGCATGGGCCGCGAGCGTCTCGGCTGCCGCGGCGGGCAGGTCGGGAGCGTTGTCGACCAGGCCCCGCAGGAACGGCAGGACGACCCGGCTCAGCCCGTCGTCGTGGCGCAGCGCGGTCGCCGTGACACGCTGAAGGTCCGCCTCGGACTGCGGGAGCAGCGAGCGGGGCACCAGCAGCACCTGCATCCGGAAGCGGTGCGGGAACCGTAACGTGTAGGGCCGGGTCGTGTCGTACAACGCCATGTCGTCCGGCCGTAATTGCGCGCTCCGGCCGTCCTGGTCCACGTGCGCGCGGCCGCCGCGCTGCAGGCCGACGTACACGAAGTCGGAACTGTCCCTGGCGATCAGCGGCGGTGTGCGGTCGACCCGGCCACGGTCGCAGTCGACGGTGGTCGCCTGGAGCGGACCGATCAGGTCGGTGCTGATCGTCCCGCTGAAGGGCTCGTCCTCGGGGAGGGTGATCCGCAGCGGGACGAAGGTGCGGAACACCTCTTCCTGCCAGTGCTCCAGACGCGCACTGCCGGGCTTCGAACGCACCGAGAAGACAACGCTCATGCACTTCCTCAAAGTTCACGACGCGAGCGCCCACGGGCGGCGCCCAGCACCTGGACGTCCGCGGACCCGCGGCGTCCGCATGCAGTATCGGTGCCCGTGATCTTCGCGAGGCCCGCCTTTCTGGCCGCCCGTCGTCCGCGAGTGCACGATGCGCACAGCACCGGTGCGCGGTGAGCCAAGGCGCTCGTCGACCCGTTTCCTAGGGTGTTTCGTGTCGCAGCCCGACCAACGGGCCCCGATCCGGGAGAGACCTGCAGGCGCACGGCACCCGGCACGACGCGCTGCCGCCGGCACCGCTCCTCCAGAGCCCGTACGGCACGACGAAAGGATCTCTCATGGTGTGGTCCGGCATGTGCCGTGCGTCCGGGTCGCCGTTGATCGGACGCCTCCGCGAGCGGGAGGCGATCGGCAGGCTGCTCGCGTCGGTCCGTGACGGCTTCGGCGGGGTCCTGGTGCTCAGCGGCGACGCGGGGGTCGGCAAGTCCCGGCTCCTGGAGTACGCCGCCGAGAACGCCCAGGACCTGACGGTCGTCCGGCTGGTCGGTGTGGAGACCGAGACACGGCTGGGCTACGGGGCCCTGCACCGGCTCCTGCGGCCCCACCTCGGCCGGCTGACGGCGCTGCCGCCACGGCAACGCGACGCCCTGAACGCCGCGTTCGGGCTGGCCGACGCCGCCCCGTCCGACCGCCATCTGGTCGGACTGGCCGCGTTGACGCTTCTCTCGCAAGCGGCTGCCGCGGCGCCGATGCTGTGCCTGGTCGACGACGTGCAGTGGCTGGACCGCGAGTCGGCGGAGACCTTGGCGTTCGTCGGCCGGCGACTGTACGCGGACTGCGTGGCACTCCTGTTCGCCGGCCGGGACGACGGCGGCCCCGACGTCTTCGGCGCGCTGCCCGTGCTCCAGGTGGACGGACTCGCGGACGTCGAGGCCAGGGCGCTGCTGAGCGCCGGGGTGAGCGGGCACCTGGACCCGTCGGTCGCCGAGCGGCTCGTCCTGGGCACGGGAGGCAACCCGCTCGCCCTTCTCGAACTGGCCGTGAGCCTCGGCACGGAACAGCTGGCCGGAGTCACCGCGCTGCCCGAGCCGCTGCCGGTGAACCGGCAGCTGGAGGTGCACTTCCGGCAGACGGCGGCGCTGCTGCCGGCGGACACCCAGGTCCTGCTGCTGCTCATGGCCACGACGCCCACGGACGACCAGGCCGCGTTGTGGCGCGCGGCAGGCGCCCTGGGGCTGTCGGCACGGTCGGCGATGCCCGCGGTCGAGGCCGGGATACTCACCCGCGGAGCCACCGTCGCCTTCCGCCACCCGCTGATCAGGTCGGCGGTCCACTCGGCCGCGTCCACCGAGGAGCGGCGGCGGGTCCAGGCGGCGCTGGCCGCCACGAGCGCACCCGAACGCCGGGCCTGGCACCTGGCCGAAGCGGCCGACGGCCCGGACGACGCCGTGGCGGCGGAGCTCGAAGCCGCCTCCGAGCTGGCGCAGGCCCGTGGCGGATACTCCGAACAGGCTCTCGTCCTCACCCGGGCGGCGGAGATGACCGCGCATCCGGGCAAGCGGGCCGAGCGCTACCTCCACGCGGCGACGGCCCACCTCACCTCCGGCAATCTCGCGGAGGTCCGGACGCTGATCGAACTCGCCACCCCCGACCTCGCGGGACCGGAGGCCCGGGTCCACGCGACACGGCTGCGGGCGTCCGTCGAGATGATCCGCTCCCGCCCGCGCGAGGTGCCCGCGATGCTGCTGGAGGCGGCGGCCGACCTTCGCACCACCGATCCGATGGCGTGCTGGGACCTGCTGCGCGAAGCGGTCCAGGCCACGGTCATCGGTGGCCGGATGATCACCGGGACGACACCCCACGAGGTCGCCAGGACGGCCGCCGACGCCTGGCGGGACAGCGACCTGCCGGCCTGGAGCCCCGACCCGCTCGTGGCGGCACTGGCTCGCTCCATCGCCTACGGCTACGCCGAGGGAGCCCCGGCCCTCGCTGCGGCACTCGCCCGGCTGCGCGCCGCCGACGAACTCCGGGATCATGACGCCTTCGGCGTCATGATCAGCATCGCGGGCGACGAACTGTGGGACATCGAGGCCAAGCGGGAGCTCCTGGAGAAACTGGTGGCGGCGGACCGGGGCCGCGGCGCGCTCTACGGACTGAGTCTGGCACTGCTCGCACTCGCCAAGGCGGAGATCTGGGACGGCCGCTTCGCCGCGGCCGAGAGCTGCTACGACGAGTCGGACGACTACCTGAGCGCGACCGGATACTTCAGGTCGGGAGACTTCCACAAGATCCTGCTCTACGCCTGGACCGGTCAGGAGGCCGAACTGCGGGCGGCGGCGGCCACGATGCGCGCCTTGGCCCAGGAAAACGGGACCGGAGTGACACACCGGTGGGCCGGCCAGGCGCTGAGCATCTTCGAGATCGGCCGGGGACGGTACCAGGAGGCGCTCGACGCCCAGCTCGACATGTTCGACGACGACCCGGTGGCCCTCGGTGACATGAACCTCGCCGGAATGGTCGAGGCCGGGCTGCGCGCCGGTGACCGGAGGGCGGCCACCGTGGCCATGAAGCGCCTGGAGGAGCGCGCGCCACTGGCCGGTACGCCCTGGGCACTGGGGCTGCTCGCCCGCTGCCGTGCCCTGATGAGCGACGACGACGAGGCCGAGCAGCTGTACAAGGAGTCGGTCGCGCACCTGGAGAAGGTCCCGGTGGCCGTGGAACTGGCGTGGTCGCGGCTGCTGTTCGGCGAGTGGCTGCGCCGCCGCAAGCGGCGTGCCGACGCCCGGGTCCAGCTGCGGACCGCGTACGAGTCCTTCGAGTCGTGGGGAGCCGCGCCCTTCGCCGAACGGGCACGGGTGGAACTGCAGGCCACCGGGGAGACGGCACGCAGACGAACGGTCGGCACCGAGTTCCACCTGACCGCGCAGGAACGGCATGTGGCGACCCTGGCCGCGTCGGGCCTGACGAACACGGAGATCGCCACTCGGCTGTTCGTCACCACCTCGACGATCGAGTTCCATCTGAGCAAGGTCTTCCGCAAGCTCGGCATCACCTCGCGCAAGCAGATCGAGGAGAAGCTGAGCGGAGCTGATCTTGCTGATCGGCCGCCGCCGGGGCGGTGACGGCATGATGACGGTCGTGAAGGCTCCGGCTCGGACCGGGGTGGCTCCCCGGTGCGAGCGGGAGACCGGCCGGTGTGGAATGTGACCGGCCGACACCACCGGTGCCGGTGCGGCGACATGAGTGCCAGGAGGCGACGATGACGAGATCCGGAGCGCACGGGATGACGGATCACGCCGGCAAACCGCTCACCCACGGCCGCCCCCGGGTCAACGGAGTCGACATTCACTGTGCGACGGGCGGCAGCGGCGACCCGGTCGTCCTGATCCACGGCGTACCGAAGACCATGTTCTTCTGGCGCCATGTCATCCCCCTGCTCACCCCGCACCACACGGTCGTCGCGGTGGACCTGCGGGGCTTCGGCGGCTCCGGGCGACCGGCCTCCGGCTACGACACGAAGACCCTGGCCGCCGACATCGCCGCGCTCATGGCGTCGCTGGGACACGACCGGTACCGGGTGGTCGGTGAGGACTGGGGTGCCGCGGTCGCCTATGCCGTGGCGGCCTTCCACCGGCCCCACGTCGTCCAACTCGTCTTCCAGGAGACGAGGTTGCCCGGTCTGCCGGTCCCGGGCCTCGGACCGCTCGACGCCGAGGACCCCCGCAACGGCTGGCACCGCTCCTTCTTCGGCCTGCCGCACTACCCCGAGTTGCTGATGGCCGGCCGGGAGCGCGCCTTCTGGACGTACTTCATGCGGCGGATCATGTGGGACCCGAGCGCGTACACAGCCGCCGACGAGGACGAGTACACCCGGGGCCTTCAGGAACCGGGCGGCAACCACGCGGTGTTCGAGCTGTACCGGGCGACCGGCATCGACGCCGCCCAGAACCGGCCCGAGTTCGACGTGCCGCTGGAATGCCCGGTGCTGGCCGTCGGCGGCCGCGCCTATCTCGCCGCGGAGCCCGGGGAGCAGATGGCTCGGGTGGCGTCGAAGGTCACGTCCGTGGTGATCGAGCGTGCCGGGCACAACATCCCACTGGAGGCACCCGAGGAACTCGGACACCGCTATCTCGACTTCTTCGCGACCGCGCGAAGCTGACCGGCCCCCGGACCGGACCGGGACGGTGATGACGGCTCCGTCCCGGTCCCCCCGTCGGCCGGCCGTGGTTGATGAGGTCCACGGCCGGCCGTACGGCGACGGTGCCGCACTCGTCCCCCCGTGGTTCGGCTTCGCGGTCGTCGCCACCGACGAATGGGCAGCCGCCGTGCGCGCCCTCGTCGACACCGGGCGCAAGCCGCCCGCCGCCTCCCCTGGCCTTGCCCTCCCGGACACCCTCTTCCGGGAGACATGTGGACGAAGGACTCCCGTCCGTCGCGCATCCCGTACCACGAGCGAGCCTCAGCACTCGACCCGTACCGCACCGCGGACACCTCTGACACCACATGAGAGCGGTGCGAAGGGGGGAGGCACCCAACGGGCAGAAAAGGTGTCCCAACGGGCAGCGGAAACCACGTTTCACGGGGCACACGCCCCACATGCCCCGCATCCCGGGCCCCGCGCGAGCGATCTCGGAACACATCGGGCGCAAAGGCGTGAGAGCCTGACCCGGCCGCGCACGACACCGAAGTCGCCACCTGCTGCTGCGGCACCCGCATCGCATGTCGAGCCTGCCGCGGCCACCCTGTCCTGGCGTGCTGCGGCAGGGCCCCGGCTGCCCGCGACACGCGTCCGCACCATCTGATCATCCGTAGGCCGGACCCGAATGCCTCACACACTCTCATTCCATCCCCGAATCCGCTCCGGACGCACGAGAGTTGACGGCCTCCCCCCCCACCCCCCACGAAAGGCACCCCCATGGCTCCTGCACTGCTCAAACGGTGGCGGCCGAGGAACGCCGGCGGCGCGTCGGCGGGATTCTCCATGCCGCTCCCGCCCGGCGCGGGCGGCGTCCTGCGCGAGGTCGTCGATCCGGTGGGCTCGCCCATCGCGGCCGCGGACGTCGCCGTCACCGCCCTCGACACACATCGCGTGGTGGCCCGCGGCACGACCGATCCCTACGGCTTCTTCCTCGCGGCACTGCCACCCGGCCGGTACAGCCTCGTGGTCTCGGTGGACGGACTGCAGCCTCATGGCGAGACGCTGGAGGTCGAGGCAGGGACGGTGGCCGACGAACGCGTCTGGCTGCACCCGGCCGAGGGCCTGCAACTGCCGACGCCGGGCACGTGGCTCTTCGATCCCCCGCACACGGCCATCCGCTTCATCGCCAAGCATGTCGGCATGGGCCACGTGCACGGCCGGTTCGAGCGATTCGAGGGCGGCATCCGGGTCGCCCCTGACATGACGCGGTCCAGCGTGCAGGTCCGCATCGACGCGTCGAGCATCAACACCGGCAACCACACGCGGGACGACCATCTGCGGTCCGCGGACTTCCTGTACGTCGACGAATTCCCGTTCATCGACTTCACCAGCACGCGTTTCTCCTACCGCGGCGGAAGCAAGTGGGTCCTCCAGGGCTCGCTGACGATGCACGGCGTGAGCCGCTCGATGTCCCTGGAGACCACCTACCTCGGCACCGTCAACGGCGGCTACGGCCAGGAGCTGCGCTGCGCCGCCCTGGCCAAGGGCGAGCTGCACCGCGAGGACTACACCCTGAACTGGCGGTCCATGCTGGCCCGGGGCATCGCGGTGGTCGGCCCGACGGTGCAACTCGAACTGGACGTCCAGGCGATGCACCAGACCCACGACACCCCGACGCCCCCCGAGTAGAACGCCTGAACACCCTCGCATCGGACGCCGAGGGGAGAGAGGGATCCTCTCCCCTTCGCCAGATCCGGTGCGCTGCCTCCGGTCCTGGTCCGGGCCGGAGGCAGCACGTCTCGGCCGCTCGCCGATGGGCCGGGTCACGGATGTCGGCGACAGGTTCGGCCCTCTCGGGCCGTGCCCGAAAGCGCAGCGATCGGCGAAGGGTGGGCAACCACGCACCGCGTCGGGAAGAGCGCCGTCTAGATTCTCCATACATAACAGTTAAGTAGATAGTCCGCACCGCACCGGAACCCGCACGCATCACATGGCCCCCCGTTGACCCAGATCCCAGCCATGGAGACCGTCGATGTCGTCATCTGACCTGAATTCCTTCACTCTCAGCCCTCGAGATGCCACGGACCGAAGTCGCCTTCACTTCAACGAGGCGGCGAGCTGCGACGACTTCCTCGACAAGTGCCGTCTCCTCGACGCGGCCGCGTCGGGAACCACGGGGACCAAGTGGATCGTCCGCGGGCTGGTCAAGGACCCGATGCCGGCGGCTGAGATCGGCGAGGCGCTGGGATTCGACACCCCCCTCGAAGTGACGTCGTTCCCCACGTCCACCGAGTTCGGCACGGGTTCGTTCCTGTGGGTGGCCCGCTGCACACCCGACCGCATCCCGTCCCCCGCCCATCAGCACCAGACGCTGGAACGGATCCGCAAGGTCTACGCGTACAGCAGGTCGCTGAACGAACGGTTCCACGACGAGACCGACGCACTGCTGAACAAGGCGGCCGACGCGGGTCTCCGCATCGTCTGCAACGACCCGCGGAACGAGTGGGGAAGGAACGCGGTCGACGCCGACGTCTTCACCCGCCTGATCACCCATCTCTTCTACTACGACGAAGAGTCGGCGAGGCGCATGCTTCGCGGACAGGGCTACTCACCCCTCGGCCACTACCTCTTCTCGCTCAAGAACGCCGAGGGCACTCCTCTGTGCTTCTTCATGATCGCCGAGTGGCCGTGGGGGTTCGAGGCCACCTACACGATGATCGACGCCAGGTACACCGGGCCGGCACTGCGCATGGGGGCGGCCAGAGTCCTGATGATCCTGGCAAGCGCGCTGTTCGTCAGCCGCCACGGCAACGAGGCACTGGTGTACGGCGAGGCCAACTACCTGAACATGCGGCCCTGTGTCCAGTCCGGTTACGAGTCGCAGCCCCCGGAGATACTCGGTGGACCGCATCCGGTCCACACGAACATCGACTGGGCGGACAGTCCCGTGGGCTCGTTCGGCGAGGAATCGGGCGCATCGGCCACCCGGCCGCCCGGGTTCGGCGAGACGGAATACACCAGCTACATGGTGGGCCGCCTCAACAGCGAGAAGGTCGCACCCTTCATCGGGCGGGCCTTCGAATTCCTGGACGTGAGGTGACCGCCCGGCAACCTCCCGCGCGGGCCGTCGGCCGGTCAGGGACGTGCACGCGGAGGCCTCAGGACGGCCGCGGGACTCGTATCGACTCGATGGCGAGACCACAGGTTGCCCGACGCTCCTCGCAGCATCCGTGTTCAAGACTCCGCAGGACCGCTCTCAGACATCCCGTGCACCACGGGAACAGTGCCCAGGCGCCCCTTCCGGAAGTCCTCGAACGCCTGCTCCAGCTCGTCATGGGTGTTCATCACGAAGGGCCCGTAGTGGGCCATGGGTTCACGGATCGGTCGACCGCCGAGCAGGAGGACCTCCAGATCGGGCGTCCGGGAGTCCTGCTTGTCGTCGGCGCGGACGGTCAGCGAGGACCCGCTCCCGAAAACCGCCGTCTGACCGGTGTGCGCGGGGCGGCGGTCCGGTCCCACGGTCCCGCGTCCGGCGAGGACGTAGAGGAGGCCGTTGAAGTCCTGGCGCCACGGAAGCCTCATCTCGGCGCCGGGACGCAACGTGGCGTGGACCATGGTGATCGGTGTGTGCGTGACGCCCGGGCCGTGGTGGCCGTCGAGCTCGCCCGCGATGACCCGCAGCAGGGCACCGCCGTCGGGGGTGCTGAGCAGCTGGACCGTGCCGCCCCGGATGTCCTGGTAGCGCGGGACCATCATCTTGTCCTCGGCCGGCAGGTTCACCCACAGCTGGATGCCGTGGAAGAGGCCCCCGGACATGACGAGGGACTCCGGCGGGGCCTCGATGTGCTGCAGGCCCGACCCGGCCGTCATCCACTGGGTGTCACCGTTGGTGATCCTGCCGCCGCCCCCGTGGGTGTCCCGGTGGTCGAAGATCCCGTCGATGATGTAGGTCACCGTCTCGAAACCACGGTGCGGATGCCACGGGGTGCCTTTCGCCTCCCCCGGCGCGTACTCCACCTCGCCCATCTGATCCATCAGGATGAACGGGTCCAGGTGCTGGTGGTCGATTCCCAGGAACGCCCGCCGCACCGGGAATCCCTCACCCTCGAAGCCGCTGGGTGCGGTCGTCACCGCGCGCACCGCGCGCTCCGTGGCTTCGGCCGGCACGGTCACGCGGGGCAGGTCCAGCAGGTTCTCGACAGTCACTGCAGGCATGTCGGCACCTCCTCGGCCTACGAGTTTAATTCAGAATTACCATGACATTTCATCCTCATCCGGTCTTACGGGACCGAAGACGTAGCGGCCACCGGGCCGCCTCCGGTCGCGTGCACCGTGCTCGGTGCGCGTGACGCCGCGTGCACGTCTTCAGGTGGCCCGCTCCCCCTCCCGCCGCGCCGGCGGCGGGGTCGACGTCACGGCAGTCGAGGCAGGTTCTCGGGGTCGAGTCCGGCCCGTTCGAGAAGGGCGTCGCCGTTCCGGTGGACATGCTCGACGAGTACGGCCGCCCTGGCCTTCAGACCCAGCCGGCGTGCCAGACCCTCTGCCCGGTGCACCATCGTGCTCCCCGGGTGCCCGTGATGCCGGGCAAGGGCGTGGAGAGTCATCCCCGGGTTGCCGAGGATGCTGCCGATGAGCTGCTTGTCACGCTCGGTGAGTTCGGCCGTGGCGCCGAGGGGCAGCTCGGGCAGCATGTCGGCGTCGAGGCGGGCACGCCTGAGGATGCTGTCGCTGTTCTCGCGGACATGGACGACGACCTCGGCCGCGGCCCCGGCCGCACCGAGCTTGACGCCCAGACTGTTCACCCAGTGCCTCAGGGAGACCGCGGGATGCCCGTAGAACCGGGCGAGAGCGGTGAGGTCGGCCCGCGGGTGGGTGAGGATGCTGCCGATCAGCTGTTCATCCCGTTCGTTGAGCAGCGGGACGGAACCTTCGCCGGGATCGAGTGCCGCGGCGTCCCTGCCGGTGAATCCGAGGGCTACGGCGTCCAGGTTCGCTCGGATGTGCTGAAGGATCTGCCGCGGAGTTCCGTTCCGCAGACCCAGCCGCGCTCCGCGCGTCACCAGCAGTTTGGAGAGCCGGCTGGGAGACAGCCCCATGGCCCGGGCGATGGCGGAGGCGGTCGCGTCCGGGGGTGCGTCACGGATCGCCACGAGCAGGCGTTCGTCGATCCGTGCGCTCCGGGGCCTCTCGGCGGACACAGATGTACGGGCTCCGGAGAACGCAGGTCCACGCGCCTCCCCCGCGGGGCGTCGGGCAGGCAGCGCGACCGGTGCCGACACGGGTGTGCGCCGACGCGCCGGCCGGCCGGCGGCGCTGCCACGGACGGCGTCCTGCTCGCCCTGGCCTGTGCCGCGGCGCGCTGACCCCACGACGCCAGGCAGGCTCGCCGTCGAAGCGGACACACCGCCGGCTTCACCCGCTTCGCGGCAGACCGCTGCCCGCGCCTCGCGAGCCTCCGGGATCAGCCGCCTGCACTTCTCCACCCCGGCCGCGCCCTCCTGGCAGCCGCACTCGAACACCGACTCGCCCACAACCACCCACCGCTTCCCGATCCGAGCCTGCTCGGACATCCGCTCACGCCGCCGACAGGCCGATTCGGGTCAGCGTCCGACTGCACACCCAACCCCGTCGGCCTTCGTCCGGACGCCGTCAATGCGGCTTTGCTGCCGGTTTCAAATGAAACGCTCTCCGAGTCCTGCCCTTAGCAATGGTGAAGAGCGCCCTTCTGGGCAAGCCTTCCGAGTCGGCGGAGCGGTCCGGGACTCGCCGCCACCGCCCGGGACTCGACGATCCGTCGTCGTCTCCCGCGACACGTCACGACATACGAGCGATGCCGGGTACGGCGGGATCGTGAGTGACTTTGCGTTCGAAGCCACGATTCCGATGCCAGGAGCAGGCCGCGGCGAGCCGTGAGGCGGGTACGCACTCCACCGCCACCGACCGTGAGCCGGTGGCTTGAAACCAGCCCCCTCCCGCACGGACCACCCCGCGGCGCCCGGCTGGAGGTGACGCGCCTCGCCGGACACAGCGCCTCGCTGCCCCGCGTAGCACCACCGCCGCGCCTTCGCGCGACGTCACCTCCTCAAGGTCTCTCGGGCCACCCCAGTGCCTGACGGCCGCCGACGGACGTACCGCCTGGGGTGAAGCCCCGATTCGAACGCCACTCGTCCGGTGCTGTCCTGACGTCGTCGGCGATCACGGCCCACGTGATCGCGTGCGCGGCCCGCCGAGGGCTGTCCAGAGGTGGGGAAACCATGACGTCCATGCCAGTCGCCGGCATCCGAGCCGGCTCTCCGGAACAGCCCGCGGATCTCGTCCTGCGCAACGCGAAGATCTTCACCGGCGATCCGGACCACCCGTCCGCCACCGCGCTCGCCGTCCGTAACGGTTCGCTGACCGCAGTCGCCGGGGACCGGGAGGTCGCTCCGCTGGTCGGGCCGCGGACCCGGGTGATCGACGCGCTGGGACGGCGGGTCGTCCCGGGCCTGAACGACTCGCACAACCACGTCATCCGCGGCGGCCTGCACTTCGTCCTCGAACTCCGGTGGGACGGCGTGCGCACCCTGCGGCAGGGTCTGGCGATGGTGCGGGAACAGGCGGCACGGACCCCGCCCGGTCAGTGGCTGCGGGTGGCGGGCGGCTGGAGCGTCGAGTCGCTTGCGGAGCACCGCATGCCGACGCCGGCGGAACTGAACGCCGTCGCACCGGACACCCCGGTCGTCGTCACCCACCTCTACCAGGCCGCGATCCTCAACCGTGCCGCGCTGCGGGCCGCGGGGATCACCCGTGACTCTCCCGACCCCATGGGCGGCCAGATCGTACGCGGCCACGACGGCGAACCCACCGGGGTACTCCTCGCCGCGCCGGGCGCACTGCTGCTCTACTCGACCCTGGCCAAGGCTCCGGTCCTGGACCCCGGAGACCAGGAGAGCTCCACCCGGCAGTTCCTCCTGGAACTGAACCGGTTCGGGCTGACGTCGATGATCGACGCGGCCGGCGGATTCCAGGACTTCCCGTCCGGCTACCGCGCGGTCACCGAACTCCACGCGGCGGGCGAGCTGACCGTGAGGATCGCCTACCACCTGTTCCCGCAGACCGTCGGTCAGGAGATCGACGACCTGCGCCGCTGGATCGCCATGGTGCGCCCTGACGACGGCGACGAGTGGCTCCGGCTCAACGGCGCCGGGGAGAACCTGACATGGGCCGCGGGCGACTTCGAGAACTTCGCCCAGCCCCGCCCTGAACTGGGCCCTTACGAGGTCGAGTTCGAGAAGGCGGTCCGCCTCCTGATGGAGAACGGCTGGGGCTTTCGGCTGCACGCCACCTACGACGAGACCGTCCGCCGTGACCTCGCCGTCTTCGAGAAGCTGGCGTCCGACGGGCTCTTCCCCGCCGGGAACCGCTGGCTGTTCGACCACGTCGAGCTGGTCTCGGAGAACAGCCTGGACCGGATCGCGGCGCTCGGCGGGGCGATCGGCGTGCAGCACCGCCTGGCGTACCAGGGCACCACCTTCCGTGACCGCTACGGCTCCCTGGCCGCGGAGGCGGCGCCTCCGCTGGGCGCGATGCGCAGCCGCGGTCTGCACATCGCCGCTGGATCCGACGCCACCCGGGTGTCCACGTACAACCCGTGGGTCGCCCTGTACTGGCTGGTGTCCGGGTGCAATGTCGCCGGCGTGCCACTGCGGTCGGGGAGCAACCGCATGAACCGGGCCGAGGCCCTGGCCGCGTACACCGTCGGTGGTGCCCGGCTCACCGGCGAGCAGGACGTCAAGGGCGTCCTCCGACCTGGTTACTACGCCGACTTCGCCGTACTGACCGACGACTACTTCGAGATCCCCCATGAGCGGATCCCCGAGATCGAGGCACTGCTCACGGTGGTGGGCGGCCGGGTCGTCCACGCGGCCGGATTCTTCGAGGGCCTGGCCCCGCCGGTACCGCCCGTCCGGCCGGAGTGGAGTCCGGTCGCGCACTTCGGCGGCTATCAGGCAGCGCACGGTCCCGGCCTCTCCGGGCTGCGCCAGGCCGAGGGTGTCAGGGAGGCCGCGGCCGAGTCCGCCGAACACCTCCTGTGGCGGCAGCGGACCGGCCGGGCCACCCGCGACTCCCGGCAGGCCGACCCCTTCGGCCCCTGCCACAACTGACCACTTCCGTCGTCTCGTCCCAATCATCGAAAGGCACACGGATCCTCATGTCCCACGAACTCACCTCCCCGACCGGCCGCCGCCGATTCCTCAAGGGCGCGGCCGGTGCCCTGGCCGTCCCCGCCGCCGCCGGCCTCCTCGGCGCCCTGGCCCAGCCCGCCAGCGCCGCCGACGGGGACCTGCCGGACTTCGACCCGGTCCCCGCCGCCTCCGCCGGGCCCGCCCCCAACGCCGACGGCTATCACGTCGGCCGGATCGGCGGACACCTCTACTGGGTCACCGACTCCTACTACCAGGCCATGTTCCTGACCACCACCCGCGGCGTCGTCCTCGTCGACGCCCCACCCACCATCGGCCACAACCTCCAGCGCGCCATCGACGACGTCACCCGCGCGAACGGCCGCCCCAGCAAGGTCACCCACCTCGTCTACTCCCACTCCCACGCCGACCACATCGGCGCCGCCGGCATCTTCGGACGCGACACCGTCCGCGTCGCCCATGCCGAGACAGCCCGGCTCCTCGCCCGCGCGGGCGATCCCAACCGCCCGCTGCCGACGGTCACCTTCCGCGACAAGCACCGGCTCAGGGTCGGCGGAGAGAGCCTCGACCTCGCCTACCACGGGCCGAACCACGCGCCCGACAACATCTTCATCCACGCCCCCGAATACGACACGTTGATGCTGGTCGACGTCCTGTACCCCGGCTGGGTCCCCTTCAAGAGCCTCGCCGTCTCCCAGGACATCCCCGACTGGATCAAGGCGCAGCACATCGCCATGGACCACCCCTGGCAGACCTTCGTCGGCGGCCACCTCGGACGCCTGGGCACGCGCGCCGACGGCACCCTGCAGATCCAGTACATGAAGGACCTCGACACCAGCACCCGGTCCGCGATCGCCTCCGTCGACCCGGCGCCCTACTTCGCCAAGTACGGAGCACAGGGCAACTCCTGGGCCATCTTCAAGACCTTCCTGGACGCGGTCGCCGACACCGCCGCCACCCCCGTCGCCGCGAAGTACGCCGGCATCCTCGCCGCCGCCGACGTCTTCACCAAGGACAACGCCTGGACCCTCCTCGAATCCCTCCGCATCGACTCCGGCATCCTCGGCCCCTTCGGCGTCCACCCCTGAGACGGGGCGGCGCGGCCCCCGGGGCACCCGCCCCGGGGGCCGCTTCGTCGTGAGAACCGACACGGCAATGCCGGTCCCGGTGATCAGCGGCGGGTTCTGTCCGCAGAGGCAGGCGATGTACCCGATCGGACAGAACCCCTACGGTCCCGCGGGGGCACGGCCTGCCGATCAGTAACATCCGAGTGGGTCCACGGCATCTCTACGCGCATTGACAGGCGATACGACCATTCATAATGTTGAAAGATAAATCACTTGTCGCCGGGTGTCGGTACGCACGTGAACTCGCACCGTGAGCTGAACACCTGATCTCGCCCCTCGGGCGGGATTTCTTGCATCAGCACACGAGTGACGCGCAAGCCAGCAGCCGCAGCCCGGCCCTCCACCGCCTGATCCGAACGCGCGGACGAGGCGGAACGGAACGCCCTTTGGAGAACAGTGCATGAACCGCAAGACCTTGGTGTTGTCAGCAGTGGTCGGGCTGCTCGCGCCGGCTGTCACCGCGTGCGGCGGATCCGACAGCGGCAGCGGAGGTGCGACGATCGTCGTCGGCACCACCGACAGGTTCACCGCGACGAAGGAGGCCCCGGCCCCCTTCGACCCGGCCTACACGTATGACACCAACTCATGGAACATGCTGCGTCAGGCGGTTCAGACACTGCTGATCCAGCCGAAGGGCGAGGGTTCCCCGGTGCCCGAGGCGGCCGAGAGCTGCGGTTTCACCGACCAGGGTGACGAGCGCTACGCCTGCACGCTCCGCAAGGGCCTGCAGTTCGCGGACGGCGACCGAATAACCGCCGCCGTCGTGAAGAGTTCCATCGAGCGGTCCCTGCACATCAACGCCGACACCGGTGTCGCCGCCCTGCTGAACACGATCGACACCATCGAGACCCAGGGCGACCGCGAGATCGTCTTCCACCTCAAGACGGCCGACGCCACTTTCCCCTACAAGCTGACGACACCGGTCGCGGGCATCGTCAACCCCAAGGACTACGCAGGGAACAAGCTGCGCAACGGCTTCTCCATCGACGGCTCGGGCCCGTACACCTTCAAGGCCGACGTGAAGGGCGACACCCTCACGACCGCCACGTTCACCAAGAACCCCCACTACAAGGGCAGTTTGAAGGTGAACAACGACCAGGTCGTGATGCGCGTCTACGACGACAGCAAGTCCATGGGTGCCGCCATCGACAAGGGCGATATCGATGTCATGATCCGCTCCATGTCACCGGCACAGATCAACGAGCTCGGCGCGGGTACCGACCCGAACGTCGAGCTCGTCGAGATGCTGGGCCTGGAGATTCGCTACCTGGGCTTCAACACCGACGCGCCGGCCGTCAAGACCAAGGCCGTACGGCAGGCCATGGCTCAGATCATCGACCGCGGCGCACTGGTCGCCGAGGTCTACGGCACGCAGGCCGAACCCCTGTACTCGCTGGTTCCCGCCGGCCTCACCGGGCACTCCAACTCGTTCTTCAACAAGTACGGCAACCCCAGTACCGCCAAGGCGAGGCAACTGCTCGCGGGCGCCGGTGTCGCCACTCCGGTGAAGCTGACGATGCACTACACCACCGACCACTACGGATCGACCTCCAAGCAGGAGTTCGAGATCCTGCGCAAGCAGCTCAATGCCAGCGGCCTCTTCGACGTCGCGATCCAAGGCACACCGTGGGCGGCTTTCAGCCCCGCCGAGCGGAAGGGCACGTACAGCGTCTACGGCATGGGATGGTTCCCCGACTTCCCTGACGCGGACAACTTCGTCGCGCCGTTCCTCGACAAGGACAACTTCCTCAACTCGCCCTACTCGAACAAGACCATCCAGCAGTCGCTGATTCCCGAGACCAGGCGCGAGGGGAACCGAATCGACGCGGCGAACACCATGACGAAGATCGAGGACACCGTCGCCGAGGACGTACCCGTACTGCCTCTGTGGCAGGGCAAGCAGTACGTGGCGGCCCGGGACAACATCACGGGCATCGCCTACGCCATCAACTCCTCCTCGGTGCTCCAGCTGTGGGAACTCAGCCGCGGCCTGAGCGACTGATCACATGTGAAGGCGGCGGGAGGGCCGGAAGGCACACCCAGGTCGTGCCGCCGGGAATGAAACCGGTCCTCGGTTGTTGAAAGTCGCATGAAAAAGATCGGGTTCCTGTCCTTCGGTCACTGGGCATCGTCGCCGCACTCACGGACGCGCTCCGCGGCGGACTCCCTGCTCCAGGGGATCGATCTCGCGGTGGCCGCAGAAGAACTGGGAGCGGACGGCGCCTACTTCAGGGTCCACCACTTCGCCCGGCAGTACGCGTCACCGTTCCCGCTGCTCGCGGCCATCGGCGCGCGTACCAGCCGGATCGAGATCGGCACCGGCGTGATCGACATGCGCTACGAGAACCCCCTGTACATGGCCGAGGACGCGGGCGCGGCGGACCTGATCTCCGGCGGACGGCTTCAGCTCGGCCTCAGCCGGGGATCCCCGGAGCAGGTCGTCGACGGCTGGCGGCACTTCGGCCACCTGCCCGAGGAGGGCCGGTCCGACGCCGACATGGCGCGCTCGCACACCGAGCGGTTGCTCAAGGTGCTCACTGGCGAGGGTTTCGCTCAGCCCGACCCCCACCCGATGTTCGCCAACCCTCCGGGTCTGCTGCGCATCGAGCCGCACTCCGAGGGGCTGCGGGAGCGTATCTGGTGGGGGTCGGGCTCGAACGCCACCGCGGTCTGGGCGGCCCGGCTCGGGATGAACCTGCAGAGCTCCACCCTCAAGGACGACGAGAGCGGCGAGCCGCTCCACGTCCAGCAGCGCAAGCAGATCGAGGCCTATCGCGAGGCGTGGCGGGCCGGGGGACACACCCGTGAGCCGAGGGTGTCGGTCAGCCGCAGCGTCTTCGCGCTCACCGACGACCGGGACCGCGCGTACTTCGGCACGGAACGCGATTCCAAGGACCAGATCGGCTACATCGACGCCCACACGCGCAGCATCTTCGGACGCTCCTACGCCGCCGAACCCGACGTGCTGGTCAAGCAGCTCGCCGAGGACGAGGCCGTGGCCGCCGCCGACACCCTGCTGCTCACCGTGCCCAACCAGCTCGGGGTCGACTACAACGCCCATGTGATCGAGAGCATCCTGACCCATGTCGCTCCGGCGCTCGGCTGGCGATGACGGAGGAGTTCGCCGGGTTGTGATGCGCCGGCGCGCGGTCCGCCTCCGCATGCGCTCACGGGACGAAAGCGTTCACGGTGGTCGTGGCGTGGGGTCGGCCCTCCCGGGCGGCAGGGGTGACCTCCCGTCGCGACGGCGCCACACGGAGCAGGTGTCTACAGGTCCGCGCCCCGGGCACCCCGAGGGGAAGCGGGCCTGTCCGCCGTCGGAAGTGCACGCGGTCCTTTGATGCGCCGCACTTCCTCAGTGGGCCTTGGCGTATGCCTCACGGATGCTGGCGGGAACGCGGCCTCGCTCGTTGACCTGAAGGTCGTTCTCCCGCGCCCAGGTCCGCAGCTCTTCGGAACTCGGCCCCTCCGACGCCTGCTTCAGCGAACGACCCGTACGTTTGGTTCGGCCTACTTTGCGACCACTGGCGATGAACGGTTCCAGCGCCTCGAAGAGCTTGTCGTAGTTCTCCGAGACCAGGTCGATCTCGTAATTGACCCCATCGAGCGAGAACGTGTGGGTCTGAACCTCGCGCGATTCCACACCGGTCAAGTCATCCGTGTACAGTGTCACAATTCTCTGAACCATGACCGGATGCTACCAGCCTGCACCTTCTTATCAAGAGTCGGCCAGAAATATCGGAGACTCGGAGAAAGAAAAAGAGGGGGGTAGGCTCCACCGATTCCCTCGAGCGTACCGCACGGCCGTGCATTCATGACGCATATCGGGACCGTCGCCCGCCGGAGACCGGGCGACGGCACGGCCACGCCTTCGGAGAGGGACACTTCCCAAGCACATATTCCACGGCATCGGCGCGAAGAGGACCGATCGGAGTATGCGGCGATATAACGCTCGCCAGAATTCAAGTTCAGTTCGATGGCCCCGGCTGGAGGAATTGGTTTTTCCCGGCGCGAAGGGAAACCGCGCCGACTCGGAGGGCCGACGGATGCCGGACTGAGTCCACCGAGCGCCTGGAGCGGACGGCAGCGGAACCCGCTCGGGGCCACCCGTGCGACGCGGCGGCCTCACGCCTGTCCGACGCCGCGCATGACCCCCCACACCGCCGAATCACCCTCGGGCAGAAGATCTGCCCGACATACTCACACCTCCCACTTCGGCAGGCCCGCACCCGCACCGCACAGAAAACTGGCCTCCGCGCCGAGAACTCGGACACCTCCGAGACTCGGCGCGCGCCGGCCAACCACTGGCGTCGCACATCGGTAAGGATCCAGAAAAAATGAAGTCGATATTCAAGACGCGAGCCCGTGCGGCCGCGACCGTCGGAGCGCTCGCGGGCGCGCTCACCGTCGGCCTCGCAGGCTCGGCATCCGCGTCCTCGGTCCCCGCCTGGCAGCTGCAAGTCTGCTCCTGGGGGAACTACCAGACCAATGTCTACTGGAGCAACGGCGGCTTCATGGGCGTCCCTGCCGGGCAGTGCAAGACCGCCTATTGGCAGCGCACCAGCGCCACCAGCTACACGGTCCACGTCGATGCCTACGTGAACAACGGAGGCTACATCGCCGGCGCCGACGTCGACATCGCCCAGGGCGCCGGCCTCGCCACCGGCGGAAGCGGCAGCGCTCCCTATCTCTGGTCGTTCTGAATCGAATCCCCGATGCCCGGCATCGGGATCAGGTACCCCTCCGCCGCCGGCGCGAGGGGTACCGCGGCCCCTGTCGGTCCCCCAGCGTGGCGAACGCCGTCGCGGCATCCGGCTCACATGACCGGGCGGGCCGGCCCCGCCGTGGCACTCGCCCCGCCGCTCACCGCAAACGCTGACCTGACCAGCCGTCGCATCTGCCCGAAAGGCTCTTTGTTCACATGCGGAACATAAAGAGGCTCGATCGCATGACCAGAGCTGCGAAGACCGTCGTGACCGGCGCCGTCACGGTGCTGCTCGTCGCGGGCGGGGTCGGCGCCTACAACCTCCTGCACGAACTGACCACGGTCGGCGAGGACAGCACAGGGCCGGCATTCGACCCGGCGGCGGTCTCGACGACTCCCCCGTCCGGTGACAAGGCCGAAGAACTGGCGAAGACCTTTCTCGGCAACTGGTCCCAGCAGCATCTCGAAGCCGCCGCCGGCGACACCGACGAACCCACCTCGGCCGTCCAGGCGTTGAAGGACTACGCAAGCGGACTGCACCTGACGAAGCTCTCCTTCACTCACATCCGTTCCAGCGGCGCCTCGGCCGTCACCAAGGGCGCCACCAAGGTCGACTTCGACGTCAGGGCCCAGGTCAACGGCGGTATGTGGAAGTACGCGAGCGCGGTCGCGGTACGGCAGAGCAGCAACGGCGCGGCCGCCGTCCACTGGAACGACTCCGTGCTCTATCCAGGCCTTCAGATCGACCAGTCGCTCACGGCAGGGCAGCTTCCCCCCGGAGCCAGTGACGCGACCGTCGTCGCGAACGACGGCAAGACCGATCTGTCCGCCTACCCTTCCCTCAGGGACATCGTCGCCGGCATCCGCAAGTACGCCCCCGCCAAGGGCGGCACCCCCGGCACCGGGGTCGCCGTGGTCGACAGCGACGGTACGGGTGTCGCGACGGCCGAGGTGTTCCACAAGGGCAAGACCCCGGCCATCAGGACCACCATCGACGCACATCTGCAGGAGGCCGCCGAGCGCGCGGTCATGGACGCGCACCTGCAGCACAAGCCCGCCGGCACCGTGACCCTCGACTGGAGGACCGGGCACATCCTCGCCCTCGCCCACACCGGTGACGACGGCGACATCGCCATCGACGGCATCAAGTCACCCGGCTCCACCATGAAGATCATCACGTCGGCCGCGCTCTTCGACCAGGCCGGGCTCACCGCCGACAGCCCCGCGCCCTGCGCCGATTCGCTGGTCGCCAACAGCCAGACCTTCCACAACGACGAAGGTGTCGAGCCCGCTCCGGGCGCCACCATCACGCAGGCGTTCACCGTCTCCTGCAACACCTCCTTCATCAAGGACGGCTTCCACTACCTCGTGCACGACGGTGACGCCTCCGCGCTCCACAAGGAAGCCACCGACGTCTTCGGCATGGGAAGCTGGTCCATCGGCGGCGGCGTCGCCACCACCGACCCGAGCATCCCCGCCGACGTCCAGGGCGGCGACCAGGCGGCCCAGTTCATCGGCCAGGGCAAGGTCACCGCCACTCCCCTGTTCATGGCGTCCGTCGCCGCCACCGTGCGCAACGTCGGCTTCGAGCAGCCGATCATCCTCCCCGGCCAGCACCAGAGCAGCGCGCCGAAGCGGATGTCCGCACGTACCGCGGGATACCTGCAGGCGATGATGCGCAGCGTGGCCACCGGCGGCACCGCCGCACCCCGTCTCCACGACCTGCCCGGCGTCGGCGCCAAGACCGGCACGGCAGAGGAGGGCGACCACACCAACGGATGGCTCACCGCGTACAACTCGCACATCGCCGTCGCCGCTCTCGTCGAAGGCGGCACCTCAGGCGTGGACTCGGCCGGATACGTGGTCCGGCAGCTGCTGACCGCGCGCTGAGCCCACGACGCCCACCGGCACCACCAGCGAAAGAGGTCCACCATGCCCACCCCAGGTTTCCCGTCGGCCACACTCGACTCCGAAGGACTGCCGGCCTGGATCAGTAACCTGGCGTCCCGCGATCCGAACCACAGCCTCCACGTGGTGCGCGGCCTGGAACCGGCGCAGGCACTCGGGGCCCTGGGCGCCGCGGAGGAGTCGATCAGGCCCTGCACGCTGCCGGACAGCAACCCGGACGACCGCTTCTCCCTGCCCTTCGCCGCGCTGGGCGCCCAACCGATGACGCCCGCGGCGCTCCTGGCGGGACGGATCGGCGAGTGGACCTTCGTCTACGACGACTCGGGCTACACCTTCGACGGCACCGCGGAGGCCCTCTCCCGTGACGGGCGGACAGCTGTCACTACGGTGTACACCATCAACGGGGACGCCTATCTCATGTATGCCGTCGACGGCGAGGAGGTCGCGAACATCAATCCCGACGACCTCTCCCTGGAGGAGGACCTCTCCGGCATGCCGGCCGAACTCGCCGCGGCGTTCGAGGCCGCCGGAGTCGCCGACTGGGAGGACCTCGAACCCGGAGAGGTCGACAGTCTCATCGGCATGCGTGCCGCCTGCGCTCTGGCAGGTCTCGCGGTCACCCTCGACGACATTCGCCGGATCCCCCTGTTGCTCGCGTCGCTGCACGAGCCCGACTGACGATCCTCACCCGGCCGTGCGGGGCGGCGGGGGCTGCTCGATCACGAGCGTCCCCGCCGAGGCTCCAATGGGTTCAGTCCTCCGCCGAGGACGCTGTGGCGCCCGCCCTCTGGAGCAGGAGACGGCCCAGCGCGCGGGCCTCGTCCGGGCTGAGCGACGCCCAGGTGCCGGGCACGCCGCCACGGGCCTCCCCGACGTCCAGCGCGATCCGGTGAGCGGGCCGGTCCGGGCGGCCGATCCGCAGATGCCGCACCTCGATCCGGCGCCCGCACCCGGTGACGAGGTGAGCGTCGTCGGCCCAGCCCTGTGCACCTTCGCGGAGCGACTCGTCCTCCACCGTCGCCATCGGTCCCACACTCCTTCGTCGCCTAGCCAGGTCATCCCCGGCGGCAGCCGTATACCGGCCACACCTGTCGGGCCGCGTGTGAAGGAGGAGCGCTCACCGCACACGAGATTGTTCCCGCCGAGGACGCAAACACGGTCACGGACCGAGGCGGTCGTCCGGCTCCACGAACGTCGTTGCTCCACCCGCCGTGTGACGGCCACTTCGCTACGGTCGCGGGGAAACTCGTATCACCGGCGCTCCAGGCACACCCAGCGCACGTCCGCCTGGACGAGGCTGAGGAATCCCGACACGGTCCCGGCGAGCCGCTGCCGAAGGCCGCGTCGGCCAACCGGGAAAGGCTTGCAGTGTGGCCGAGACGCGGCAGCGCGACCACGACCGGGCGGCACCGCTCCTGCTCCCCCACCGCAACCGAGCCTGTGGTGGCACAGCACGTTCAGTCCTGCGGGAAGACGCCGACAATCCGCCGGCTGCCCGCATCCGAGCCGGGCCGCCCACGGAAGGTGCGGCCGTGCTGGTGCCATGGCCTCAGGCTCATGGCCGGCATCTCGCAGTAGCCGAGGCTCGTCGCCATCTGGCCGAGGCCGCCCGGTTCTGCGGAGCGGCGGGCCAAGCCGGTCATCGTCGCGATGCCCTGCAGCGGGTCGTCCTCGGCACCCGCCCGGGGCAGGCGCATGCGCAGCACGCGCTCCGCGTCGGCCAGGACATCGGTCCACACGCCGTCTCCCCTGTCCGCGGACACTCCGGTCAGAGACGTCAGCTAAGGGCTGTCCCGTAATCCCCAGCGGGCGCGCGACGACAGCTACGGCACCTCGCCGCGTTGTCGGATCACCCGAGTACGGCCGGTATGAGGACGATCCTCCGCCTTGCGATGCACCGCATCTGACGCCGCGCGCTGATCCACCGGGGATTACGGGACAGCCCCCAGGATCGGCGTGCGATCGCAGCGCCTGTTCGGTCGGCCGGAAGCCCAGGATCTATCCCCGCGGCGTCGAGCCCCGATCGGCGTGGTTCGCCACTCCGGCCCGACTCCGGCAACTCGTCCGCGTGCGCGCCGCACAAGAACGCGAGCCAGCCCGCACTGCCGCTGTCGTACAGCGCCGGACCTTCCCGGAGCGTCGTCGCGTGGGCCGGGCACTGCACGACCATGCGGACCGTGGTCGGCTCTCGGTAGGCGGACAGCCGCTGGGATACGGGCGGCATGCGGGCTCCTCGACGGTTCGGCCTCGATCGAGCGGCGGACCGTGTCGCCGGCCGGCGGGAAGCGCGGCCGATTCGTCGTCGCGTCGCCGACGCGGCGCGGGCGGGCGGGCGGCAGTCGGCGATGTCCGTACGGCGGACGGCGGCGTGTCCCGGCACGTCCGCGAGTGAGTGCCAGGCGCGGCCGTCGCATCCGGCCAGGACGTTTTCCCGCGGCCGCTGCCTGGCGCCCTCCATTTCAGCAGAGAACGCGGCCGCCTCCCGCGTACGGGGGCGGCCTGCGGACTCGGAAGCAGCCTTCGTTCCCCATCGTGCACAACGGCGCCGCGGGGATGGACACATGGACCCGGGGGTACTTCGCCTCAGCCGCCGGACGGCCGCGGACGGGCACGGCCCATGTCAGGGACACCGGCCGTGCCCGGCGGATCAGAAGGTCAGGCTCCAGCGGTCGAGATGGCCGGGCTCGACGGTGTAGATGCCGGGGGTGGCGTCCGTGACCCGCAGCTTCCAGGTGCCGTCGGCGGGCACCGCGGAGGCGTCGACGGTGTAGGTGGCGTGGATCTGGCCCTCGCCGGTGTCCCAGTACCAGGGCTTCACCGGGATCTCCGTGCCGTTCTGGCTGACCAGCGTGACCACCTGCCCGCCGACCCACTGGTGGACGAGGTCGATGGTCACCTTGAGGTCCTTGGGCGCGTTGCCCTTGCGGCCGGTCACGACCAGCGGGGACTCGATCGTCTGCCAGTTGGGGATGTCGAAGCGGGCGGGATTGACGAAGTAGCGCCCGCCGGAGGCGAGCACGGGCCAGTCGAACCGCACCGTCAGCCTGGCCTTGCGCTGGGCGGTGTTCCGGACCGTGACGGCCGCCTTGAAGGTGCCGGCCTTCTTGGGCGTGCCGCTGATCAGGCCGGTACGCGCGTCGATGGACAGGCCCTTGGGCAGGCCGTGCGCCGCGTAGGAGAGCCGTCCGGGAGCGGAGCCGGCGGCCTGGATCTGGCGGGTGGTGGGCTGGCCGACGGCGACGGGCCGGGTGGAGGGCGCCGTGACGGCGATGTGGTGGACGAAGCGGGATCCGACGTCGACGGCCGCCCAGGCGTTGCCGACGGCCTCGTAGGTGGCACTGCCCTGTCCGAACAGGTCGGCGGCCGCCTGGAGGGTGGCGGTGCGGGCGGCGGCGTAGTCGGTGGTGCTGGTCATGTAGGTGGTCAGGGCCCGGTACCAGATGTCCGTGGCGTTGTTCAGACCGATGCCGGCGACCGGCAGACCGTCGTAGGTGGGGCTGTCGTAGGCGACGCCGTTGACGGTCTTCTTCCCGCTGCCCTCGGACAGCAGGTAGAAGAAGTGGTTGGCCGGCCCGGAACTGTGGTGGACGTCCTGCTTCTTGAGGTCCGGGCTCCAGTAGTCCGCGGACGTGCCCTTGACGGCGTCGGCGTCCTTGGAGGGCTGGTCCATGTAGCGCAGGGGCTTGCCGGTGCCGCGGACGTCGGCGAGTTCGCCGATGGTGTAGTCGGGGACGTCGGCGGGGCTGTTCGCGAAGAACTCCACGGCGGTGCCCATGATGTCGCTGGTCGCCTCGTTGAGTCCGCCGGATTCACCGGTGTAGGCGAGGCCGGCCGTGGCGTAGGTGACGCCGTGGGTCATCTCGTGTGCGGCGATGTCGAGTTCGGTGAGCGGGTTGGCGTTGCGCAGGCCGTCGCCGTAGGTCATGCAGAAGCAGAGGTCGTCCCAGTAGGCGTTGGCGTAGCCGTCGCCGTAGTGGACGCGGGAGGAGGCTCCGACGCCGTTGTCGGCGATGCCGTTGCGGCCGAAGCGGTCCTTGTAGAAGTCCCAGGTCTCGCGCTGGCCGTAGGCGGCGTCGACGGCGGCGGTCTGGCGGTCGGCGGTGGTTCCGTCACCCCAGATGTCGTCGTCGTCGGTGACGAGGGTGCCGTTGCCGCCGCCGGTCAGGTCGTAGGTCTTGTGGCCGCCCCGGTCGGGGTCGGTCAGTTCGTAGACACCGTTGTCGTCGACGGTGCCTATCTCGACCTTGCCGCTGTAACGACTGTTACCCGTGCCGGAGTTGATCTGTTCGGTGCTCTGGAGCCGCTTGCCGGTCGTGGCGTCGGTGACGACGTCGAGCCGGCTCGGTGTGCCGTCGGCCTGGGTGCCGGTGACATAGGACTGCCAGGCGAGGGTGGGCTCGGTGGCGTCCATGAAGACGACGAGCCGGGGCGCCTCGGTCGCGGACGGGTCTGCGGTGCGTTCCCTCTCGGCCGTGGAGAGGGCGGCCCTCTTCGCCTCCGCAGCGCTGAGGTCCGCCTTCGTCGTCGGGACGGTGACCGGCGCCGACGACGCCTTGGTGACGGTGCGGCCACCGGCCCGTTCGTGGACGACCAGGTCGCCGCCGATGACGGGAAGGCCCGCGTAGGTGCGCTCGTAGCGGGTGTGCACCGTGCCGTCGGCGTCCTTGATGACGTCCTTGGGTATCAACTGCTCCTTCGCGCCCAGGTGCAGGGCGCGGGCGGTCGTGGTGCGCCGGTCGGTGGCCGCCTTGAGCAACTGCTTGCGCTGCGCGGCGGAGAGGGTGTCGGGGTGCGCGCCGGGCCTGGCCTTGGCGACGATCCTGCCCGGCCCCGTGTCGCCGTCGGCGGACGCGGCGGCCGCGGCGCCGGTGGCGGGGAGGAACGGGGTCAGCAGTGCGGCCACCGTCACGGCGGCGGCCGCGAGGCGGCGACCCCGTGCGGCGTGTCCGCCGCGGGCGGGAGGGGGGATCGGGGATGACGTGGCGCCCGCGGATGACGGGTGGCGGTTCACTCGTGCAGCTCCTTGTGCCCGGCCGGGAACGGCCGCTGGGACGGAGGATGTCGGAGGCCTTCGTGGGCTCCGGGAAACGGCGTGCGGCTGATATCCGCCGCCGGGTCGGATCGTTTCAGCGCGTCCGCCCACTGTCACCACTGCGGAGATCATTGTCCGAAAATCGGTGACCCTGACGGCGACCATCGCCCGAGGTGGAGGGGCGTTCATGTGCCGATTTACCGTCCGGCAACAGAGGAATTTCCTCGCGGAGCGCTAATTTTCAGCCACAGCAATATCAGGGAGACGAGGCATAGTTGGTGGGGTTATGGGTGACTTTTCCGTTGACCAGCGCGGACAACCAGCCGTCGGCGCGGACGACTTGAGGGGCTCGTTCGGTGCCCTGTAGCCACCTTTTCGAGCCAAAACCTCGGCCTGGCGCAGCACACCCCGGACGGCCATGACCCGGAGCCGAAGGGTGCGCGCGATGCGCACACGTCAGCCGGCACACAAAGCCGCCCCCATCCGTCGCACGCGCGGGTCGTCCTGATGCCGCCCATCGGCCGTTCAGCCCTACGGAAAAGCGTGACCCAAAGGGCAGAGCTTTTTCCCGAAAGCACAATAGGCGTTCGAGAACTGAAGTGTTGCGTGCATGACATAACAGCGCGTTCGAGTACGCCAAATCCGTCATTGGCTGGCAAACCGACTGAACAGCCGGGCCTTCAGCGATGGACCCCACGGGGAAGAAGCCTCCCGTGAACAGCAATGCTGAACAAAGACCCCCTGCGCTCCGGCCGCAGGGATATTCCCTTCCTGGCTGATTCAGGTACGCTTCCGGCGGGTCTTGAGGCGAGGTTTCTGCGCGCAAGTATCCGGTAATGCGAAACGTAGATCTCGACCGAGAAGTAGCGTATACGTCTTCCTTTGCCGAGCCGGAACGGCACCCCGCGCCGCTCTCCCGGCCTCGCGCCGCATGGATTACGCATCCGCCCTCCTCGACGAAGACAGCCGGCTTCGCGGAGAGATGAACGAAAACCAAATTCCTGACGGACGCCGGCCGTGTGGCCACCGCCCGGAGGGTGGGCACCGCCTTTTCTATGGAGCTTGCGACCCCTCATGAAAACGCGTGGATCGACAATTCGCAGGAAGCTGACAGCGCTGCTGCTGCTCCCCCTGATGTCACTGGCCGCAGTGTGGGCCTACGCCGCATACCTCTCGCTGGGCAACGCCCTGACGCTTGCGCACGTCAACACGATCGGCACCCACCTGGCCCACCCTCTTGGCCACGTGGTCATATCCCTCCAGACCGAACGGCGGGAGTCGCTGATCCGGCTCGCCGCGGGAAAGACCTCTGCGGACAACGCGTCCATCGGGAAGGCACCGGCAGCGGCGGACGTGGACGGCCTCCGGCAGAGCCGCGTCGCCACCGACAGGGCGATCAATGAGTTCATGGCAGAGGCGCACAACGACAGCGTGCGTGACGACGAGACCGCACGGGTGCGAAAGAGCGTCGACACCGCGGAGCGGACACTCGGTTCCCTCGCCCGACTGCGGCACGGCGTCGACACCGGGAAAGCCTCCAGCAGCAAGGTGCTCGCCTCGTACACCGCCATGAACGCGGCGATCTCCGACGCCTTCCGCAGCATGACGATCCTGCCGGCCGCCGACGCCCAGGACCTCGGACTGGCGCTGTTCACCCTGGTCCTCTCGGGCGACTCCCTGTCACAGGAAGACGCACTGATCTCGGCTGCTGCCGCCGGCCCCCGGCACCGACTGGACCCGGAGGCGTACAGCGCCTTCGTTCAGGACGCCGGCACCGAGCGCTACCTCAACGCCCTGGCCATGCCCGGCCTGCCGCCGGCCCAGCGCGCCCCGTTCGAGAAGCTCGCCGGGAACGGCGGCCCACTTCTGCAGGTCATGGCCCTGGAGCAACGCGTCATCGCGGCCGGCCCCGACGCACGACAACTGCCCTTCTCCATCAAGCAGTGGCGCGCCGCGTACGACCAGTCCTGGACGACCAGCAACAAGCTGGCCCTGGGCGACATCGACGTCGTCTTCACTCTCACCGACCCTCCGGCCCGTCATGCTCTCGTCGAGCTGCTCACCGCCGGCCTGCTCGGACTCATCGCACTGATCGCGTCGGTCGCCATGTCCGTCAAGATCGCACGTTCACTGGTGATGGACCTCGGCCGGCTGCGTGAATCCGCCCGCAACCTGACCGAGGACCACCTGCGCGACGTCGTCGGCCGGCTGCGCCGCGGTGAGAGCGTGGACGTGGCCGCGGACATGACGCGCCCCGAGTTCGTCAACCCCGAAATGGCCCGCCTGGGCGACGCCTTCCACGCGCTGCAGCTCACAGCCGTCGAACTCGCCCATGAGGACATCCGCCTCTACCAGGGCATCAAGGACGTCTTCCTCAACCTGGCCCGGCGCAGCCAGGGCCTGGTCCACCGCCAACTCGGTGTGCTGGACGCCATGGAGAAGCGTGAGACCGATCCCGAGGTCCTCAGCGGCCTCTACCGCCTCGACCAGCTGGCCACCCGGCTGCGCCGCTATTCCGAGGGCCTGATCATCGTCTCCGGCGCCGCGTCCGGACGTATCTGGCGGCACGCGGTCCCCGCGGTGGACGTCGTCCGCGGCGCGGTCGCCGAGACGGAGGACTACGCCCGGGTCGTCGTCCTGCCGGTGCCCCCCATCGGCATCAAGGGCCAGGCCGCGGCCGACATCATCCATCTGCTCGCGGAACTCATCGAGAACGCGCAGAACTTCTCACCCGCCGACAGCGAGGTCCGGGTCAGCATGGGCACCGGTGCGAGCGGCGTGATCGTCGAAGTCGACGACCGGGGCCTCGGCATGCGTGAGGACGCCCTCCACGCCGCCAACGCACAGATCAACTCGCCTCAGGACATCAGCCTCCTCGACAGCACGCATCTGGGACTGGTGACCGTGGGCCGCCTGGCCCGGCGCCACGGCATCGGCATCACACTGCGCCCGTCACCGTTCGGCGGCGTCTCGGCCGTCGTCCTGATCCCGTACTCGCTGGTCGAAGAGGGCCCGGCCGGTATCGAGCCCCAGCAGCCCGCAGACACGGGCACGGCGCACGTGCCCGCGCGCACCTTCGCGCAGCGCAGCCCGCACGCCGCCACGGCCGCGCCGACCGCCGCCCCGGAATCCAGCGGCCCCGACCACCACGGCCACACTCCTCCCGGCTCCTGGGACGACAGCGCACCGGTTCCGGCACCCGATCCCTGGCCGCACCCGGTGGACACCGACACCGATGACATGGTCTGGCACGCCCAGGACCGCCCCGCACCGGCCACGCCGCACGACATGATCGACGGGCTGCCTCGCCGAGTACGGCAGGCCAACCTCGCCCCGCAGCTCATGGACGACACCTACGCGCCCGCCGGAAGGGCTCCCATGGACTGGGCCGAGTCGTCCGGTACCGGCGACGGGTCCGCCCAGCGGCGGGTCACGTCGTGGTTCGGTCCCCCGGGAGAAGCCGGGTCGTCCGACGGCAGCCGGCCGGTCCCCGCGAGCACCGGCTGGGAAGTCGTCCGGTCCGAGGACGGCTCGGACACGGAATCCGGCCGCCCCCCGCGGGTCCGCTCGCTGATGGCCGCGCTTCAGCACGGCACCGCACGAGGGCGGGGGGAACCTTCCGACACCGGCGAATTTCCCCTCCCCGGCCTGTCCACCGGCGATCACTACCAAGGAGATGGAAGGTTCAGATGACCCAGCCAATCGTTGCCGAGGCGGCCTCCAATCTGGACTGGCTCCTCAATGACATGGTCCAGCGCGTGCCCGACATCGCCCACGCCGTCGTACTGACGACCGACGGACTCATGATGGCCGGATCCGACGGACTGAGCCTGGAGCACGCCCAGCAACTCTCCGCGGTCGCCTCCGGCTTCCACAGCCTCGCCAAGGGGGCGGGCCGCCACTTCGGAGGCGGCGCCGTCCGTCAGACCATGGTGGAGATGGAGGCCGGCTACCTCTTCGTCTGCTCCGCGGGCGACAACGCCTGCCTCACGGTGCTCACGCCGGAGGGCTCGGACATCGGGGCGGTCGCCTACGAGATGGCGCGTCTGGTGAAGCGGGTCGGCCAGCATCTGTCCGTCAACACCCGTGGCCGGCAGAACCACGGCATCGGCTGATGACATGAGCGACAGCGACTGGGTGGACGACGGGCCGCTGGTCCGTCCGTACGCCCTGGTACGGGGACGTACCAGGGCCCGCCACGACGTGTTCGACCTGGTGGCCTTCGTGGTCGCGCTGGTGGACACGCTGCACGGGTGGATCCACATCGAGCCCGAGCACTCCCGGCTTCTCGGCCTGTGCCGCCGACCGGTCTCGGTGAGCGAGCTCTCGGCCGGTGCGAACCTGCCGATCGGTGTGGTCCGGGTCCTCCTCGGCGACCTGCTCGACATGGGTGCCATCCGGGTGCGCGAACCCGGCGAGCGGCCCAGCCCGCAGCTCATCAGAGAGGTCCTCACCGGCCTGCGGGCCCTGTGAGCCGGATCATCCGCGCCGCACGGCGCCGCTACCCGACATCCTTCGGCTGAGAAATGGAACGGTCATGAGCAGAATCGTGCCAAGAGGCAAGACGCCCCCGCTTGCCGCGGACGACCTGCCCCAAGCAGTCAAGATCCTCGTCGCGGGAGGGTTCGGGACCGGGAAGACCACCCTTGTCTCGACGATCAGCGAGATCACCCCCTTCCACACCGAGGAAGCTCTCACCCGCGCAAGCATCGGCATCGACGACACCTCCGGGGTGGAGCTGAAGGCCACGACCACGGTCGCCATGGACTTCGGCCGCATCACCATCCACGACAGGCTCGACCTGTTCCTGTTCGGCACCCCCGGACAGGACCGCTTCTGGTTCATGTGGGACGAGTTGGCCGCCGGCGCCCTGTGCGCGGTGGTGCTCGTCGACACCCGGCGCCTGCCGGTGTCGTTCCCGTCCATCGACTACTTCGAGCGCCGGCGACTGCCCTTCGTCGTCGCCGTCAACTCCTTCTCGGGGGCACGCGCATACCCGGAGCAGACCGTGCGCGCCGCCCTGGACCTGAATCCGGACGTCCCCGTCGTCATCTGTGACGCGCGTCAGCGGCGGTCGGTGAGAGATCTGCTGATCAGCGCGCTGGAGCATGCGCTCGCGATGGAGGAACGGGCCGCCCCGGACGAGAGGACCTCCTGACGACGGTGCCGAGCCGGACAGAGGGTGGCTGCCCCCGGCACACCAGTGCGCGATCACCGCGGTGCACGGCGACCGGCCCCGGCGAGGTCACCCCTCTGACGCTGCGGCACTACCGGGTTCGCCCCCTGGGCAACCTGTGTGCCCGTAGAGGCATGACCCGGTCCCGCGCCCGCGGCGGTCGGCCCACGGGTGATGTCGTAGAGGTGATCGTGTTCCGGTGGGACGGAGTCCTCGTCGCACCGTGCCAGAGCGTGACAGTTTCCGATCGGTGAAGAGGTCGCATGTATCGAGGCAGGTCCGGCTCCGTGGTCGTGCTGGCGGGAGCGCTCGCTCTGACGGCGTTCACCGCGCCGTCCGCGGAGGCGACGCCCACGGGCGTCAAGGTGTCCGCCCTGGTCGTGAACAACGGCAAGGCCATCGTCGTGGGCACGTCTGCGGAAGCGACACCGAAGGTCACCTTCCACCTCACCTGGCCGGCGGGCCCGAAGCTGGCGGACGTGGACGCCGACCCGTTCCTCTATCACGGCACCACCGCCGCAAAGGGCTCGAAGGAGGGCGGCATCTACCTCCTCAACGCCTACTGCGCCCCGGACGGCTCGCATGCCGCCGACTGCGACGGCCTGCTGTCCGTCGATCCCCGCCACACCCTGGACTCGAACAGCGACGCCACCGGGTGGAAGATCGCCGTCGTGACCCGCGTGTGGGGCAGCGGCGGCAGGCTCCAGGGCGAGCAGATCCTGACCGGCCTGGGCAGCGTCCACGTCAAGCGGGCCGCGCGCGTCGCCGTGAACGCCTTGCCGGAACAGGTCGCCAAGGGCGGCAGGCTGACCGTCACCGGGACGGTCACGCGCGCCGACTGGGTCAGGCACGAGTACACCGGCTTCGCCGGCAAGTCGGCACAATTGCAGTTCCGCAAGGCCGGCACCGCCACGTACACCACGGTCAAGACCGTCAGGACGAACTCGGCCGGCGCACTCAAGACCACGACGACCGCCTCGGGCGACGGCTACTGGCGCTGGGCCGTCAAAGCGTCCGCCACCACCGGTGGCGCCGCGTCGGCACCCGACTACGTCGATGTCAGGTGATGGCTGATCCGCCTCGGCGGGACCGGCGACAACCCTGAAGGACGGCCGGAAGCACGAGGACGGCGGCGGGGCGGGCTCCGCCGGCGAGCGTCGGCGCGAGAGCACGTCCCCGGGGCGTACGACGGACGATCCCTCGGTGGTCTCTGCCTCCTCCGGGGGGCGTGGGAGGCAGAGACCACCATCACCGCGTCGACAGCCGGGGGTGGAAGTCGGCATACCAACGCGGCCGAACGGACGCGCCGTCGACCGGGTGACCGGTCGGGGACGGCCGGCTCCCCGCCGCGAGCAGCGACAGGCAGGGAACCGACGTGCCGGCGCGCAGGCGGGGCGGCACCACCCGGGGGATCGTGCGGCCCGCCCACAGTGGCCGGACACGCGCGAAACCGACAGGCGGTCAGCGCTCGAAAGCGCAGACCCCCACCCCACCGCCGCCGGGACACGACGAAGGGGAGCGCGCCGGATACACAGCAGGCCGAACGCGCGTGACCGATCTAGGGCTCTGACACGAGGCGCTCCGGACCGGCTCCACGAGCGTTGCAGTCCTCACCGGCGCACGGCAAGGCCGATTCGACCAAGCCGCCCCATTGGGCACAGTCACCCGACCGGTCAGGCAGTCTCGGCCACGGCTGCGGGCCACCGCCCCGGCCGCATCCGTCCCGACGCCGCCCCACGCTCTCCCACCGTGTGGGATGGATCTCCCACACATCGTTTAACATTCAACGAGCAATCTGTTTAATGTTGAACGAGTGCCCGACGTGCGGGCACGGAATCACAGGATTGCGACCGCCATGGGCATCTTCAGCCGCAACCGCACGACCGACTCCAAGGAAACGGAGACCGAAGCCGTGAGCGCCTCGATCAAGGTAGCTGTCATCTACTACTCCTCCACCGGCACCATCGCCGAGATCGGCAAGGAGATCGCCCAGTACGCCGAGAAGGCCGGCGCCGAGGTCCGCCTGCTCAAGGCCGCCGAGCTGGCCCCGCAGGCGGCCATCGACTCCAACCCTGCGTGGGCCGCCAACGCCGCCGCCACCGCGGACATCCGCGAGGCCACCCCGGACGACATCGAATGGGCCGACGCCGTGGTCTTCGGCTCCCCCACCCGCTTCGGCAACATCGCCTCGCAGCTGAAGCAGTTCATCGACACCCTCGGCGGCCTCTGGGCGCAGGGCAAGCTCGCCAACAAGGTCTACAGCGGCTTCACTTCGTCCGCCACGGCCCACGGCGGCCAGGAGTCCACCCTCCTCGCCCTCTACACGTCCTTCCACCACTTCGGCGGCATCGTGGTCGCCCCCGGCTACACGGACGCCTCCAAGTTCGCCGACGGCAACCCCTACGGCACCTCGCACGTCGACGCCCAGGGCAACAACCCCGTGGACGACACCACCCGTGAGGCCGCCCGGATCCAGGCCGAGCGCGTCGTCCAGATCACGACCGCCCTGCAGGCCGGCCTCTCCGCCGCCTGAGCCGAAGACCTGGTGCCACCCCGCAACAGGTCACCGAGGGCCGTCCGTGCGTCGTCTCCCGGCGCACGGGCGGTCCGTCCCTTCGCAGCCGCGTCACGGATTCCACCCAGGAGTCGTGACCCGGCAGCAGCGCCGGTCTTCCCGGCCGGCCAACCGCGTGAACCGAAAGCCGAATCCGCCGGCGAGAACGGCGGCTGCGACAAGTCGCCTACCGGCCGAAGTGGTCGGACGCGTCACGCCCGTGGCGCCGGGCGGACTCCGCGAACACCAAAGAGGCGGCCCCGTTCCCGCGCTCGGTCCGCGTGGCCGGGCCGTCGCCGAAGCCCTCACCGGAGACGAGCAGCGGGTCGAACATGACGATGACCCCGGCGAGCAGGAGGAAGAGGACCGGCCCGATGAGCATCGGGACCAGCACCTTGGCCAGAGGCGAACCCGACTCCACCGCGCCCTGGTTGTGCAGGTGGACACTCACACCGGCCATCGCGGTGTAGTGCATGCCGCTGACGGCCACGCCCATGACGAGGCTCGCCCCGAACGTGGGCAGAAAGCCGCGCACGGTCGCGGCCGCCCACAGCGCCGCCGTGGCCGCCGCCACGGCAATGACGACGGACGTCACCACGACGACGGGCTGGTAGTCCACGTTCCCCTCGAACGACATGCTGGCCATGCCGATGTAGTGCATGCCCGCCACACCGAGACCTGTCGTCAGCCCCGCCAGGCCCAGGGTGACGCGCCCCGCTCCCCGGTACCCGACGACGAAGACGCCCACGCCCACCATCACGACGGCCACGGCCAGACTCAGCAGAGTCAACGGCACGTTGTAGCCGATGGGCACGTCGACGATGTGGAACCCGACCATCCCGATGAAGTGCATCGACCAGATGCCGCATCCCAGCGCCACCGCTCCCAGCGCGAGCCAGCCGGCCTTGAAGGAGCGTTCCACCAGAAGCGAGCGGGTCACACAACGCAGCGCGAGGGCGCCGCCGAGGCACGCCGTGATGTACGCCACGATGGGCGTGATCCACCCATAACTGAATCCATTGACCGTGCCGTACATGACATCCCTTCGCGCTGATTGAGTGCAGAAAGACCTACAGGGACAGGCATGTGGTTTCAAGTTCAACATTTGAAGCCGGATTCCCCCGACTGACAGCCATGAATACCTCTTCGGGCATTCTCATTGCCCGAATGAACAACGACCGAGAAATCTCATCGCCCGATTTCACGAGACCCACTAAAGCCACCCGCCATGTGACCGGGCCCGCGTCTTCTCGCGCAGCTGCGCGCCGTACAGCGTCTGCCACCGTCCCGAAGCCGCGTGCGGGCCTCCTGTCCGGCCGGGCCGTCGGTCCCGTCCGCTGCCGCGTAGGCGCCGCTTCACACCTGTGGCAGGGCGAACGGCCAACCGCGCGCGAAGTCCTCCGCCGCTCCGGTGGCGAACGCGAGAGCACGGGCGGCAGTGTCGGCGACGGTGTCGGCCTCGACATGCGGCCGTTCGCTCACCTCCGGTTGTGCACCTGCGTGCGGGGCACCTCCCGCGGCACGGGGTCCAGGACCCTTGAACCAGGCGTCCTTTCCGAACCGCCTCGCCCGCTCCCCTGCGTTCGTGCGCGGTCCGCAGCGCGCCGCTGCGGGTCCGGGTCCCCGCCGCGGCGGGCACCCCGTCGTCGACCAGATCCGACCACCACACCGGCATGCCGGAGATGCGCGGCGGCTAACGGCACCTCGGCATCCGGAGCCAACCCCCGCCGGAGCTCCTCGCATCATCGAGCAGTTCGGCGATCCAGAAGGTCCGGTCGGGTGCCGCCGTCGTTTCAACGGCGGCCGGGGAGACACGCGATCGGGTCGACATCACAGCCTCCGGGGCACACGGCCCCGACGGAGGGACGAGACGAATCACCCGATGGCACAGTCTTTCGTCCCGGAGATCACAGAACCACCGTCTACGGTTCCAGAATCGAAGCAAGCCCCACCCTTGCGCCGTCACCCGGCCCCGGTGCCCACGTGCCCTCCGCCTCATATTCCGCACACCGAGATGCGCCGCATTCGTGCCCGCGCCCTTCGGCAAATAGAATCGGCCGGCCATGCGTTTTCAGATCCTTGGACCCGTCCGGGTCTGGCAGGGAACCAGCGACGTCAGACTTGGCCCTCCCAAGCAGCGTGCCCTGCTGGCCCTGCTATTGGCCCACGCCGGTCAACCTGTACCCCTGCACGGAATCGTGGACGCGCTGTGGCAGGAGGATCCCCCGGCCACCGCGGTCAACGTGATCCACCGCCACGTCGCCGCACTGCGCAAGCTGCTCGAACCCGGTCTGAGCTCGGGAACCGCTTCGAGGCGGCTGGTGCGCGCCTCCGGTGGCTACGGCCTCCTCACGGCCGCGGACGAACTGGACCTGCTGCGGTTCCGCACCCTGCGCGAGGACGCGCACCGCTCGGCGCAGCAGGGCGACCGGGTGAAGGCCGTGGAACTGCTCGTCGAGGCCCTGGACCTGTGGCGCGGCCCCACGGCATCCGGCATCACCCCCGAAGTGCGCGCCCTGCCGGTCTTCACGGCCATCGACGACGAACACGTCGTCGCCGTGAAGGATGCCGCCGCGTACGTGCCCACGGCGGGCGCCGCGCTGACCGAACGCGTCCTGGTCACACTGCGCCAAGCGGCATCCCATCACCCGTTCGACGAAGCGCTGCAGGCCCGTCTCATCGAGGTCCTCGCCTCCGCGGGCCGCCAGGCCGAGGCGCTGGAGACCTACCAGGTCGTCCGGGCCCGCATCGCGGACGAGATCGGCCTGGAACCCGGTCCCGAACTGCGGGAGGCACAGCGCCGCGCCCTGGAGCAGTCACATGCCCCCGCTGCCGACGGCCCGGAACCCGCCCCGGTCACCCCCACCGATCGGGTGTACCCCGCTCAACTTCCCCGGGGCCTGGGCGCCTTCACCGGCCGGAGCGCCGAGCTGGAGCATCTGGACGGCCTGGTGCCCGGTCCCGGTGAACCCGCCCAGGCCGTCGTGCTCAGCGGTATGGCCGGCGTCGGCAAGACCACCCTCGCCGTGCACTGGGCCAACCGTCTCGCCCCCCGCTTCCCGGACGGGCAGGTCTACGTCGACCTGCGCGGCTTCCACCTGAGCGGAGCGGCGATGAGGGGAGCCGAAGCATTGCGCGCCCTGCTCGACGCCTTCGGCGTGCCCGTGGGCAGCATCCCCGCGGAACTGCACGCCCAGGCCGCGGCCTACCGGGGTCTCCTGGCCGGACGACGCGTACTGGTCGTGCTGGACAACGCCCGCGACTCCGAGCAGGTGCGCCCACTGCTGCCCGCCCCGCCCGGCTGCCTGGCCATCATCACCAGCCGCCACCAGCTCCAAGGGCTGATGGCCGTCGAGGGCGCCCACCCGGTCACCCTGGGCCCGCTCGACGAGAACGAGGCTCGCGCGCTGCTCGCCCGCCGGCTCGGCGCGGAGCGGGTCGACCGCGAGGAGCAAGCGGTCGCGGAGATCATCAGCCTCTGCGAGCGGCTTCCGCTGGCGCTGGCCATCGTGAGCGCGCGGGCCGCCCTGAACCCGGGCTACCCGCTGGCCGCCATCGCCGACGAGCTGCGGGCGAGCCACGGCAGCCTCGACGCTTTCACCGGGGAGCCGCCGCTCGCCGACGCACGTTGCGTCTTCTCCTGGTCGTACCAGGCCCTGACCCCGGAGGCGGCCCGGCTCTTCCGTCTGCTGGCCCTGCACCCCGGCCCCGACTGCTCCGTGGCGGCCGCGGCCAGCCTGACCGCCACCCGCCCACGGCAGGTACGGCCCCATCTCACCGAACTCGTCCGAGCCCACCTGCTGTTCGAGAACAAGCCCGGACGCTTCTCCTCCCACAGCCTGCTGCGCGCCTACGCCGCGGAACTCGTCGACGACGTCGACACGCCCGACGACGCGGCCACGGCGGCCGCCCGCGTTCTCGACCACTACCTGCACAGCGCCCACACCGCGGAGGCCGTCCTCGCACCACACCGGGAACGGATCACCCTGCGCCGCCCGGCGGTCCACACCCTGCCCGAACGGTTCCCCGACCAGCGCGCCGCGGCCGACTGGTTCGACCGCGAACGACCGGTACTGCTGGCCGCCGTCGAACAGGACGGCCACCGCGGCGACGGCACCTTCAGCTGGCAACTGGCCGCGGTCCTCGAGCTGTACCTGGACCGCAACGGACGCTGGCAGCAGCAACGGACTGTACAGACCACCGCCATCACCGCGGCGCAGCGCGGCGGTGATCTGCTGGGCCAGGCGCACGGGCACCGGGCTCTCGGCTTCGCCCTCGGCCGGCTCGAACAGTGGGAGGGCGCGGGCGAACACCTGGAGCGGGCCCTGCAGTTGTTCGAGGAACTCGGCGACATCCACGGACAGGCCCGCGTGCACCGCTACGGAGCGTTCGTCGCCAATCGGCACGGCCGGCACGCCGACGCGCTGGACCACTACCGGCTGGCCCAGGAGCTGTACCACTCGGCCGGGCACCTCAACGGCGAAGCGAGTGTGCACAACGAGGTCGGCTGGACGTATCTGCTGAGGGGAGAGTACGGCCGGGCGATCGACGAGTGCAGCCGTTCACTCGCGATCCACCAGGAGACCGGCGACCCGAACGGCGAGGCCGCCGCGTGGGACAGCCTGGGCGTCGCCCACCATCAACTGGGCCACCACGACCGGGCCCTGGACAGCTTCCGGCACGCGCTGGACCTGTACCGCCGCATCCGGGACTCCTACCTGGAAGCCGACACCCTCGTGCACATCGCCGACGCCCGCCTCGCCCTGGGGCAGGCGGAGGGCGCGGGCCGGTCGCTGGGCCAGGCCCTGGAGATCCTGGAACACATCGGCCACCCCGCCGCCGAGGATGTCCGCGCCAGGCTTCTCGAAATCGAGTGAACCTCCAGGCGAGGCGGCTCCGTGTATCACATGAGGCACTGTGACGCGGTGCATGCCACGCACACATGTGTCCGGCCGCGGTAGACACACGACGGAGCGGCAGCCCTCCGGGGCCGACCGTCCGTTCGGCATGTCCCGCATCAGAAATCCGTCAGATTTCCGGCTGCGGTGCCTGCCTACGATCCCCGCACGCGTTGGTTCCTCGGCAGGAACCTCGCCGAAGCAGGCACGACATACGCCGTGCCCGTCGGCCATGGACCGCCCCATCCGGTCCGGTCGGCGCACCGCCTTGCCCCGTCCTTCGGCGACCCCGCACCCTCCCGGCCGTCTCCCGGCCGTGATCGCCTGTGCGGGCAACCACGACGGGCAGAACCTTGCCTCCACGGGATCGACATGACTTGCGCAACCGCTCCGACCGGACCCCGCGGAGCACACGGCGAACACCTCCTCAGGGTGCTGGCGGCCGATCACGCCAAACCCCTGCTCGCCTACGTCGAGCGCATGCTGCGCGACCGCCATACGGCGGAGGACATCGTGCAGGAGACCCTGATACGTGCCTGGCACCATGCCGATCGGCTGTGTGCCAACGAGGGATCGATCCGCGGCTGGCTGCTCACCGTGGCCCGCAACCTGGCCATCGACCGCATCCGCAGCGCCCACTTCCGCCACGAGTCGGTGGGCGCGGCACACCAGGGCCTGCTGCAGAACGATCACGCCGACACGTCGGCGGCCTCCGTCGACGCCATGGCCCTGCTACGACACCTCTCTCACGAACACCGGGAAGTCCTGGTGCACACCTATCTCCAGGACAAGACCGTGCACGAGACCGCCCGCATACTGGGCGTGCCCGCCGGCACCGTGAAATCCCGGCAGCACTACGCCCTGCGTCAGCTGCGCAGCAGGGCCAGGGCGCGAGCGGCCGTCGAAGCGTCGGACCA
The DNA here is from genome assembly GCF_055567595.1 of Streptomyces sp. NPDC026515. Lineage (NCBI taxonomy): Bacteria > Bacillati > Actinomycetota > Actinomycetes > Kitasatosporales > Streptomycetaceae > Streptomyces > Streptomyces sp. NPDC026515. The sequence goes on from NZ_JBVHQD010000029.1 coordinate 68,687, forward strand.
CGCGGCTGCCGCGTGACCATGTGCCGTCGACGAAGCAGAGGTGGGCTCTGCCCCATCACGGGGAGGGCGCATGAGACAGAGCCCACCATTGACCGCGATGACAGCCGAGAGAAGGAGGGTTCGGCATCTCAACACGGCCCATGGGGCGCGCCGTTGACCGGCTGAGCGATCGGATACGACCGGCACCTCGCCATAGGCGGCGACCTGCAAGATCCCGTCGTACCGGCGCACGGGGCAGTGCGACGCCACCTGGCTGATGGCTGACCCGTCACCTGCCCCTACCCGCTGCCGAAGGCGTCGGCAGCGGCTCCTTTCTCCGCCCGCCTGTCCCCCGTGATGACCATCCTGGGGAACCGGCTCGATGACCATCGCAGCAGCCGCCCGAGCTCAGCAAGTGAATTCCGATCATACTGCCCAAAAGGGCACTTTCGTCATCTGAGGGGTTCGGGGAACCCGGTGAGACTGGTGGCCCTGCCATCGGGCGCCGGCCCCAGGACGGCGACCGCAGCGGAAACACCCGCCTTCACCCCACCACTTCGCGGGACCACCAGCGACCGAAGCGACCCTGATGTCCACTCGGGAAGCGCACACGCCGCTCGCACCACCCCGGATGTCTGCACCTATCCGAACCTTGAGTCGCTACGGTCGCTCCGGGCACTGCGAGACACCCTCTGACCAGGTACTCATCCCGGCGAAGCAGCTGCTCCGAGCGCTACCCCAGGTTTCTCGAGTCGTTGACCTCCACGCATCGGCTCCGCACGTCCCCCTCTCCCCGTCCCGGCACCAGCGACCGAAGCGACCCGCCACTCGAACCCCTCGGCCATCCGCGTAGCCCGCCCTCCAGCGACTGCTCGACCGAGGGCGCGCTCACGGACCGGGTAGCCTTTCGCCTCGACTTCCCCAGCATCCGGCCGTCAGGCCCACGTCACGGCCGTCCCACTGCTCCTCGACGGTTCGCCGAGGGGAATGGCACCAGAAATCCGGCCGACTCGCGTGAGTCGCAGATCACACGCCCCTCGCATGAACCCGGGCCACGTCGCCACCGGTGCCTTGTGAGGGAGCGCTCATCCCGCTGGAAAGGAAAGCATGAAGCGACCACGTCAGCCCAGACCGACGAGTGATCTCCCGGTACGGGTCCCAGGAAGCGCCGAACTCGTCAGGCGCGACACCGCGGAGGCCCCGAGCGACAGCGATGCCGGTGCTACTGACGCCACGGCGCACAAGGAGGTCGACGGCACCCGCCGCGCGGGTGCCGTCGTACCCAGACTCGCCCAATACTCATCGCTGGGGTCGCGAGGTGACGTAAGCCGTTCCCCTGCGCGCTCGTTCGACCAGCCGAGGAGCGCCGCCTCCAGCAGTGCAGGCACCGACTTCGGCATACGCGACGAGACACCCCACACATCCGACGGGGCTCCCACGGAGCCACGACCGGACGAGGCACATTCCGGCGGTGGTGCCCGACGGTCCGGATCGCTCGCCGCCTTCGGGGTCGTCGGTGCGGTGGGACTGCTGGCGGCAGGCGGCGTCCTCGCCACACTGGCACTCGCCGGCGGTCATCACGACGGTCACACCAATGGAGCGTCCGGAACCGTGAGTTCTACCGGACACGGCAGAGTGAGCTTCGACGGACTCGATGCCCTGCCGACGCTCCCCGCCGATGCCTCCGCCGATGGGTCGGGCAAGCACAGTCCGGCAGTGAGTCCGACGAAGGACTCGACCGACGACAAAGCCGGTGGAGTTCCGACCACTTCCGCGCCCAGTCCCACCGGAACAAAGGCACGTACGCGAGCGCCGTCCTCCGGCGTGCAGTTGGTCAGCCACTCTTCGGGACGCTGCATCGACGTCGTGGGCGGCAGGGCCGCTCGGGGCACGCGACTCATGATCTCGACCTGTTCGCAGAACACCGCTTCACAGCATTGGACATTCGCCTCGGACGGCTCGCTGCGCACGCTCGGCATGTGCGTGCAGCTTGCAGGCGGTTCGACTGACGACGGGACGGACTTGGAACTGGCCCCCTGCAACGGCACTTCCCAGCAGAAGTTCACACTGAACTCGCACAACGACCTGGTCAATGAGCTCGCGGACAAGTGCACCGACGTCCGGGACAACGGAACGGCGGACGGTACCCGTCTCCAGCTGTGGTCATGCGCCGGAACGGACAACCAGAAGTGGTCCACCGCGTGAAGCGTCAGCCCCTGCTCTGCAGGACCCGCTGACCGATTCGAAGTACGGGTCCTGCACTCGCCGATGTGATACGGCAGTCGGCCGCGGACGGCGACACCCGCGGCCGGCCGTGTGCTCGGCGTACGGGCGGGGCGCCGACGGGGTAGTGCCGGGCGGGCGCGGGCATCACCTCGCGCAGGTCGCCCGGCAAGTTGTCGAGTCCGGGTGCGCCTCGACCGCGCGGATGCCGAGGTCCGGTGGCGATGCGCCGTTCCTGCAGGGATACGCGTCGATCGTGCAGGAATTCACCGGCTCCCGAGCCGCAACCTGGAAGGCCATCCCCCTGCAGATCCCGACCGAAGCGCGGAGGCGGCCCACCATGCGGACGTTCGTTCACACATCCCATCCGGCACGAGTGGTCTTCGGCTCCAAAACCGTCGACCGGCTCGCCGAGGAAGTGCGGCGGCTCGGCGGCAAGCGGATCCTGCTGGTGTCCGGTCCCGCGCTCGACGACGCGGCCCGCCGCGTTCGCGACGCGCTCGGCGACCTGGTGGTCGCGGAGTTCGACGGCGCCGCCATGCACACCCCGGTGGAGGTCACGGAAAAGGCACTCACCGTCCTGCGCGAGGCGGACGCCGACTGTCTGGTCTCCGTCGGCGGCGGATCCACGACGGGCTTGTCGAAGGCACTGGCCCTGCGCACCGACCTTCCCCAGGTGGTCCTGCCGACCACCTACGCCGGCTCCGAGGTCACCCCCGTCCTCGGCGAGACCCGTGACGGCCGCAAGGTCACCCAGTCCTCGGCCGCGATCCTGCCGGAGACCGTCGTCTACGACGTCGACCTCACGCTCTCGCTGCCCCTGGCCACATCGGTCACCAGCGGCGTGAACGCCATGGCTCACGCGGTGGAGGCGCTGTACTCCCCCGACGCCGACCCGGCCACCGACCGCCAGGCCCTCGACGCGATCTCGCGGATCGCCCGCGCGCTGCCGCGCCTGGCCGCGGACCCGGCCGACCGCGAGGCGCGGGCCGATCTGCTGCAGGGGGCGTGGCTCGCCGGCACGTGCCTGGCCACTGTCGGCATGGCGCTGCATCACAAGCTGTGCCACACCCTGGGCGGAAGCTTCGACCTGCCGCATGCCGAGACGCACACGGTGATCCTGCCGCACGTGCTGGCGTACAACGCGCCCGCCGTCCCTGACGTGACGCGCCGCGTCGCCGAGGCGCTCGGCGTGTCCGACGCCGCGAGCGGCCTGTACGACCTCGTCGCCTCGCTCGGCGGCCCGACCTCGCTGCGTGAGCTGCGCATGCCCGAGTCCGGCCTCGCCGACGCGGCCGCGTCGGCCGTGGCGACGCCGTACCCGAATCCGCGCGAGCTCACCGCCGAGGGCGTCGAGAGGCTGCTGACGGACGCCTGGCACGGGCGGCGGCCCGAGGGCCCGGCCACCACGGCGACCGTGCTGGCCCAGCTCACCGAGCAGGTCGTGGCGAGTTTCGCGCAGGCTCCCGACGCCCGACTGCGCGACCTGCTCTCCGGACTCGTACGACACCTGCACGCCTTCGTGGCGGAGGAAGACGTCACCGAGGCGGAGTGGGCCTATGCGATCGACCACCTCACCCGGACCGGGCAGCTGAGCAGTCCGACCCGGCAGGAGTTCGTGCTGCTCTCCGACGTGCTGGGTATCTCCAGCGCCGTGGACCTGCTGACCAACTCCCGCACCCCCGAGACCACGCCGTCCGCCGTGCTCGGTCCCTTCTACGTGGAGGGCCCGCCGGAGGCCGAGCACGGCAGCGACATCTCGGACGGCCTTCCCGGAACCCCGCTGTGGGTGGACGTGACCATCGCCGACACCTCGGGCGAGCCCCTCAAGGACGCGGTCGTCGACGTCTGGCAGGCCGACGAGGACGGCTTCTACGACGTCCAGCTCCCCGACCAGGAAGGGCCCGTACTGCGGGGCCGCCTGCGCACCGACTCCGACGGCCGGATCGCCTTCTGGTCGATCCTCCCCCACCACTACCCCATCCCGGGCGACGGCCCGGTGGGGCAGATGCTCGACGCGGTGGGCCGCCACCACTACCGGGCCCCGCACGTCCACTTCATGATCAGCGCGCCCGGCCACCGCCGCCTGATCACGCAGCTCTTCGTGGCGGACGGCTCCCACCTCGACAGCGACACCGTGTTCGGCGTCAAGGACCCCCTCATCGTCGACTTCGCCAGGCAGAGCGGTCCCGCTCCCCGCGGCCGCGTCGTGGACGGCGAATGGCGTCGGCTGAGCCACACCTTCCACATCGCCCGAATGGTCGACTGACCCGGGTCCGGCGGAGGCGGTTCTACCGCCTCCGCCGCCCCTCCCGGCGCATGGCCGCCGGAGTGGTACCGAGACGGGTACGCATCGCTCTGGTCAGGTGCTCCTGGTGGGAGAACCCGCACTCCAGGGCCACCTGTCCGATGGGCGCGGACCCGGTACGCAGAAGCCGGCTGGCGCGCTCCAGCCTCAGTCCCAGCAGGTACTGGTGCGGTGAGTGGCCCGTGCTCGCACGGAACTGGCGCGTGAACTGGCTGGAGCTGAGCGAGGCCGCGGAGGCGAGGTCGGCGACCGGCAGGGGTTCGGCGATCCGGTCATGCATGAGGTCGCGCACGGCGGACAGCTGGCGGTCGGAGAGCCCGGCGTGCGACGGGGCCGGAGCCGCAGCGGTCGGACGGGAGACGTGCCGTCGCACCACCTGCGCGGCGAGCATGCTGGTCAGCTGGTCTGCGTAGGTGCGGGCGGACGGCTCCCACCGGTGGACGACGGAGTCCAGTGCGCGCATGAGCTGCTCGGCGAGCGGATCGGTGACACCGAGCTCCTCGGACGGCTCGACCGGTCGCCCCTCGTTGGCCTCACGCAGCACCTGGTCCGTGAGGTAGGCGTGCACCGTGTCGAGGCCTCCTCCCAGTTCCACGCTCAGCTCTCTGCCGGCCGGCTGAAGGAACAGGCCGCCCGGCGAGATCGTCCCTGACCGGGTCGCATCGCCCTGACCGCGCCGTACGGTGACAGATCCGTTGAGATGCAGGATGAGCAAATGGGTTGGGGCGGGCGCGAAGTCCGCCTGGTAGGGATTCTCCCGCTGGGACGACACGTAGAGATCCGTCAGGCCTAGCCCGGCGCTGCTGGACCGGGGTCGTACGTCGGGCTGTCGCAGGATGCCGAGGGTGTCGGCGAGTCCCAGCTCCGGCACGGCGCTACCTCCTCATGACACTCGCGCCATCCAGGTGTGATGGGCGCCATAACTGGATTGGTCGATCCAGAAATATCCAGGCTACCTCACGCCTGTCCGATCGCACGCCGACGCGGGTCGATGAGCCTGCCCCTGTGGCGCCGCAGGCCGGGGCCTGCCGGAGCGGTCGAACCCGTCACGCGGGAAGCGCCCGGCACGGACGGGCGGGGGACGTGGACTGCGCCACGTCCCCCGGCTCCGGAACGGGCCCGTCGAGCCGCTCCGATTGCCCGGAGGTGAAGGAGGACGTCCTACGGAGCGCACCTCATGTACGTGACGTCAATGAGGTGCGCTCCTGAGAACGTCACGTCGCGCGGCGGAGCGGAACGACGACGCTCTGGCCCAGGTGCTTGGGTTCGAGGCGGTAGTACTTGATGTGACCGATCCTCTCGGTCTCCTCCAGCCAACCGGCCTCGATGACCTGCTTACGGGTCCTGCTGAAGACGGGCGCCGCCATGCCGACCAGTTTGGCCAGGTTGGCAGCGGTCTCGAGCACGGCACCGGACCGGTCGGTGGGATGGAGCGCGTACAGCATCACGACAAGGCGCTGGTTGGCACTCATGCCGGCTGTCTTCTCCAGCAGCTGGAGGTTCTCGTGCTTGTCGTCGACGCTCATCACTGGGCCTCCCACCGCGCAGGTGCGGTCTCGTCGAATCCGGGGATCTCCGGCGGGTTGCACGTCCTCACCGCTTCACGCTGCTCGACACCCGTCCCATGGAACGCGATGTAGGGGCTGATTCGGTAGAAGTTGTAGTTGCCGATCCGTCCGCGGACGATCAGGATGCGGTGTTTGGCCAGCTTCCTGTTGATTTTGCCGACTGCGTCGGTGGACATCCCTACCCGTTTGCCGATGTCCGCTCCGGTGGCCCGGAGCGGCTCCATCCCTTCGGGCGAGACTCCGATCCACCACAGCACGAGGAACTTCTGACTGGGCGTGAACGCCTTCGATTCGGTGATGGCCTCGACGCGCGCCTTGTCGACCTGCGTGTGCCTGCCAGAGAAGGCATACGGCGCATAAGGGACCGGCTCGCCGGTGTCGGCGTCGACCAGTCTGCGTACTGCTCCCAAGGGGCCCTCCGTGCAGGGGGGTTGCTGGTTGGTGCATGAGGGACGGCTGTGGAGCCGGTCAGATGAACCTAACGTACATGAACGGGAAGTCAATCAACTCCGCCTGTCAGCCGTGTCGGATGCCGCGAAGGTCATCTGTGGACCGCCGACGCGACGTTCCTTCCGGCATCGCCTTATGTACGTGAGGTCAATCTGCTACGTCCGCAGGATCGTGGTGCTCAGATCCTGTGGACGTGGTGGCAGTTCTCAGGAACCGTGTGCCTGTCCGAGAGAACTGGCACCGCGATCCTGCGGACCGGGCACTCATGTCTGCGGATCGTGGTCTACGGCGGGCAGAACTGCCTCACGGTTCCCACGATCCGCCTGTCTCTGACATATGCGCAGGTCAGACGGCCTATGGAGGGTGCGCTCTCTTACCTTGTACAGGAGGTGCCCGAGTGCGGGTTCATTCCGTGCCGCCGGGCACGTGACCTCACCGGACCGACGGCTTTTCCATGGCGTCTCTGCAGCTCGGCCTCCCCCGCACCCACCTCGGCCACGCCCCGGCTAACCCCGTGATCGGCGCGGCCGACCCGGGTGGAAGCAGTGGATGCCGGTCACACGGACGACCCGCACCTGAGCACGAACCCGCCGCTTTCCGGCGCGCACGGTGCCCGCCACGACGCACCGGTGCGCGCCGGAAAGTGGCGGGGCAGCGGGGTCCAGGGGCCGGCGAAGGCCCCTGGTACCACGCGCCGCAACCACCGTGGGACGCCCCGACCCTCGCAGGCTCCCGCGACGCGCCCGCTGTGAAGCCGAGGTGGGGCGGCTCGAACCTGTACCTGCGAACGGCGCCGCACCGGGAAGAGAGTTCTGCGGGTTTACGAAGACCCGGACGAAACCGCCTTCTACGCGACCGCCGCGCTGCCGTGCCCGCCCGGTCCTCGAGCAAGTCAGCTGCGTGCTGGCTTCGCCCTCGCGGGTGGACTCCTCAACGCTGTACCCACCGCCGCCTCAGCGTCACCGCAAGATCATGAACAACGGGTCGACGAGACGCAGCTGTCATGTCTGTCCTGACCGCCGAGTGGGACCTCAGCCGGCCGAATAGTCGGTTCAAGCCATTCACTGCCTGTCCAGGCAGAGTCAAATGCCCTCATTTACAGATACGTTGACATGCTTATGCAGCGCTTATAGACCTGTGAGCCATCTGGGGCGATCAGCTCTCGCTCTGTCTTCTACGCCCCAGTCACCCCTAATCTCCCGGCACTTGTGCAAAAACGTAAAGGACAAGCGTGTCCATATCTCGCCGAAGCGCGCGTCGCTCCGCACGCATCGTGGGTGTCGCCTCTGCTTCCGCCGCGCTGGCCCTCGGTCTGGCCGGCAATGCTCTCGCGTGCAACATCAGTGAGTTCTCCGCCGTCGCCACGTGCGACCACTTCAGAGGCGTCATCGTCGTCACCGACAAGGACTCCTCGGCCACACCCGCCACGGTTACCGTCTTCCTCCAGGACAACGGCACCGACGTCGGGCAGCTCGGCGAGCAGTCCGTCCGGGGTTCCGCGGAGGGCACCAAGGTGACCTTCGACGAGGACTGGAAGCCGAACGCCACGTACCGTATCCACGTCAAGACCGACAACGGCGCGGTCGACGAGGACGTCCAGGGCAACCTGACCGCCCCGTCCACGGCCTGCAAGGCCCCGGACAAGCCCACACCCGCCCCGCTGCCCTCCGGGCCCGGGAGCACCCCGACGCCCTCCCCGAGCCTTGCCCCGTCGCCCTCGCGGAGCACCAGCGCCGCCCCCTCGGCGACGCCGAGCACCGCTCCGTCCCCGGCCGGTGGTTCGCACCTCGCCGAGACCGGCGCAGACTCCAGCACCAATGTGATCGCCGGTCTCGCGGCAACCCTGGTCGTGGTGGGAGGCGCCGGCGTATACCTCGGCACCCGCAGGCGGGGGACGAACTCCGCCCGCTGATGACCTGCGGCTCGACAGCCGCCGGGAGGGTGCCCATGGCCTCCGTGGGTACCCTCCGGCTCCTGGTGGAGGGGGAGGACTGGGGGGAGGACTGGGTCGGATCGTGTGTGGTGAAGTCCCTCTTCACTCCGCCACTCTGCACTGCCCGCCCCGAACAGGCAGAGAAAGGTCCCTTCGGGCCGCTGTCCGGCGATCTCCATGTGCTCGGAGCCGATGATGTGGAGGGCTGCGGGGTGACGTCCGGGACCCTGCCGGAACGCGCTGATCGCCTCCCGCACGACTCCGCGACCCGCGCGTACTCGCACGGACGCCCATCGCTCGTCGCGTGGCTCCAGAACCGCATTCGATGGGAACATGGTGACCGACCACTCCCCCTACGTCTCCGACCGTACGCCGTCCGGCTGCCCACTGGGCGGCAACTCCGCCGCGCCGCCGCTGTACGGTGCGGACTTCGCCGCCGATCCGCGCATAACGTATGACTACCTGCGGCGCTTCGGTCCGGTCGCTCCCGTCGAACTCGCTCCGGGCGTAGCGGCCATGCTCGTCACGGACTACGACGCCGCCCTGCAGGTGTTGCGCAGCCCGACGACGTTCGTCAAGGACGCGCGACGCTGGCAGGCGCTGGCCGAGGGCAGAGTACCTTCCGACTCCCCGGTCCTTGCGATGATGGCGTGGAAGCCCTCGTCGCTCTTCGCCGACGGGGAGCACCACCGTCGGCTGCGCACCGCGGTCCGCGAGAGTATCGACCGATTGGATCAGCACACGCTGCGCAGGTATGTCACGTGGAGCGCGGACAAGCTGATCGACGGGTTCGGGCCGGCCGGGCAGGCCGACCTGATGCGTGACTACAGCGTTCTGCTGCCCTTGCGCGTGTTCATCGCGCTGGCAGGCTTTTCCCCGTCCTACGAGGACAACGTTCTTGCGGCGACCTCCGGGGTGATGAACGCGTCCGGCCCCGAGGCGGCTCGCCTGAGCAACGGATTCCTCGGGCATCTGTACGACCTGGTCGCACACAAGCGCCGGCAGCCCGGCGCCGACCTCACGTCCTGGCTGATGGCGCACAAGGCGGGCCTCACCGATGACGAGCTGGTGAGTGAGCTCTACCTTCTCATCGGAGCGGGAGCCCAGCCGGAACAGGCGTTCATCGGCAACGTCCTGCGCCTGCTGCTCGTCGACAGGCGCTTCGCGCGAGACCTGTACAACGGGACCGTAGGCATGGACGAGGCACTGGGCGAAGTGCTGTGGGTCGATCCGCCGATGGCCAACTTCAGCGTGCACTTCGCCGTTCACGACGTACACCTCGGCGGCGTCCTCGTTCCGGCCGGGGTACCCACCCTGATCAGCCATGCGGCCGTCACGGAGCAACTGTCGATGCTTCCGGGACAGCGCATCGGCAACCGCGCGCACCTCGCGTGGGGTGCGGGCCCGCACGCGTGCCCGGTCCAGGACGAGGCACGGATGATCGCCGCCATCGCGGTGGAACGGTTGCTGGACCGGATCCCCGACGTGGCGCTGGCTGTTCACTCCGCCGATCTTCGCTGGCGGCAGGGTCCCTTCGCGCGCTGCCCCGAGTCCCTCCCCGTGTTCTTTCCCCCGGACTCCTCCTCCGTCGCCGCCGAGGACCTCAACCGAAGCGCACCACCCGGCTGGGGACCGGCCCCCGATCATCCTGGAAGGCCGGCCGCAGGCACCGCACAAGGCCCGAACGGCGACTGGCACCGACGGGTCTGGGCGGCCATCTCGGGGAAGGGCGCATGAAATGCCCGTGCGCCGGTGCCCCGTCGACGCACGGCGGTTCGCCTCCTTGTCAGCCCGTTTCGAAGACCGTGGAGGAAGTCCGGAGCGCGCCCCAACGACCGCTGCTCGAAGGATCCGCACGGGGCATGTGGAGGCTGTTCCTTTCTGCCTACAAGGGCAGCTGTTTGCACCATTCTGCCGCACTTGAGTGGATCTTCTTGACGCTGGAAGACGCTGCCGCGTTGGCTTCTCAGCCACTGGGTCTTGCTGCAGCGCCCAGGCCCCGAACGTTTCTGAAATGAGCCCTCGAATGCGTCGTATAGCCATGTCCGTGGCAGCGTCCACGATGACCCTTTCGCTCGCCGGCTGCGGTGCTCTGAACGCATCGCAGGGCACCACGGGGTCAAGGACCGGCAAGAGCGACGACATCACGGTGGGTGTTCTGATGCCCGAGAAGACCAACGTGCGCTACGCGCAGTTCGACTACCCCATTATCAAGAAGAAGGTGGCTGAACTCACCGACAACCGAGGCAAGACGATCTACAACAACGCCGGTTCCGTCACGTCGGTGCAGAACAGCCAGATGCAGAAAATGATCGACGAGAGAGTCGACGTCATCCTGCTCGACGCGGTCGACTCGCACCTGATCGCTCCTATGGTGAAAAAGGCAGAGGCAGCGGGTATTCCGGTCATCGCGTACGACCGTCTGGCCGAGGGTCCGATCGACGCGTACATCTCCTTCGACAACGAGTTCGTCGGGGAGGTGCAGGCCCGTTCGCTCCTTGAGGCAGTCGACTCGGGTTCCGACACGACGCCGAAGGTCGTGATGGTGAACGGCTCCCCCACCGACCCGAACGCCAAGCTGTTCAAGACGGGCGCGCTGTCAGAGCTGTCCGGCACGGTGACGATCGTCAAGGAGTACGACACCGACGGATACAGCCCCAAGCTGGCGCAATCCGAGATGACCGATGCCATCAAGGCGATCGGCAAGGACAACATCACCGCGGTCTACTCGGCGAACGACGCGATGGCCGGCGGCATCGTGAAGGCCCTGGAGCACGCCGGCGTGACCAAGTTCCCGCCGATCACCGGGCAGGACGCCGAGCTGACCGCGGTCCAGCGCATTGTGACCGGCGAGCAGTACATGACGGTCTACAAGCCCTACGCGGATGAGGCCGAAGCCGCTGCCCAGGCCGCCGTGATGAAGGTCCAGGGCAAGAACATCCAATTCGACGCGCTCACCCAAGGCCGGGTCAACAGCCCGACCAACAAGAACGTCCCCGCGCAACTCGTGTCCGTGATCTCCCTGACCCGGAACAACATCAAGTCCACGGTGGTCGCGGACGGCCTCTACACCGTGGACCAGATCTGCACGGCCAAGTTCCGCGCTGCTTGCGATGCGATCGGCCTGAAGTAGCGACACCGGCTTGATACGCGCGAAGTCCCCTGCCGCGAGCGGCAGGGGACTTCGCAATGCTTCACTGCGCTTGGGACGTGCTGTCCGAGTCCCGTTGAGCCTGGTGGTTGTTCAGGATGCGCAGCATCTCGTCGAACTCCGTGTCGCTCATCTTGCGAATGAGATGCCAGGCGAGGAACGAGCCGTCGTGGTAAGGCAGATCCGGCAGCGCATCCTCCTCCCCACCGGAGCTGGAGATACTGGGCGCACTGTCGCTTCGTGGATCCGGAACGACGTCAGCCGGACGGGGCCTTTTCGGACCGGCTTCCAACGCCCGGGCCTCGGGCGGGGTGTTCGTGATTACGGCGTAATCACTCGTGCTTGTCCTCCGCGCTTCCTGACGGACACCGTCGTAGCTACCGCCATCACCGTCCGACGTCTTACGTGCAGGCTCAGCGGCGTGCACGGGCTCGGGCACGGGCTCGGGCACGGGGACGGGCGCCGGTACCGGAGTAAGTACCGGCGCAGGCTCTGGTTCAGTTCGTTCCGGTTGCTTCTGGGAGGCCTTCGCGCTCTCCGCGGCAGCGCGCTGCTCCTTGAGCACCTGAAGAGCAGCCGCCTGTTCCGCGACGGGTTTGCTGCCGACTGCACGCAGCAGCTCGATCGGCTCCTCACCAATGCGCTCCTGAAGTTCAGGAGCGAGGCTGAGCAACGCCAGCCTCTGGGACACCCAACCCTGGGAGCGGTGCAGCTGCTTGGCTAGAGCGCGCTGGCTGCCGTACACGTTCAGAAGTCGCTGCAGAGCCCGAGCCTCGTCGATCTCGCTGAGGTCGTTGCGCATGATGTTCGCGATCAGCGCCGACTGCAGAAGCTCTTCGGCGTTGTTGCCCTGCTCGTCGCTGACCATGACCGCCACGGTCTCCAAGCCGGCTTCGCGCGCTGCGGCGAGGCGGCTGCTGCCGTCGATGACGACATAGGCGGTGTCGGGTTCGAGGTCGGCTTCGCGCTCAGGGTTGGCCCTGAGGTAGGCATCTCGGTTCATCACCGTGATGGCCTGCTTCTGCCCGTGGGTCTTCAGGCTGCCCGCGAGGTCTGTCAGGTCACCGAGGTGAGAGCGGGGGTTGTCGGGGTTCGGACTGATGCGCGACGGAGGCAGCTGCGCCGGAGGTGCCACGCCGTCGGTGGGAACACCTGTGGCGGCTGCGACTGCCTGGCGGCGTGCGCTGACAGGGCGCACTCCCCCACCGAACCGGCCGGCGCCGAGCTGGTCGGCCTTGCTCACAGCACCTCCCGTGCGAGTGCGCGCATGCCGACCGCCTGCTGGGACTTGGGCGCGTACGACAACAGGGGTTGCTTCACTCGGACTGCTTCCTTCTGTTCCTTGAGGTCACCGATGAGGCCCACGACCCGCGGATCCTTTATGTCGACCCATCCCTGCAAGGAGGAAGTCGCGATGTATCCCCGGCGCGAGTCATACAGGTTGACGACGATACCGAGATAGTCGATGTCGACCTGGAGGTCGCCCCGCAGATCGTCGATCTGGGTGGTGAGGAGGTCGTAGGCGTCCGCCGAACTGTCCTCTGCCTGGACGACGATGAGAGCCCCGGACTGACCGGTCTTCTCCCCTTCGCGGCGCCGACCGTAGTAGGCGGCCGCGTCCATGCTGAGGCCGAGACTGGGCGGACAGTCGACGATGATTACGTCGTAATCAGCTTCGAGCGGTGCGAGCGCTCGCTCCAGTGCGGCTTCCCGGGCACGTACCGCAGAAAGGCGGACGTCGAGCAGGAAGGCGTCGTTGCAGGCAGGCAGAAGATGCAACCGGTCCCCGAAGTGCTCCTCGTCGACCGAGAGGATCAGGTCGCGGAGATCGCCCTTCGGGTCCCCTGCCATGTGGTTGGTGAGACTGTCGCCGTTCATCGGTAGCGGCGTTCCACCGAGTTGGTTGGTGAGGTGGCACTGAGGGTCGAAGTCCACCAGAAGGATCCGCAGACCCGGACCGGGCAGGTTCTCGATCTCGAGCGGGTTGTCGTCCGGCTCCGTCTCATCGCCGTGCGTCTCACTCGCACGGACGGCCTTGGTGAGAGCCTTCGCCACGCGCACGGAGTGAAGGGTGTTGGCGTCTTCGGCGAGCGCTTCTCCGAGGCCGGCGGTGATCGCCGTCTTGCCCACTCCGCCCTTCTGGTTGCAGACGATGATCCGACGCGTGACCTCGGGCCGCGCCACGTCCGGTGTGGGGTTGGAGTCGAGCCAGAGCTGAACGGACTGAGCGAGCCCTTGGATGAGTGACACGCGACGATCGACCACGATCTCGCGGAACTGCTCCCACTGACCGGAAGGAAGGAATGTGGAGAAGGAGTCGGCGCCGGAGGTGTCGACATTGGCCGTGGCGGAAGCCAGGCCACACCAGTCGCTGATGCCCTGCTCGACCGCGGTCTGGATCTCGATGCCGTGCTGCGCGGCTCTGACCTTGAGGGCTTGCCGGAGCCATGCCGGCAGCTTGGAGACGACCTTCTCGCGGTCGCTGGACGTAGCTGGCGAAGTCATGGAAGACACCATACTAACGTTGGCGACCAAGAGGTGCGCCGACACGTTAGTTAGACCAAGTCCGTTGCTTCGATGGAGTTTCCGAGGTGATTACGCCGTAATCACTCAAGCGGCAGCCTCTCGCAGGAACCAGCACATATCTCACCTTCCAACCGTCAGGTTGCCGGGCTGAACCAGGGTCTTGCTCCGGTCTGTCGAGGACTCGACGCCATTGCGGGCGATCCGGTGCGGCCCGGCCCGGGCCCGCTCCGTCGCCACCCTGCAAACCACCGATAGTCGGTAGGCCAGGCGGGGGCGAACACTGGTAGCGGCTATCGCATGCGCGGCCTGATGTGGTCACGGACGAGCGATGCCTGTGGTGATTACGGCGTAATCACCACAGGCCGAGTTGAGCTGCCGGGGGAGTGACATCAGACGATCAGTTGGCGGTGCTTGATTACAGGGACTTGCCGACAGGACAGCTGGACGCCGATGGGCAGGCTCCGGGGACTCACGCTTCAGCAACGAGTTCGGCCGCGGCCCCATACGCCAGCCGTGCCTCGTCCGTCCTTCCAGCCGGACGAGCACTGTCACGTTCCGTCTTTCGAAGCTGCCGCACCAAAGCCCGAACGTAGGTCTGCAGGCTGAGGAGCTGCGTGGGTGTGTGGCAGTTGGGCAGTACGGCTTTGATCTCGTCCAGCCAGTACGTGGCTTCGTCGCCGTCATCAAGTCCTGCCCGGTGTTCTACAAGCCGCTGGGCTACGGGCTCCACCAGGGCGTGCCGGCGAGTGGCCTCTGCTGTTGCACGCCGCTCGTGCCAGTGCTCGTCGTTCCGCTCCGAGTGCCGCTTCCGGAGTACGTCGTAACGGCTCTTCCTCCTGCGCGGTGTCCGTGATGGCGGAAGCCCGCAGGTGTAACGCCTTGTTGTAGGGGGCGCTCGGAGCCCTCCCCGCGAGAGCGGGTGCCAGGTCCGGCCACTCACCGGCGGCTCTCCCGGCATCCTCCACCGCCCTTTGCTGGTGGATGTCAGCCCGCTCGCGGGGGTACTCCCAGAGCTGGGCCCTGGCAAGCGCCGAAGTTCGTCGGGCTTCCTCACCCCCCAGTGCGTCCGAGTTGGCCTCCAGATACGGCAGCGCCCCGTACAGCTCCTCATCCGCGGGCATCCGCTCCAGATCCAGCAACGGCCTCGGCAAGCACATCGACCCGCTCACACCTCAGGTGAAACGGACCGTGCCTCACGGGTCTGAACGGGACTGAAAGAGTCCCGTTCAGACCCGTGCCGTAAAAGCCCAGGTCAGAGCAAGTTTATTCGCCGGGCACGGGACTGACGGGACTGACCTCGGTAGTTATTGCCATGATGCGCGTGTGCATGCGCGCCCGTGAACACAACACTGCAGGTCAGGTAGGACACACCGCTACTCAGCTGATAACTCCCGCACTCAGTCCCGTCAGTCCCGTCGAGTGCGGGATAAGGTGCTTTGACCTGCGTTTATGTGGCCGGGACTGAAACGGGACCGAACTGCGAGCCTCAGTCCCGGGGCGACACCACCGCCGGCCCGGAGGGACTGACGGGACTGAACTTTCGACACGCTCGACGCACCGGCCTGCCGCGTCACAGGGGTGCGCTAATCTTCAGTTCCGCATGCCGTAAATCTCAGTCCCGTCAGTCCCGTCAGCTCCGCCTCGCAAGGACTGACCAGGCACAGCCCTCAGGACTGACGCAGCCTCCAGCCAGAGATCGACAAGGACGCCAAGTGTCACGCCACGATGCGACATCCTCGGTCGCCCCCGCGGGGACAGCGGAGCCGCACGCCGTGGCCCGCTGGTGTGCAGCACAGGGGTGGCCGGTGCATCCGTTGGCTCCTTGGCACAAGACTCCGGCGGCGAACTGCGAGCAGTGCCGCGAAGACCGACATGCGGCCAGTTCCTGCCCCTGCCCCGCCGCCGGCCGGTGGTGCCATGGTTTCCACGCGGCCACGACGTCCGCCGCGCAGATCGATGCCTGGTGGACGGCCCAACCCCGCTTCGGCGTCGGGGTTTCCTGCGGGCCGGCCGACTTGGTGGTCATCGATGTAGACGCACACGCCACAGACGTTCCCGACCGCTCGCGTCTGCTTCCGGGTATCCCCATTGGCCCCGAGGTCACGCTCACGGGGCTTGCCACCGGCTTCGACACCCTCGCGCTCCTTGCAGCACTGCGTGGCGAACCGAGCCCGGCGGACGACGCCCGCACGCTCCGGGTGCACACCCCCTCAGGCGGTCTGCACATCTGGTACCGCAATCCTGATCCGGATACCCGCTACCGTTCCTCGGTCGGTTCGAGCGCGAAGACGGCGCTGGCGTGGCAGGTAGACGTACGGGCCGACGGGGGATACATCGTCGCGCCGACCACCCGCACGACCGCCGGTACGTACATGCCGGTCGGGGAGGCACGTCACCCTGCCCCGCTCCCGCGATGGCTGGCAGCCGATCTGGCGCGCACCGGCCATGTCCCGGCCGAGAGGGCTCGCCGGCCCGTGCCGGCACTGCCGAGGGCGAGGCGAGCGCCCAAGCGAGCCGGACGCCTTCTGGAGCCCCTGCTGGAAGACGTCCGCGCATGTGGGCTCGTCGTGGAGGGAGCCGGTTTCACGGAGAAGCTCAACAGGGCGGCCTACACCGCCGGCGGCTTGGTGCAGGGTGGGCACGTCACCGAGGCCGAAGTTCGTGAACAGCTGCTGGAGGCAGCCGTCCACGCCAGGCCCCACCTGGAACAGCGCAGTCAGTCGATCATCAACTCCGCACTGTCCGCCGGCGCTCAGCGCCCGTTCCATCCCCGAGGACGCTCATGAGCAACGCCGAGCACGTCCCCTTCGACGCGGTGCTGGCTGCCGAGCAGATCCACCAGCAGGCTCTCGACTTCGGTCCGATGAGCCAGCTGAGTCAGCCTGCGCTTCCGGCCCAGCAGAGCGGGAGTGTCGGTACGGCGGCTGCGGAATCGGGGGCGTTCCCGGACGAGTTGACGGACCGGGGCAACGCGAAGCTGTTCGCCCGTATGTACAACGATCGTTTCCGTCATGTCGAGGGCCTGGGCTGGTTCACCTGGGACCAGTACCGGTGGCGGCGCACCGGTGGGGAGAAGGCGGCGATCTGGGCGGCCGGCGACATGGCGGAGCAGATGCCCGAGACCGATCCCCGCGGGAAGTTCAGTGACGGCAAGCTGGAGGCCCACCGCCGCCGCACGCAGTCCACGTCGGGAGTCAAGGCGCTCCTGCAGCAGGCGCAGGCGGCCCCCGGACTGAGCCTGGACCCGGACGTTCTCGACGGGGACATCTACGTCCTGTGCACGCCCACCGGCGTAGTCGACCTCAGGACCGGTGAACTGCGCAAACCCAACCCCCTGGTGGACATGCATTCACGTGCCACCTCGGTCGGCCCGCAGAAGATGTCCATCCCTCGCTGGGAGAGCTTCCTGCGCGACACTTTCGGGGACGACGAGAAGGGGCTCGAGACCACTCGCTTCCTGCACCTGCTGCTGGGCTACTCCGTCACCGGTGACGTCGGTGCGCAGGTGCTGCCGTTCCTCTACGGATCGGGAGCCAACGGCAAGTCCGTCCTGCTGGACGTCATGATGCAGATTCTCGGCGATTACGCGAACGCCGCCCCACCCGGCTTCCTCATGGAAAAGGGCAAGTTCACCGAGCACTCCACGGAGCTGACGGAACTGCACGGCCGGCGAATCGTGGTCTGCAGCGAGCTCAAGCCCAACGACAAGTTCAACGAAGCCCGTGTCAAGCTGCTCACCGGTGGTGACGCCATCACGGCACGGCGCATGAGGCAGAACTTCTTCACCTTCACGCCGACGCACAAGCTGTGGCTGCTCGGCAATCACCGCCCCGAGGTGGGCACCGGAGGGTACGCGTTCTGGCGCCGTATGCGACTGATTCCGTTTGAACGGAAGGTCCCTGACGAGCGCAAGATCGACAATCTGGCCGCCGAGCTCGTCCGGGACGAGGGACCGGGCATTCTGCAGTGGCTGATCGAGGGGGCCCAGGGCTATCTGTCCTCGCGTGAACCCCTGAACGGGCCCTCGTCCGTCCGTCTGGCGACCGAGGCGTACGAGAAGACCGAGGATCACATCGGGCGCTTCATCACCGAACGTTGCGTCGTGGGCCATGGCGGACGACGCAACGCGGACCTGCGGGTCGAGCAGAAGCTCCTGTACGAGACCTATGTGCGCTGGTGCGGAGAGGAAAGCATCCGCCCGGCCACGAGCCGTACGTTCGCCGGCCGTATCCGCCAGGAGGTCGGGCTGTCCTCGCCCACCGAAATGATCAAGAACAACGACAAGAAGCTCTATCCCGGTATCGCGCTGCGTGCCGACGGGGATGGCCCCGGGGCAGGCGACCACGGGCACGGACAGGGGGAGCGGCTGTGATGAACGCTCAAGCTCTGGGGTACGTGTACTGCTGCCCGTACCATGTAGTACGCCACGCCGACCAGAGTCCACCGTGGTGCCACGGGTCGAGCAACACGAACGCCCACGCCGACCGGGCAACGGGCGACAGGAACCAGGAGGGTCTGCGGCCATGAGCTCGATGCTGCAAGACAGCCAGCTCACCGGTGAAGCAGAAGTGGTGTGGCTGGAGAGCCCGGAGAACCTGGACTACGTGCGCCAGGCCCTGGACAAGGTGAACAGCCGGCGGGGTAAGCCCCGCTACGACCGAGACGGACGTCTTGTCGGTTACACCAACCTCGCTCAGGACGCCGAACGCGACCCCGACAGCGGTCTGTTCGCCCGGCGGACCTTCTTCCTGCTGCCTCATGACCGGGACAGCGATCCGACCGGGGATTACGAGGTGGGCGCTCCCGGTGAGGCCATCGACCCCAGGACCATCAAACCGGGCAAGGTCGGCGCGAAGACTCCGCGTTCGCAGCGTGGTCGCGCGGCGGACATAGCAGCGGCCGGGGCCTGACGCCGCTGGGCGTCGGCTGAAGTCTGCGGGGCCCCTCAGCACCACCCGACCTCCTGAGACCGAGCTCGAAACAGCACGGATCTACAGGGGACGGGCTTCTCACGTCCTGCGCGCCACCACTATTTCGATGCCGGCCCAGACCTGGGCCGGTCGTTCCGCGGTATCGCTGCCGGAGACGCCGACGAGTGGTTACGCCGATCGATAGCGGCGTCGCCATTCGGCGAGCGCATCTTCGGACTTCAGTCGTTTCGGTCGCTCGGTCAGCCGGTGCCGAGGTGAATGGTCGGAAAACATCGGCAAAAAGGGCACTCGTAGTCGGTGTACCGCTTTGCCTCTTAGAGTCGGGGATCTGCCCGACAGGGCAGTGTCGCACGTCCCGCCGTGGCGGGCTCGGGCCGTCGGTCACTCGGGTCGCTGAGCTTCGGTAGCTAGTGAACATGCAGGTCAGAAGAGTGAGACAAGCCGAACAGCGACTGAAGCGACTCTGGTTCCGGTATATGTCCACGTTCGGGGATGTGCGTGTGCGCGTCATACATTGGACCCAGAGTCGCTTGGGTCGCTGGGCAGATCCCTGAATGCCCTATGACCTGGGATTTTTCTCAGCGACTGTACGTTCAGCGACTCGACGCGGGAGCCGCTGGGCGGGGGTCGGTCGCTGAGGCTCTCCAGGTTTGAGGCTCGAGGCGATCCGGACGGGTCCTCGGCTACGTTGTGTTGACCCGTTCTGGAAGTTGAGTCGCTTCGGTCGCTCCGAGAGTCAGCACTACCGACTGACCTGGACTTTTTCATTGGAAATGATCTTCGGTGGGTCTTACGGAAACAGCGACCGAACGAGGTGAGGTGCTCCGCGCATGGCCGATGACGACCGGCACGCCGAACGGCGTTTCGACATGCTGAGCATCGCCCACTGGTGTGCCGCCCAGGGCTGGCCGGTGTTCCCGCTGGCTCCTGCGCGCGAGACCGCCGCGCCGGACTGCTCCTTTTGTCAGCGGAGAGCCCACAGCCCTGTGAACTGTCCCTGCAACGCGGAGGGTCTGTGGTGCCACGCCTCCGACACGGCCACGACGGATCGGGGTCGCGTCGAAGCCTGGTGGTCGGGCAACCCGCACTCCGGCGTCGGGGTGGCCTGCGGCCCCGCGGGGCTCGTGGTCCTGGACGTCAAGGCCCACACCACGCCAGTGCCAGGCAGGGACAGACTCCTTCCGGGCATAGAGATCCACGACAGGGTCGACCTCGCCGGTCTCCAGCACGGTTTCCATACGCTCGCACTGCTGGCCGCGCTCCGCGAAAAGCCGGATCCCGCGGACGACGAACACACACTGAGGGTGCGGACCCCCTCGGGTGGCCTGCACATCTGGTACCGCGCCGACGACAGACGCCAGTTCCGCTGTTCGACAGGTTCAGGCCCTGCCCGCGCGCTGGCCTGGCAGGTCGCCGTCCGAGCCGCTGGGGGATACGTCGTCGCTCCCGGTACCACCTCCGAGGCGGGCACCTACCTGCCGATCGGCCCGGTGAGAGCCCCTCGGAGGCTGCCGGAGTGGCTGGCCGTCGAGCTGACCCGCACCGGTCATCTGGACCAGCCTCAGCAGCGTTGTGGCCCCCGCCTGCGCGTCCTTCCGCAGCGCGCCCGGCAGGCCGTCATCGCGGCAGCCGGTGACCGCGGCCGGGCGGCGCAGATCCTGGAGTCCGTGCTCCGTGAGGTGATCGCCTGTGTCGCGGTCTGCGAGGACACGGGATTCACCGACAGACTCAGCCGGGCCGCCTACACCGCGGGCGGGCTGGCCGCCGGCGGCTACGCCACCGTCAGCGACTTGGAGCGTGTACTCAAAGGAGCGGCGGACTACGCCCGGCCCGGCCAGGAGAGGCGTTCGACCCAGATCATCCGGAGCGGGCTCGAGGCCGGCACCCGGCGGCCGCTGCACATCGAAGGACACCTCGCATGACCCCGCCCGCCAGCGGCCCGGGCGCCTTCGACCCGGCAGCCGCAGCGCAACAGATCCTTCAAGGCGCGATCCAGCAGGTCCTCACGATCCCGGGCGTCCCCACACCAGCCGTGGCCCCCTCGCCCTCGCCTCATCAGACGGCCACACCCGCGGGGCTGCTGCCGGACTCCCTCAGTGACCGCGGCAACGCCAAACTGTTCGTGCAGCTCTACGGCCGCGACTACCGCCATGTTCCCGGCCTGGGCTGGTACCGGTGGGCGGGACACCGTTGGCAGTTGGACGAGGAGGAAACGGTTCTGTGGGCGGTGGGGGAGATGGCCGAGGCCATCGCCGTCACCGATCCGACCGGCGTGTACACCACGGCCGAGCTGCGTCGGCACCGGCGGCGCGCACTGTCCACATCAGGGATGAACGCGCTGCTCATGCAGGCGAAGGCATCCCCGGGCATGGTGATGAACGCCGCGCTCCTGGACGCCGATCCTTATGCCCTGTGCACACCCGAGGGCGTCGTGGACCTGCGCAGCGGCGCCCTCCTGGCCCCCGACCCGGCCACCCAGCACCACTCCCGGTCGACCACGGTCGCACCGCACGCCATGCCCACCCCACGCTGGCAGCGGTTCCTCGACGACACGTTCGGCACCGATGCCGAAGGACGCCGTACCGCCGACTTCCTGCACCTGCTGCTGGGGTATTCCATCTCAGGAGACGTCGGGGCCCAGGTGATGCCGTTCCTGTACGGGCAGGGCAAGAACGGAAAGAGCGTGCTCCTGGACGTGATGCTGCAGCTCATGGGCGACTACGCCGACGCGGCTCCGCCCGGCTTCCTGATGGCGAAGGTCTTCGAGGGGCACCCCACCGACCTCGCCGAACTGCACGGGCGACGCATCATCGTCTGCTCCGAGCTCAAGCCCGGCGATCGCTTCGACGAGGCCCGGGTCAAACTTCTGACCGGGGGCGACAAGCTCAAGGCCCGGCGTATGCGGCAGGACTTCTTCTCTTTCCACCCGACGCACAAGCTGTGGCTGTTGGGGAACCACCGTCCCGAGGTCAACACCGGAGGCTTCGCCTTCTGGCGTCGGATGCGCCTGATTCCCTTCGAACAGGTGGTATCCGAGGAACGAAAGATCGACAACCTGGCGAGTGTTCTGGTGCGGGAGGAGGGGCCGGGCATTCTTGCCTGGCTGGTCGACGGCGCCCGGCGCTACTTCGCGGGCGACAAGGACCTGGCGGGGCCGGTCCGGGTCCAGGTCGCCACGACGGCATACGCCGAGACCGAGGACCACGTGGGCAGATTTCTGACGGAGTCCTGCAAGATCGAGGACAGCATGAGAGCCGAGCAGGCGCAGTTGTACGGCGCGTACACTCGCTGGTGCGGTTTCGAAGGCGCCAACCCTGTCTCTGCCCGCGCGTTCGCCGCTCGGGTGCGCGAGGCGTTGGGAATGGCCTCACCAAAAGACATGGTCCTGTCCAATTCGCGAAAGTACTATCCGGGCATCGGCCTGGTTACCGACCCGGATATCGAGGAGCGGCAGCCGTGAGCGCGTTGATCGACCCCGAAGAGATCGCCTACGAGACCGAACTCGTGTGGCTTGAGGATCCGACGCTGCTCGACTATGTGCGCCAATCCCTGGACCGACTGCCCTCGCGCCGTGGGAAGCCCGCTTACTACCGTGACGGGCGTATGGTCGGGTATGCGATTCTCGGCAAGGACGCCAAACCGTCCCGGGCGTCCGGTACGTTCCGGCGCCGGGTGTTCTGGCTGCTGCCGCACGATCGTGATCAGCAGCCACAGGGGCTGTACGAGACAGGAGCGCCGTCCGAGGCGATCGATCCCCGCACCGTCGCTCCGGGCGTCAAGGGCTACAAGACGGAACGGTCCGAGGGCGGCCCCGCGTCACCGGCGATGATCGCGCTCGGCATAGTGCTACCCGCTGATTGAGAGCCGTTCATCTGAGGAACGATCTCGATCCACGGTACCCGGCGGTATTTGTCCGCCCTTTCGGACCTTCACCTCCGCCCCGACGTGCATGGCTGGACGCCCAGTCTTGATCGGCACCGCTTGAACGTGGGTAATGTGACCCGGCCTCGCTTTCACAAGCGGATCGGTGCCATCTTGCTCTGCAGACACACCTTCTGAGCGCTTCGGGTGGAATCTGGAGATCATTTCTGTCGTGGATGGGCTTGTCGCCCGGAGGGTCGCTCGATGTGGCGTGAGTTCGAGAGTCAGAACAATTGATGGCCGGGCCCCCCGCGTTTCCGCGATCGCCGATGCGCTGCAGGTTGTCGGGGACCGATGGAGTCTGCTGGTCATCAGGGAACTGACCTTCGGCACTCACCGGTTCAGCGAGATACAGGCCAACACCGGCGTGCCGACGGCCACGCTGTCCGA
Source organism: Streptomyces sp. NPDC026515 (assembly GCF_055567595.1). Classification (NCBI taxonomy): domain Bacteria; kingdom Bacillati; phylum Actinomycetota; class Actinomycetes; order Kitasatosporales; family Streptomycetaceae; genus Streptomyces; species Streptomyces sp. NPDC026515. The sequence continues at coordinate 92,067 of NZ_JBVHQD010000029.1, forward strand.
GCGGCTGCGCAAGCTGGAGAAGTCCGGTGTCATCGCGCGCCGACGGTACTCCGAACATCCCAGACGTTACGAGTACGTACTGACACCGGTGGGGGACGATCTGAGGCCCGTCCTGGCGGCGCTCGGCGACTGGGGCGCTCGACATGTCACCCGTGCGCGTGCGGCGGGCGCCGAGGATCTGTAGCGAGGCCTCCCTTTCAGGCGCTGCCGCCGGCCGGACACCTGGGGCGTGCAGCTGGTGTGCCGCGAAGGCCCGCGGGTCTTGGCCAACCGGGCGGGCCGCCCGCCGACCCGCGGCTCCGGCGCCAGTGCCGCGACGGCGTCTACCGGCACCTCGCGGAACCAGGCGCGGTGCCGCAGCACCGTCTGGTGGATCGCGCTCTCGGGGTCGGGTTACTCGGCGGCCGCGTTGATGAACGGGCAGCCGCGAAAGCCCGACCGCCACACCTCGTCGCCGATGCCGTACGCCACCGTGGCGAGGAAGTCGGCGGGGGAGGAGATCTGGGGCAGCCCTAGGCGAGCACCAGGTCGTCCTTGCCGTGGAGGTGCCGGTGGAAAGTCCCTCGCGCCACATCGGCCTCGGCCATGGCGCGATCCACTCCGACCCCGCGGATGCCCTCACCGTAAAAGAGCCGGCTCGCGGTGCCCAGCAGCCGGTCGCGGGCCGCGGAGCGGCGAACCGGGCCCGACACTTCCTCTGTCGTCGACATGGCGTCCGGCAGACAACGGTCTGTCTCCTTTGCGTCCGGCACGCGGTGTGAGGTGGGCGTTGGCCTCGGGTTCAGCCGAGATCCGCCACCAGGGGTGCGTGACCGTATCCGTATTCCTCCGCCTCCGCGGTCGGACGACGTCGGGCGCCGTGCGGGCTGTGGACGAGGGCGCGCTTCAACCACTGGTCGCTGCCATGGCGTCGTGCGGAGATCAGTGCACCGCCGAGCGCGACGGCGTCGTTCTCGACCACGAGGACGTCACCGGCGCCAAGGTTGCAGTGCAAGGCCGCGTCGGCCAGAGCATCGGCCAGGTGTCCGTAGGCCCGGCTGAATTCCGGCGAGGCGTCTTGCAAGGGAGTGCGGCCGGGGTCGAATCGCATCATCAGGCCCTCGTCGGTCGACCACAGGACGGGAACGGGCGTCGGTCGGTCGACGAAGCGGGCGGGCGCACGGTCCGAGCCGGGATATACCGGCAGGTGAGGGCGCATGAGGGTATCGAGGTCGTCTTCGTCCAGCGAGACGTGCCGGATGCTGGCCACCGGCATCGGGACGGCGTCGCGATTGCGCATGCACGCGATGAGCAGCAGGTGGGCCCGCTGCGGGTGGAAGGCATCCTCGGTGCGGAGCATGTCGAGGCGGGCGCCGGCGGCCGCTCCCCGCCGGGCGTTGTGGCGCGCGGAGGGCAGGAGATTGTGGACGAAGCGGCCCTCCTGGCGGTCGGGGAACGCCATCGGTCGCCCGAGCGCCGTGGAGAGCAGGAGGACGAGCACGTCCCAGAGCTCGTCGCCGTGTGCCTTCGTCCAGTGCTCGGGAGTGGCTCCCAGCGCTACGTCGTCCACGTGGAAGACGCCACGGAGGATGGTCAGCCCCGACGGGGACGAACCATTGCCGAGCTTGGCGGCCAAGGATGCCGGCAGCCAGGCCAGGGCCCGTCGCAAGGAGTGGTGGACGGGTGGGCCCAGGGTGGATCCGGCATCGGGGAGCACGGTTCTGGCGGCGCGGACGAGCAGGTCGCGTTCCGAGTCGTCGAAGTCCCTGAACACCACTGCGGCAGCGTGAGGCATGGCCGTCCTTCGTTCTCGGGGTCAGCGCGAAATGCCGCTTCGATGCGGTTGCGGGCGCCCGTACGAAGAGCCTATGGAAAGTTACCCGCCGTTACTTCGGCCGGAGCGACGGACGGGGAAAACCGGGGAAAACCGCCGGCACCGCTGCCCTTTCGGGCACGCGTCCGGCGCTCGTTCTTCACCCGGGGCAGGTGATTGAAGTCTCATTAATTGAAAGTTGAAGCAATTTCCCGCAGGCTGGCGTTGGAGCCGGTCGGGTGATCGCGCTACGGCCGTTCCGAAAATGGATTGAACGCTACAGAAAGAACAAGGGCAACCTCATGACACACCTGCTGCACATCGACTCCAGCGCCCGTGGCGAAGGCTCCGCGAGCCGACGGCTGTCCGCCGAGTACGTCCGGGCCTGGCAGGCCCGTAACCCGCAGGGCACTGTCGCCTACCGCGACCTTGCCGTCGACACCCCTGACTTCGTCTCGCCTGAGTGGATCACCGGTGTCTTCGGCCCTGCCGAGGCCGCGACCGACGGGACGAAGGCGGCCGTGGCCGCGTCCGAGGCCCTGATCCGCGAGATCGAGGAGGCCGACGTCCTGGTGCTCGGCGTGCCGATGTACAACTTCGGCGTCCCGGCCACCTTCAAGGCATGGATCGACCAGGTGGTCATGGGCGGCAGGACCTTCGCCTTCGGCGAGAACGGCCCCGAGGGTCTGCTGAGGGGCAAGAAGGCCGTCGTCCTGCGGGCGTCGGGGAGCGACTTCGACAACCCCGCCTTCGCGCCGATGGACTTCCACGCTCCCTACATCCGCGGCGTTCTCGGCTGGATCGGCATCACGGACGTGGAGTTCATCGCGGTCAACGGATACACCCCGGAGCAGGTCGAAGCCGCCATCCGGGAGGCGGGCGAGGCCATCACCGCCCACGCCGGGTCGGCGGCCGCCTGATCGCCGGCCGCGGCATCGTGCCGGCCGGAACGGCTCCGTGCTGGCACCGTGGCCCCGAATCGGACCGGTCTTGCGCCGAACGCCGAGGTGCCTGGTCGCCGTCCGCGCCCTGGAGGGCACGGACGGCGGGCTGCCGCCGACGACGGTGCTGATGCCGCTGTCCTCGTTCGTCCGGCGGGCCGGGCCGGCCCGCCGGCGGCGGGCCGGAGTGCTGTACCCACGGCGCGCTCACGGTTCCGCCACCGGAGGGTGGCTCGGTCCGCCGCGGCAGTGCACGAGCCGTCGGGGCGCCCACCGTTCGACGTACCCCGCGTCACCGCAAGGTGCCTATAGCTGAGCTCACTTGGTGGCGTAGACGGCGGTGTAGCCGCCGATGAGGGGGCGGGCCTCGACCTTGGCGAAGCCGGTGTCCTGGAGCCACTGGGTGGCGTCGGCG
>NZ_JBVHQD010000030.1:0-87110 GCF_055567595.1 Streptomyces sp. NPDC026515
GCCCGGGAAAGAGATCACAGGCCGGTCATCAGCCCTCTACACTCACCCAGACCGCCCCTGAACAGGGAAAACGTCAAAGTGCTGCTGGAGTACTAATACTCCAGCTGTAGATCGTGATCTTCATGTATGGGATGCGGCTTGTCGCCGGTAATGGCTGGTGCGGGACCGGGCTTGGTGGCGGCGTCGCCAGTCGGACCAGCCGAGCCGGTGGGTTGCGTCGTGGGCCGGCCGAACGACGACTGTGATGAACAGGCGTTGGATCTCGTTGCAGGACAGCGGGACCAGCTCGTCCGGGGCGGGATTGCTGGCGTGTTCGTCCGCGCGGACGACAGCGAGGAAGGCATGGGCGAGCATGGCGAGGGTGACCCAGCGGGTCCAGGAGGGGTAGCGGCGCACCTGGTGCTCATCGAGTCCGGCCAGCCCCTTCTCGCTCTGGAAGGTCTCTTCCACCCGCCATCTGCATCCGGCGACCCGCACCAGCTCGGTCAACGGCACCGGCCGGGGCGAGAAGCAGCGGTAGTAGGCGAGTTCGCCGGTGGAGCGGTTGCGACGGATCAGCAGCTGGTGGCCCGGGCGAGCGCCGGCCAGGTCGATGACAGCCCAGTCGTAGAAGCGGTGCCCCTTCGCACCGTGTCCGGCCGACAGCTTCTGCCAGGCCCGCTTCGGCAGCCGTGTGACCAGATGGTCGGCCCGGAACTTGCCTGCGGGGGTGGGGACTTCTGCGGAGCAGGCCACCGCGAGGACGTAGCCGAAGCCGCGTTCTGCCAGAGCTGTGCGCAGTTTCGGGTTGCCGCCGTAGACCTCATCCCCGGTGATCCAGCCCACGTGGTGTCCGGCGTCGAGGAACCGTTCGATCATCGTGCGGGCCAGTTCCGGCTTGGTCGCGAAGACGGTGTCCTCGCCGAGCCCTGCTGCCCGGCATCGTTCCGGGTCGCACGTCCAGGAGCGCGGGATGTACAGCTCCCGGTCCACCGCCGCGTGTCCCCGCTCGCCCGCGTAGACGAGGTAGACCGCAACCTGGGAGTTCTCGATCCTGCCGGCGGTACCGGTGTACTGGCGCTGGACGGCGACGGTGTGGGTGCCCTTCTTCACATCGCCGGTCTCGTCGACGATCAGCACTGCGGCCTCGTCGTGGAGGTGCTCGATGACGTGTTCGCGCACGTCATCACGGACAGCGTCGGCGTCCAGACGGCCCGGGACAGCAGGTGCTGCATCCCGTGCGGGGCGGCCTCACCGGCCCACTCCGCGATCGTCCAGCAGTTCTTGCGCGGTAGGTCCGACAGCAGACCCAGCACCAGCCGCCCGGCCCGCAGCCGTGGCTCGACCCGCGCGAACCGGCCCGCTATCCGGCCCATGGCCTCCTCGAACGCCTCCCGCCAACGCGCGGGATCTATGCTGTGGCCCGCGGCCACCGTCTCTTCGTCAGTCCACACAACTCACGATGGTCAACGGTGGCCGCACCCCTGCGGTCCTCCTGTCAGTGCCGGACGAGACAGAACGGGTGTCCTGCCGGATCCGCGAAGATGCGCCAACTCCGCTGTCCATCACCCGCATCGAGCAGTGCGGCGCCCCGCTTGAGGACGTCTTCCTGAGCTTGTTCCAGGTCCTTGACCTCCAGGTCGAGGTGGAACTGCTGAGGGTGCGCGGAGTTCGGCCACCGCGGCGGCTGATAGTTGTCCACCCGCTGGAAGGCCAGCACGAACCCGCCGTCGGTGTGGAGTGTGGCCCAGCCCTCCCCGAGCGACCACCGCGGATCCTGCTGGTTCACTACGCCGCCGAGGAGCGACTGGTAGAACCGGGACAGCCCAACGACATCGGCACAGTCCAACACCACGCACTGCAGCTTGGCGATCATGCAGGGCAGCGTCTCACGGCACCTGATCACGATCTACAGCTGGAGTACCAACTGACCAAGCGTCAAGCTAGAGCTGCCGGTGAGGGGGCGAGTCGCGGGCTCGCCCCCTCACCGCTGTCAGGCGGACGGGTTGACGACCACCTTGGCCGAGTTGTTCTTGCTGTTCGGGTCGAAGGTGGAGGACGTGTCGGAGTGGGGGTGGACGACGACTCGGCCCGTCGCGTCGGGGACGACGCGGTCGATGCGCAGCTGGAACGGGAAGCTGACCTTCAGGTCCGGCTTGGCCCACATCGGCAGGGTGCAGGCGTAGTGGCCGATGGCCGGGTCGTCGCCGGACGTCCAGGCGTTGCGGCAGGTGTCGGGCACGGACGTGGCGGTGGTGCCCTCCGGGAGGTAGTAGTCGATCACGGCGACGGGGTCGCCGGAGCTGACGTTGCCGACCCAGGCCGGGCCGCGGTTGACGAAGCGGAAGGCGGCGGTGACGGTGTCACCGGCCGCGCCGCTCACCTCGGTGCCGCGCACGGCGAAGTCCGCGGTGTTGTCGGCGGTGATGTGCCAGGAGCGGCCGTTGTCCGAGCCGTCGAGGTCGGTGGCGTCGCCGCCGGGCTGGACCTCGTAGTCGAACCGTTCGTACAGGGCGTGGTCGGTGACGGCGAGCCGCAGTGGCTCCGGCAGCTCCACGGTCGCGCCGGGCGCGACGTCGGTGTCGAAGGAGCAGGTCACGTACGTCATGGGCGTGTACTCGCCGCTGTCGTCCGGCCCGGTGTAGGTGCACTGCGGGTAGCGGGTGACGACGTCGAGGCCGTACGTCGCCCACATCTTCACGCTGAAGCCGTGGGCGGTCTCGTTGCCGGTGTTGGTGACGGTGAACGGCACGGTGAGGCTGGTGCCGGGCGCGGCGCCGGTGACGTCCTGCGGGGCGCTGATGCCGAGGTCCGGGCCGGAGCCGACGGTGACGAAGGTCTCCGCGGAGCCCTCCGGGGCGACGAGCGTGCCGTCGGGTCCGCCTGTGGCCTCGGCGGAGTACTCGATCGCACCCTGCGCTCCCACGGCGGCGCCGGCGGCGGCCCGCACCTTCAGCTGCACCTGCGCGCTCCAGCGGGTCGGAACGTCCCCTGTGTCGCACACCCCGACGGTGCCGGCGTCGTTCGGCGTGCAGTTGTCGGGCCAGGCCACCTCGGCGACCCCGGCGAGCCCGGAGATGTCGACGGTCAGCCGCCCGTCGGTCACGGTGAAGTTGTCATTGTCGTGATACAGGCCGAGCGCCAGCGACCGATACTCCGCCGCACCGCCGTCCGGAGCGACGGTGACCGACTGCTCGTACGGCGCCTGGATCCACAGGTTATCGGTCTGCGGCTGGTCGTCGGCGAAGGCGACCCCACTCCCCAGACCGGCTACGACCAAAGCCCCCACAGCTCCGGCACAGGCTCCGCGACGCAGCACACGCCCGACGGAGACAGAACTCATGACATCCCCCAGATGGGACAGAAAAGACCCTGGCACAGTGATCAGCACCAGGCGCGAATTGGACGACCTGCCGAGACGGAAGGTTGTAGGGAGGGGCGCACGTGGTGCGTAATTCTTACCGTCTTCTTGATCAGTCGGGTGGGGGGCGGCGAGGCGTGGGCAACGTATTGCCCGTACGTCTCGCGTCTGCCCCCACCGATACCTGAGCGGCCCGTACCAGTAGGCGACGTCGGCCGAACGGGAGGCAGCCGTTGCGACTGTTGGGAGAAATCTGGGAGAAGATCTTCTCCCACAGGCATCCCGGAGCCCTTTGTGAAAATGACTGATGCCAAGCCGCTGACCTGCGCAAATGTTATGGGGGTCAGGTCCGGATCTCGCCCTGGCCTTATTCGGGACGAAGAGGTCGGCACCCAAGGTCTCACGGCCGCGCTTCTGCCGGCGCGGCCTGCTCTGGTCGACGACATGGCAGCGTGGCCGAGGCCAGTGGGGGTGCGTCGAGGCACACGCGTGCGAGGTTGATCGGCGCACCCGCCGTCGCGGTTGGCTGTCGTTGGCTGAGGCTCAGACACCCAGTGGTCCGACTCACCAAGGGACGTTCGAGGCGACGGGACCGTGCCATTCGCGTGCCAGACCCTGCGGTGAGCCACGGGGAACAGCGGGAAGTTGCCCTGAGATGACCGGGACTCCAATGCCACTCCGCCGCAGGTCAGCACAGCAACCGTCGCCAAGAAACCCAAGCTTCCCAAGCTGAGAGCGCGAGTTCGATTCTCGTCACCCGCTCTTTTTTGCAGCCCCAGGTCAGCGGCCTGGGGCTGGTTTCATCGGGAAGCCTTTGCTGCGTTTTGCGAGTACTCCTGCACCCCCGAGATTGGGCACGCATAGGGCACACGCACCTTCAGAGGGCGCCCCCATCACGTCGCAGCATGGCGCTGACCTTCACTTTCATGTAGCTGAGCCGGAGGCGAGCCCTCAGCCCGCTGTTCCGGGCGATGGCGGACATCCGTGCCGCATGTCTTCGTCGTGGGCGGTGCCCAAGCCCCTTGTGGAAGGAGGGACTTGACCGCTCTGGGTCCTGCGTCAGAGCGGGAGGTCATCGGGAAGTACACGGAACGCTTTGTAACGGCCCAGCGGGCGTACGGCGCGGAAGTCTCGTCGGTCCAGGGTGAGGATCGCGTCCGTGTCGTAGTCGGCGGCAAGCGCCACGTTGACCGCGTCGGCGAGGTCGAGGTCCAGCGCGCGGTAACGGACACGGACGGACTGGGCTGCGCCCAGGTGGTCCTCCGTGATCTCCGGCAGGACGACACGACCCCGGCTCATCCAGCGCCGCAGGTCGTCGACCGCACTGAGGGCAGCCTCCCTGCCGAGCTCGCGCGTCGCCACGTGGTCCAGTTCCGCCAGCAGGAGCGGGGACATGACCAGCAGGCCCGCCGCCATGATCGCCTCGTTCGCCGCCCTGTGTTCCGGATGAGCCGAGTCCAGCGCCGCCAGAAGACCGGACGTATCGGCGATGACAATGATCACGCGGCGGATCCGGAGCCCGAGCCAGCCTCACGCCGTACGACCTCGGCGACCGTGTCGCGGACCTCCGACTTGGACAGCGTGCGCCCCGGCCCTTCGAAGGTGCGTGAGAACAGCGGCTCGTCCCAGACCCTGTTCGCCATGGCCGCAAGGTGGATGCCCTGTCGGATGATCTCAGCCTCGCTTATACCCCGGCGCTTGGCGGCCTCCTTGATGATCGCCAGGTCCTCGGGGTCCGCGTAGACGTTGGTGCGCTTCATGGACATGTACCAATGGTAGTCCATGTACCGGATTGATGTATTCGGTATACCCCCCATGTCGTGTTGCTGAGGATCCAGCCGAGCCGACCTCACACGCCCCTTTCGGGTGCCAGACTGATCCTGGGGAAAGGGGTACGTCACGGGGTTCGGTTTCCGTGTCGGTGTGCCCGGGATGAGTGTGCGTGTCTCCACTCGTGCAGTGCGTTCCTCGATCGGACCACATGCGGCGAGGCTCAGCGTGGGCAGCGGCGGCGCCAGGATGTCGACCGGGCTAGCCCCCCTCTACGCGTCGATTCCGGGCAGGAGCGTAAACCATATGTGTGTATGCGGTTGGCCTGACAGACTCGACGGTCATGAGTGAACCCATCCCGCTTGTGGACACGGATGAAGTTACTGTCCCGGCCGATATCTACGCCGCCGTTGGTCAAGTGGCCTGTTCTAGCGCATTACTCGAAAGAACTGTGCGCGAAGTGTTGAGGCGGATGGTCAGCGGTCATGAATCGAGCTGGGTAATCTTCGAAGGCCGGTCTCTGGATCAGATGCTCGAGGACGCAAAGGCGATCTCAAGAGACTGGTCGGCATGGCGTGATTCGTGGCCTCCTGGAGCCATTGTGATAGCGGCGTTTGCCGACGCCATAGATGAAGCCCGCTCCATTAACCAGCTACGCAATCAACTGATTCACGGAGTGTTGAGTCCGACGGATACGTCGTTGGGCAGGGCAACATACCCACGAGGTCGAGCCTTTGGTGAGCCGACTTACTACTTCGCCAGGAGTCGACCACGTCGGGACGCTGTCGTCATGGGCTTCACTTCAAGAGGGATACGGCAGATCAGCAAGGAGATCGACGAGGCCGCGTTGAACCTCCTGGGAAGTCTCGAAGAAGCAATCTGCCAACGACCGGGGGACACCGACTACTACCTAGACTAAGCAGGATGGGTCCGTGCCACACGGTCACGTGGCCCAGTCCGCCTTGCGAACGGGGTTGGCTCGGGAGAGCTACGGCGTCGACTCGAACGCTATGGCTTGGAAGTGGAGTCGTTCATCCTCCGGGAGTATTGGACCAGGCATACGTCAACTGGCTCAGCCGGGACCACAACGGGCAATGGCCGTAGGTCAGCGCCGCCGGGCCGCTTCCACCCTGGCAACTGGTGGCCACCCAAGGGTGGTTGAACATCTCCGCCGATGACGTGCGGGCCGAGTACGCACGCGTCGGTTTCTCATTGCCGCCGCGGGCGGCTCGCCGAGAGTCGTCCGACGACTTCGAATTACTCGCCGGCAAATGGGAGGTCGAGTGGTCGCCCTTCCGGACGGACCATGCGCCGAGCTTCCACCAGCTCATGGAGGTAGCCCCGCTCCGGGACTCGATGGGCTCCCGGAGCGGGGGCCGATGCGCGCAATGGGCCGACACCGTGCAGTCAGCTGCCCGAGAGCCAGTCCGTCAAGTTGTAGACGGCATGACAGTAGGGGTCGTGGACGTCCTTGCGCATGCGTTCCAGCTCGCCCAGCAGAAGACATATTGCTCATCGGAAGCGAGGAAAAACTGCCCCCCGTCTCCCCTCGCGTCCGTTGTGCTGTCTACAGTGCCGGTCTGTACCGAGTTTGTGGTCCCGTCGATGACACCGGAAGCGTTGGCGTACGCCGGGGCAGCTCCGAGAGTCACGGATCCGAGCAACACAGACGGAGCCAGTTGGCTTTCACGCATTCCCCCATGTTCCTGGGTTCTGATGCGAGGCACTTTGGTGCCGGAGGATGCCGTGGTCAGCGGCATCGCGCCGGATCGACCTAGCTGTTGGACAGCAGGCCGATCCATACATTTGAACGACTGTTGATCGTTCGGAGCCGGCCTCCCCGGCGTGCGCTTTCGCAACGGCCTCTGGCGACCGACGCTCGCACCCGGCCTCGGGATGCCTCTCGGTTGCTGCGCAGGGGGTCCCTCGGCCTCTGGTTGGGCGGCGTGCCCATAGCGCGCCCATAAGAGCGGTCAGTCACGGTCAACAGCGGTGCAACCCTCTGTCTCCGAGCGCTTGCCCAGAGTGCATACGGCCAGGTCAGAAGCGGTCCAGCCTTACAAGCGCCGTCGCTTCCCAAGCTGAGAGCGCGAGTTCGATTCTCGTCACCCGCTCCATGGAGAAGGCCCAGGTCACAGACCCGGGCCTTTTTGCTGTCCGTCGTGATCGGTCGTCGCGTCCCGGATTCATGCCGCAAGGCTTTTCAGGTGCTCTCAGCGCGGCAGTGGTCCATGCCGTACGGACGCGCTCAGTGCCATCTCGCCAGTACCCGACCTGGATGCTTCGGGCGAGGTCCGGGGCTTGGCGTCACGGCAGCCGCGCAGAGCCGCGTCGGCCAGCCTGTCGTTGTCGGAGCCAGTCCTTGTCATCGGCTGCGGCTGCGGTTCCTTCCCCCGGTTCCGCCGCACGCCGCCGTGCCTGGGTGGCGAGCCGGTCTTGATGCTGCTCACGTCATGAGGGCCTCACCTCGGGGCAGGAGCCACGTGTTTTTTTGTCACTCCTTGATCAGATGCGTCTCCTGACGTGAACTGCCGTCTGTGTGGCGATCCTATGATGGCCAAAATTGTTGGCCTGTGGGGGAGTTGTTGAGGGTGTCACGAAGATCGCTTGCTTTCGTCGGGGTAGCCGCTCTGGTACCGCTGCTCGCTTCCGCCGCCGCCGCGCAGGCGGCGTCGGGCTCGCTGACGGTCACCACGCTGGGGCGGCACGGGGCCAAGGTCCCGACGACCGTCACCGTCGTCGCCGTGCCGTCCGGGCAGACGTACACAGTCAAGTCAGGCAAGCGGATCAGTCTGCCGTCGGGGCGCTACCTCGCGATGACCGACATATACGAGAGCACTACCGACGGTCTGGGCACCGACACCATCGGCGCGCAGGTCGTGACGGTGTCGGGCAGCAAGTCGGTGACGCTCGACGCGCGCAAGGGCAAGCCTGTCAAGGTGTCACTCGACACGCCTGCCGACGTGACCGGGCCGCCACGAGTCAGCGCGCAGGTGTGTGCCGCCGACATGGACATGCCCTCCGCCTTCAGCGCGGGCGGCTGGAACGACGAGGGAGCCCTCTACGCCATCCCGAACTCCTCCAGGCTGCTGCAGTTCGGGTACCTCGCGCAGTGGTCCGGCAACGACAGCTATGTCGCCGTGAAGAAGACCACGGGCATCCCGGCGGCGCCCGGCGGCTCGTTCAAGCGGTCGGGGCTTGCGACGATGCGCTTCTCGGTGCGCGCCGGAACGCAGATGGGTACTCAGGTCGACACCGCGCTCCAGGCGGCGCCGAAGACCGATGACTGCACGACCGACCTGATGGCCCAGGTGCGCGACGACGACGCCCCGTACAGCGCCACCGTCCATCTGACTCCCGGAACCTGGCAGCCGCGCGACGACATCTTCGGCAGCAACGGCGACGACGTCAGCGGCGGCTTTCCGAAGCTCAGGACTCTGAAGGCGGGGCAGAGCCTCACCCAGTCCTTCGGCCGGGCTGCATGGGGCCCCATGCGCAATCTGCCGCTGCTCGGGCAGAAGTCCGTCACCTTCTCTGCGGACGCACTGATCGGCGACCTCGACATCGGCGGCGACTGGGGGGACATAACGAAGGAGACGGTGGTCCTGTCCAAGGGCGGCACCACCGTCAAGAAGCAGACTCTGACCGACTGGCGCACCGGGCCCGCCGAGTTCGACGCCCCTGTCCGCTCGGCCGGCTGGTATCGCCTGACCGTCGACGCCCACCGTTACCGCCCGGGCATCACCTTCCCGGCCGGCATGCTGTCGCCGCGGGCGACCCTCGACTGGCACTTCAAGGTGGCCGACCCGGCCAGGGCGATGGTCGCGCCCGTTTTCCTGACCCGCTTTCTGCCCACCGGTCTGAACAGCCACAACCAGGCCGCGCCGAACAGCACCACGACGGTCGACGTGAGTGCCGGGCGCGCCTCCCAGGGCCCCGACACCAAGCTCACCAAGGTGACCGCCAAGTCCGTCCGGGTCTGGTCGTCCGCCGACGGCGGCAAGACCTGGAAGCCGGCGACCGTCAAGCACTCCGGATCCGCGTGGCAGGCGACCGTCCACAACCCGGCATCCGGCGCCGTCGCCCTGCGGTCCGAGGTGACGGACTCCGTCGGGGACAGCTCGGTGGAGACGGTGTACCGGGCGTACGCCATAGGCTGAGGGTGTTGCTCCCTCGACGGTCCGACGGTCCGACGGTCCGACGGCCCGGAGGAATCCGACATCCGGGCCGCGCCCGACGGACAGGGTCCGCCGCTCCGCCGCTGCCTGATGTGCCCGTGCAAGGCCGTCTCGTCGGCCAGCGCTTCCTTCCGGACCCGGTCGTGCATCCGCCACAGGGGAAGGCCTGCGGCGGCTCGTCCCGGAGGGCGTGTCCGGAGCGTGCCCTTCAGACCGGTCGACCACGGTTGGCAGCAGCGCGAACTGCCCCTTGAGGGCGGCGCATCGAAGGGTAAACGTCTGGAAGAACCCCGGGTTTCCCGAGCGCCGTCGCTTCCCGGGCTGAGGGCGCGAGTTCGATTCTCGTCACCCGCTCTTCTCGAAGCCCCAGGTCACGTACCTGGGGTTTCTCTGTGGGCGGGCCCCCTCCACGTTCTCCGGCGCCTGTCGTGCTCCGAGACCGGGCGCGTGGGAGGTGCCAATGCCCTGCGGTTGCGGCCCGTTCACCGTGCCACACGTCGTTGACCTGTGGCTGCACGCCAACCGGTCAATGGTTCGCACAGGTGGGAGCACTCGGCGTGGCTGTCCCGAACCGCGCCGGGCATCTGCCGGCTGGCGCGCATCCCGGCAAGAGGGAGGGCGACATCTTTGCCGAGCGGGCACTTGGCCGCCAAGGCTTTCGCGTCAGAGCCGTAGTTCGTCGGGGAGTGGCCGGAACTACTGAAGGATCGCGGCCGCCTCGGACGGACGGGGATCGAGCCGGTCGGCGGAGGCCCACGGCGTGGGAGCGGCGGGGCCGGCCGGAGTGGCGGTACCGGGGAATCCGCGGAGGCACTGTCGTGTCGGCCGTCCGGGCGGGTACTCGGTGGGGGACCATCGGGACACCGACGGCACCGTTGCCCGGGATCGAGGGCCTGAGGTCCGGTGGAGAGCACGAGAGGCGGCTGTCGGCGGTGGAGCCAGGTCTGTGGCAGCAGGTGGTCGAGCAGATGGGCACGGCCGTGGTCGTGATCGGCCCGGCCGGACGAATCGCCGCGGTCAACCCGGCCACCGAACGGCTGCTGGGCCGGCCGGCGGCGACGATGTCTGGCCGGGACCTGCACGACCTGTGCCACCGTGACCTGGGAGGCGCCCCCGTCCCGCGAGAAGGCTGCCCGCTGCTGCGGGTGTTGTCCGAGGGCCGTCCGGCACGCGGGCACGACGACAGGTACCTGCGCGGCGACGGCCGGCTGATCCCGGTCTCCTGGTCGGCCACGCCCCTGACGGACGACGGCGTCTCCGGTGCCTTCGCGGGCATGGCCGTACTCATCGTCGAGACGGCGGCGGACCGCGGTGCCCCCGGGGAACGCGCGGAGCGGGCCGAACGAGCCGCTCGTACGAGCGCCCTGGAGAGTCTCACCGAGCGGCTGACGCTCGTCGCGGAGATCACCGAGGTGCTCGGTCAGACCCTGGAGGTCGACGAGGCTCTCGCCCGGTTGAGCCGGCTCCTGGTTCCCCGTCTCGCCGACTGGGCCGCGGTGGACCTGCGGGTCGGCTCGGGTCAGGTGCACCGGGTGACGGTGACCGGCCCCGACGGCCGTGACGCGGGGCAGGAGGACTGGCGCGGTCAGCTGCCCCCTGCCGGGGAGTCGGCGCAGTCGCCCCTGGTCCAGGTGCTGAACGGAGGAGGTCCCGTCCTCCAGGACCGGGCGGTGCCGGAGGCAGCGTCCGACTCGCCGCTGGCCGCCGTCCAGGACGACTTCCTCAGAACGACGGGCGCGGCTTCCGTCATCACGGTGCCGCTGGGAAGCGGACGGCGGGTCACCGGCGCCCTGACACTGGTGCGCACCGACGCGGCACGGCCTTTCGGCACCGGCGACCTGGACGTGGTGAGCGACGTGGGCCGCCGGGTCGGCCTGGTCATCGACAACGCCCGCCGCTTCGGCCGGCAGCGCGCGATCGCCGAGGCCATGCAGCGCAACCTCCTGCCCCCGCTGCCCGAGCACGGCCGGATCCGGCTGGCGGCCCGGTACCAGCCGGCGCCGGCCGGTTCGCAGGTCGGCGGGGACTGGTACGACGCGTTTCCGTTGAGGGACGGCTCGCTGGCCCTGGTCATCGGCGATGTGGTGGGCCACGATCTGACCGCCGCGGCCGGCATGGCGCAGTTGCAGGGCGTCCTGCGTTCCCTTGCCTGGGACCACACCGGGCCGACCGGTGCGGTCGTCGACTGTCTCGACGACGCCATGCACGCCATCACGACCGTGTCGATGGCCACCCTCGTCCTCGCCCGTGTCCAGGGTCCGGACTCCGGTCCCTGGACGCTGAGCTGGACGAGCGCCGGGCACCCGCCGCCTCTGCTGCTCACCCCGGAAGGCAACGCGCAGTACCTCGAAGCAGGGCAGGGGCTCATCCTCGGGACCGATCTCGGCGGCGGCAGCCGTCGGCCGAGCGCCGAGCACGCCCTGCCACCGGGGTCCACGCTCCTGTTCTACACCGACGGCCTGATCGAGTCCCCCGGCAGCGACCTGGACACCGGGCTCGGCCGGCTGCGCCGCCACGCCCTCGGCCTCGCCCACGAACCGCTGGACACGCTCTGCGACCGGCTGACGGCCCGGATGCCGCCCGGCAGCACCGACGACGTCGCCCTGCTCGCCCTGCGCCTGCCGGGGCCCGCGAGGTGATCCCGAGGATGCCTCCGCTCACGTCCCCGGCGTCGGTACCAGGACGCGGAACGGCTCGGGCGGCGCGGCCGGCACCACGGGCGGGAGGTCGTCGTCTCCCGCGTTCCGCCGCCAGGGCTCTGTGCGGTCGTACGACCTGACGGGAGACGAGTGTCCGGCCGGGCGCCGCCGACCACTCCCTTCCTTCGACCGTGGCGCCGGTGACACGGCCCCACTCGCGCGGCAACCCGGCCGGCAGTCACGGGAGTTCCACGAGGAGGTCGCGGGAGCGCGGCCGCCGTACCCCGTCGATGGACCGGGCCTCCGTGGTGCGGGGAAGCGGCCGCCACGGAAGGGGAGCGCCGGGCGGCCCGGGGCGGCACCGCTGCCGTCCCCGCAGTCAGTAGGGGCTTCAGCCGCTAGCGGTGTTCGGGGTTCTCGTGGTCGCGGTGGCAGCCGGCGTCCCAGGCGGTGCGCTGGTTGCCGTAGGCGGGGATGCCGCCGAGGTCCTTCAGTGCGCGGGCCAGGTGAAGCAGGTTCCAGGTCATGAAGGTGGTGTTGCGGTTGGTGAACTCGTTCTCCGGGCCGCCCGAGCCGGGATCGAGGTACGACGGTCCGGGGCCGGCCTCGCCGATCCATCCGGCGTCCGCCTGGGGAGGGATGGTGTACCCCAGGTGTTGCAGGCTGTAGAGGACGTTCATGGCGCAGTGCTTGACGCCGTCCTCGTTGCCGGTGATCAGGCAGCCGCCGACCCTGCCGTAATAGGCGTACTGGCCGGCGTCGTTGAGCAGGCTGGAGCAGGCGTAGAGGCGTTCGATCACCCGCTTCATCACGGAGCTGTTGTCGCCCAGCCAGATCGGGCCGGCGAGCACGAGGATGTCGGCCGCCAGGACCTGCCGGTACAGGTCCGGCCAGGCGTCCCTCTCCCAGCCGTGTTCCCTCATGTCGGGCCAGACCCCGGTGGCGATGTCGTGGTCCACCGCCCGGACGACGTCGACTCGCACCCCCTGCGCGTCCATGACGGCGGTGCTGCGGTCGATCAGCCCCTGGGTGTTGCTGATGCCGGGCGACCGTTTGAGGGTGCAGTTGATCACCAGGGCACGCAGGTCGTCGTACCGGGCCGGCGGTGCGTCGGTGGCGGGCGACGAAGCGGTCACACGGTCCTCCCAGAGCCTGCCGCCGCCAGGCGTTCGGCGGCGCGTCCACATCCGGATCCAGCGTGCGGGCCGCCCGCAGCAGGCGCCACCACAGTGCCTCCGAACGGCCCTGGCGGTGCTCGGACTCCGGCGCGGGCCGGTACCCGCCACCGGTCTCCGGATGGCGGCCGGTGAGTGGCCGGGGCGGGCGGGCGTGCCTACGTTCGCCTCATGGGCACCGAAGGCGCGACCGGGTCACGGGACACCGAAGCAGTCGATGACGTCGCGCACCTGTTGGTGCGTTGTCTGCGGGCCGAGGGCGTGGAGTACGTCTTCGGCATCCCGGGTGAGGAGAACATCCGTTTCGTCGACGCGCTGAAGGACTCCGGGATCCGGTACGTCCTGGTGCGCCACGAACAGGCCGCCTCGTTCATGGCGGAGATCTACGGACGGCTGACCGGCCGGGCCGGCGTGTGCTCGGCGACGCTGGGGCCCGGCGCGATCAATCTGCTGCTCGGCACGGCAGATGCCATGACCAACAGCGCCCCGATGGTGGCCCTGGCCGCACAAGGCTCCCTGCGCCGTACCCACAAGGAGTCGCACCAGGTCATCGATCTGGTGTCGATGTTCGCCCCCGTCACCCAGTGGGCGGCCCAGGTCGCGTGTCCGGACGCGGTGCCGGAGATGACCCGCAAGGCGTTCAAGACCGCACAGAGCGAGCGCCCCGGTGCCGTGTTCCTGGCCGTGCCGGAGGACATCGAAGCGGGGCGTCCCGCTGAGCCGCTGGCCCCCCTGCAGGTCGACACGGTGCGTGCCGATGCTCCGTCTGCCTCCCAGATCGCGCGGGCGGTCGAGGTGCTCGCCGCTGCACGGCACCCCGTCGTACTGGCAGGCCATGGCGCCGCCCGGGCCGGGGCCTCGGCCGCCCTGGTGCGGTTCGCCGAACGGCTGGACATCCCGGTCGCGACCACCTTCCACGGCAAGGGCGTCTTTCCCGACGACCACCCCAACGCTCTCGGCGCGGTCGGCTTCATGCGCCACGACTACGGCAACTTCGGCTTCGACGCGGCCGATGTGCTGCTCTGCGTGGGCTACGAGATCCAGGAGTTCGACCCGGTCAAGATCAACCCGAACGGCGACAAGCGGATCATTCACATCCACCGCTTCCCCGCCGAGGTGGACACCCACTACCCGGTCGCCGTGGGTGTCCAGAGTGACCTCTCACAGGCGCTGGACGCGCTCGGGGCAGCACTGCCCGAGGGACTCACCTACGAGTCGGGAAGCAGCGAGAAGATCCGTACCCTGCTCGACGAGGAACTGCAGTACGGACGTGACAACGACGCGTTCCCCCTGGTGCCGCAGCGCGTCGTGAGCGATGTGCGCACCGCGCTGGACCGCCACGACATCGTGCTCGCCGACACCGGTGCCGGGAAGATGTGGATGTCCCGTCTCTACCCCACCTACGAACCGGACACCTGCCTGGTCTCCAACGGCCTGTCCACCATGGGGTTCGCACTGCCGGGGGCCATCGCCGCCAAGCTGGCCCGGCCGGACCGGCGGGTCCTGGCGATGATGGGCGACGGCTCGTTCCTGATGAACTCCCAGGAACTCGAGACGGCCGTCCGTGAACGCGTCCCGCTGGTCGTCCTGGTCCTGGTGGACGAGGAATACGGCCTGATCACCTGGAAGATGGAACTCGAACTCGGCCGCCACAGCCACACTCGGTTCACCAACCCGGACCTGGTCGCCTACGCCGAAAGCTTCGGCGCACGCGGCTATGCGATCGAGACCGCCGGCCAGCTGCTGCCCGTTCTGCGCCGCGCCCTCGACGACAACTCGGTCTCCGTGATCGCGTGCCCCGTCGACTACTCCGAGAACCTTCGCCTGACCGACAGACTGGGCACTCTCCACGGCCCGTTCTGATCCGGCGGCCCAGAGTCTCCCGGGCAGGTTCGAGGCTGGCCGGCGCAATGCGGTGGTTCGGCTGCCCTGCGTGTCCCGGGTCATGGAAGTCGCCCTGGCGAAGGGCGACGAGTTCGCGGCGCCGAGAGCGGGGGCCGTCAACGGCCGGTGCGGCGGCCCGTCGTGGACGCTGCGTGACGAGGACCTCTTCACCGGAGCCCGGACACCGAAGCCGCGGGCGGACTCCCGGGCCGGGCTTCGCGGATGATGGTGGTCATGCGTATCCGTATCGAGGCCGTCGACCTGCCCGGCCGCGTCCGCCCGGCTCCCGCGGGCGGCGAGGGCCCGGTGTTCGCCGACGTCCATGTCGCCGTGCAACGCCGTGACCGTCCGGGCGAGCTCCTCGAACCGCATCCGGGCGACGCCGCGTCCGTGACGTGGACCCTGGAGTGCGCCGCGGCCGTCACACCCGACGGCGTCGATGTGACGGGCCCGTACGTGCAGCACCGCCTCGGCCGCCGGTTCATCTACCTGTCCTGGTGCACGCTCGACGACTCGGGTGTCTTCACCATGTTCCGCCGTGCCAAGCTCATGCTCGACGCCGTCCCCGCCGACGTACTCGCCGCCGCCGCGCACCACGGCCTGCTGGTCGGGCGTCTCGGCCTGACCGACGCCGCCGGCGGCCCCCTGTGCGCACGCGTCGAGCCCCCGCACATCACCTGGACCGCGGGCCCTTCCGCGTGAGCGCGAGGGGGGCATGCGGGGGCCCCGGTCGGTGCGGTGTCCGGATTCGGGCGTCGGCGGCGCCGCTCCGACGCGCCCGGGAAGCCGTCGCGTTGACACCCGTCGCCGCCGGACGTTGACTGGCGGGACGGCCACGGGCTCTGAAGGGCGGCGTGGGCCGGGGCTCGGGAGTCTGTGACAGGCCGTCGGGAAGGCGCGGGGCGCCTCCGGGCGGTGATCCCCTCGCAAACGGAAGCGGTACACATCACGATGTACGACCAGACACGCGCCCAGCAGCCCGCTGACCGGCCTCCGGGCTCGGGCGGACATCGCGCCTCGGGACCGGAGCCGCTGCTCCCGCCGGAGGAGCGGGACGAGATCGTGCGCCGCCTCGGGCATGCCGTCAACACCTTCGCGGACACCCCGCGCGAGGCTCTGGAGGAGGCCGAAAGCGCCTTCGACGAAGCCGCCGCCCAGCTGGCGAAGGCCCTGGCGGAGGCGCGGCAGGTCCTCCGCGCCGGCTGGCAGGACCAGGATCCCGAAGCGGACTCCGCCGAACACCGGATCGCGCTGCGGCAGTACCGGGAGCTCACCCAACGGCTGCTGCGCACGTAGGCGGCAGGTTCCGCCGGCCCGTTCGCCGCCCTCCTCGCCGTGCGGGGCCGCCAGGTCACCGCATCACGGACGAGGAGGGCCTCCGGTCCGGACGTGAAGGCGGTGACCCGGCTCGGCGATCAGCCCCAGGGTGTGGTCTGCGGCACACGTCCCGGGAGCTGGCCCCGGCCCGGCGGCACGGTCCATACCGGCGGGGTGGTGGTCGGTTGCTGAGCGGGCTGGTTCGACGAGCCCGGGGCCTGTGCGGCTCCGTTGGCCCACAGCTGGTCGACGCGGGCGCGCTCGGTGGCGTCCGGGGTCCGGTTGGTGCAGGACGGGCCGGGGCCGCCGCCCGACATCAGCTCGCTGCACGGGCCGCTGTAGTCGTCCGGCAGGCCCAGCACGTGTCCGGTCTCGTGGGTGACGACGCGGACCGAGTCGTTCTGCCGGGTCTGGGAGTAGTCGAGGAAGATGTAGCCGCTTCCGTGGCCGTTGGTGGAGGCGTAGGAGCCGCGTGAGTCGTTGCCCTCGTAGTAGGAGAAGTCGGCACCGCTCGACGCCGCCTGGAGTTTGACGTTGGACTCGGAGCTGTTCCATATCGAGGCAGCGCTCGATATCTGCGACGCGAAGCTCGGTGCGTGGGAGGCGTCGTAGTAGACGGTCACCGCCTGCCCGGCGGGCTGGGCGGCACTCTTCTCGGCGACGGACTTGAGCACGGCCTCGAAGAACGCCTTGTTGTTCGCGTCCTCCTTGGTCGACCCGTCGTACCGCGCCTTGGAGGTGCCGGCGGGGGCGGACGGGGTGGCGGCCGTCTGGGCGCTCGCCGGCACTGCTGCGCCCAGCGCACTGGAGGCCAGGCCGAGAGCGAGAGCGAGGAGTCTCGCGGACGTTCGGGACGACTTCATGTGGGGGGCTCCTACTCACTCGGTGACGCCGAGCGCCCGGTGCGCCGTCGACTCTGCGCGCCTACCGGTACCGAACTGCGGCGACGTCCTGTGGGTCGACATTCTTAGGACCGCTTTACAGGGAGCGCAAAGGGTCCCCACCACTACGCAGCCTCGTAGGTCCCGGGACCTCGCCGGGGCGGTGTCCGGGTCTCCGGTCCGCACATGGCGGCGGGAGGAGGAGCTGTCGCGACGTCAGAAGCCTTACGGCGTGCGGCAGTGGGCGTGCGGACCGCCGAGCGGGGAAGCCGGGACGCGTGCCCGGGATTACATCCGGGCCAAGACGGACAAATGCCTAGATGTCCGCCACGTCATATCTACTAAGCGTGCCGGTAGATTCGTGAAGCCCTGTGACCGACGTCATAGATCATGGGCATTTGTTTCTTCGTCGGGGCCCGGTGTCCTCCCTCGGAGAGGTCGAACCGGTCGTCACATTCGGGCGTCCTGCCCGTTCCTTCCTGGGGAACACGTACTCGTCCGGGACCAGGCCGACGGCGACGGCGGCCGGGATGGGTACGAGGGCGCCGATGGTGCCCAGGAGTGCGCCGCCGACCAGTACGGCGACGACGGTGACCAGCGGATGGACGTCGACGGTGAACTGCAACGCCCGCGGCACGATGAGGTAGTCCTCCGCGCCCCGGAAGGTGACGTGGAACACGCCCGTCGCGATCGCGACGGGCAGGGGCACGGACAGGGCGACGAGGCTGACGACGATGCCGGCCGGGGTGGAGCCCACGATCGGGATCATGTCCGTCAGGGCCGTGAGGATCCCCGGCGCGGCGGCGTACGGGACGCCGGTGGCCACGCACCAGTCGAAGGTGGCCGGCCCGGCGATCCCGAGGCGGCGAGGCTGCCGAGCATGAACCTGCCTGTCCGGTTCATGGTCTCCAGACGCCCGACCGTCGGCTGACGGTCGTGGACCTGCTGCAGCCGGCCCGGTACGGCGTCGACCGGCGCGGAGACCTCCTTGGCCACCGGCGGGACGACCAGTGCCAGGAAACCGCCGGGCACCACGACGAACCCCGTCGGCGCGATCGCGACGGCCGGCCGCGCCTGAGGCCCCGGCGCGTGAACCGCACGAGGAGCGGTTCCAGGCTGATCGCGAGGAACACGGCCGGCAGCAAGGCCGGCATCGAACTCACCCGCAGGACCGTCTGGACGGGCAGCCGTGCCAGGCTCGCCGCCAGGCCCGGCGCGAACCCACGGTCACCTACGAGCGCGCGGCGAACCGGCCCACCACGCACCGCGGTTGGACGGCCCCGAGGGACTCGGCCGGCCGGCTGCCGTCCTCGGCGCACACGACCGCAGGGGCCGGCCGTCGTGACGGCCGGCCCCTGCGCGGGGGTGGGTGTGGATTCAGGTCACCATCGGTACCAGCGTCCGCGGCCACCTCCGGCGTTCGTGGAACGCATCACGAATCCGAGCAGCCACAGCACCAGCACGGCTATGGCCACCCACCACAGGATCTTGACGGCGAACCCGGCGCCGAAAAGGATCACTGCGAGAAGCAGAACAAGAAGCAAGGGAACCATGATTAACGACCTCCTTGCCGCTCCGAGTGCCCCGCTATTTCACCGCTACTCACCATCACTTCCTTGTTTGTGAAGAGAAAGCGCGGGAAGGGGCGGCCACTGAATCGGCGGGCGGAATGGCCGGGGAAAGTCGATTTGCCGGGTCGCTCATGAAAGGGGCGAGTACGGGTAAACGAAGAGCCGAAGAACCGAAGAACCGAAAGGCCGAAGAACCGGAAAGACAAGGACGACCCACGGGAAGAGTTCTATGGTCACCCCGCTGAAGAACCGGGCATCGGACGAACAGGAACCCGCGGCGCCCCTGCGGTACAGCACCGCCTGGGAGACGACGGACGCGTCGGTCGCCGACGCCCGGGCGGCCGTGCGCGCGCTGCTGGCCCGCGCCGGCCACCACCCTGCCCACCGGCCGAGTCAGGACGCCCAGCTCATCGTCAGTGAACTGGTCACCAACGCGCTGCGCCACGCGCCCGGCCCGGGCGGTCTGGCGCTGGAGGTGTCACCCGGCGCCGGCGTGCTGCGCATCGCGGTGCGCGACGGTTCCCCGCACCCACCCGAACTGCACGCCCACGACGCGTGCCGGGTCGGCGGGCACGGCCTGCACCTGGTCGTCCGGCTGTGCGGCGGACTGCACACCGTCGTACAGGGCGCCGGCAAACAGGTCGTCGCGCACCTCCGACTGCGCCGGCCGGCCACCTCGTGAGCTCGCGGGCGGGAGCTCACGGCCGGGGAGTTCCCACCCGCGAGTCCTCAGCTGAGCATGCCTTCGCGCAGGCGGGCGAGGGTACGGGACAGGAGCCGGGAGACGTGCATCTGGGAGATGCCCAGACGCTCGCCGATCTGGGCCTGGGTGAGCTCCTCCATGAACCGCATGTGGATGATCTGCCGCTCACGCTCGTCGAGTTCGGCGATCAACGGGGCCAGGGTGTGGAAGTCCTCGACCAGTTCCAGCCCGGTGTCCTCGGCGCCGATGAAGTCCTGCAGCGCGCTTTCGCCGTCCTCGCCGCCGCTGATCGCGGCGTCCAGGGAGGAGGAGTTGTAGCCGTTGGCGGCCAGCCGGGCCTCGCGCACCTCGTCCTCGGGCAGGCTCATCAGCTCCGAGAGTTCCCTGACCGTGGGAGTGCGGTCCAGGCGGCTGCGGAGTTCCTCGGTGGCGCGGGCGAGCTGGACACGGGCCTCCTGGAGCCGGCGCGGGACGTGCACCGCCCAGGTGGTGTCGCGGAAGAAGCGCTTGATCTCGCCGACGATGTACGGCACGGCGAAGGAGGTGAACTCGACCTCGCGGGAGATCTCGAAGCGGTCGATCGCCTTGATCAGGCCGATCATGCCGACCTGGACGATGTCCTCCATCTCCTCCGCCCCGCGGCTGCGGAAGCGGCCGGCCGCGAAGCGCACCAGGGACATGTTCATCTCGATCAGCGTGCTGCGGGCGCAGCTGTATTCGGGCGTGCCCTCCTCCAGCACCGCCAGCCGGTCGAAGAACAGCTTCGACAGCGCCCGTGCGTCCTTCGGCGCGACCTTGGACGGGTCCGCTATCGCGGGAACGTCCGCCGTCTGCTGGGCGGTCTCAACGGTCGTCGTCGGCATGATGGGCCCTCCCGGTCGATCACCATCGTCCTCGCCGGGTCCGTCGCCCGGCAAGCCCGCGCCTACCCCGGGTTCCGACCGGCATGCCTCGGTGGCGAACCCGGTTGGAACGGCCCGGTCCTCAGACGGTGAAACGGTCGGGATCGGCGGCCGCCCAGTCGGCGGCCCAGGAGGCCGGCGGGCCGTCGAGCAGCTGCCCCGGCGCGAGCCACTCGTACAGCTCCGCGAAGGAGCGCTCGGTGCCGGGGTCCACCCGCCGGCGGAGCATGTGCGGGGCCAACTGCCCGGGATCGGTGACCCCCATGGACGCCATGATCTGCAAGGCGGCGGCCACGGTGGCCTCCTGGAAGCGCTGGACGCGTGCCGTCTTGTCGGGGACGTCGAGGGCGCGGGCCCGGCGGGGGTCCTGGGTCGTGACGCCGGTGGGGCAGGTGTTCGTATGGCACCTCTGTGCCTGGATGCAGCCGACGGCGAACATCATCGCCCGCGCGGAATTTCCGTAGTCGGCGCCCTGGACCATGCGTTTGACCAGGTCGCTGCCGGTGGCGATCTTGCCGCTCGCGCCGATCCTGATCCGGTCGCGCAGCCCCGTGCCCACCAGGGCGTTGTGCACGGTGTGCAGGCCCTCGGTGAGCGGGGTGCCCACATGGTCGGCGAACTCCAGCGGCGCCGCCCCGGTCCCGCCCTCGGCGCCGTCCACCACGATGAAATCCGGTGCCGTGCCCTCCTCCAGCATGGCCTTGCACACGGCCAGGAACTGCCGGCGCGAGCCCACGCACAGTTTCAGCCCGGCGGGCTTGCCCCCGGCCAGCTCGCGCATGCGGGCGATGAAGAGCACGAGTTCGCGCGGGGTGGAGAACACCTGGTGGTACGGCGGGGAGACCACGGTCCGGCCCTCGGGCACGTCCCGGACCCGGGCGATCTCGGCGTTCACCTTGGCACCCGGCAGGACGCCGCCGATGCCGGGCTTGGCACCCTGCGACAGCTTAAGGGACACGCACTTGACGTGATCGTGGGCGGCCTTCCCGGTGAACTCGGCCGCGTCGAACCCGCCCTTGTCGGTACGGCAGCCGAAGTACCCGGTGCCGATCTCCCAGACGAGGTCGCCGCCCGGACGGAGGTGGTACTCGGAGAGTCCGCCCTCGCCGGTGTCCTGGGCGAAACCCCCGGCCGCGGCACCCCCGTTCAGCGCGAGGACCGCGTTGGCGGAGAGCGAGCCGAAGCTCATCGCCGAGACGTTCAGCAGCGCCATGTCGTAGGGACGGCCGCAGTCCGGTCCGCCGATCCGCACCCGCGGCGGGGCCTCCGGTACCGGGCACGGCGCCATCGAGGGGACCAGGAACTCGTGACCGGGCCGGTACACGTCCCGTTCGGTGCCGTAGGGCTCCTCGGCGTCGGTGCCCTTGGCCCGCTCGTAGACGATGCTGCGCACGTCCCGGTCGAAGGGGCGCCCGTCGTAGTTCCGCTCGATGAAGTACTGCTGCAGCTCCGGGCGGACGCGCTCCAGGAGGAACCGGGCGTGGCCGAGGACCGGATAGTTGCGCAGCACCGTGTGGCGGCGCTGCACCAGGTCCCGGACGCCGACAGCGCCCACGCAGGCGAGCGGGACGGCCGCGAACCACCAGTAGGGCGAGAGGCCGGCCGCCGCGGCCACCGCCGCGACGGCCGCCACCAGGATCAGGACGATGATTCCGACGCGTGTCACACCTGGCGGATTGCCCGGTTGGCGGGAGCCATGCGCGAAGGCCGGAACCCGAACCGGCGTCCCGTGCCCCGGGATGGCCCTGTCCTTCGGGGGCAACCGGTAGGGCATGGCTACTGGATCGGCAACGGCAGACGGACGCGCTCGGGCCCGACGAGCGGCGAACAGCAGAGCGGTCGCGGTGGCGGCCCGGGCGGGCTTCGCGGCCCGCGGGGTCATCTACGCGCTGATCGGCGTGCTCTCCTTGAGGATCGCCTTCTCCGGCGGGGGCGAGCAGGCAGACCGGGGCGGCGCGATCGCCGAGATCGCCCAGAAGCCCTTCGGCACCGTGCTGCTGTGGCTGCTCGGCATCGCCCTGGCCGGGATGGCCCTGTGGCGGCTGTCCGAGGCCGCCTTCGGGCAGGCGGGCCCCGACGGCGACAAGCCGGGCAAGAGGGCGATGGCCGCAGGCCGTTGCGTCTTCTACGGATTCGTCACCTACTCCGTGCTCTCGTACGCGGCCGGGGACAAGAGCAGCGGCAGCGGGAGTTCCGACCGCAACTCCCAGGACGTCACGGCGAAGGCGCTGGACTGGCCGGGCGGGCAGTGGATCGTCGGCGTCGCGGGTGCGGCGGTGACCGCCGCGGGCGTCTGGATCGCCGTCCGGGCGGTCATGCGCAAGTTCGAGAAGCATCTCAAGATGTCCGAGATGTCCGAGAGGGTACGTAAGGTCGTCTCCTTCTTCGGTGTGTTCGGCGGTACGGCCCGGGGCGTCGTGTTCGCCACCGCGGGCGGCTTCGCCATCGCCGCGGCCGTCCAGCACCAGCCCGGCAGGGCCAAGGGGACGGACGACACCCTGCGGACGTTCGCCGGCACCCCCGCGGGCCCCTGGCTGCTGGCGCTGATAGCGGTCGGCCTCATGGCCTTCGGGGTCTTCTCCTGGGCCAACGCGCGCTGGCGCAAGGTCTGACGGGCGAGGGGACGTCCGGCGGTGTGCCGGTCACGGGGCGGAGGCGGCTGCCGCCACGCCGACCGGCTCCGGCCGGCGCACCCGGCTCCGGCCGTGGCGCAGCAGAGGGCGTTCCAGCAGGGCGTACGAGGCGAGGGCCGCGACGAGGGTGGCCAGGAGGCCGACGGGGACCAGCGGACCGCCGCGCACACCGAGGTCGTGGAGCAGCCGGATGACGGGGTAGTGCCACAAGTACATCCCGTAGCTGAGGTTGCGCCCGACCCACGCGGGCGCGGACAGCGACAGCAGGCGGGAGAGCCACGACCGCGGGCACAGCTGCAGTGCGGCCACCACAGTGGCGGACAGCACGGCCGCGACCAGGAATCCGGCCGTGTACCAGACCGGGCTCCACCCGTTCGTCTCGGTGATCGGGATCCGCCAGGCGATCAGCACCAGCAGCACGGCCGCGGGCCGGCAGAGCCGTCCGGCCCATCGGCGCAGCAGCGCCAGGCGGGGGTCGTCGGCGCGGAGCCGGGCCAGCACGAGGGCCAGCAGGGCGCCGACGAGGAGCTGGTCGGCGCGGGTGTCGGGGCCGTTGTAGATGCGGTGCACCGCCGCGGGATCCCACAGGGCCGTCCGCCACAGCACCGGCAGCACGCACAGCGCCGTGACCCGGCCGAGCACCGCACGTGGCGTCGAGCGCCGGAGCAGCGCCAGCACCAGCAGCGGCCAGGCCAGATAGAACTGCTCCTCCACCCCCAGGGACCAGGTGTGGCCGAGCGGCGCGGTGAGGTCCGGCGAGGTCGCCGACGCCCCGGCCCGTACGAGATTGACCACCGAACCCGCGGCCAGCACCGCCGCCACCCACGTGCCGCGGAACAGCGGCAGCGGGAGGGCCAGGGACAGCAGGGCGGTGAGCGCGCACATCACCAGCAGGGCCGGCATCAGCCGCAGCCACCGCCGCCGGTAGAACGCCCACAGCCCGATCCGGCCGGTGCGGGCGTACTCGGCGACGAGCAGCCGGGTGATGACGAAGCCGCTGATGGTGAAGAACACGTCCACGCCCACCGAGCCGCCGGGCACCAGGTCCGGCCGCACGTGATACACGATCACCAGCACCACCGCGACGGTCCGCAGTCCGTCGATCCCCGCGACCCGCCCGCCGCCGTGCAGCGCCGACGAGAAGCCCCGTCGGCCGGCTCCCTCCGCTGCGCCCCGTCCGGCCGCGGAGGGCGCGAGCGGCGGCGCCGCTCGCGCGTCAGATCTGTACCGGGTGGCCTCGTCCGCGGTGCTCCGATGGAGGGTGCTCATGATGAGCCGCGTCTGCCCCGGCGATCCGGGATCACACCATTTCGCCTGTTCCCCGCAGGTCAGCGCCGCTCTGCGGCCGCTGTCGCTACGGTGGGGCACGTGAGTCTGGAACCGGGACGGCGTCTGCTGTGGTACGGGTCGGGGGTGCTGGTGACGAGTGTGCTCGGCTCGGCGGTGGCGCTGGAGGTGGGGACCGGTTCGGCCGGGCGGCCGTGGGTGGCGGCGGCCCTGGTCGTGGTCCAGGTCTGTGCCTTGTCGCGGGTCCTGCGCAGCCCGGCCACCGTGCTCGCCGTGACGATGGTGACGGGGCTCGCGCTATGGGCGCTGTCTCCCGCGGTGAGCCTGACGGGCGCGTTGCTCGCCGCGCAGATCGCGCTGTGCGTGCTGGTGGCGACCCGGCCCGGGCGGATCTCCCGGTGGGGCGGGACGGCGATGTGCGCGCCGGCGCCGCTGGCGCTCCTGGCCGGCGACCGGCTCGGTGTGCCGCTCTATCTGCTGGCCGTGGCCCTGGCCTGGACGGCCGGTGAGCTGTACCGGACGCGGCGGGCCAGGGCGGCGGCCGAGACGCGGCGGGCGGTGGCGGAGGAACGGGCCCGCATCGCCCGCGACGTGCACGATGTGGTCGCGCACACGGTGTCCGTGATGGTGATCCAGGCGAGCGCCGCCGAGGACGGGTTCGCGGCCCGTCCCGAACAGGCCCGGCAGGCGCTGCGGGACATCGAGGCCGTGGGCCGCTCGGCGCTGACCGAACTGCGGTGGCTGCTCAGGGCGTTCCGGGACGACGCGCAGGAGGGCGGGCCCGGCCGGGGGCCGGTGGGGCTGGGCCGCCTCGACGAACTGGCGGACGCGGTGCGCGCGGCCGGTCTGTCGGTGGTCGTACGGCGCGACGGTCCCGGGGAGGTTCCCGCGGGGAGCGGGCCGCCGGCGGCCGTGGATCTCACGGCGTACCGGATCGTCCAGGAGGCGCTCACCAACGTCCTGCGCCATGCCGCCGACGCCGACGAGGTGCGGGTGTCGGTACACCTCGGCGCGGCGGCGCTGGACATCGAGGTGGCCGACAACGGCCGGCCGACGGCGCGGACGCGGGCGGCCGTGCCGGCGGGTTCGGGGAACGGCCTGACGGGCATGCGGGAACGCGCGGCGCTGCTGGGCGGCAGCCTTCGGGCCGGTCCGCTCGACGGCGGCGGATGGAGCGTGCGCGCGACACTGCCCACCGGTGGCGCGGGACCGGCCGTGGGGGGCTCGTCGTGACGATCCGTGTCGTGGTGGCCGACGACCAGGCCCTGGTCCGCACGGGCTTCCGTATGATCATCGACGCCCGGGACGACCTCGAGGTCGTCGGCGAGGCGGCCGACGGCGGCGAGGCGGTCCGGCTGGTGCGCCGGACGCGGCCGGACGTGGTGCTGATGGACGTCCGGATGCCGGTCCTGGACGGCATCGAGGCGACCCGGCAGATCGTGGCCGACGGCGGCAGCGCCCGGGTTCTCGTACTGACCACGTGGGATCTCGACGAACACGTCCTGGCCGCGCTGCGGGCCGGAGCCTGCGGATTCCTGCTCAAGGACATCCGGCCCACCGAACTGGTCGACGCCGTCAGGGGCACGGCACGCGGCGACCTGCCGCTCGCGCCGAGCGTCACCCGCCGCATGCTCGACCGGCTGCTGCGCACCGCGCCCCGCGTACGCCCGCCCGAGGGGCTGGAGAGCCTGTCGCAGCGGGAGACCGAGGTGCTCACGCTGGTCGGGCAGGCGCTGTCCAACGCCGAGATCGCCCGGGAGCTGGACCTGTCGGAGGCCACCGTCAAGAACCACGTCTCCGCGGTCCTGCGCAAGCTGGGGCTGCGGGACCGGGTCCAGGCCGTCGTCGCGGCCTACGACTGCGGACTGGTCCGGCCGCGCCGCCCCTGACGTCATCCCTGAGGAGGAGCCCGGCGATCACTCCACCCTGCCGCCCAGTGCGAGTCCCTCCCCGGGGCCGATCAGCGACGGCCGGGACGGGCCTAGCGTCGGTGGTATGACCGACGCGCTGCCCTACCGGATGTATCTGCTCGCCCACGACGGCTCGGCCCGGGGCCCTTTCGACCGCCGCCGGACGGGGTTCCTGATCCGGGCCGCCGTACTCGTCGAGCTCGCCCTGCGCGGGCACGTCGTACAGGGCGACGACGGCGCCGTCCGGGTGGCCGCGGCCGGACCGGCCGGGGACCCGGTGCTGGACGCGGTCCTGCGGGAGGCCGCCGACGCCCCGCACGGCTGGGGGGCCCTGGTCCGGCGGCATCGCGGATCGACGCTGCGGGCCGTGGAGGACCGGCTCGCCGCGGACGGCCGGGTCACGCTCGACGAGCGCAGGGGGCCGTTCTCCACCCGCCGGGTGACCGTGGCGGACCCGGCAGCCGTCCAGGCGCTCACCGGCCGGGTCTCGGCCGTCCTGCGCGGCGGCGGCCCGGTCACCGAGGCCGGTCTCGCCGACGCCGCCCTCGTGGCGCTGTGCGCGGCGGGCGGGGTCCCGTCCGTCGCCCCGCGCCGGGAGGCCCGCGTCCACCGGGCCCGCGTCGACGCCCTCGCCGGCCGGCTCGGCTCGCTCGCGCCGGGTCTGGAGAAGGCCGTACGCGGACTCCGCACCACCGTGATCGCCGCGCAGGGAGGCATGGGCGGCGGCTGAACCACGACCAGGGAAGGACCGCACCGTGACGGGGGAAACGATGGGAAAACCAATGACGGTACGAGCACTGACCGCGGCCCTGGCGTGCCTGGCCGCGGTCTGGACCGCGGCGCCCGCACGGGCCGCGCTGCCGGCGGCGCCACCCGCGCCCGTCGTACAGACCCGCGACGGCGCCCTGCGCGGCAGCGCCGAGGACGGCTACCGCACCTTCCAGGGCATCCCCTACGCGGCCGCCCCCGTCGGCGACCTGCGCTGGGCCCCGCCCCGGCCGGCGTCCCCCTGGACGGGTGTACGGGACGCGACCCGGCCCGGCAGTGCCTGCCCGCAGCAGGCCGGCGAGGTACCCGGCGGCAGCACGGACGAGGACTGCCTCCACCTGAACGTGACCGCGCCCGCGGGCACCTCGCCCCGGACGCCGAAACCCGTGATCGTGTGGCTGCACGGCGGAGGGTTCACCACCGGGGCGGGCAGTTCCTACGACGCCCACCGGCTGGCGGTGCGCGGCGACGCCGTGGTGGTCACCGTCAACTACCGCCTGGGCGCCCTGGGCTTCCTCGGCCACAGCGGACTGCCCGGCTCCGGCACCTTCGGACTCGCCGACCAGCAGGCCGCGTTGCGCTGGGTGCGGGGGAACATCCGCGCGTTCGGCGGTGACGACCGCAACGTCACCCTGGCCGGTGAGTCGGCCGGCGGCTTCAGCGTCTGCGCCCAGCTCGCCTCGCCCTCGGCCGCGGGCCTGTTCGACCGCGCGATCATCCAGAGCGGGCCCTGCACCGGCCGGCCGGAGCGCCCCTTCGCACCCTCCGCGGCCCCCCTGTCCACGGTGCGGGCGGCCGGGGCACGGCTGGCGGCCGAGGTGGGCTGCGCGGCCGCCCGCTCCGCGCCGGCCTGCCTGCGGCACGTGAGCGTCTCCCGGCTGCTCGCCGCGCAGGACACCGACCAGCAACCCGCCTACGGAACACCGCTGCTGCCCGACGACCCCGGTGCGGCCCTGGCGCGAGGACGGTTGAACCGGGTGCCGGTGCTGATCGGCAGCAACCACGACGAGGGCAACGGCTGGGCCGCCGGAATCATCCAGGCCGGCAACCCCGTCACCCCGGAGACCTGGCCCGGCACCGTGGCCGCCTTCTTCCCCGATCCGGCGCGGACGGCGGCGATCGTCCGCACCTACCCGGTCACCGGATCCGACGGCGGCCCGGTGTTCGGAGCGGTCATCGGCGACAGCAACTTCGCCTGCCCCACCCTGCGCACCGCCACCCTGCTCGCCGGCCATGTCCCGGTGTGGCGGTACGAGTTCGCGGACGAGCACGCTCCCCCGCTCACCCCGGGCACACCGCCGTTCCCGCTCGGCGCACCGCACGCGAGCGAACTCCCTTACCTGTTCGACCTGGGCGGCCGTCCCCGGACCATGACCCCGGCCCAGCACCGCCTGGCCGACCTGATGATCGACTACTGGTCCGGCTTCGCGCGCACGGGCGACCCGAACGACGTCTCCCCGCCGGCCGCGGCCCCGCCGTCCTGGCAGCCCGGCGCGGTACAGTCCCTGGCCCCCGCCCACACCGGTCCGGCACCCACCGCGACCCGCCACCACTGCGCGTTCTGGGCGCTGCCGTGACCGCCGGCACCGGACAGGACACCGTCACCGGCCTCCGGGCTGTGGCGACGATGCTGGACTACGCCGTTCAGGCCGCCGTCCGCGGACCGGCCCGGCGCGGGGGATGGTGAGCCCCGCAGGCCCGCGGCGGCCGCCGCGGGCCGATGCCGTGCGGGGAGTCCTCGGCGTCCAGGCAGTCGCCGGGCGGGACGCCGGTCCGCGCGGCCGCGTGGAGGCAGGCGTCCGGTGTGCGGGATCCATCGGCCGCCCGCGGCGCGGACTTGAGACCCGGCGCGGCGGCGCGTGCGGCAGGACGCTGCACACGCGTCCACCCGGAGTGCTCCGGCGCGCACCGGCGCCCCCCTACGGCTCACCCGATGGTTCACCAGGCAAGGGCATCCTCGGCGTTGTCCTGCCAGTAGGTCACGGTGGCCGCGCTGTTGAAGAAGACACCGCCGCCCGGCAGCGTCAGGGTCTTCTCCTTGCCGGCCGCCCCGCCGTTGCGGTCCGTGAAGAACACGCCCAGGGTCTTCTCCTTGGCGCCGCCCTCGCCCTCGGGGGAGGACGTCGTGATGCCCGCGTACGCGGACTTGCCGGGCTCGAGCGTCACCACGGCCTGCGGAGTGGTCTCCTCGGCCCAGGCGAGCGGTGCCTGGGCGTCGGCGCCGGCTCGCAGGAAGGGGGCGATGTAGGCGTAGCAGGGCTTGGTGCCGGTGTTGGTGGCCCTGAGCAGCAGGTGGTTGATCGGGCGGGACACCTCGGTGACGGTCAGCTTGGTGTTCGCCGTGGTGCAGGTGACGACCGGGGCGGCCTTCTCGGCGGTGGCGGCCGAGGCGGTCTGCTCGGTGGCCTGGAGGCCGACGAGCGCGAGGGCGGCGGCCACGACCAGGGAGGAGGCGGCGGCGCGGGAGGCGATACGGGTGGCGATACGCATGAGTGGGCTGCTTTCCGTGGATATCCGGGAGTTGACGTGCTCGGACGGCCACAGCCTGTGCCGGATGTCGTCCCATCCGCCACGACTCACCGCAGGTCAGGGAAGCTGGAACGCTCACACCGCCCCTGAACTGCGCAAACGCGAGCTTCCTGGAACGCCGGACGGGACGCGGCACGGTGGCGAACGGCTCCGTCTCCCGTGCGGCAGGCCCTACTCTGATCCCCGTGAGGCAGACGGGAGCTGGGAAGGACGATCGGCGATGACGCCCCTGAGCACCGGGGACCCGGAGTCCATAGGCGGGTACACCCTTCTCGGCCGGCTCGGGGCGGGCGGCATGGGAGTCGTCTATCTGGGGGTCTCCGCCTCGGGACGGCAGGTCGCGGTCAAGCTGGTGCGCGGCTCGTATGCCGAGGAGGAGGAGTTCCGGACCCGATTCCGGCAGGAGATCGCGGCGGCGCGCAGAGTGAGCGGCGCCTTCACGGCGCCGGTCGTGGACGCAGACCCGGACGCCGAACGGCCGTGGATGGCGACGCTCTACGTGCCGGGGGCCAACCTCGCCGAAGTCGTCGAGAAGGAAGGGCCGCTGGGCCCGGGAGAACTGCGCGCGCTCGGGCTGGGGCTCACCGAGGCGCTGCGCGACATCCATCGGGCGGGCCTGGTGCACCGGGACCTCAAACCGCGCAACGTCCTGATGACCGAGGACGGGCCGCGCGTCATCGACTTCGGCATATCGCGGGCCGCCGACAACCAGAGTCTCACCACGACCGGGCGGATGATCGGCACTCCGCCCTTCATGTCGCCGGAACAACTGGCCGCTCCCCGTGACGTCACGCCGGCCTCGGACGTGTTCTCGCTCGGGTCGCTGCTGGTGTTCGCGGCCGTCGGTACGGGACCGTTCGACGCCGACAGCCCGTACATAACCGGCTATCAGGTGGTGCACGGCACCCCGGACCTGGGCGGGGTGCCCGAAGCGTTCCTGGACGTCGTCCGGGGCTGCCTGGACAAGGACCCGGCCGCCCGGCCGGACCTGACGGACATCCACCGCATGCTCCGGGCGCTGCCGGAGTCCGGCACCGCTTCCGGGGCCCCGGCCACCCCCTCGGCGAGCGCCGCGCCTCCGCCCGGGGCCGGTACCGGCCCCGGGCGGAGCCGACGGGGCCGGATGCTGCTCACCGCTCTCGCCGCGGTGCTGGCCCTCACGGGACTCTGTGCCGGGGTGGGTGTCCTCGTCTCCGCCCCGGACGCTCCCGCCGGCTCCGGGACCGCCGGCGCCCGTGCCGCGTCCCTGCCCGACGGCTGGCGGCCGTGGCGCACGAAGCTGCGGTACGACGTGCGGGGCGTCCCTCTCGACTACGACGACCCCGGCTGCGTGGCGGAGGGGAGCGCCCTGTTCTGCGGCGGTACGGGGTTCACGGCCGTCAGGATCGACGCGGCCACCGGCCGTACCGGGTGGCGGACCGGCACCCGCCCTCAGGGGGCGCGGCCGATCGGCGTCCGCGACGGGCTGGTCTACGTGTACGAGGATCCGGACGACCGGACCAGGCGCGTGGTGGCCCTCGACGCCGCCACCGGGCACCGGCGGTGGCAGCGCGACATCAGCAAGTCCGAGCAGGCGGTCCTCTACGACGGCGGGTTGCTCACCCTGGCTCCCGACTACTCGTCGTTCGTCGCCTACGGGCCGTCCGGCAAGGAGCTGTGGCGGGCGCGCTCGCTGGACGAGTACTGCACGCCGTCGGTGCTGGGCGGCGTCGCCTACGCCCTGTGCTCGAAGGGCACCGAGGCCGGCCAGGCCCCGGTCGGGCTGATGAAGCTCGGCCCCGGCAGCCTGACCGAGAAGGCCACCCTGCCCGAGAAGTCCGAAGCGCTCGGCGCCGTCGACGGACAGCCGCTGTTCCTCGCCGCCCAGACCGCGAAGGACGTCTACGAGGCCGGGTACGAACGGCCGTACAACGCGTTGCTGCGGGTGGCCCCGGACACCGGGCGGGTCAGTCGGACACCGCTGGCGCGCCCGCTGGCCGGCGCGGCCACCCTGGTGGACGGCGTCGTCTACTTCGTCCGGTCCGACGGGCTGGTCACCGCGGTGTCGGCGGACAGCGGCCGACAGCTGTGGCAGAAGGTCACGGACGTGGAGAGCCTCTCCGCGCCCGCGGTGTCGCGGACGTACGGACGGGTCTACTTCGCCAACCGCTTCGGCCGTCTGCTGGCGCTGGACAGCCGCACCGGGGCGGCGCTGTGGCGCACCTCCGCGCTGGCCGACCCCGGGGACAAGGCGCAGGACCACCCGCCGTCCGTGCTGCTCGTAAAGGACGCGATCGTGGCGACGGCCGGGGACACGGCCTTCTCCCGGAGCCCGGACAGCCCCAGCTGACCCGTCCTCAGCCCCGGCTCCGGGGAGGGTCGCAGAGGTCGAGGATCTTGGTGAACGGTCTGCGGAGCAGTACGGCCACCGGTGCCGTGTCCTCCTCGGCGTAACGGGCGACGGCGGCGCGGGCGACGGAGGTGTCCGCGTACGGGTCCCGTCCCTCGAGGAGGGCTTTCAGGGCACGCGCGGTGGCCTCGGCGACCGGGAGGAGACCGGTGCGGGCCCGGGTGAGAGCCGCGGTGGGCCCGTCGCGCGCGGTGAAGAAGTCGACCTCGGTGGCCAGGGCGAGGAGATGGGGGGCGGCCAGGGCGGCGCGGTCGATCCGGTCGCCGAGTTCGGCCACCTCGTTCCGGTGCCGCCGGCGCAGCGGATTGAACCGCATGGCCTTCTCCGCGTCGCGGGCCTGCTGCCCGTAGCTCCGCAGCCTGGCCGCCTCCGCCAGGGTGTACGTCCGGTTCGCGTAGGCGGCCTCCGGTGAGCCGATCGCACGGGTGCCGCGGACCAGGCCCGCCGTCAGATCGGCCGCGTACCGGCGCGCCAGCGCCGCCGCCTCCCGGCGGGGGTCGCGCGGCCAGAGCAGCGGGCCCAGGACCGCGGTGATCGCACCGCCCAGCGCGTTCTCCCACAACCGGGCGAAGCCGTAGGACTCCGGCGAGGGGTTGGCGAAGACCAGCAGCGAGGTCACCGCTACCTGCACGTTCAGTGTTGTGCCGGAACTGACGACCGTCCCGCACAGCAGGGCGAGGCCGATCACGACGGCGAGGACGGCCGTGGTCGGCCGGAAGAAGTGGACCACGGTGACGCCCAGGGCCACGCCGGCCATCACGCCGAGGATCCTCAGCAGCAGTGCCGTCAGGGAGGAGGCGGAATCGCCGCGCAGGCACAGCAGCGGCACGATGGCGGCGAACACCGGCGGCTGATCGGCACCGGCCCACAGCGCGGCCTGCCAGCAGATCACCGCGATCACCAGGATCCGGGCCGCCGTCGGCCCCTGCGCCGAGAGCCTGGAGCGCACCCGCGTCCACGGCGAAACGCCAGTCACCCGCTCACCATAGGCACACACCGGGCCCCGGCGCCCTGCGGCGCCGACGCCCCCGGGCTACCGTGTCGCTTCGGGCTGAAGGGGCTGACGGGATCTCAGGGGAGGGTCCTGCACGGTCTGCTGCTGTGTCCGTACGTAGCCGTAGACGGCCGAGGCCAACGCCAGCAGGAGCAGCGGTGCGGACACCCACGGGTACCTGGCCATCTCCAACGGCAGCCAGCGGTACGACACCAGGAGCGCGGTGAAGACCGTCGCGCCGTAGGCCGCGAACCGGAGTCCCCGCCGGTCCCAGCCACGGTCGAACGAGCGCAGCGTCGCCTCGACGGTCAGCGTGAACACCACGCCGGCGATGAGGTCGACGCCGTAGTGGTAGCCGAATCCGAGCGTCGCGGTGAGGGTGGCGACCAGCCAGAACGCGCCGGCGAAGCGCAGCACGCGCGGGCCGCTCCGGGAGTGGATGAAGATCGCGACGGCCCACGCCGTGTGCAGGCTGGGCATGCAGTTGCGCGGGGTGAAGGCGTCGAACGGCATGGGGTGCGGGGGATCGACCGGCGGCATGGTGCGGGGCCACAGGTCCGCCACCTCCCAGTGGCCGACGTCGTGGCCGTGGCCGCCGACCGGTGCCTCCGGCCACAGGCTGACCGAGGCCCAGTGCTCGACACCGGTGCCGTAGGCGAAGACCGGCCCGACCACCGGGAAGATCATGTAGATCGCCGGCCCGAGGAGACCGATCACCAGGAAGGTGCGCACCAGGTGGTGGCGGGGGAAGCGGCGTTCGGCCGCCACATGGCGCAGTTGGTACAGGGCGACGACGACCGCGGCCACGGCGAGCTGGCCGTAGACGATGTCGAGCAGGTTGAAGCCCACCGGACCGGCGGCCGTGACGATACGGCCCACCAGCCACGACGGGTCGCCCAGCGCGTGATCGGCCGTGGCCACGTACTGGTCGAGTACCGTCGGGCGGGTCTTCGAGGTGAGGAGCAGCCAGGTGTCGCCGGTCTTGCGGCCGGTCACCAGGAGCAGGCCCAGCCCGACGCCCTTGAGCAGCAGGACCCGTTCGCCGCCGGTGCGGCGGGTGACCGCGACGACGGCGGTGCCCAGGATCACCCACAGCGCGCCGTTGCCGAAGGGATGCCCGTCGCTCACCTGGATGCCGAGCGCCCAGCGGCCGGCCGCGATGACGACGTCGATGCCGACCGCGGCCGCGACGGCGACGGCGCGTTGCCGCCAGGTGAGCACCGTCATCATCAGCGCCATGCCGGCGTACAGCAGGAAGCCCGACTTGGGGGCGAAGACCACCTCCCGCGCCTGGTTGGTCAGCGGCCCCGGCAGGCCGTAACGTCGTGCCGCGATCTCCATGGCCAGGAGGAACCCGAGGACCGCGACACCCGCCACGGCCCAGGGTCTCGCCCCGGGACGACGCCATAGGGAGAGCGGCGTTCCGTTGCCCGTTCGCGAAGGAACCCGCGGTGGTATGGATCTCAATTTCCGGCCGATTCGCTAGACGACGACACCTGCCCGATCGGGGAAGACGGAGGGAGCACCCGCCGGGTTCCGGTCTCGTTCAGGAAAGACCTCCGGATTGTTCACCCTCGGGTCTGTCCGGGGCCAGAGGCCCCGTGCCCCTTCGCGAGATCTCTGACCGCGCCGCAGCGGTGTCCGGACACGCGGATCGACCCGCCGGCGGGGTGTGGCCGGCGGGCCTGGGCGTTGCGTGGCGTCCCGGACGGGGGCGGACCGGGCGGGCGGGGTACCTTCGGCGCGCCGGTCCGCCGCCGGGCCGGCACCGTACGGGTGAGAGGCGGTCGCGGGTCAGAACCGCGGGGCCCTGGCCCCCGCCGCGGTCAGGATGAACTGGGCGTAGGAATCGGCGTTCATCAGGGCGCGCCGGCCCATGGCGTACCAGTTGGGCTGCCGGTTGGAGTCGTTGTTCCCGCCGCTGTACGTGGAGGGGTCCCGCAGGGCGCGCTTGGCGAGCGTGGTCGCGTCGCTCGCCGCCGCCGCCTCGGGCGCGACGGCGGTCATGTCGGCGTTGAAGCTCTCCTCCTGCAACTCCGAGTCGCGCGGGCTGTACTGGTAGTCCAGCGTGCCGGCGAACCGGTGCGTCGCCTCGTGGACGATGTACCAGGCGTTCTGGCCCTCGTTCGTCAGGTTGATCGGGCCGCTGCGGCCGGTGTCCAGTGTCGGGAGCTCCTCGCTCCTGTGCTGGTCCGGGTTGGTCACGCGGCTGTACACGTCGTGCCAGGAGGAGCCGACCCAGCCCGCGACTCCGCGGGGCACGCTGCCCTCGCCCACCAGGGCGATCTCCGCGCCCTGCGCGTTCAGCCCGGCCTGGATGCGCCGTAGGACCTCGACGATCCGCGGCAGGAAGGCGGCGACCTGCTCCGGCGTCGCGGCCCGGAACGCGGGGAAGCCCGACTGGAGCGCCGTCAGCAGCCGGCCGCCCGGCGTGTCCCCCGCCGACGTCAGCAGGCCGAGAGCCGTCGCGATGGCCTGCTTGGCCTCGACCAGGGCCCGGCGGGTCCGGGTCTCACGCTGCGGGTACTCCCGGTCCGGGATGGTGCCCTTCTTGGAGAACCTCGCGTTCGCGCTGCTGTGCAGCTGCCGCGTCGCGTCGTCGTAGACGTCCCCGTGCCGCGGTGTCCCGGGGTTGGCGATGCCCAGCTGGGTGGCGGTGCGGACGTCGTCCCGGTCGGCCCTGTTGCGCCAGCGGGTCTCCTGGCCGGAGCGGGGGTCGCTGAAGCTGGCGGCCTGGTCGAACTCCCACACCGCCCGCTGGACCGCCGGGCCGTCCTGGGGGACTGCGTCCGCCCCCGGGGCGACCGCGCGCTGCGTGACGGCCGACGGCGCGGTGGCCGCGCCCGCCGCGAAGGCGGCGCCGTCGGCGGCGGCCGCGCGCTCCGAGCCCTGCCCCGGGTCGGTCACCGTGACACCGGCGCCGTTGTCGTTGCCCGTCTCGCGGATGCCCCGGAGGTTCTTGTCGAGGTGACTGGCCTCGTGGGCGAGGATCTCGGTGTCGCCGACGGCCGACGAGCCGAGGAAGATGTGGCTCCCGATCGTCATCGCCTGCGCGCCCAGCGCCGCGGTCGCGCGCTGGGCGGTCGCGTTGTCGTGGACGCGGCCCGCGGAGAGGGCGTCGTTGCCGTAGAACGACTTCGCCCTGGCGAGGAAGGGGCCCGGGAGCGGGCTGCTCGGCGTCGCCATCGCGGCGGCGATGAGGCTGCGATGCCCGGTGCTCTCCTGGTCGTCCCCGCTGCGCTGGACGGCCGTGTCCGGGTGCGCGCATCCGGGGCCGTGCCGGTGCTGCTCCTGCTGCCGCTCCTGCTCGACCATGCGGGCCACCGCGGTGTTGCCCGCCGTCTGCTGGAGGTCCAGCATCCGCTGGACCAGCGCACCGGGCCGGGTCACGCGCTGGGCGGTGTCCCGTTCGTCCGACGACCGGTCCCGCTCTGCCCGCGCGTGCATGAAGTTCCCTTCGCCCCCGTACGACTTGCCGTCCCATCCTCACCGGAACCCCGCCCCCGCCGACAGGTCCCCGAGGGCAGTCCCGGGGGCAGCCGCCGGGGTCTCACCCGGTGTGTCAGCCTGCTCCTGGTCTTCGTCCTGGACCGTCCCTTCGCAGGCGACCTGAGCGTCGGTCCCGCCCCGTACCGGGAGGGTGCCCTCGCCCAGTACCGGACCCGGTGAGGATCATGGTCATCCGGACCCGGGAACGGATGAGGAGTCGTCGGTGACAAGCGACAAGCGCACAGGACCGCCCGCCTTCGCAAGCGAACGCGACATGCTGCGGGCCTTTCTCGACTACCACCGGGCCACCCTCGCCATGAAGTGCGAAGGGCTCACCGACGAGGAGCTGCGGCGGCAGTCGGTGCCGCCGTCCACGCTCTCGCTGCTCGGCCTGGTGCGGCACCTGGCGGAGGTGGAACGGGCCTGGTTCCGGCGGGTGTTCGAGGATCACGACGCGCCCATGGTCTGGTCCGACGAGATCGACTTCCAGGCGGCGTACGACGCGAGCGGCTCGACCCGTCACGAGGCGTTCACGGCCTGGGAGGCGGAGGTGGCGGCCTCGCGCCGCATCGAGCGCGCGGCCGGCTCCCTGGACCAGGCCGGATACCAGCCGAGGTGGGAGGAGGAGGTGTCGCTGCGGATGGTGATGATCCACGTCCTGCTGGAGTACGGCCGTCACAACGGGCACGCCGACTTCCTGCGGGAGGGCGTCGACGGGACCGTGGGAGCCTGACCGCCCGGCCTGGATGATGTCGAGGAAGTCCAGGAACGGCGTCGCCGCGGCCGCGTCCCCCGTGATGCGGCAGCGGTCGCGCCAGATTCTGCGGGTGGTGGCCCAGGCGACGAAGCCGGCCGCGGTGCTGTGGATCCGGGTCATCGCGTCGGCGTCGGGCACCACGGTCAGCCGGTCGCCCGGCCCGGTCGCGGGGCAGACGGTGACCGTGGTGGCGCCGGGACCGGTCAGGTCGAGGACGAGGGGCCTGCCGACGGTCGCCACGAGGCCGGGGCCGTGCATCCGGGGGAGCCCGGCGAGCATGAAGTCGACCGCCGGGGCGACCGGTTCGCCGGTCGGCCACGGCAGCGCGAAGGGGAGCGGGCCGTCCGGGGCGAGCAGGCCGTTGCGCAGATGGCGGGAGACGTTGAACGCCATGGTGTTCGCCGGCAGGTGGCGCGGATACGTCCCGACTCCGGTCACCTGGACCGGCTCGCCGGCGCCGGGCGGTTCCCGGGCCGCCGCCGGCAGGTCCAGCCGACGGGGGGTGCTGCGCCGCCACTCGTCGAGGACCTCCGCGTGGCTGCGGGCGCGGCGGTCGTCGACGCGCAGGTCGTGGTACCGCTCGCGGTCGCGCGGCAGCGAGGGGCCGGGCGGCGGCGGAGCCACCGCGCCGGAGACGAGGGCCGCGAGGTGGCCGGCACGTCGATGGCCGGCCGGCGCACGCCGGGGGCAGCTCCCCCTGCTCGTCGTCCGTCCGCGCGAGGATCTCCGCCAGGTCCGCCGTACTCGCACGCGCGGCGGCGACGCCGGCACGGGTCGTGGCCGCTTCCTCCGGGTCAGGTGTCCTGGCCGATCCAGACGGTCTTGGCGTTCATGAACTCCCGCATGCCGAGGTCGGACAGCTCACGGCCGTAGCCGCTGCGCTTGGCTCCGCCGAAGGGGATCTCCGGGTAGCTGGTCGTGTTGCCGTTGATGAAGGCCATGCCCGACTGCACGTCGCGGACGAACAGGTCGCGTTCGGCCTCGTCCTCGCTCCACAGGTTCGAACCGAGGCCGTAGGGATGTCCGTTGGCCTCCCGCAGCGCCTCCTCCAGGGAGGACACCGTCCACACCTGGGCCACCGGTCCGAAGACCTCCTCGTGGTACATCCGCATCCCGGGCGTGACGTCGGTCAGCACGGTCGGCGGGTAGAACCAGCCGGGCCCGTCCGGGATCCGGCCGCCCAGCAGTACCGTCGCCCCCTTGCTCACGGCGTCGTCGACGTAGGCCGCCACGTCCTGCCGGCCGGACTCCGTGGCCAGCGGGCCGACGTCGGTGTCCTCGTCCATCGGGTCGCCCACCGTCAGCGCGCCCATCTTCGCCACGAACATCTCGATGAACCGCTCACCGATGTCCTGGTGGACGAAGAACCGCTTGCCGTTGATGCAGGACTGCCCGTTGTTGAGGCAGCGTGCCTTCACCGCGACGTCGGTGGCCCGGTCCAGGTCGGTGGAGGGCATGACGATGAACGGGTCGGAGCCGCCGAGTTCGAGGACCACCTTCTTGATCTCGTCGCCGGCGATGGCGGCCACCGACCGTCCGGCCGGCTCACTGCCGGTCAGCGTCGCGGCGGCCACCCGCGGGTCGCGCAGCACCTGCTCCACCCGCCCCGAGGAGATCAGCAGGGTCTGGAACACGTCGTCGGGGAAGCCCGCGTCACGGAAGAGCTCCTCCAGGTAGAGGGCGCACTGCGGCACGTTCGAGGCGTGTTTGAGCAGCCCCACGTTCCCCGCCATCAGCGCGGGCGCGGCGAACCGCATCGCCTGCCACAGCGGCAGGTTCCACGGCATCACCGCGAGCACCACACCGATCGGCTGGTACGTCACGAACGTCCGCTTCGCCTGCACGCGCTCGGCGTCACCGTCCAGGTCCCGCAGGAACCCGGGGCCCTCGGCGGCGTAGAAGTGCAGCCCGTGCACGCACTTGGCCACTTCCTGCTCCGCCGCGCGGAAGGTCTTGCCCATCTCCTCGGTGATCATCCGGCTGACGCTCTCGACCTCCTTCTCCAGGCGTTCGGCCGCGTGCTGAAGCCATCCCGCCCGCTCCTCGGCGCTCGTCAGCCGGTACGAGGCGGCCGCGGCCGCCGCCCGGGCGAGCTTGTCCTCCAGCTCCTCGGGGCTCAGTTCGCCGAACGTCCTGAGCACCTCACCTGTCACCGGACTCGTCGTTGCGATGGCCATGGGTCATTCACCCGTCCGTCGTGGCCAGAACCTCGACGAGTTCCTGGGCGAGGGGGCCCGAGGAGGCGGGGTTCTGCCCGGTGTAGAGGTTGCGGTCGGCGACCGTGTACGGCTCCCAGGCCGGTCCTCGTGAATAGTCGGTGGGCAGCTTCTTCAGTTCGTCCTCCAGCAGCCACTTGGCCTTGTCGGCGAAACCGACGCCGGCTTCCTCCTCGTTGCAGAATCCCGTCAGACGGAAGTTCGCGAAGGGCGTGTCGCCGTTCGCGTCCCGGGTCGCGAGGAGAGCGGCGGGGGCGTGGCAGACGATGCCGAGCGGAATGCCGGAGGCGAGTGCCCTGCGCAGCAGTTCCCCGGATTCGGGATCGACCGCGAGGTCTTCCATCGGGCCGTGTCCGCCCGGGTAGTAGACCGCGTCGTAGTCCTCGAGCCGCACGTCCCGCAGGGATATCGGGTGCCGCAGCTCGTCCGCCGACTCGATGACGGCCTCCTCCTCGAGGGAGTTCTCCTCGCCGCCCGCCATCCGGGGTTCCAGGCTCATCGTGTCCACAACGGGGACGACGCCGTGCGGTGTTGCCACGGTGACGTCGTGTCCGGCAGCGGTGAACACGCTGTAGGGGGCCACGAACTCCTCGGCCCAGTAACCGGTGGGATGCCGGTGCCCGTCCTTCAGGGTCCAGTAACTCGCGCCGGTCAGCACGCACAGGATCTTGGCCATGGGAAACTCCGGGGACGCCGCGGATGAATTGACATATGAAACAAGTCTGAGCGGGCCTCCGGGCGGCAGCAACTCGTGGCCGGAGGCGTAATCCGCGCGGCGTTCCATGTAATTGCGGCGTGCCTATGAGTAATGGTTCCGGTTTGACCGCCGTCCATACGGGACTACGCTGATCTGGCTCCCGAAATGACCTTTCGGTCCTCCTTTTTTCTCCTTTGTACGCCGAGGAAGTGGAAGCACATGACCGCCTCTGGGATCTTGAAATCGGGCAAGGGCAGGCTGGCCCTCGGGGTGACGGTGCTCGCCGCGCTGACCGTGGTGCCGGCGCACGCGGCGGACGGCGCGAGCGCGGCCCCGGGAGGCCAGAAACCGACCGTGGTGCTCGTGCACGGGGCGTTCGCCGACGGGTCCAGCTGGAACGCGGTGGTGCAGCGCCTGCAGCGGGACGGCTACCACGTCATCGCCCCGCCCAACACGCTGCGCGGAATACCCCAGGACTCCACGTATCTGAACAGCCTGTTGAAGACGGTCAAAGGGCCGGTCGTCCTGGTCGGACACTCCTACGGCGGCGAGGTGATCTCGCAGGCGGCCGACGGGCTCGACAACGTCAAGGCGCTCGTCTACATCAACGCGATCATGCCGGACAAGGGCGAGTCGTTCTCCAGCCTCTCCGCCAAGTTCCCGGCCGTCCCGCTCACCAAGGCGCTCCAGCAGGTGCCGTTCCGCAACGGCGACGGCACCACGGGCACGGACCTGTACGTGCAGCCCGGCAAACTCCGCGCCGTCTTCGCCCAGGACCTCTCGCAGCAGCAGACGGCCGTCATGGCGGCGACGCAGCGGCCGATCGCGCAGTCCGCTTTCGGTGACAGGCTCACCGCGGCGGCCTGGCGGGACAAGCCGGTCTACGTCCTCGTCGGCAGCCAGGACCGGTCGATCAACCCGAGCCTGGAGAAGTACGAGGCCAAGCGTGCGCACGCGCGCAAGACCGTCGTCATCGACTCCTCGCACGTGTCCATGATCTCCCACCCGCAGGAGGTCACGGCCCTCATCGTGACCGCGGCCCGGGACGCCGGACACCGGTAGGGCCGGCCGCCGGAGGGTGCGACGCCTGGATGCCGTTCACGCCGTCCTGCGGTTCGACCGGTCGTCGGCGCACCTTCCGGATTCCCGAACCGGCGTGCGCCGTAAGGTAGTCGGCCGAACAGAAGCCGGGGTCGGCGGTGCCGTCGGCCAGCCGCAGGAGACCACCTCGAAGCTCAGCCGGTCGTTGTCCACGACCACCTCCGCGCGGACGACGGCCGAGCCCGCCCGGCGGCTGCTCCCCTGGGCGGCCCCCGACGCCGAAGTGCCCATGGCCCAGGCCGACTTCCGGGACACCGTGCCGGTCGCGGTGAGCGACCCGTACGCCCGCGAGGGCACCACCACATCCACACCCTCCGGGGTACGGCGCGACCGGTCCCGGAGCTGCGGCCGGCACGGGCCGAACCGCTGCTGTGGCTGAGCAACCTGCCGCTGCGGACCGTAGCGGTCCAGTGCGGCGCCCCCCCGTGCCGTCCCGCCCGAGTCGGGGCCACCGTCCCCGGTCTCCAACGGTGCGCTGTCCGCGCTCGAGGCCCTGGCGCCGCCCGGCTTCGGTGATAGCGGCCGCGAAGCGACGGGGCGTCACACGGCCTTCACCGATCCCCGACTCGGGCCCACCGGAATCCGCACATTCGTGGACCTGTCGGCCGCCCCGCCATCGACACCGCTCTG
The DNA here is from genome assembly GCF_055567595.1 of Streptomyces sp. NPDC026515. Classification (NCBI taxonomy): domain Bacteria; kingdom Bacillati; phylum Actinomycetota; class Actinomycetes; order Kitasatosporales; family Streptomycetaceae; genus Streptomyces; species Streptomyces sp. NPDC026515. Next base: position 41,761 of record NZ_JBVHQD010000030.1, read on the forward strand.
ACCTGCGACAATCATCGTCCTGTCGCCCGTGCCGCCCAACAGAGGTGCTGCTTCCACGGCTTGACGCGCCCGGCCGCGCCGCGTTTGCTTCCTTCACATCATCGGTTGCGCATGATGCTCCCCCCACTCGGAAGGCGCCTGATGTGAGCGCTCCTGTCCTCTGCGGCACCCCCGTGCCCCGTATCGCCCTGGCCCTGGCCGCCGCCACGTCCGCGCTCGCGCTCACCGCGTGCGGCGCCGTCGACGGCATCGGCGGGAGCGGTGACTCCGCGACCGCGGCGAAGGGCGACGACATCACGGTGGGTCTGCTCCTGCCCGACAAGGACACGGCCCGGTTCGAGACCTTCGACCACCCCATCTTCGAGAAGGAGGTCGCATCCCTGACCCACGGCAAGGGCAAGGTCGTCTACGCCAACGCCGACGCGAACCCGGCCACGCAGAGCCGGCAGTTCCGGCGGATGGTGGACCGGAAGGTCGACATCGTCCTGGTGGACGCGGTCGACGCCAGGGCCGTCGAACCGGAGGTCCGCAGGGCGAAGGACGCCGGCATACCGGTCATCGCCTACGACCGGCTCGCCCGGGGCCCGATCGACGCGTACGTCTCGCACGACAACGAACTCGTCGGCGAGGTCCAGGGCCGCGCCATCATGACGGCGCTCGGCAGCAAGGCGGAGACCAGTGACATCGTCATGATGAACGGCGACCCCGCGGACCCGAACACGGCGTGGTTCAAGGAGGGCGCCATGGAGGAGTTCCGCAACCGGGTCCGGATCGCCAAGGCGTACGACACCGCCAAGTGGTCGCCGGCGGCCGCCGAGTCGAACATGAGGAAGGCGATCCGGACCGTCGGCCTCAAGAACATCGCCGCCGTCTACTCGGCCAACGACGGCATGGCGGGCGCCGTCATCGACGCGCTGAAGGAGGCGGGGGCCACCCGGATCCCGCCGGTCACCGGGCAGGACGCCAACCTGGACGCGGTCCAGCGGGTCGTCTCCGGCGAGCAGTACATGACCGTCTACAAGTCCTTCCTGGACGAGGCCACCCAGGCCGCCCAGATGGCCGTGTACAAGGTGCAGGGCAAGGACATCCAGTACGACGCGCTGACCCGCGACGAGGTGGACGGCTCCGGCGGGCGGAAGATCCCCGCGACCCTGGTGCCGGTGGTCTCCCTCACCCGGGACAACATCAAGGACACGGTGGTCGCGGACGGCGTCTACTCCGTCCGCGAGATCTGCACCCCGAAGTACGCGGCGGACTGCGCGGCGATCGGTCTGGAGTGACGGCCCGCCGGCGGCCCGTCGACGGGCCGCCGCGCTACGCGGCGACGACGGCGACCCCGGTCCTGCCCCCGTCGACGTCCACCACGGTGCCGTGCACGAAGGCCGCCTCGTCGCTCGCCAGCCAGACCACGGCGTGGGCGATGGCGTCCGGGGTGCCGACCTGGCCGGCCGGGGTGCCCTTCATCATGACCTCGCCCGGGTGGGGTTCCGCGCCGGGCGGGGTGGGGGGCAGGACCACGCCCGGTGAGACGGCGTTGACCCGCACGCCCTGGGGGCCGAACTCCGCCGCCCAGGCCCGGGTGAGGGTCTCCATCGCGCCCTTGGTGGAGCTGTAGAGCGCGCCGACGGGGACGGCGAGCCGGGCGATCCACGAGCCGAGGTTGATGATCACCCCGCCGCCGGCCGCCACCATCGCCGGGGCGACGGCGGCGGTCAGGAAGAACGGCGCCTTCACGTTCACCCCGTAGACCTGGTCGAACGTCTTCTCGTCGGTGTCGGCGGTACCCGGGGCCGGATAGATGCCGGCGTTGTTCACCAGGATGTCGATCCGCCCGCCCAGGGTCTGCCGGGCACGGGCGGCAAGGTCCTGGGAGGCCGCCGGGCCGCCGTCCAGATCGGCCGCCACGAAGTCGGCCCGGCCACCGGACGCGCGGATCCCCGCCACGACCTGAGCGCCCCGTTCCGCGTTGCGTCCGGACACGATGACATGGGCCCCCTCGGCGGCGAACGCCTCGGCGATCGCCTGCCCGATGTTGCTGGTCGATCCGGTGACCAGGGCCGTCTTGTTCCGCAGCCGTTCACTCATGATGCCGTCTCCCTAAGTCCGTCTCCTGTGCCGAGCGGTGCGCGGTCCACTGTGCGTCGCATAAAATGGACCGGCAAGTCCAGAAAATCGGCCGGGCACCGGCTGAGCCGGAGGAGGCGTCGGATGACGGAAGCGCTGACCGCGAAGGGACGGGCCACCCGGGCCCGGATCGTCGAGGGGGCCGCCGAGGTGCTGCGGGCGCAGGGTGTCGCCGCCACCACGCTCGACGACATCCGCAGCCGCACCGGCACCAGCAAGAGCCAGCTCTTCCACTACTTCCCCGACGGCAAGGACGCCCTGCTGCTCGCGGTGGCCCGCTTCGAGGCGGACCGCGTCCTGGCGGACCAGCAGCCGCACCTGGGGCGGCTGGACTCCTGGGAGTCCTGGCAGCAGTGGCGGGACGTGGTGGTGGAACGCTACGAGCTCCAGGGCGACCAGTGTCCCCTGGGGTCACTGTTCCTCCAGGTCGGGCGGGCCGGACCGGGCGCACGGGCGATCGTCACGGGGCTGATGCGGCAGTGGCAGCAGCAGCTCGCGCGCGGCATGCGCGCCCTGCAGGCGAACGGACTGGTGTCGCCGGAGCTCGACGTCGACCGCGCGGCCGCCGCGCTGCTCGCGGGCATCCAGGGCGGGGTCTCCCTCATGATGTCCACCGGTGACTCGACCCACCTCAAGGCGGCCCTCGACAACGGGATCGAGTACCTGCGCGTCAGCGGGCCGCCGGCGGCGCGGTCTTCTTGCGGGCCCGGTAGGCGGCTGCCTTGATCTTGTTGCCGCAGGACTCCATTCCGCACCACTGCCGCCGCATCCCCCGGGAGCGGTCGATGTAGGTGCGGGTGCACTCCGGGTTCTCGCACTCCTTGAGCAGCGGCACGTCCGGCCCGCTCAGCAGCTCGACGGCGTGCCGCGCCACCATGGAGAGGGCCTCCTGCGGCGTCGCCTGCGTCCAGCGCCCGGACGGGGTGAGCTGCGGCACCGCGGGCGGCCTGCGTGCCGCGTTGTTGAGCACGGTCAGCGCCGCCCCGTCGTACTCCTCGCCCAGCCGGCGGGCGGTCACCAGCCGGTAGACGGCCTCGCGGACGGTCCTCGCCTGCTGGACGTCGGCCTCCTCGCCGGGCGAGACCGCGTCCACGAGGCCCGACTCCACGTACCAGGCGTCGAGCCTGTCCGGCGTCACGAACATCTCGAAGCGCACCGAACGGCGAGCCCGGAGCGTGGCGGCGAAGTCGAGGGCCGGGTTTCCGCAGACGAAGACGTGATCGAGGTTCACATCACCATTCTGACGGGTGACTCCTCTGCCATCAAGCCCGGCACTCAGAGGCCCAGGTCGGCGGCGAGGCAGGAGAAGGACGCCCACGACCGCTCGGGGTCATAGGCGAACCGGGCCGGGTCGGCCGGGGTGGCCGGGTGCTCCTGGACCATGTCCTCGTAGCGGACGCGTGCGGGCAGCGCCCCGAACCGCGCCCGCCGCAGCGCCGCAGCGTCGTCCGTGGTCCCCGCGGTGTTCCGGCTCTCCATCGCTGACTCCCTTCGTCCGGCCCCGTGTGCAGTGACTGTTGCACGAGGTTCGTCACCAGTCAAGAGAGTGATGCCATCCAGAGAGGCGTCGATATGGGCCGGTGAAACCTTCATTCCATCACCGGCTTGACCGGTGACGTAATTGCCTGCAAGTATTCGATCACCGCTCCAACAGGTGACGAAAAAGGGAGAACCGTCATGGCCGTCAGCTACACCGCCGTTGTGAACGTCGACGGAGAGGGCCGCAACGGCGGCCGGGTCGAGTCCGCCGACGGACTCCTGCGGACCACGCTCGCCATCCCGAAGGAGCTGGGCGGGGCCGGTGACGCCACCAACCCCGAGCAGTTGTTCGCGGCCGGCTGGGCGGCCTGTTTCCTGGGCGCCGTGCGCCGCGCCGCCGCGGAGCGCAAGGTCCGGCTCACGAGCACCGCCATCACCGCCGAGGTCACCCTCCACCACGGTGACGACGGGGAGTTCGGCCTGGCCGCCGTGCTCAACGTCGAACTCGGCGGCGTGGACCAGGCCACCGCCGCCGAACTGGGCGCCGCCGCCCACCGGATCTGCCCCTACTCCAAGGCCACCCGCGGCAACATCCCGGTGACCGTCGACGCCACCGCCGTCAGCTGATTGCGGTCCCGCGGTGCGCGGCGGTGCCCCGGGGTGATTGTCTGGCTCCGGCAACCCGTCCCGACCCGGCCCCGCCGGCAGGAGGATCCCTCGGTCATGAGCAGTGCCTACGCGTACGAGTACAAGGTCGTCACCTTCCGGGAGTCGCTGATCGGCGACGCGCTGGACAGCGACAAGCTGGAGAAGGTCCTCAACAAGCACGCCGAGGACGGCTGGGGCCTCAAGGCCATCACCTCCGCCGACGTCAAGGGCCGGATAGGTCCCGGCGCCGTCGAGGGCCTGCTGCTGACCTTCGAGCGCCCGCGCGGCTGACCGCACCGCGGCACAGCCGGAACGCCCCCCGACCCGCAGTGGGTCGGGGGGCGTTCCGGCTGTGCGGACGGGTCACTTCACCGGCTCGGGCTCCGGCGCGCTCTCCGGCTCCGCGGCGCCCGCCGGGTCCACCGGGGTCCTGACCGAGTCGAGGAGCAGCTGGGCCACGTCGACCACCGTGACGGACTCCTTGGCCTTGCCGTCGTTCTTCTTGCCGTTGACAGAGTCGGTGAGCATCACCAGGCAGAACGGGCAGGCCGTGGAGACGATGTCGGGGTTCACCGACAGCGCCTCGTCCACCCGCTCGTTGTTGATGCGCTTGCCGATGCGCTCTTCCATCCACATCCGGGCACCGCCGGCGCCGCAGCAGAAGCCACGCTCCTTGTGGCGGTGCATCTCCTCGTTGCGCAGGCCCGGGACGCTCGCGATGATCTCGCGCGGCGGCGTGTAGATCTTGTTGTGGCGGCCCAGGTAGCAGGGGTCGTGGTAGGTGATGATGCCCTCGACCGGCGTGACCGGGACCAGCTTGCCCTCGTCCACCAGGTGCTGGAGCAGCTGGGTGTGGTGGATGACCTCGTAGTCGCCGCCGAGCTGCGGGTACTCGTTGCCGATGGTGTTCAGGCAGTGCGGGCAGGTGGCGACGATCTTCTTGGCCGACTTCGGCTTGCGGGACTCCGCGGTCACCTTGCCGTCGTCGTCCAGCTCCTCGCCGAACGCCATGTTCAGAGCCATGACGTTCTCCATGCCGAGCTCCTGGAACAGGGGCTCGTTGCCGAGGCGGCGGGCGGAGTCGCCGGTGCACTTCTCGTCGCCGCCCATGATCGCGAACTTGACGCCCGCGATGTGCAGCAGCTCGGCGAAGGCCTTGGTGGTCTTCTTGGCGCGGTCCTCCAGGGAGCCGGCGCAGCCCACCCAGTAGAGGTACTCGACCTCGGTGAGGTCCTCGATGTCCTGGCCGACGACCGGGACCTCGAAGTCGACCTCCTTGAGCCACTCCAGGCGCTGCTTCTTGGCCAGGCCCCAGGGGTTGCCCTTCTTCTCCAGGTTCTTGAGCATCGTGCCCGCCTCGGAGGGGAACGCGCTCTCGATCATCACCTGGTAGCGGCGCATGTCGACGATGTGGTCGATGTGCTCGATGTCCACCGGACACTGCTCGACGCAGGCGCCGCAGGTGGTGCAGGACCACAGGACGTCCGGGTCGATGACGCCGTTCTCCTCGGCGGTGCCGATCAGCGGCCGCCCGGCCTCGGCGAGGGCCGCGGCCGGCACGCCCGCCAGCTGCTCCTCGGACGCCTTCTCCTCGCCCTCCATGGTCTTGCCGCCACCCGCGAGCAGGTAGGGCGCCTTGGCGTGCGCGTTGTCCCGCAGGGACATGATCAGCAGCTTGGGGGAGAGCGGCTTGCCGGTGTTCCAGGCCGGGCACTGCGACTGGCAGCGGCCGCACTCGGTGCAGGTGGAGAAGTCCAGCAGGCCCTTCCAGGAGAACTGCTCGACCTGGGAGACGCCGAAGACGTCGTCGTCACCGGGGTCGGTGAAGTCGATCGGCTTGCCGCCGGAGGTCATCGGCAGCAGGGCGCCCAGGGAGGTCTCACCGGTGGCGTTGCGCTTGAACCAGATGTTCGGGAAGGCCAGGAAACGGTGCCAGGCCACACCCATGTCGGTCTTGAGGGCGACCACGATCATCCAGATGAAGGAGGTCGCGATCTTCAGGCCGGCGAAGAAGTAGGTGAGGTTCTGGAGCGTGGAGACGTCCATGCCCCCGAGCCAGTGGACCACCGGGTACGAGATGAAGAAGGAGGCCTCGTAGGAGTCCACGTGGTGCTGGGCGCCCTCCAGGGCGTGCAGCATGAAGATGCAGACACCGACGACCAGGATGACCGTCTCGACGAAGTACGCCTGGCCGAAGTTGGAGCCGGCGAAGCGGGACTTGCGGCCCGGACGGTTCGGCTTGCTCAGCTGGCGGATGACGATCAGCACCAGGATGCCGAGGACCGTCATGGTGCCGATGAACTCGACGAAGACGTTGTACGGCGCCCACTCGCCGATGACCGGCAGCAGCCAGTCGGCCTGGAACAGCTGGCCGATGGCGTTGACGATCGTCAGCAGCAGCGAGAAGAAGCCGACCGCGACGAACCAGTGCGCCACGCCGACGATGCCCCAGCGGTTCATCCGGGTGTGGCCCAGGAACTCCCTGACCACCGTGACGGTCCGCTGGACGGGCTCGTCGGTGCGGGTGCCGGCGGGCACGTTCTGACCGAGCCGCATGAAGTTGTAGATCTGGAGGACGGCGCGGGCGAACAACGCCACGCCGACCACGATCAGAACCAGCGACACGATGATCGCGGCGAGTTGCATGGGGGCTCCTCGGGCCTGCGAGGTCTCTCTTCGGGTCTCTTCGCGAGAGAGGGTTCCCGAAATTACTAAGCGGTAACTTATGCAGTCGGTCTGAGACTACCCGCATCTTTACTCGCACTGTAGTCAGGCGCGAGGTGATCTGAATCGCTGAGGTCCGCCTGACCGGCGGTCCTGGCCTGTCGCCGAAGTGCGGCGGCAAAGGGATCGTGTTATTCGTGTTATTCGTACGGAATTGTTACATTAGGGTCTAATTTAGACCTGTGCTCTACGGGATCGCCGCCGCCACCACCGCCCTGCTGCTCGCCGCCGTCCTCGCCGCGCTGATCCGGCCGCTCGCACTGCGGCTGGGGCTCGTCGACCGCCGGCGCGCGCGGCCCGTCCCGGTGCTGGGCGGCCTGGCCGTCGTGGGCGCCACCTGTCTGGTCGCCGGTGCCGGTGACTGGAGCGGGGTCGCCCCGCTCGGTACCGGCGTCGGGAGGCTGCTGGCCGCCGGGGGAGCCGTGGCGCTGCTCGGACTGGTCGCCGACGTGTGGCGGCTGAAGACCCGGTTCCTGCTCCTCGGTACGGCCGTGGCGGCCGCCTGCGTGGTGCCGTACGAGGAGTTCGGTGTGGTCGAGGGGCTGCTCGGGGTCGGGTGGATCGCCTTCGTCGCCGTCGCCTTCAAGGGGCTCGACCACGCGGACGGACTCGCCGGGACCGTCGGGGTGGTCACCGCTTTCGGGGTCGGGGCCTGCGCCGCCGCCGAGGTGATGGACGGGCTGGCCGTGCTGCTGAGCGTCCTCGCGGCCGCGCTCACCGGGTTCCTGATGCACAACTGGCATCCCGCCCGGATCGCGCTGGGCGCCACCGGCGCGCTGTTCGCCGGGTTCGTGCTGGCCGCGGCCGCGCTGATCACCAGGACCGGGTACGACCCCCTCGCCAGCGCGGGTGTGCTGTTCGCGCTCACCGCCGTCGCGAGCGCCGACGTGCTGCTCGTCGTGCTGTCGCGGCTGCTCGCCGGACGGCCGGTGCTGCGGCGCGGGCCCGACCATCTCGCGCACCGGCTGCGGCGGCTCGGGCTCACCCCGCCGGGCGCGACGGTGGTCCTGGGGGTCGGCTCCTTCGCGGGGGTGCTCGTCGGGGTGCTCGTGCACGGCGGCTGGGTCGGGCGGACAGGCGCCACATGCGTCGCCTGCGTCACCGTCAGCGTCGTGCTGCTCCTCCTTCGGGTGCCGGTCTATGGGCCCCGGTGCCTGGAATCCACGCAGGTCAGCGGCCACCTGCGTGTAAGGAACGGATAAGAGTTGAGTCGGGACGACTCAGCTCTGTTGACCCGCGGCCGGGCTTGATGCACACTTGAGTCCGTTCCACTCAAGTCAGCTGGAGGAAATCACCATGGCACGTGCGGTCGGCATCGACCTGGGCACGACTAACTCTGTCGTCAGCGTTCTTGAAGGCGGCGAGCCCACCGTCATCACCAACGCCGAGGGTGCCCGGACCACGCCGTCCGTCGTCGCCTTCGCCAAGAACGGCGAGGTTCTGGTCGGCGAGGTCGCCAAGCGTCAGGCGGTCACCAACGTGGACCGCACCATCCGGTCCGTGAAGCGTCACATGGGCACCGACTGGAAGATCCAGCTGGACGGGAAGGACTTCAACCCGCAGCAGATCTCCGCGTTCATCCTGCAGAAGCTGAAGCGGGACGCGGAGGCCTACCTGGGTGAGAAGGTGACCGACGCGGTCATCACCGTCCCGGCCTACTTCAACGACTCCGAGCGCCAGGCGACGAAGGAGGCCGGCGAGATCGCGGGTCTGAACGTCCTGCGCATCGTCAACGAGCCCACCGCGGCCGCGCTCGCCTACGGCCTCGACAAGGACGACCAGACGATCCTCGTCTTCGACCTCGGCGGCGGCACCTTCGACGTGTCCCTCCTGGAGATCGGTGACGGCGTCGTCGAGGTGAAGGCCACCAACGGCGACAACCACCTCGGTGGTGACGACTGGGACCAGCGCGTCGTCGACTACCTGGTCAAGCAGTTCGCCGCCGGTCACGGCGTGGACCTCGGCAAGGACAAGATGGCCCTCCAGCGCCTCCGTGAGGCCGCCGAGAAGGCCAAGATCGAGCTGTCCTCGTCCACCGAGACCTCGATCAACCTGCCTTACATCACGGCGTCCGCCGAGGGCCCGCTGCACCTGGACGAGAAGCTGACCCGCGCTCAGTTCCAGCAGCTGACCGCGGACCTGCTGGAGCGCTGCAAGACGCCGTTCCACAACGTGATCAAGGACGCCGGCATCCAGCTCGGCGAGATCGACCACGTCGTCCTCGTCGGCGGCTCCACCCGTATGCCCGCCGTGGCCGAGCTCGTCAAGGAGCTGACCGGCGGCAAGGACGCCAACAAGGGCGTCAACCCGGACGAGGTCGTCGCCATCGGCGCCGCCCTGCAGGCCGGTGTCCTCAAGGGTGAGGTCAAGGACGTCCTGCTCCTCGACGTGACCCCGCTGTCCCTCGGCATCGAGACCAAGGGCGGCATCATGACCAAGCTCATCGAGCGGAACACGACGATCCCGACCAAGCGGTCCGAGATCTTCACCACCGCCGAGGACAACCAGCCCTCCGTGCAGATCCAGGTCTACCAGGGCGAGCGCGAGATCGCGGCGTACAACAAGAAGCTCGGGATGTTCGAGCTGACCGGTCTGCCGCCGGCCCCGCGCGGTGTCCCGCAGATCGAGGTCGCCTTCGACATCGACGCCAACGGCATCATGCACGTGACCGCGAAGGACCTCGGCACGGGCAAGGAGCAGAAGATGACCGTCACCGGCGGCTCCTCGCTGCCGAAGGACGAGGTCGACCGGATGCGCCAGGAGGCCGAGCAGTACGCGGAGGAGGACCACCGCCGCCGCGAGGCCGCCGAGACCCGTAACCAGGGCGAGCAGCTCGTCTACCAGACCGAGAAGTTCCTCAAGGACAACGAGGACAAGGTCCCGGGCGAGATCAAGACCGAGGTCGAGGCCGCGCTCGCCGAGCTGAAGGAGACGCTCAAGGGCGAGGACACCGCCGAGATCCGCACCGCCACCGAGAAGGTCGCGGCCGTCTCCCAGAAGCTGGGCCAGGCCATGTACGCCGACGCCCAGGCCTCGCAGGCCGCCGGCGGTCCCGCGGACGCCGCTGCCGGTGACGCCGACGACGTGGTGGACGCCGAGATCGTCGACGACGAGCGCAAGGACGGTGCCGCGTGACGGAGGAGACCCCGGGCTTCGAGGAGAAGCCCGACGTCCCCTCCGGCGCCACCTCCGACGACGCCGAGCCGAAGGCCGCTCCCACACAGGGGGCGGCCCCGGCCGGGGACGCAAACGCAAGCGAACTGGCCGGTCTGACGGCACAGCTGGACCAGGTGCGCACCGCGCTCGGTGAGCGCACCGCGGACCTCCAGCGACTGCAGGCCGAGTACCAGAACTACCGCCGACGGGTGGAGCGCGACCGGATCACGGTCCGGGAGGTCGCCATCGCGAACCTCCTGACCGAGCTCCTCCCGGTGCTCGACGACATCGGCCGCGCCCGGGAACACGGCGAACTGGTCGGCGGTTTCAAGTCGGTGGCCGAGTCGCTCGAGACGGTCGCGGCGAAGATGGGGCTCCAGCAGTTCGGCAAGGAGGGCGAGCCCTTCGACCCGACGATCCACGAGGCGCTGATGCACAGCTACGCGCCGGACGTCACCGAGACGACGTGCGTGGCGATTCTGCAGCCCGGGTATCGCATCGGCGAGCGCACCATCCGCCCCGCGCGGGTGGCGGTCGCCGAACCGCAGCCGGGAGCGACGGCGGCGAAGGCCGACGGGTCCGAAGAGGCACCGGGGGCCGGGGACGAGAAGGACAACGGCCCTGAGGAGGGCTGAAGTCGTAGGTAGCACGCGGAAGGAGGGGCGTCGGGGATGAGCACCAAGGACTTCATCGAGAAGGACTACTACAAGGTCCTCGGCGTCCCCAAGGACGCCACCGAGGCCGAGATCAAGAAGGCGTACCGGAAGCTCGCCCGCGAGTTCCACCCGGACGCCAACAAGGGCAACGCCAAGGCCGAGGAGCGCTTCAAGGAGATCTCCGAGGCGAACGACATACTCGGCGACCCCAAGAAGCGCAAGGAGTACGACGAGGCACGCGCCCTCTTCGGCAACGGCGGCTTCCGCCCGGGGCCGGGCGCGGGCGGCGGCAACTTCAACTTCGACCTGGGCGACCTCTTCGGGGGCAACCCCCAGAGCGGCGGCTTCGGCGGGGGCGGCGGCGGCTTCAGTGACGTCCTGGGGGGCCTGTTCAACCGGGGCGGCGGCGCGGGCGCGCGCACCCAGCCGCGGCGCGGCCAGGACATCGAGTCCGAGGTCACGCTCAGCTTCACGGAGGCCATCGAGGGCGCCACGGTCCCGCTGCGGATGTCCTCGCAGGCACCCTGCAAGGCCTGTTCGGGCACCGGCGACGTGAACGGCACACCGCGCGTGTGCCCGACCTGCGTCGGCACCGGCCAGGTGGCGCGGGGATCCGGGGGCGGGTTCTCGCTCACCGACCCCTGCCCCGACTGCAAGGGCCGCGGCCTGATCGCGGAGAACCCCTGCCCGGACTGCAAGGGCAGCGGCCGCGCCAAGTCGTCCCGGACCATGCAGGTCCGCATCCCCGCCGGGGTGACGGACGGTCAGCGCATCCGTCTGCGCGGCAAGGGCGCACCCGGCGAACGCGGTGGCCCGGCCGGTGACCTGTACGTCATGGTCCACGTCGACACCCACCCGGTGTTCGGCCGCAAGGAGGACAACCTCACGGTGACCGTCCCGGTGACCTTCACCGAGGCGGCGCTCGGCGGCGAGGTCAGGGTGCCCACCCTGGGCGGACCGCCGGTCACCCTGAAGCTGCCCCCGGGCACGCCCAACGGCCGCACCATGCGCGCCCGTGGCAAGGGCGCGGTCCGCAAGGACGGCACCCGCGGCGACCTCCTGGTCACCGTCGAGGTGAGTGTTCCGAAGGACCTGTCGGGGAATGCTCGTGACGCGCTGGAGGCGTATCGCGAGGCGACCGCGGGTGAGGACCCGCGGGCCGAGCTGTTCGAGGCTGCGAAGGGAGCATGACAGAGATGGACGGCCGTCGACGCAATCCGTATGAACTGACCGAGGAGACCCCGGTCTACGTCATCTCGGTGGCGGCCCAGCTCTCCGGACTGCACCCGCAGACGCTGCGCCAGTACGACCGCCTCGGCCTGGTCTCCCCGGACCGCACGGCCGGGCGGGGGCGCCGTTACTCGGCCCGCGACATCGAACTGCTCCGCCAGGTGCAGGCGTTGTCGCAGGACGAGGGCATCAACCTGGCCGGCATCAAGCGCATCATCGAACTGGAGAACCAGGTCGCCGCGCTCCAGGCCCGCGTGGCCGAGATGGAGGCGGCCCTGGACGGCGCCGCGGCCGCGATGCGGCAGCGGGAGGCGGCGGTGCACGCCTCCTACCGCCGCGACCTGGTCCCGTACCAGGAGGTCCAGCAGACCAGCGCGCTGGTGGTGTGGCGGCCGAAGAAGGCCAAGGACTAGCGGTACTTGCGCGAAGGGGCCCGGAGGACATGTCCTCCGGGCCCCTTCGGCGTGCGGTCAGTAGTCCCAGATGCCGTAGGCCGCCTCGGTGACCGACGCCTCGGCACCGGAGGCGTCCAGGCGGACGACCCGGTAGTAGTGGAGGCCCAGCTCGTCCCCGGACACGGTGGTGTCCATGAAGAACGAGGTGCTGCCCGCCGGGCCCTCGGAGAGGGTGACGTAGGCGGCCGTGGCGGGGTCCCAGCGCTCCACGCGGTAGGCGGCGAACCGGGAGCAGTCGCCGAGGCCGGAGCTCTGCGAGCAGTCGACGTACAGCTCCGGGTAACGGTCCGCACGGACACTGGTCGTGGTCCAGCCGGGCGGCCGGGTGTCCGGCAGGTCGACCGAGACGGTCGCGGTGTGGAAGAAGTCGGGGCCCTCGTTCCCGTACTGGTAGAAACCGTCCGCGGCGGCCACACGGTAGACGTGGGTGGCGCCGTCGGGGACGGTCGGGCAGATGATCCCGGTCTCGGACGAGTTCGAGGTCCAGCAGTTCTTCTTCCAGACCGTCTCGCCGGTGTCCGGGTCGGTCGTGCCCTGCCACACGTAGTACTCGGTCACGTCGTCGTCGGCGGGCGGCGTCCAGGTCAGGCGGACGCCCAGCGGGACGGGGTCGGCCGTCAGGTCCTCCACCGGACCCGGGCGCACGGTGTCCGGCGTGGTCGCCGTGGCGGCCGGACCGGGCCGCGACTCGTGGCCGTACGGGTCGATCGTCACGACCGTGTAGTCGTACGTCGTCTCGGACGCGCCGGAGACGTCCCAGCAGGAGCCGTTGATCTGCCGGTCCCCGGCGTACGCCGGGGCGTCGTCGCCGGTCCAGGTCCAGTAGGTGTAAGGGTCCGTCAGCGGCAGGTCCCGCGAGTCGTTCGGCTTGCACCCGGTCACGGTGCTGCTGACACCGGTCGCCCTGTCGGTGCGGACGACCCGGTAGGTGAGCAGCGGCCGGTCCTCGCCGAAGGTCCACGGGTCGGCGCTGCTCCACTCGACCATCACGCCCTCGTCGAACCGGCTCGCGCTGGTCCGGAAGGAGGGCACGGCCTCCGTGCGGTCCGCCATCGTCAGCGTGACCTCCACGGGGGCGGCGGCGTTGCCCGCCGCGTCCACCGAGCGCACCGCGTACCGGTAGCCGTCGGCGACCGCGAGCCGCTGCAGCGGGACGACGTCGGTGGCCTTCGTGGTGTGGACGGCGGTGCCGGTGCCGGGCAGGGCGTCGACATAGCCGCCGGTCGCCGGGTCGTACTGGAGGACCTGGTAGGAGACGGCGCCGCCGACCGGGGACCACACCAGGTGGGGCACGCCCGAGCGGTACTCCGACCGGGCGTCGGCCGCGGTCGCCGGAGGCGTCCGGTCGCTGGTGGTGAACGTGGCGGCGGCCGAGTACACGGACCAGTTCCCGGCGGCGTCGCGGGCCCGGCCCCGGTAGGTGACCTTGCTGCCGTCGGCCGGGTAACCGGTGTCGCAGATCGCGCCCTTGGTACCCGTGTACACGGTGGTCCAGCCGCCGGTGACCGGGTTTTGCCGCTGCATCTCGTACATCGCGATGTCCGCCGCGTTCTCGGCGGTCGTGACGAGTTCGGGGCCCGGGTGGGGCTGGTCGGCCGGGCAGCTGTCCATCTCGACGAACGGCGCGGCGGGCGGGGTCCTGTCGGGCGTGGTGACGCCCAGGTCGGCGCTGCCGGCGGACTGGTTGCCCGCCTTGTCGTGGGCGCGGACCTCGTAGTAGTAGGTGGCGCCGGTCTTCGGCGGGGTGTCGGTGTACGTGGTGGAGGCGGTCGTGGCCAGGGGCCTGCTGCCGAAGGAGGAGCCCTTGACGCGCCGGTAGACCCGGTAGCCCGCCAGGTCCAGTTCCTTGTTCCTCGACCAGGTGAGTTTCGCCTTGCCGGTGCCCGTGTCGTACGAGAGGGAGGTGCCGCTCGGCGTGAGCGGTCTGACCTTGTCGGTGCTCGCCGAAGTGCGGGGCGTGTAGGTGAACTTGACCTTGGCGGCGCCGGTCCAGTTGACGTAGTCGATCCGCAGGGTGTGCCTGCCCTTGGGGATCGTGACGTTGACGGTCCTGCTCACCGTGCCGGTCGTGTTCTTCCACAGGTCGATCTTGCGGCCGCCGTCGACGTACACCCGGATGCCGTCGAGTCCGGAGACGGCGAGGGCGAAGGGGCCGCCGGAGCCGAAGTCGCGGGTCACCGTCCAGCGGACGCCGAAGGTGTCCTTCGGCAGGCCGGAGGCGGGCGCGCCGCTCCAGCTCTCGCTGATCGCGGAGTCGCAGTCCGTCTTCTTCGGTGTGCCCCGAAACGTCGTGTTCGCGAACAACTCCCGCTTGTAGACGGGCGAGGTGCAGTTCGTGACCGCCGAGGCGGTGGGGACCGCGCCGGCGAGCAGTGTGCCGGCGGTGGCAAGCACCGCGGCGCCCGCCACGGTGCGTCTGGCTGGCTTCATTCGATCCTCTGGTCGTATCCGGTCAACGGGCGATGCCGTTGCCGATGTGACTCCTGTGGAAAGGAGTTGGTTGTACTGATCTTTGCCTCCCCATGAACTCCCTTTGGATGGAGGGTCCGTAAAAGGGGTTTGGAGGGGATTCCGCATGGCCTTCACAGACACTGCGGAGCGTAGTGTTGCGCACTCGTTAAGTGGTTCCGCTTGACGCCGGGTACGGCGTACGCGTTGTCTTTTCAGACATCTGGGTCGCAAGCAGCCCCATGTCCGGAACGCACCTGAAGTGAGCCCCCGAATGCGTCGTATAGCCATGTTTGTGGCCGCGTCCACGATGTCCCTCTCGCTCGCCGGCTGCGGCGTGCTGAACGCGACGGGATCGTCGACCACCGCGAGCCCCACCAAGGGCAACGACATCACCGTGGGTGTGCTGATGCCGGACACCATCAACACCCGGTACAAGAACTTCGACTACCCGATCATGGCGGACAAGATCGCGGAGCTCACCAACAAGCAGGGGAAGGTCGACTACCAGAACGCCTCGTCGTCCGCCTCGAAGCAGGCCGAGCAGATGCAGAAGATGATCGACGACAAGACCGACGTCATCATCCTCGACTCGGTCGACTCGCACGCCATCGCACCCACGGTGAAGAAGGCGAAGAGCGCGGGCATCCCGGTCATCGCCTACGACCGCCTCGCCGAGGGCCCGATCGACGCGTACGTCTCCTTCGACAACGAGCTGGTGGGCGAGGTGCAGGCCCGCACGCTGCTGGAGGCCCTCGGTCCGGACGCCGGGCTCTCCGACAAGATCATCATGATCAACGGCTCGCCGACGGACCCGAACGCCAAGCAGTTCAAGGCGGGTGCCAAGTCCGAGCTGGACGGCAAGGTGTCGATCTCGGCCGAGTACGACACCAAGGACTGGGACCCGCCGACCGCCGGCAAGGAGACCACCAGGGCGATCGGCGAGATCGGCAAGGACAACGTCGCCGCCGTCTACTCCGCGAACGACGCCATGGCGGCCGAGATCATCAAGTCCCTCAAGGCGGCCGGCGTCACCGACATGCCGCCGGTCACCGGCCAGGACGCCGACCTCGACGCCATCCAGCGGATCCTCATCGGCCAGCAGTACATGACCGTCTACAAGCCCTACCCGGACGAGGCCGAGGCCGCCGCGCAGATGGCCGTCTACAAGGTGCAGGGCAAGGACATCCAGTTCGACGCGCTCACCCAGGACCAGGTCGACAGCCCGACCAACAAGGACATCCCGGCGCAGCTGGTGCAGGTCAGCGCCGTGACGAAGAGCAAGATCAAGGACACCGTCGTCGCCGACGGCATCTACAAGATCTCGCAGATCTGCACCTCCGACTACAAGAGCGCCTGCGAGGCGGCCGGCCTCAAGTAGCAGGGCCCGGCCGACCGGATCAGGTCAGTCCGACGGGGCGCCACGCGTTCACCCGCGGGGGTCGGCGCGACGCGCCTGCCCCGTCGGGGGAGGCCGGACGGGCGCCCCGCCACCGCCACCGTCATCTTGTTGCAGCGCGGGCTGCGGAGGCCGGGAGATAGTGGTGCGTATACGTACGACACGGCACCCGGCACCAGGAGAGCCGTGTTGCGGACCCGGTCAGGACCGCTCATAGTTGCGCTGCGGATGAGGCAGCAAACCGGGGGTGGAATGGGCGATGGCCGGGCACGGGACGGACAAGCATCCACACGGTGCCGACCGACTGTGCGCCGCCGGGGACCGCGTGTACTCCCGTGCCGTGCGCCGGGGCCGGGTACCGCGCAAGGACGCCGACGCGGTGCCCTGTCTGCTGGAGCTGGCGTTGCTGCACCCGGACCCCGACGACATGGACTGGCTGGTGCCGACCTCCCCGCAGGAGGTCATGACCCGGCTGCTGCGCGGGGTCCACGACGAGGTCACCGACAGCCAGCGGCGGGTGGGCTCGGCGGTCGCGGCCTTCGAGTGGTACGCCGGTCTGGGCCGGCAGTTGCAGGTCGCGTCGGCCTCCGCGGAGGGCACGGCGGCGATCCGGGTCCTGGACGGGCTGTCACGGATCCAGGCGGCGATGGACGAGGCGACGGAGGCGTGCACCAGCGAGGTGCTGACCGTGCAGCCGGGCGGTATCCGCCGTGAGTCGGAGCTGACCGAGGGGCTGCACCGGGCCGTCGCCCTGCGCGGCCGGGGCGTGCGCATGCGGGACCTGTACACCCATGTCGCCCGGCACGGCCAGGGCCTGCTCAACTACCTGGAGCTGATGGGCGACGCGGTGGAGGCCCGGACCCTCGACGAGGTCATCGACCGCCTCATCCTGTTCGACCGCACGGTCGCCTTCATCCCCGCCAACGCCGACCGCACGATGGCCCTGGAACTGCGCCACCCCGCCCTGGTCGAGTACTTCGTCACCGTCTTCGAACGCCTCTGGCGCCTCGCCATCCCCCTCACCGCCCCGCTTCCCGACACCGGCATCGAGGGCATCTCGCACCGGGAGCAGTCCATCGCGGCGCTGCTGGCCGAGGGCCACCAGGACGCGGTGATCGCCGAACGCCTGGGCATCAGCGTCCGCACCTGCCGTGCCCACATCGCCCGCCTCTCGGAGACGCTGGGCGCCGCCAGCCGTACCCAACTGGGCGTGCGGATAGCACAGGTGGGGCTGGACCGGCCGCCGGGCGAGACGAGCGGACCGCCTTCCGCGGTCAGCCTTCCCGGTCAAGGATCCCCGAGCGTCCGATGAGGCAGCCGAGCCGGGCACGGCTCTCGCTGCCGAGGGGGCGGGCGGCAGGCAGCGCCGCGACGGGCGCCACGGCCGGTCCGGCGGCCCGTTCCGGCCGGGCGCCTCGGTGTCGCCCCGCGGCGGCCGGTGCGGGGCCGCGGAGGGCGTGACGGGCTTCATCCGGCCGGGGACCGCCGGGGGCGTGCTGAGACGCCCCGAGCCGGGCAGCCAGGGCGCCTCCAGGGCTGCCGCGGCGCTGACCCGGCCACCACGCTCCCGTCAGCCCTCCGGTCCGGCGGGAGCGTCCTCGCTGTTCAGCATCCCCGACTGCGCGATCAGGTAGCCGAGCTGGGCGCGGCTGCCACTGCCCAATGCCTGGGCCAGCTTGGCGATATGGGCGCGGCAGGTACGGACGTTCATGCCCAGCCGACGTGCGATGGCCTCGTCCACATGGCCCTCCACCAGCAGCTTCGCGATGGAGTGCTGAATCTCCGTGATGCCGTCGGGCGCCGCCTCGTACGGCCCGTCGATGTTCAGGGGCACCGCGCGGGACCACATGAACTCGAAGACCTTGATCAGGTAGCGGACCAGGCCGGGGTGGCGTACCTCGAGCGCGACCTGCTGATCGTCCCGGATGGGGATGAAGGCGACCGTCTCGTCGCAGATGATCAGGCGCTCCACGACTTCGTCGATCGTGCGGTACTCCGCCTTGCCGTCGGCCAGGAAGGCCGCGTAGGCCAGCTTCTCCGGACTGTGTCTCGCCGTGTGCTGGTACAGGGTGCGGATACGGACCCCCCGCTCGACGAGCGGCCGGTCGCGCTCCATCCCGAGCAGCACGTTGCGCTCGGAGACGCGCTCGCTCGGATGGACGCTCAGCACCTCCGCCTGGCACTGGGCCGTGGCCAGGTTGAGTGCCGCGTTGATACGTTCGCCGCCTTCGAGCACGGCGATGGAGTCGCTGCTCGCCGTGACCTGGGTACCCAGTCTCATGAAGGGCTCGAACGACTCGGCCAGCTCGGTCGACAGACGCCGGCGTTCGGAGATCTCGCGTTCGAGAGGGCTGAGCTGCCTCGCCAGGGCCACCGCGGGAGGCACCGGACGCAGCCAGTCCGGGTCGTCCGGATCTGGGTGGAGCAGGGCGAACTCCATCAGGCAGGGGGCCGCGTCCACCTCCGCGCGCGCGACGCGTCCCGTGCGTAGAGCTGTGGAGTAGATGCGGGCACCGTCCTCACACAATTCCGTCACCGCATGGGGATGTGTCTCCTTCGTCTGATTCGTTATCAAATCTCCACCCCCCAGGGTCCTGAACATGCAGGAACATGATGCATTGATTGTGTGGCCATGACGTGCCCGAATGAGCCATCGTCGTAGAAGACGGGGAAGCAGGAACTTCAAGTGAGGACGAAGTCGAACATGCGCGGGAAATTGCTTCGCTCGGTGCTTGTCGCGACCTGCTCCGTCGTCGCGGCCCTCGTTGCGTGGAGTGGTGTTTCCGAGGCGAAGGGTGATGTTCAGGCCAACACTAGCTGGCCGAGTGTTGCCGTGGACACCGTGGAAGGAACCGGGAGCTGACGTGACCACCCCACCCGACGACCGATCCTTCCGCCGTGAGATGGCCACCGCCTACCGCTCCGGCTGGCACTTCATCGACCTGGTCACCGCCATCCCCCACAGCGGTGACTCGCTGATGGTGACCGTCTTCGGTGAGCCGGTCGTCGTCACGCGGGACGAGGAAGAGGACGTACGGGCCTACCGGTGCCTGCGTAAGCCCCGGGGTGCGCCGCAGCCCGTGCGGTGCGCCGTCCGGTACGGAATGATCTTTGTGAACCTGGACCAGAGGGACCATCGGCTGGCTGAGCCGGACGTCCCGGACGTGAGGACCATCTCGGCCACCCCCCGCAGTGCCTGACGCGATTCCCCCGTCGTAAAAGATCGCTCAGGTACTTCCCCCCGCAGCGGCGTCACCGTGACCTGAACACGGTGACGCCGCTGCAGTTTTCTGGGGACATTTCTGCCTATCGGCCGGTTTCGGCCAAGGCTCACCGTGGCCGAAACCCGCCGCTGGAACGTCGGTGGAACGGGTCGCGCGCCCCGAGTCGACGGCCCCGGGCGGCCTCCGCCGGCCGCGGGGCCGCTGTCGCCCGCCCCTTCCGGCCATCGGCCCCATCCGTACGCGCTCCCCCGGCAGCCGGGCCCGCGCACCCCGAAGCTGGTCCCAGGGAAGGGCTCCCCTCCCGACCTTGAGTGGAATAGACTCAACTTTGTGTACGTTGGCTGAGTCAGCCGAACGATGCCGAGGAGGAGAACGCGAACGTGGACGCCGAGCTGACCAACAGGAGCCGTGACGCGATCAACGCGGCCAGCAGCCGGGCCGTGACCGAGGGGCACGCGGACCTCACCCCTGCCCACCTGCTGCTCGCTCTGCTGGCGGGCCAGGACAACGAGAACATCACCGACCTGCTCGCGGCCGTGGACGCCGACCAGGCCGTCGTACGGCAGGGTGCCGAGCGGGTACTGACCGCGCTGCCCAGCGTGACCGGCTCCACGGTCGCGCCCCCGCAGCCCAGCCGTGAGCTGCTCGCGGTCCTCGCCGACGCGGACGAGCGGGCCCGCGACCTCGGCGACGACTTCCTCTCCACCGAACACCTGCTGATCGGCATCGCCGCGAAGGGCGGCGCGGCCGGCGAGGTGCTCGACCGGCAGGGGGCCACCGCGAAAAAGCTGGTGGAGGCCTTCCAGAAGACGCGTGGCGGCCGCCGGGTGACCACCGCCGACCCCGAGGGCCAGTACAAGGCACTGGAGAAGTTCGGCACGGACTTCACGGCCGCCGCGCGGGACGGCAAGCTCGACCCCGTCATCGGGCGGGACCAGGAGATCCGGCGGGTCGTTCAGGTCCTCTCCCGCCGGACCAAGAACAACCCCGTGCTCATCGGTGAGCCGGGCGTCGGCAAGACCGCCGTGGTCGAGGGCCTCGCCCAGCGGATCGTCAAGGGCGATGTGCCCGAGTCGCTGAAGAACAAGCGGCTGGTGGCGCTGGACCTGGGCGCGATGGTCGCGGGCGCGAAGTACCGGGGTGAGTTCGAGGAGCGGCTGAAGACCGTCCTCGCCGAGATCAAGGACTCCGACGGCCAGGTCATCACCTTCATCGACGAGCTGCACACGGTCGTCGGCGCCGGTGCCGGCGGTGACTCCGCGATGGACGCCGGCAACATGCTGAAGCCGATGCTGGCCCGCGGCGAGCTGCGCATGGTCGGCGCGACCACCCTCGACGAGTACCGGGAGCGGATCGAGAAGGACCCGGCGCTGGAGCGCCGTTTCCAGCAGGTGCTGGTGGCGGAGCCGACCGTCGAGGACACCATCGCCATCCTCCGTGGCCTCAAGGGCCGTTACGAGGCCCACCACAAGGTGCAGATCGCGGACAGCGCGCTGGTCGCCGCCGCGACCCTCTCCGACCGCTACATCACCTCCCGCTTCCTCCCCGACAAGGCCATCGACCTGGTCGACGAGGCGGCCTCCAGGCTCCGGATGGAGATCGACTCCTCACCCGTGGAGATCGACGAACTCCAGCGCGTCGTGGACCGGTTGAAGATGGAGGAGCTGGCGCTGGAGAAGGAGACCGACCCGGCCTCCCGGGAGCGCCTGGAGAAGCTGCGCCGCGACCTCGCCGACAAGGAGGAGGACCTGCGCGGCCTCAACGCCCGCTGGGAGCGCGAGAAGCAGTCCCTGAACCGGGTCGGCGAGCTGAAGGAGAAGCTCGACGAACTGCGCGGCACCGCCGAACGCGCCCAGCGCGACGGCGACTTCGACACCGCCTCCAAGTTGCTGTACGGCGAGATCCCGCAGCTGGAGAAGGAGTTGGAGGCCGCGTCCGAGGCCGAGGAGGAGACGGCCAGGGACACCATGGTCAAGGACGAGGTCGGCTCCGACGACATCGCGGACGTGGTGGCCGCCTGGACCGGCATCCCCGCCGGGCGTCTCCTGGAGGGCGAGACCCAGAAGCTGCTCCGCATGGAGGACGAGCTGGGCCGCCGCCTCATCGGCCAGACCGAGGCCGTGCGCGCGGTGTCGGACGCGGTACGGCGTTCCCGTGCCGGTATCGCCGACCCGGACCGCCCGACCGGCTCCTTCCTCTTCCTCGGCCCGACCGGTGTCGGCAAGACGGAACTGGCCAAGGCGCTCGCCGACTTCCTCTTCGACGACGAGCGGGCGATGGTCCGGATCGACATGTCGGAGTACAGCGAGAAGCACAGCGTGGCGCGGCTGGTCGGCGCCCCGCCCGGATACGTCGGTTACGAGGAGGGCGGCCAGCTCACCGAGGCCGTCCGCCGCCGCCCGTACTCGGTCGTGCTCCTCGACGAGGTGGAGAAGGCCCACCCGGAGGTCTTCGACATCCTCCTCCAGGTGCTGGACGACGGCCGCCTCACCGACGGCCAGGGCCGCACGGTCGACTTCCGCAACACCATCCTGGTGCTGACGTCGAACCTGGGCAGCCAGTACCTGGTGGACCCGGTGCTCGGCGAGGAGGAGAAGAAGCGGCAGGTCCTGGAGACGGTCCGGCAGTCCTTCAAGCCGGAGTTCCTCAACCGCCTGGACGACCTGGTGGTCTTCTCCGCGCTGGCCAAGGACGAGCTGGCCAGGATCGCCCGGCTCCAGATCGACCGGCTGGCCAGGCGGCTTGCCGACCGGCGCCTCGCCCTGGAGATCACCCCTGAGGCCCTGGCCTGGCTCGCCGAGGAGGGCAACGACCCGGCGTACGGCGCCCGCCCGCTGCGCCGCCTGGTCCAGACCGCCATCGGCGACCGCCTCGCCAGGGAGATCCTCTCCGGCGAGGTCAAGGACGGCGACACGATCCGGGTGGACGCCTTCGGCGAGGGCCTGATCGTGGGCCCGGTGACGTCGGAGGAGGCGGCGGGTGAGCCCGGTGAAACGGCCGGGGAAGCCGTCGAAAGCACCGGTCAGGAGACCGGAAAAACGCTCTGAGCGGAATTCCGCCAACG
The DNA here is from genome assembly GCF_055567595.1 of Streptomyces sp. NPDC026515. Lineage (NCBI taxonomy): Bacteria > Bacillati > Actinomycetota > Actinomycetes > Kitasatosporales > Streptomycetaceae > Streptomyces > Streptomyces sp. NPDC026515. The sequence goes on from NZ_JBVHQD010000030.1 coordinate 64,368, forward strand.
GGAGATGAACCCGCCGGGGCGGGGGTTGCCACCCCCCTCCCCGGATGGGGGAGGATGGCGGGATCCGTATGAAGGGAAAATCACGGTGACCATCGACCCGTCCTCGATTCCGAACTTCGGGGGCCAGCCCGAGCCGCAGCCCCAAGGACCGGCGGGCCCCGTCGTCCCGGATCAGGATCTTGTGAAGCAGCTCCTCGACCAGATGGAGCTGAAGTACGTCGTCGACGACGAGGGCGACCTCGCGGCGCCGTGGGAACAGTTCCGTACGTACTTCATGTTCCGCGGCGAGGACGAGCAGTCGGTCTTCTCGGTGCGGACGTTCTACGACCGCCCCCACAAGATCGACGAGAAGCCCCAGCTCCTGGAGTCGATCGACGACTGGAACCGCCGGACGCTGTGGCCCAAGGTCTACACCCACACCCATGACGACGGCACCGTCCGTCTCATCGGCGAGGCGCAGATGCTGATCGGCATGGGCGTCGACATCAACCACTTCGTGTCGTCCACGGTCAGCTGGGTGCGGGCCGCGATCGAGTTCGACAAGTGGCTCGTGGAGCAGCTCGGCCTGGAGGAGGCCGTCAACGAGGCCGACCAGCCCGAAGGCGACGACGAGGAGTAGGCGGCGCTACAGGGGTGTGCCGGCGAGGACGACCAGGTACGCGCCGTAGCCGAACGAGAGCCCGGCCAGGGCCGCGACCACCACGGTCGCGTGCCAGGGCCGGGCTCTCGCCGTGCGGACCAGTGCCCGGGCCAGGGGGAGCAGGAGGGGGAAGGCCGGCAGCAGGAAGCGGGGCTTGGACTCGAAGAAGCCCGAGCCGCCGAGCGTGATCAGCAGGAGCACGGCGGTGTAGGCGACGAGCGGGAGCGGCGCCCGGTCCAGCAGCAGGAGCGCGAAGAGCACCACCGCCGCCGCCACGATCACCAGGGCCATCGGGAAGACGAAGCGGTCGCCGCGCAGCAGCAGGCCGCGGACGAAGCGGAGCGAGCCCCGGCCGAGGTCGAAGCGTGAGCCCCACAGGCGCTGCACGCCGAAGTAGCCGCCCAGCGGATCGCCGGTGCGGCGGCCCACCCACAGGACGTACGAGAGCCAGCCGAGCGGGGCGAGCGCCGCGCCCGTCCACAGCCTGTGGGCAACCCGGCCGCGGCGGCGGCGGATCTCGCAGGCGGCGGCGAGCAGCACGGCCGCCGCGACCGCGAAGCCGTTCGGCCGGGACAGGCCCGACAGGGTGGCCAGGCTGCCCGCCCACAGCCAGTTTCCGGCCAGCACCGCGTACAGGGACCAGGCGGCGAACGCGGTCAGGACCGGTTCCGTGTACGCCATGGACAGCACGACGGAGTGCGGGAGCAGGCCCCACAGGACGACGAGGGCCGTGGCCACCGCGCGGCCGTGCAGCCGGGCGCCCACCGCGTAGATGCCTGCGGCGGCGACGGCGGCGGCCGTCCAGGACACCAGCAGGCCGGCGCCCGCCCCGCTCAGCGGGGTGACGGCCGTCAGGACGCGGACCAGTCCCGGATAGAGCGGGAAGAACGCCAGGTCGCTGTGGACGACGTCGGGACGGAAGTACAGGGTGCGGCCGTAGCCGTGCGCCGCGATGCCGAGGTACCAGACCGAGTCCCAGGACCGGCCGAGCAGGGTCAGCGGATGCCTGCCGCCCGCCCAGGCGGTCAGCGCGACCACGGCCATGCCGGTGAGCCGGGCCGCCGCGAACAGCCCCAGCGCGACGCCGCCCGCCGCGAAGGACGGGGTGAGAGCGGCGGCGCCGGGGGCGGTGCTGCTGGTCGTACTGGCGGTGGTGCTGGCGTGGCTCACACTCGCACCCTGCGGGGGACCGGGGCGAAGTGCGAGAAATGTGCGCCCGATGGGGTAGCGGGGGCGCCCACCGACTGGCGTGGCGCGGACCGCCGACGCTTCCGGGGGTGGTATCGGGGACGCCTACCCCGGTCGCCGCAACCGCTCCGCCGCCTGATTCAGGACTTCCGGGCGTTTGCAGAACGCGAACCGTACGAAGGGTGCTCCGGCCTCCCGGTGGTCGTAGAAGACCGCGTTGGGGATGGCGACGACGCCGGCCCGTTCCGGGAGGGAGCGGCAGAAGGCGAAGCCGTCGGTCTCGCCGAGGGGGCGGATGTCGGTGGTGATGAAGTACGTGCCGGCGGTGTCGTAGACCTTGAAGCCCGCCTCCGTGAGGCCCGCGGCGAGGATGTCGCGCTTGGCCCGCATGTCGTCGCGGAAGGCCTCGAAACAGGCGTCCGGGAGGGCGAGGGCCTCCGCGACCGCGTACTGGAAGGGGCCCGAGGAGACGTACGTCAGGAACTGCTTGGCCGAGTGGACCGCCGTGACCAGCTCCGGCGTCGAGGTCACCCGGCCGACACCTCGTTGGCCTACCTATTCGTATGGCGTGCGACAGGCCCCTCTGCGGATCTCCGGCTACCACCACGTACTGCCCTGAGGTAGTGGGCCCGCTCGTCCTCGGCCGAGTTGCCGGCCCCTGTTCGGCGATAGCGTGGCACGGCAACGACTGCTGCAGACAGGTGGACGAGATTTCATGCGGATGCGGTTCGAACCCGAGGCCGAGGAGGAGTTCGAGGCCGCGCGTGCGCTGCTGGCCGACCGCCTGGTTCGGTGGGCCGGGGAGCAGGGGCTGCCGGTGGACGAAGCCGGGCGACGTGGTAGCAGAGGGCCGCGGCGTGTTTGCAGGGGTAGCCCCAGTCGGGGCAGCTGCACTCGGGGTCGAGGTCCCGTGGGCCGGGCAGCATCGGGACACCGGCGGCTGCCGCGTCGTCGGCGAGCCCGGCGGGCATCTCGCCGTCCAGCAGCCCGGCGATGTTCGCGGCCCGCTCGGCGATCATGTCGAGCAGCCGGTCCCACTGCTGGTCCGTCAGCTGCTCGACCTGGACCGTGGAACGGTACGGGGCGCGGCGGCTGCCCTGTACCGGGGCGGCAGCCGAGCCGGGGGCGACGGTGACCGGTCCGACCGCGCCGCCGCGCGCGTAGGTCCGGCCGCGCGAGAGGCGGCAGGAGTCCAGGGAGGACTCCTCCAGGGAGCGCAGCCATGCGCGGCCCCACCAGGAGTCGGCGAAGGGCGCGCGGCTGCCCTTGGCCGGCGGGAGTGCCTCGAAGGTACGGGCAGCCGACTCGCCCGGCCGGCTACGCCCGGTCATCGTCCCGTCCTTCGCAGTGTGACCAGTTCGGCCAGTTCGCTGTCGCTCAGTTCGCTGAAGGCCGCCTCGCCCGAGGCGAGCACCGAGTCGGCCAGTTCCCGCTTGTGGCGGAGCATCTCGGCGACCCGGTCCTCCACGGTGCCCTCGGCGATCAGCTTGTGCACCTGGACCGGCGGGGTCTGTCCGATCCGGTAGGCGCGGTCGGTGGCCTGGTCCTCCACGGCCGGGTTCCACCAGCGGTCGTAGTGGATGACGTGTCCGGCCCGGGTCAGGTTCAGACCGGTCCCGGCGGCCTTGAGGGACAGCAGGAACACCTTCTTCTCGCCGGTCTGGAAGGCGTCGACCATCTCCTCGCGGCGTTTGACCGTGGTGCCTCCGTGCAGGAACAGGGTGTCCACGCCGCGGCCGGCCAGGTGGCGTTCGATCAGCGTGCCCATCGCCACGTACTGAGTGAAGACCAGAGCCGATTCGTCCTCGGCCAGGACGGTGTCCAGGAGTTCGTCCAGGAGTTCCAGTTTCCCCGAGCGGCCCGGGAGCCTGGCACTCGCGGGTTCCTTCAGGAACTGCGCGGGGTGGTTGCAGATCTGTTTCACGCCGGTGAGGAGCTTCATCACCAGGCCGCACGCCGCGCCATGCCCTGTTTTTCCTCGATCTCGTCCATGAGTTCGCGTACCAGGAGTCCGTCCCGGTGCGACCCGTCTCCCTCGCACCTCGCGCGGAACTCGCCGCGGCCGCCCGGCAGGTGCCGCTGATCGCCTCCGCCCTCCGCCTGGCCCACTGGTGCCAGGGCGGACAAGCCGTCACGTCCCGGGACGTGCTCAAGCCCGCACTGGGCCGCCAGGCCGTCCAGGAACTCGCACTCTGGACCCAGGACGACGAACTGAGCGCACTCCGGCCCGAGGAGCGCGACGAGCGGCTGGCCCGCCTGCGCAGCTCCGGAGACCTGCCCTGCCTGGACGTCCCCTGGCGGCTCGCCGTGTACGGGGACCTGGTGGAGATCGGCAGGGGCGTCGCCCACCCCGGTAGCGGCCTGCCCGCTACCGCGGACGACGAGGGAGTACTGGAACTCTGGTGCCATGCGCTCGGGGACGAACTCGACGATCTGAACGACCTCGGGAATCTCGGCCTGTCCCCGGTGCTGCTGGGCGCGCCGGACATCGAGGACGAGGACGGCCACGGCCTGCCGGCGGTGGTGCTGCGGGTGCTGTACGAGGTTCCCGACGGCGAATGGCTGGACACCGCGCTGCTCGTCGGCGCACTCCGCGAGGGGCTCCCGAAGCAGGAGGCGCGGCTGGTCGAACTGTTCCTCCTGCAGATCCTCGACCAGGCAGCCGTTGTCCTCGCCGAGTATCAGGCGGCGGAGGTCGAGACCGGTCCGGAGCGAGCCGGCAGCGGGAGCACGTCATCCTCGGCATCCTCGGTATCGAGGCGAGTGCCGAGGACGGCGACGGCACACCGCCGGCCGGGACACGGCTCCGGCTCACTCCGCTGGGACGCCACGGACTGCGCCAGTACCTGCTCGCCGAGGGATTCCACGCTCCTCTCGTCGGCGAACTGGCCGACGCAGACGCCCCGGCCTTGCTCGACGCCCTGCTCGACTACGACCAGGAGTCCGCCCACTCCGAGATCACCGGATGGATCAGTCATCGGGGCCAGGGCTCAGCCGCGGTCCAGCTCATCGACGCCTGCGCCGGTCTGGAAGCCGATGCCGCCCTCCGCCGCCTTGCCGCCGCGCCGGTGCTCGCGGAACTCGATGAACCGCGAGCGCTCGCGGTCCTGCGCAAAGCCGCGGCCTCCCAGGTCCCCGGCTGCGCAGAGACCGCGGCGATCACGCTGGCCGACCGTGGTGAGATCCCCGAAGGACACGGCCCGGAACTCCAGCTGTGGGGGCTCGTGGACCATCTGTGGGGCCCGCTCGGCGTGGCGGACGAGGCACTCGCCATGTTCCTGGAACAGGAGGGGGACTCGGTGCTGCCGCAGCTGGAACAGAACGCCGACGACCTGTGGCGCTGCCGCCACCCCGCCACCGGGGCCGTGCTGGAGGCGGCAGGGCGGCTTCTGAGGGTTCGGGACAAGGCGCTGGCCAAGCGACTGCGCAGGTCCGCGACCAAAGTCGGATCCTGGCATCGAGAATGAGGCGCCGACGTGCCGTACTCTACGCTGAGGCCGACGGAGGCTGTGCTCAATCCGGTCGAGTTCGGTCAGCTCTCGTAGTGGTAGCGGCACTGGGCGATCAGGACGCTGTCCTCGGTGGCCTTGTAGATCAGTCGGTGCTCGTCGTTGATGCGGCGCGACCAGTAGCCCTGGAACCCGTGCTTGAGGGGTTCTGGTTTGCCGATCCCCTCGTTGCCGTTCCGGGCGATGTCCGCGATGAGTGTGTTGATGCGCTTCAGGATCTTCCGGTCCTGAAGCTGCCACCACAGGTAGTCCTCCCAGGCACGGGAGGAGAAGGTGATCTTCAACTCGCGGCCCCTATTCGTCGGTCGCCAGCTCGCGTACGGTGCCGCCGCCGTTTTCCAGCTCGTCGATGGACGCGAGCAGACGCCGGGCGTTCGCCGGGCTCCGCAGCAGGTACGCCGTCTCCTTCAGGGACTCGTAGTCCTCAAGGGAGACGATGACGACCGGCTCATGTCCGGCCCGGGTGATGACGACCTCTTCGCGGTCATCGGTGACGGAGTTGAGCACCTCGGCATACCGTGCGCGCGACTCGGAATACGTCATGGTCTTCATGATCGACCCCCTTTACGTACAGGAAATTGTACGTCTGTCTCTGTCGGTATGGCAAGCACCGGAATGACAGCCGCAGCGCGGAAGTTTCGTGGCGGGCGAGACGTGGCAGGCAGCGGGGAACGCATCGGCCGTTCCGCAAGGACGGCGGTCAGCCTGCGAATGCCTTGCGGAGCCGTTCCGCCGCTTCTGTCAGTACCTCGGTGCGCTTGCAGAACGCGAACCGGACATAGGGGGCGCCCGTCTCCGTGTGGTCGTAGAAGACCGCGTTGGGGATCGCGACGACGCCCGCGCGTTCCGGAAGGGCACGGCAGAAAGCGGCGCCGTCGCTCTCGCCGAGCGGGCGGATGTCGGTCGTGATGAAGTACGTCCCGGCCGGCCGGAGGACCCGGAAGCCGGCGTCGGTGATTCCCGCATCGAGCTGATCCCGCTTGGCGGAACGGACGGCGGAGGTGAGTTCTTGGGTCGCCGTCACCCAGGCCACGCCTCGTTCGCGCACTCATTCGCATGAGGGCCCACAGGGCTACACCCCCGAGCGGCAGTGAGCTGTTGTGTACACATGGGACACTCGATACTCTTGGGCGCATGACACAGCCCATGCCCATAGAGTCGATCCGCGATGTCCGGGCACACCTGGCCGAGGTCGTGGAGCGGGCCGACCGGGACGACGTACCTACCGTCATCACCCGGCGCGGCAAGCAGGTCGCCGCCGTGGTGTCCATCGAGGTGCTGCGCAAATACCAGGAGTGGGAAGAGCGCGAGATCAACCGGATCATCGACGAGCGCATGACCAATCCGGCACCCGGCATCCCGATCGAGGACATCATGAGGGAGACGCTGGCGCGCGGTGAGTGAGTACCGCACCGTCTTCCGAGCCGAGGCTCAGGCCGAACTCCGCAAGGTGCCGCGAGACATGGCCCTCCGGATTTTGGCCAAGCTGACCGAGCTGGAGAGCGACCCGATGGGGTTCAACACCACGGCCCTCGTCTCCCAGCCCGACCGGCGCCGCCTACGGGTAGGCGACTACCGCGTGATCTACACAATCGACAACGGCGAGCTGGTGGTGTGGGTCGTACACGTCGGGCATCGCTCCACCGTCTACGACACCTGAGCACTCCTGACGTCGGGTCAGAATATCCAGCACCGATCCAACACGGGATCAATGAAGAGGCCGGGCCCGTAACAGCCTGCACCGCAGACGATGCAGGCGCCAGGCCGGCTGGAGTGAGAGGGGAGACCGCAGGAAGGGCGACGTGCAGTTTCGTGTCGCCGAAGCGCTCGCCGGCATCGTGGCCATGCGTCGCGATGGTGTCTGCTGACAGGTGACTCCTCCGGTGCGGGGCTGAGGTCCACGGAGGAGCCCAGACCGTACGGCTGTTACGCGGCCAGCGACTTGAGCCGGGATACCGCCTCCTCCAGCACGCTTGTCCGTTTGCAGAAAGCAAATCGAACAAAGGGTGCGCCTTGTTCGCGGTGGTCGTAGAAGACCTCGTTCGGGATGGCGACCACCCCGCAGCGTTCCGGCAGGGCGCGGCAGAAGGCAGAGCCGTCGCTCTCGCCGAGGGAGCGGATGTCGGTGGTGACGAAGTACGTGCCGGCCGGGCGGAAGACCCTGAAGCCCGCCTGCTCCAGGCCGCCCGCGAGCAGGTCCCGTTTGGCCAGCATGTCCGCGCGGAAGTCCGCGAAGTAGGAGTCGGGCAGGCGCAGGGCCTCGGCCACGGCGTATTGGAAGGGGCCCGAGGCCACGTACGTCAGGAACTGCTTCGCCGACCGCACGGCGGCGACCAGCTCCGGCGTCGAGGTCACCCAGCCGACCTTCCAGCCGGTGAAGGAGAAGGTCTTGCCGGCCGACCCGATGGTGACCGTGCGCTCGCGCATGCCGGGCAGGGTGGCGAGGGGGAGGTGCCCGGCCGGGTCGAAGACCAGGTGCTCGTAGACCTCGTCGGTGACGACCAGGAGGTCGCGTTCGACCGCCAGTTCGGCGATCGCGGTCAGCTCGGTGCGGGTGAGCACCGTGCCGGTCGGGTTGTGCGGGGTGTTGACCAGCAGGAGCCGGGTGCGGGGGGTGACGGCCGCGCGCAGTTCGTCGAGGTCCAGGCGGAAGGCGGCGCCGTCCGGGCGGAGGGTGACCGGGACCCGGGTGCCGCCGGCCATGGCGATACAGGCCGCGTAGGAGTCGTAGTAGGGCTCCAGCGCGACCACCTCGTCACCCGGCTCCACGAGGGCCAGCAGGGCGGCCGCGATCGCCTCCGTCGCGCCGGCCGTGACCAGTACCTCCGCGTCCGGGTCGTACGACAGCCCGTACCGGCGCTCCTGGTGCGCGGCGATCGCGGTGCGCAGCTCGGGGACGCCCGGCCCCGGCGGGTACTGGTTGCCGTGCCCCTCGCGCAGCGCCCGCACGGCCGCCTCCCTGACCTCCTCGGGGCCGTCGGTGTCCGGGAACCCCTGCCCCAGGTTGATGGACCCGGTGCGGAGCGCCAGGGCCGACATCTCGGCGAAGATCGTGGTCCCGAACTCGGCGAGCCGGCGATTCAGCAGAGGGCGTTCGCTGGAGGTCATGCCGGTCATCCTGCGCCCAAGCTCTGGAGTTCCTCAACTCTGCTTTCGCCGACCGGAGGGCCGGGCATCACCGGCTCACGCCGCGGTCACGCGGCGGCCGGGGCGCCCACGGGGGGTCGCTCCGCGCGAACCGAAAGAAGGTGACGCCATGGGCACCGTCCTCATCGTGCTGGTGGCCGCGATCGTCTGCCTGGCGATCGTCGCGGGCGTGGTCCGCAAGGGTGCCGGACGGAGCGGAATCTCCTCGTCCTCCGGCGGCAGCTGGTGGGCGGGGGACTCGGGGTCGTCCTCCGGCGGCGGCCACGGCGGCCACGGGGGTCACGGGGGTCACTCGTGCGGAGGAGGCCACTCCTCGTGCGGCGGCGGGTCGTCGTGCGGCGGCGGGGGCGGCTGCGGCGGGGGCAGCTGACCGAGGCCTCGGGGGACACGGGGGAGCGGGGCGTCCGGACGTAGAGCGGGTGGCTCTCCCCGGGCGCCACGTCGTGCGCCGGAGGGACCAGGGCGCTCCACGTGGTTGAACAGTTGAGCTGTGGAGCCCTCTGAGGGATGGAAACCCCACGAAGTTGGGTAAAAACGCTGTGGTGGCGCCACAGTTCATGATTCCCTCTAAATCACCAAAGCAGCGCCTCGGACGTCCTGACGACACCCCTCCCCCGGCTGGGCCGGCCGGGGCCGATCTCCCGGTGTCCACCGAGGTGCGCCGGACCACCCTCCTCCCCATTTGCGTGTTAGCGGAGCCGATCCATGCTCACGACCCTGAACACCACCTACAGCGATACGCGCGCGGCCGACCTCGCCTGGGCCCTCGGTCGCGAGCCGCTGCCCGCCCTGGCCACCCTCGACCTGGAACTGTCCGGGGCGAAGCTGCAGCTCAGACTGCTGGGCGCGTCCCACCAGGTTCTCCTGGAGGAGGAGTGCGGCGGCTGTTCGGAGACGGTGGCGTGCATCCCGGGGTCCAGCACCCCCCTGCCGCTCGGAGTCGCCAAGCGCGTAGGCGACTGGGAGTACGAGTTCGCGGCGCGCGTCGAGGTGCTGTCTCCCGGCTCCTTCGCCGGCCGCGCCCAGGAACTGCTCGCCCTCGTCTCCGAGCACCCGTACGGCCTCGCCGGGGTCTTCCCGGGCAGCCCGCACGCGTTCACCGCACTGCTCGCCCAGCGCCACGAGGGCCAGGTGCACTGGCGTACCTGGCACGCGTACCCGCAGGACGGCCAGCTGGTGGCGACCCGGACGAGGGTCGGCGTACGGGTGCCGGCGGCCCGATCCGTCCCCCGATGACATAAACCGACGCGCCGTCAAGGACGGCTGATTTCCACACGTGTGGGTGACGAAGCGTACCGAGCGAGTGACGTAACGTCGCAGAGTGATCGATCCGCACCCACCCGCCCCTCCCGGCGCACCGCCGGCCTGGGGTGCCCCCGCGCCGCTGCCCGTGCGGCCGGGGACGGGCCGGCTCCTGGTCCTGGCGTGCGTCTTCGTCTGCGCGGCCTGCGGGCTGGTGTACGAACTCGAACTCGTCGCGCTCGCCTCGTACCTGATCGGCGACTCGGTCACCCAGACCTCCGTCGTGCTGTCCGTGATGGTCTTCGCGATGGGCGTCGGCTCACTGGCCGCGAAGCGGCTGCGCTGGCACGCGGCGGCCGGATTCGGCGCGGTGGAGGCCGCGCTGGCGCTGGTCGGCGGCTGCAGCGCCCTGGTCCTGTACGCCGTCTTCGCCTGGACCGGCGGCTGGGGCGGCCTGTGGTCGACCGGTCCGCGCTGGCTCCTGGTCGCGTTCTCCCTCGCCATCGGCCTGCTGATCGGTGCCGAGGTGCCGCTGCTGATGGAGCTCATCCAGCGCATCCGCCGCCAGGACGCGGGCGGCGCGGTGGCCGACCTGTTCGCGGCGGACTACGTCGGCGCGCTGGTCGGCGGCCTGGCCTTTCCGTTCCTCCTGCTGCCCTTCCTGGGCCAGTTGACGGGCGCCCTGCTCACCGGCACGGTCAACGCCGTGGCCGGCGGCGCCCTGGTCCTCGGCCTGTTCCGCCGCGATCTGTCCCGCCGGGCCCGCTGGACCCTCCTCGCGGTCAACGTGACCGTCCTCGGCGTCCTCGGTTCCGCCGCCGCCCACGTCCAGGACTTCGAACGGGCCGCACGGCACGCGGTCTACGGCGCCGACGTCCGGGTCGCCGTCCGGACGGACGTCCAGGAGGTGGTCCTCACCGGCGGCACCCACGGCCGTCCCCTCGACCTCTTCCTCGACGGCCGGCTGCGCGTCGGCGGCCGCGACGAACGCCGGTACCACGAAGCCCTCGTCCACCCGGCGATGAGCGGCCCGCACGCGCGCGTGCTGATCCTCGGCGGCGGCGACGGCATGGCCGCGCGCGAGGTGCTCCGGCACACCGGCGTCGACCGTGTCGACGTCGTCGAACTCGACGCGGACCTGGTCCGCCTCGCCCGCACCGACCCCGGCCTCGCCGCGCTCAACGCGCACGCCTACGACGACCCGCGCGTCCACGTGGTCACCGCCGACGCCTTCTGCTGGCTGCGCCGGGCCGCCCCGCGCGCCGCGTACGACGTCGTGATCGCCGACCTGCCCGACCCCGGCGTCACGGCCGGCGCCAAGCTGTACTCCGAGGAGTTCTACGGCCTGGCCCGCCGCGTCCTGGCCCCGGGCGGCCGTCTGGCCGTGCACGCCGGCCCGGTCCGGGCCCGTCCCCGCGACTTCTGGACGGTGGCGGCGACCATGCGCGCGGCCGGCCTGGCGACGACCGCCTACCGGGTGCCCGGCCGCGACCCCGGCCGTTCGGCGGGCGAGTCCAGGGCCCAGTCCAGGGCCCCGCACGACTGGGGTTTCGTCCTGGCGGCGAGGGGTCCGCGCGGGCCTCGGCTGTGGCTGGCGGCAGGCGGTCCGCGGCTGTTCACGCTGTCCGTGCGGGAGTTGCGGGAGGACGTGCTGAGGCCCCCGCGGACGCGTCTGCCGGCGTCCACGCTGGTCGACCCGCGCCTGTGAGCCCGGTCCCGTCCTCCGGGAGCGCGCGCCCTGGAGCGGTGCGGTGTGCCGCGGGGAGTGCGCGCGGACACGGGCTGTGGACGGCGGGCGGTGGTCCGGGGCGCTGCGTACCGGCCCGTCCACCGCGAGGCCGGGCCTCGGCGTCGTGCCGGGGCGTCGTGGAGGGTACGGCGGCGTGACTCCTGGGTAGGCTCAGTCGGCATGGAGCACCAGGTGTACGTCCCGGCCCCGGCCTCGCGGCTCAGGGAGGCGCTGGCCGACCCCGCGCGGGTCGCCCGGGCGCTCCCCGGCCTCCAGCAGGACATGGAGTCCGCCCCCGGCACCGGCCGCGTCAAGGTCCGGATCGGCAGCCACTCGATCACCTACCGGGGCACCCTGCGGGTCAGCGCCCGTGACGACGGCTCCTACGCGGTCGACGGCGACGCCACCGAGGCGCGCGGCACCGGCACGGTGAAGGTGGCGCTCACGTTCCGGCTCGCGGACACCGACGAGGGCTGCGAGGTCACGGTGACCGGTTCCGCCTCCGCCGACGGACGGGTCGCCGAACTGGCGCCGGAGGCGGTGGAGTCGGCGGCGACACGGCTGCTCAACCGCTTCGTGGAGGGACTGGCGGAGGCGCACCCCGAGTCCCCGGACCCACCGGTGCCGGTCTTCGAGACGGAGGTGCCGCCGCCGTCCCTGGCGCCCGAGCCGGCCGAGGAGCCGCTGCCCGAGATCTTCGCCGAGGCGGCCCACGCCCGCCGCACGATGATCGGCCGCAGCGCGGAGGAGGTCGACCACGCACCGCCCCGCGGCCGCTACGCGCCGGTGCCGGCACCGCAGACGGTGGCGGCGGGTTCGGCCCTGCGGTGGGCCGCACCGGCGGCCGCACTGGCCCTGGCGTCGGCGATCGTGGTGACGCGGGCACTGCGCAGACGCCGCTGACGTCCCCCCAGGGGCGCCGGGGAGGAACCGCGCGACCGGCCCCCATCCACCCGCACCCGGAACCCGCCGCCCGGCCCCAGTACTGTCATCCCGTGAGTAACGAAGACATCACGCTGACCGCAGGCGACGCCACCCTCCACCTGCACCCCGGCAACGGCGGCCGGATCGCCGGACTGGAGGTGGGCTCCCTCGAACTCCTCCGCCAGGGCGACCGCTTCGGCTGCTTCCCGATGGTGCCGTGGTGCGGCCGCATCCGGGACGGCCGCTTCCGGGACGGCGCCGACATCGTCCAGATGCCGCTCAACTCCCCGCCGCACGCCATCCACGGCACCGCCCGCGACGGCGCCTGGCGCACCGCCCGCCGCTCCGCGGACGAGGCCGTGATCACCTGCGAACTCGGCGATCCCTGGCCGCATCCGGCCCGCGTCACGCACGCCGTGCGGCTCACCGAGGACTCGTTGACGCTGACGATGGCCGTGGAGACGTACGACAACTCCTTCCCGGCGCAGATCGGCTGGCATCCCTGGTTCAACCGCAACCTCGGCGGCCAGGACGCCCAGGTCGACTTCACCCCCGCCTGGCAGGAGGAACGCGGCGCGGACCACCTGCCCACCGGCAACCGCGTCGACCCCCGGCCCGGCCCCTGGGACGACTGCTTCGGCATGCCCGACGGCGTCGACGTCACCCTGACCTGGCCGGGACAGCTGGAGTTGAAGGTCGCCAGCCGCGAGCAGTGGGTCGTGGTCTACGACGAGCAGGACGCGGCCGTGTGCGTGGAGCCGCAGACCGGGCCGCCCAACGGTCTCAACACGCTTCCCCGGCTCGTCACCCCGCTGGAGCCGCTGGAAGCCACCACCACGTGGACCTGGCGCCGCCTCTGAGCCCGTCACCTCTAAGCTGGTCGGCATGACGGACGTACGCGCTGAGCTGCTGCAACAGATCAAGGACAAGGCCGTGGTGCACGGCAGGGTGACCCTGTCGTCGGGGCTGGAGGCGGACTACTACGTCGACCTCCGCCGCGTCACCCTCGACGGTGAGGCCGCGCCGCTGGTCGGCCAGGTGCTCCTCGACCTGACCGACGGCCTGGAGTTCGACGCCGTCGGCGGCCTCACCATGGGTGCGGACCCGGTCGCCGGCGCGATGCTGCACGCGGCCGCCGCCCGCGGCCGCCGCCTCGACGCGTTCGTCGTCCGCAAGGCGGCCAAGGCGCACGGGCTGCAGCGCCGGGTGGAGGGGCCGGAGATCAAGGGCCGGCGGGTCCTCGTCGTGGAGGACACCTCCACCACCGGCGGCTCCCCGCTCGCCGCCGTGGAGGCCGTGCGCGAGGCCGGCGCCGAGGTCGTCGCCGTCGCGACCATCGTCGACCGGGCCACCGGCGCCGACGAGAAGATCCGCGAAGGCGCGGGCGTGCCGTACCTGTTCGCCTTCTCGAAGGATGAACTGGGACTGGACTGACACCCGGCCGACGGGTGGGATTGAGCCGGATGCGACCGGCGCCCGGCGCCCGGAGCATCGGTTCATGTCTGGAAAGATGGGGACGACGATGACGTCGTACCTCAAGGTCTAGGTCAGGGCCGCAGAGAACCAGCAGTACGCCGACCCGCACACCCAAGGAGCGGACAGATGCCCATCGCAACCCCCGAGGTCTACAGCGAGATGCTCGACCGGGCGAAGGCAGGCAAGTTCGCCTACCCGGCCATCAACGTCACCTCGAGCCAGACCCTGAACGCTGCGCTGCGCGGCTTCGCGGAGGCGGAGAGCGACGGCATCGTCCAGATCTCCACCGGTGGTGCCGAGTTCCTCGGCGGCCAGTACAGCAAGGACATGGTGACCGGAGCGGTCGCGCTCGCCGAGTTCGCGCACGTCATCGCCGAGAAGTACCCGGTCAACATCGCGCTGCACACCGACCACTGCCCGAAGGACAAGCTCGACGCGTACGTACGTCCGCTGATCGCGATCTCCAGGAAGCGCGTCGAGGCCGGCCTGACCCCGCTGTTCCAGTCGCACATGTGGGACGGCTCCGCCGAGACCCTCGCGGACAACCTGGCCATCGCGCAGGAACTGCTCGAGCAGGCCCGCGCGGCCAACATCATCCTCGAGGTCGAGATCACCCCGACCGGCGGCGAGGAGGACGGCGTCTCGCACGAGATCAACGACTCCCTCTACACCACCGTCGAGGACGCGATCCGCACCGCCGAGGCGCTGGGCCTGGGTGAGAAGGGCCGCTACCTGCTCGCCGCCTCCTTCGGCAACGTGCACGGCGTGTACAAGCCGGGCAACGTCGTGCTCCGCCCCGAGCTGCTCAAGGACCTGGCCGACGGCGTGGCGGCGAAGTTCGGCAAGGCGTCCCCGTTCGACTTCGTCTTCCACGGCGGCTCCGGCTCCACCGAGCAGGAGATCGCCACCGCGCTGGAGAACGGCGTCGTGAAGATGAACCTGGACACCGACACCCAGTACGCCTTCACCCGTCCGGTCGCCGACCACATGTTCAAGAACTACGACGGCGTCCTGAAGGTCGACGGCGAGGTCGGCTCCAAGAAGACCTACGACCCGCGCACCTGGGGCAAGCTGGCCGAGGCGGGCATGGCCGCGCGTGTCGTCGAGGCCACGCAGCACCTGCGCTCGGCGGGCAACAAGATCAAGTAAAGCGTTCATACGGCGGTCGTACAACAGCCACGTCGCGGTTTCGGCGGACCCGGTGCTACGGCGCCGGGTCCGCTGTATACCTGGACCCATGTCCGACGTCCGGCTGGCCTCCGTACAGGGCAAGTGGATTCTGTTCACCACCGTCCTCGGTTCCAGCATGGCGCTGCTGGACTCGACCGTCGTCAACGTCGCCCTGCCCCGCATCGGGCGTGACCTGGGCACCAGCCTGTCGGCCCTGCAGTGGACGGTCAACGCGTACATGCTGACGCTGGCCGGGCTGATCCTGCTCGGCGGCTCGCTCGGCGACCAGTACGGCCGCCGGAAGATCTTCGTGCTCGGCGTCGTCTGGTTCGCCGCCGCCTCGCTGCTGTGCGGCCTGGCCCCCAACGACATCGTGCTGATCGCCGCCCGCGCCCTGCAGGGCATCGGCGGTGCCCTCCTCACCCCCGGGTCGCTCGCCCTCATCCAGGCGTCCTTCCACCCCGACGACCGGGCGAAGGCGGTCGGCCTCTGGTCCGGCTTCGGCGGCATCGGCGCGGCCATCGGCCCGTTCCTGGGCGGCTGGCTGGTGGACGGCCCCGGCTGGCGCTGGGTGTTCCTGCTGAACGTCCCGCTGGCCCTGCTCTGCGTCCCCGTCGCCCTGCGCCACGTCCCGGAGTCGGCCGACGGGCGCGCCCACGGCCGCTTCGACGTCCTCGGCGCGGTGCTGGCCGCGCTGACCCTCGGGTTCGTGACCTACGCGCTGATCGAGGCCGGGACCACGTCGCTGCTCGCCCTCGCGGGCGTGGCCACCGGCGTGGCCTTCGTGTACGTCGAGAAGCGCCGCCAGGATCCGATGCTCCCGCTGGACATCTTCGGCTCCCGCCAGTTCACCGCGCTCAACGTGGTCACCCTGTGCGTGTACGGCGCCTTCGGCGGCTACTTCTTCCTCACCGCGCTCCAGCTCCAGGTGGTGGCGGGCTACTCGGCGCTGGCCGCCGGTACCGCCCTGCTGCCCAGCACCGCGCTGATGCTGCTCTTCTCGGCCCGCTCGGGCGCGCTGGCCGACAAGATCGGGCCCCGGCTGCCGCTGACCGTCGGACCGTTGCTCTGTGCCACGGCGATGATGCTGATGCTGCGGGTGGGCGAGCACGCGAGCTACCTGGGGGACGTCTTCCCGGCGGTCGTGGTCATGGGCGCCGGCATGGTCACCCTGGTGGCCCCGCTCACCGCCTCGGTCCTCGCCTCCGTGGACACGGCCCGGGCGGGCATCGCCAGCGGCATCAACAACGCGGCGGCCCGCGCGGCGAGCCTGATCGCGGTGGCGGCGCTGCCGCTGCTCGCGGGGATGGGCCCGGAGGCCTACCGGTCGCCCCTGAGGTTCGACGCGGCGTTCGACCGGGCCATGCCGATCTGCGCGGGGGTGCTGGTGGCCGGCTCGGCCCTGGCGTTCGCGCTGGTCCGCAGGCCGGCCCCGGGCTGCGTCCGCCCGGAGTGCCGCACCCACGGAAACGTCGTCACACCACCACTGGAGGCGAAGGGCCGCTAGGTCCCGCCTGCCGTGCGACGCCATGCGCGCTCCCCCGTTGCCTGAAGGGGATGGGAGGTGCCCCCACTCGCCGCACCCCCAGAGCACGCACCTGACACCGCGCGGCCCGCCGTTCGGGCGAACGACGGGACTTTCGCAACACACCCAGGACCCTTCGCCGCCCTGCGGTGCGCTAGCCCTTGAGTTCCGCGTACGCCTCCGCGCTGCTGTCCTTCAGGAACTGCCGGCAGCGCTCGTACTCGTCCTGCTCGCCGATCTCGCCGGCGGCCCGGCCGAGTGCGCCCAGGCAGCGCAGGAAGCCGCGGTTGGCCCGGTGGTCCCAGGGGACGGGACCGTGTCCCTTCCAGCCGGCGCGGCGCAGGGCGTCCAGCCCGCGGTGGTAGCCGGTGCGCGCGTAGGCGTACGACTCGACGACCGCGCCGCGCTCGAACGCGTCGTCGGCTAGCAGTGCCCAGGCCAGCGAGAAGGTCGGGAACTTCGCCGCCACCTCGACCGGAGCCAGTTTCTCCTCGCCCAGCAGGCGGTACGCCTCTTCGTTCTCGGGCAGATAGGTCGGCTCCGGGCCGCCGAGCAGGTTCTTGTGCGTCGTCATGGCGCCAGTCTGCCACCGCCGGCCACCGCGTCGGCGGGCAGCCGCCGCAGGCCCGCGTCCCGGCCGGCCCCCCCCGGCGGACCCCGAGCCGCAGCCGGGTCGCAGGACGCGCGCGGCGGTAGCCCGGCCGGGTGACCGGGGGCGGGCGTGACGGGTGTGGCCGGTCTGGCAGCGGGCGGGCCTTGCCGTGTGCGGGGTACGTTGCGCAAGATGCGGGTGGGGACCGGGGCCCCCGTGTCGAGAACGGCAGGGGCGGACCGCTACCCGGAGTACACAACAGGAGACAGCGATGTCCCTTCAGGCTCAGCCGCCCGAGGCTTCGGAGCCCGAGACCCCGCATCTCGACTTCGCCGGCACCACGCCGTACGAGGACTACGTCAGGGCGGACGTGCTCACCCATCTCCAGCACACCCTCTCCGATGACCCCGGAGAGATGGTCTTCCTGGTCACGACCCAGGTCATGGAGCTGTGGTTCACCGTCATCGTCCACGAGTGGGAGACCGCGGCCCGCGCCCTGCGCGGTGACGACATCCCCGCCGCGATCAACGCGCTGAAGCGTTCCACCCGTGAGCTGGAGGCGTTGAACGCCTCCTGGAAGCCGCTCGGCCAGCTCACCCCCGCCCAGTTCAACTCCTACCGCTCCGCCCTCGGCGAGGGCTCCGGCTTCCAGTCGGCGATGTACCGGCGGATGGAGTTCCTGCTCGGCGAGAAGTCCGCGTCCATGCTGGTCCCGCACCGCGGCGCCCCCCGCGTCCACGCGGAACTGGAGAAGGCGCTGCACGAGCCGAGCCTGTACGACGAGGTGGTACGGCTCCTCGCGCGCCGCGGCCACCCGGTCCCGGACGCGGTGCTGCACCGTGACGTGTCCGGGCGGTACGACCCCTCGGACGCCGTCGAGGCCGCCTGGACGGCGGTCTACTCGGGTGACGGGGACGCCGACCTCGCCCGCCTCGGCGAGGCGCTCACCGATGTCGCCGAACTGGTCTGGCGCTGGCGCAACGACCACCTGGTCGCCACCCGCCGCGCGATGGGCGCCAAGCCCGGCACCGGCGGCTCGGCCGGCGTCGCCTGGCTGGAGAAGCGGGCCCGCAAGAACGTGTTCCCGGAGCTGTGGACGGCGAGGTCCCATGTCTGAGCTGGCCCTGCGCGCGGAGAAGCTGGACGCGGCGGACGAGCTCGCCGGGGTGCGCTCCCGGTTCGTCCTCGACTCCGCCTCCGGCCGTGCGGCTGACGCCGCGGGCGTCTACCTGGACGGCAACTCACTGGGCGCCCTGCCCGCGCATGTCCCCGGCCGGGTCGAGGACGTCGTCCGGCGGCAGTGGGGCGAACTGCGCATCCGGTCCTGGGACGAGAGCGGCTGGTGGACGGCGCCGGAGCGGATCGGCGACCGGATCGCCCCGCTGGTCGGCGCGGCGGCCGGCCAGATCGTGGTCGGCGACTCCACCAGCGTCAACGTCTTCAAGGCCCTGGTCGGCGCGGTGCGGCTGGCGGGGGAGGGACGGGACGAGATCGTCGTCGACGCGACCACCTTCCCCACCGACGGCTACATCGCCGACTCGGCGGCCCGGATGACGGGGTGTGTGCTGCGGCCGGTGACACCGGCGGACGTGCGCGCCGCGCTGAGCGACCGCACGGCGGCCGTCCTGCTCAACCACGTCGACTACCGCACGGGCCGGCTGCACGACCTGCCGTCCCTCACCGCCGCGGTCCACGCGGCCGGGGCCGTGGCCGTCTGGGACCTGTGCCACAGCGCGGGCGCGCTGCCGGTCGGCCTCGACGAGCACGGGGTCGACCTGGCCGTCGGCTGCACCTACAAGTACCTGAACGGCGGGCCGGGGTCACCGGCCTACCTGTACGTCCGCAGCGACCTCCAGGACCGCTTCGACTCGCCGCTGCCCGGCTGGAACTCGCACGCCGAGCCGTTCGGGATGCGCTCGGAGTACGAACCGGCCGCGGGCGCGGTGCGCGGCCGCGTCGGCACCCCGGACATCCTGTCCATGCTGGCCCTGGAGGCGGCGCTGGAGGTCTGGGACGAGGTGCCGGTCTCCGCCGTCCGGGCCAAGTCCCTGGCCCTGTCGGACTTCTTCCTGGAGTGCGTCGAGGCGTACCTGCCGGCCGGCCGCGTCGAGTGCGTGACCCCGCTGGCGCACGAGGAGCGCGGCAGCCAGATCGCGCTGCGCTGCCCGGACGCCGGGGACGTGATGAAACGGCTGATCGAGCGCGGGGTGGTCGGGGACTTCCGGCATCCCGACGTCCTCCGCTTCGGCTTCACCCCGCTGTACGTCGGTTTCGCGGACGTGGAACGGGCGGCGCGGGTGCTGGCGGAGGCCGTGTAGCACCCCGCGGCGAGTCGACATGCGGACACGACGACCCGGTCGGGAAAGGCCGGGACGGTACAGAACCGGGTATTCCTCACCGTGCGTGACATCCACGTGTCGCCGCACGTCACCGGCCTGATACCGTCCCGGCCAACGGCCGAATTCCCCACCTGGTCCGCCAAAGTCACTACGCCGCTGAGAGGTTGGAGCATGCCGGACGACGCCGCAGCAGAACGGGCCGCCGCCGAGGAGGAGTCCGCCTTCTCGCACCCGCACGTCGCGCCCGATGCCACCGCGGCCTACGGCGACCACCCCGACCAGGTGATCGACTTCTACGTTCCGCGCGGTGGCGAGACCGTGGCCCCGTTGGTCGTGGTTCTGCACGGAGGCGCGTGGCGGGCGCCGTACGACCGCGGCCACGTCACCCCCTTCGCCGACTTCCTCGCCCGGCGCGGCTTCGCGGTGGCCAACGTCGAGTACCGGCGCGGTGCGACCCTGCCCCAGCAGGGCGGCACGGCCCCGGTGGCCGGCCGCTGGCCGGACACCTTCGACGACGTCGCGGCCGCCCTGGACGCCCTGCCCGCGCTGGCCGGCGAGGCGCTGCCCCAGGCGGACCTGCGCCGCACGGTCCTCACCGGCCACTCGGCCGGCGGACACCTGGCGCTGTGGGCCGCGGCGCGGCACGTCCTCCCCGCGGACGCCGCATGGCGCACCTCCGGCCCGTCGCCGCTGCGGGGCGTGGTGGCCCTGGCCCCGATCGCCGACTTCGCGATGGCGGAGAAGCTGGAGGTCTGCGGCCACGCGGCCCTCCAACTCCTCGGGGGCAACGACCAGTTCACCGACCGGCAGCGCTATGCCGACCCGGCGCTGCTGCTCCCCACCGGCATCGCGACCACCCTCGTCCAGGGCCGCACGGACGACGTCGTCCCGCAGGCGGTGGCCGAGGCCTACGCCGACGCGGCGGCCAAGGCGGGCGAGGTGGTGGGCCTGACGCTGCTGGAGGACGTCGGCCACTTCCCGCTGATCGACCCGGCGGCGGACGCGTGCGCGGTGGTGGCGGAGGAGATCGCCCAACTGGCGTGGTGACGCCGGCTCCCGGTGCCCGTAGTACCTGAGACGGATGCCCGAGGACCCTTCTCACTGGTGACGACGGTGACCCCCGGCTCGTCCTACGGTCGTGTACGTGACCGAGACGACCCACACACAGGCGATGCCGCCGGAACCGCCGGATGGTGCGTTCGAACCGTACAAGCCGCGCAGTCCGGAGATCCGGGCCGCGCTGGACGCCCTGGGCAGGCTGTGGCAGGACCTGTTCCAGGATGCCTTCGCCTACCGGCCGTTGCCCCCGCTGAGCGGCGACGGTCCGCGGATCCGCCGCCTGTCCGGACGCCGGCGGGAGCTCGCGGTCTGGACCCCCCACCTCGCGGTGGCCGCGGCCGGCGCCGTGGCGCTGCTGGCGGCCGTCGCCGACCGTCCGGTGGGATCGGCCGGGGGGCTGCTGGTGGGCGTGGTCGTGGTGGCACCGGTCCTGCTCACGCTGGCACGTCCGGTCGGCGCCTTCTGGCTGTCGCTGGTCGCGAGCTGGATCGGCACCCTGCTGTCCGACGCGTGGGCCGACTGGCCGTGGACGACGGGCGGCTTCATCTCCCACCTGGTGGTGCTCACCGTCGTCGCGGTCCGCACGCGTCCACGCACGGCGGCCTGGATGTGGGCGATCACCGCGCTCTACGGCTGCTCGTTCGTCTCGGTCCTCGGCGGGGGCCACTACAGCAACGACGTCGGCTCGATGATGGTCGTCTCCGCGATCGCCCTGCTGACCGTCAGCGTCCGGCAGATCCGCCGGGAGGCCGAACAGACGGTGACCGCCCAGCAGACGGAGACGGCACACGAGCGGTCCCGGCGCACGCTCCTGGAGGAGCGGACCACGATCGCCCGCGAACTGCACGACGTGGTGGCCCACCACATGTCCGTCGTCGCCATCCAGGCGGAGGCGGCCCCCTACCGGGTGGAGAACCCGCCGCCGGAGCTGGAGAAGGCGTTCGTCACGATCCGGGAGAACGCGGTGGCGGCACTCACCGAGCTGCGCCGCGTGCTCGGCGTGGTCCGTGCCGAGGACTACGCGGCCCCCGACGCCCCGCAGCCCACCCTCGCCGACCTGGACGCGCTGCTCGCCAACGTGCGGGAGGCGGGGCTGACCGTCGACAAGGGGGTGACCGGCGCGGTCCGTGAACTCCCGCAGGGTGTCGAGCTGTCGGCGTACCGGATCGTCCAGGAGGCGCTCAGCAACACCCTGCGGCACGCGCCGGGAGCGAGCGCCCGCGTCGAGATCGGCTATGTCCTCGGCGGCCTCGGCCTGCGCGTGGTCAACGGCCCCCCGCCCCGGCCGGCCCTCCTCGAGCCGTCGCCCGGCGCCGGCCACGGCATCACGGGCATGCGGGAGCGCGTGTCGATGCTGAACGGCGAGATGACGGCGGCTCCGACGGCCGAGGGAGGCTACGAGGTGACGGTCTTCCTGCCGGCCCTCACCCCTGCCGAAGGTGACGCATGACCATCCGCGTACTGATCGCCGACGATCAGATGATGGTGCGCGAGGGCTTCTCGGTCCTGCTGAACGCGATGCCGGACATCGAGGTCGTCGGCGAGGCGGTGAACGGCCGTGAGGCGGTGGACCGGGTCCGTGAACTCGCCCCCGACGTGGTGCTGATGGACATCCGGATGCCCGAGCTGAACGGCATCGAGGCGACGCGGGAGATCGTGGCCGGCGACGGCACGGCCAAGGTCCTGGTCCTGACCACCTTCGACCTGGACGAGTACGTGTACCAGGCCCTGCGTGCCGGAGCCTCCGGCTTCCTCCTGAAGGACGCGTCGGCCCGCCAACTGGCGGACGGCGTACGGGTGGTGGCGGCGGGCGAGGCCCTGCTCGCGCCCTCGGTCACCAAGCGCCTGATCACGGAGTTCTCCAAGCTGTCCGGCACCCCGCGCCCGATGTCCACGGCGCATGCGGCCTACGGCGACCTCACCGACCGCGAGACGGAGGTCCTGGTCCTCATCGCCAAGGGCCTCTCGAACGCGGAGATGGCCGAACGCCTGGTGGTGGCCGAGTCGACCATCAAGACCCACGTGAGCCGCATCCTCGTGAAACTGGGCCTGCGGGACCGGACCCAGGCGGCGGTCTTCGCCTACGAGGCACGGCTGGTGACCCCGGGCTAGAAGGCTGATGAAGATCTTGGGGTTCTGGCCCTGCCGCGTGAGCGGCAGGGCCAGACTCGTGTTGTGGCGATGGGTGAGTGGGTCGGCGAGA
>NZ_JBVHQD010000031.1:0-78529 GCF_055567595.1 Streptomyces sp. NPDC026515
GCGCGCGGTCTGCTCCGCAGACGCGACGCGGCGTCGCTACGCGACGCTTACCGGCGCTGCGCGCCGGACACCTCCGGGCTCCGCCCGGAGGGGCCAGGCACTCCGTGCCCGGCCTGCCGGACCAACGCTCCGCGCTGGTCCGGGGCCTGACTGCTCCGCAGTCAGGGAAGAGCCGCAGCAGCAGTAGGGGAGGGTGG
The DNA here is from genome assembly GCF_055567595.1 of Streptomyces sp. NPDC026515. Lineage (NCBI taxonomy): Bacteria > Bacillati > Actinomycetota > Actinomycetes > Kitasatosporales > Streptomycetaceae > Streptomyces > Streptomyces sp. NPDC026515. Next base: position 198 of record NZ_JBVHQD010000031.1, read on the forward strand.
CCCGACTCGCCTGCGCCCGACCGACGCTGACAGGTCGTCAGTGTCAGAGGGTGCGTCAAACCTGTGAACGGGCTAGGTTCTGGGATAAGCCCTCACCCTCGCCCCGATCTAGCATGACGCACGGATTCCCCGGTGGATCCGATCACACTAGACCCTGGAGAATGCGTCATTTCCCGGCCGGGATGGATTCTGGGATGACGGCGCATCCCCTCTTTCATTGCCGGACGGATACCGGCGCTACGCCAACTAGAAATGCCGCCACGTATTCGCTGAATGCGTTCATGGCGTTCCGCAGGGAATCCATTGCGGCGTATTCCGGGTTGGGCAGTCCATGGGCCTCGCTGAGGTCGGCGAGGGATTCGCCGATCGCGTCCAGGGCGTGGTGGGGGTCGGTGACGTAGTCGAGAGTGCCGGAGGCCTCGACGGCCCAAACGTGGCCAGCATCTGATCGACACGGCTGTGATCGCCGCACAGGTACCACCCCCGCGGGCGCGGGGAACAGGCGGAGAGCCGTACGACGCCGTCTTCGGCCTCGGGTCCATCCCCGCGGGCGCGGGGAGCAGTTGACCAGTGTGGTGGTGCGGTGGGGGGTCGCGAGACCATCCCCGCGGGCGCGCCGCACGGCATCCTGTTCGGGCTGTACGAGGGACCATCCCCGCGGGCGCGGGGAGCAGGAGCGTCTGGCCGGCCAACTGGACGTCCGGCGGAGCCGAGTCGGGACCATCCCCGCGGGCGCGGGGAGCAGGGCCGCGACCTCGCCGAGCGCGTTGTCTGGAGGGGACCATCCCCGCGGGCGCGGGGAGCAGGCCCGCATCGGCCTGCGGCGGCTGTTCGAGCGGGGACCATCCCCGCGGGCGCGGGGAGCAGGCCCGCATCGGCCTGCGGCGGCTGTTCGAGCGGGGACCATCCCCGCGGGCGCGGGGAGCAGAACGCCTCCGGCTGTCGCTGGCACCGGGTGGGGGGACCATCCCCGCGGGCGCGGGGAGCAGTTCTTGCTGGTGCAGGCGCCGTACTGCTGCCAGGGACCATCCCCGCGGGCGCGGGGAGCAGGCCCACATCGACCCGGACACCGAAGCGCAGCTGGGACCATCCCCGCGGGCGCGGGGAGCAGGCATCCACAACGGACGTCCGACCCACATAGGGGGGACCATCCCCGCGGGCGCGGGGAGCAGCCAGTGGCCCGGGTGGTTCAGGAGTGGTTGGTGGGACCATCCCCGCGGGCGCGGGGAGCAGCCCTGGCCCGCCATGCCGTCGCCGAGGATCGTGGGACCATCCCCGCGGGCGCGGGGAGCAGACCCCGCGCGAACGCCACGCCGCCATTGTCCAGGGACCATCCCCGCGGGCGCGGGGAGCAGAAGCTGGCGGTGTTCTCCAGCGTCGTCGACGCGGGACCATCCCCGCGGGCGCGGGGAGCAGATCTGAATGTTGCTGCCGAGCTGAGTCGCCGTGGGACCATCCCCGCGGGCGCGGGGAGCAGTGGGCCCCGGTGCCCCACAGCGTGAGCGGCTCGGGACCATCCCCGCGGGCGCGGGGAGCAGAGCGGCTGGTGCATGCCACGAAGCTAGCTCTAGGGACCATCCCCGCGGGCGCGGGGAGCAGGAGACGATCAAGGAGCGGTCGCATCTCATCCAGGGACCATCCCCGCGGGCGCGGGGAGCAGCGTGTCGTGACCCGCCGCGAGGTGCAGGGCTCGGGACCATCCCCGCGGGCGCGGGGAGCAGCACGCCCTCGGCATCGCCGACGCGGACGCCGCGGGACCATCCCCGCGGGCGCGGGGAGCAGCGGTAGGCGTCCTCAGGCGCGGACTGGCCGACGGGACCATCCCCGCGGGCGCGGGGAGCAGACCACCGACGCTGGGAGCGGGTTGGTGATGGCGGGACCATCCCCGCGGGCGCGGGGAGCAGCGCGTGGAGGGTTTCCGTGAGCCGGGGGTGGAGGGACCATCCCCGCGGGCGCGGGGAGCAGGTTCAGCCGGGTCTGACGCAGATGCCTGCCGAGGGACCATCCCCGCGGGCGCGGGGAGCAGCGGCAGGCCGAGAGCCAGCTCGGACGCCCCGAGGGACCATCCCCGCGGGCGCGGGGAGCAGCATCATCCGGTCGCTGCAGGCAACCCTGGAGCAGGGACCATCCCCGCGGGCGCGGGGAGCAGTCGGAGATCCCGAGGCGTTCCGCGAACGCCTCGGGACCATCCCCGCGGGCGCGGGGAGCAGGGGTGCGCTTTCAACAAGCTGTTCGTGCGGTTGGGACCATCCCCGCGGGCGCGGGGAGCAGTCCTTCAGCTTCGCGTCGACCTTGATGGTGGCGGGACCATCCCCGCGGGCGCGGGGAGCAGTGCCGCGGTCTGCCGACGAGGTGAATCGGGATAGGACCATCCCCGCGGGCGCGGGGAGCAGACTGTGCGACCTGCGGGTTTACGGCACAGGGGCCGTGGTTTCCATGAGTTTCAGCGAGTCCGGCAAAAGGTACTTACCGCCCCTTCGGGGTCTTGCTGGGATGGCCGGTCGGGACCTCAACCTTAAGGGTTGTCCCCGTATCGACACCTGCGGCTCGGTACGAGCTTGCGGCAGAGCCTTCTCGGTTTCTTCATATTGACTTCGCGATTCACATATGTCCTGTATGTATCTGGCATGAGAGGCGAGGGGGACGCCCCTATGGGGCTTCATGTCCGGTTGGCCACGCCGGCGTTGAGCGTGTGGGCCAAGCACGAGCGTGATTCCGACCGGTGGCTGCCGTTGTGGCGGCATATGGAAGACAGTGCTGCCGTGGCCGGGCGATTGTGGGACGAGTGGCTGCCGCTGTCCGTGCGGAGATTGATCGCTGGTGCGCTGCCGGGTGGGGAGGTGGATGCGCGCCGGCTGGTGGTGTGGCTGGCCGGTGTGCACGACATCGGTAAGGCGACGCCCGCGTTCGCCTGCCAGGTCGAGCAGTTGGCGCAGAACATGCGTGGCCATGGGCTTGAGATGCGCTCCCGGCAGGCGATGGGCGCGGATCGGCGGCTCGCGCCGCACGGGCTGGCCGGACAGGTCCTGCTGGGGGAATGGCTGGAGGCGCGGTACGGCTGGTCGGTCAAGCAGGCCGGGCAGTTCACGGTGGCGGTGGGCGGGCATCACGGAGTGCCGCCCGAGCACGGCCAGATCCAGGCGCTTGACCATCACCCTGACCTGCTGCGCACGCATGGGTCGAGCCGGGCGCTGTGGAGGCGGGTGCAGGAGGAGCTGCTCGACGCGTGCGCGGACGAGTTCGGCGTCCGCGAGTGTCTGGTGGCCTGGCAGGGTGTGAAGCTGCCGCAACCAGTACAGGTACTGCTTTCTGCGCTGGTCATCGTCTCCGACTGGATCGCCAGCAATCCCGACCTCTTCCCCTATTTTCCTGAGGACGTACCCCGCACGGGCCGAGAGCGCGTCGCGGCCGCCTGGCGTGGACTGGACCTGCCGGGTCCGTGGCATGCCGAGGAACCGGTCGCAGATGTGCAGGAGCTGTTCGCGTCCCGGTTCGACCTTCCGCCAGGTGCGAAGGTCCGGCCGGTGCAGGAGGCGGCTGTCGAACTGGCCCGGGGTATGCGCGAGCCGGGGCTGATGGTGATCGAGGCGCCGATGGGAGAAGGGAAGACGGAGGCCGCGCTCGCCGCTGTGGAGATCCTTGCGTCGCGGTGTGGGGCGGGCGGGGTGTTCTTCGCGCTGCCGACGATGGCCACCAGTAACGCGATGTTTCCCCGTCTGCTGGACTGGCTCGACCGCCTGCCGGCCCCCGAGGGCAGGCGCTATTCGGTGCAGCTGGCGCATTCCAAGGCTGTTCTCAACGACGACTTCGCCGGCCTGATGGGCGCGGCCCGGCGGATCGCTGCGGTCGACGTGGACGGATCCGAGGAGCGTGAGTGGCGGCCGGCGAGCCGGAACCGTTTTGCTGCCGCCGAACTTGTCGCCCACGCCTGGCTCCAGGGGCGGAAGAAGGCCATGCTGTCGTCGTTCGTGGCGGGGACGGTCGATCAACTGCTGTTCGCCGGGCTCAAAAGCAGGCATCTGGCGTTGCGTCACCTTGCGATCGCCGGGAAGGTCGTCGTGATCGACGAGGCGCACGCCTACGACGCGTACATGAGCGTCTATCTCGACCGGGTGCTGGCGTGGCTGGGTGCTTACCGGGTGCCTGTGGTGGTGCTGTCCGCGACACTGCCGGCCGGTCGGCGAAGGGAGCTGGCCGAGGCATACGCGGGGAAGACCACCGGCCAGGCCGCAGCCGCGTTCGATGCCGTCGCCCGGGCTGACGCGTATCCGCTCTTGACGGCGGTGACGCCCGGGGGCGATCCGGTCATGCGGTGTCCTGTGGCCTCGGGCCGCGCCACGGACGTAGAACTGGAGCGGCTCGACGACGACGTGGATGTTCTCGCGGACCGGCTGGAGAGGGAACTCGCCGGAGGCGGCTGCGCCCTCGTCGTACGCAACACCGTGCGCCGTGTCCTTGAAGCAGCGGCTGCGCTGCGGGACAGATTCGGGGAGATGAACGTCACCGTCGCCCACTCATGTTTCATCGACGTCGACCGTGCCGCCAAGGACGCGAGCCTCCTGAAGGCTTTCGGGCGACCGGGCAGAGCCGACCGGCCGCAGGCGGCGCACATCGTCGTCGCCAGCCAGGTTGCCGAGCAGTCTCTGGACATTGACTTCGACCTGCTGGTCACCGACCTCGCCCCGGTTGACCTCATGCTGCAACGCATGGGACGCCTGCACCGGCACCTGCGCGGCGGCGAGGAACAGACCGACCGGCCGGAGCGGCTGCGCCAGGCACGCTGCCTGGTCACAGGCGTCGACTGGACTGCGCCCGTACCTGCGCCGGTACGCGGCTCGGTTGCCGTGTACGGGGCGTACGCGCTCCTGCGTTCTGCTGCCGTGCTGCTGCCGCACCTCGACGGCGGTCGGGAGCGTCCCGTAGGGCTTCCGGCGGACATCAGTCCGCTGGTGCAGCGCGCCTATGCCGAAGAGCGGGACGGGCCGGCCGGTTGGGCGGAGGCATGGGAATCTGCCCGCGCCCGCCATGAGGAGCGCCGCGCGGACCAGGCCGAGCGGGCCGCGACGTTCCGGCTGGATGCTGCCGGCCGCCCGGGGCGTCCGCTGTTCGGCTGGGTTGCGGCGGGGGTCGGTGACGCGGACGACACCCGCCAAGGCCGGGCCCAGGTCCGCGACAGCAAGGAGAGCCTGGAGGTCGTGGTCGTCCAGCGGCGCGCCGATGGCACGCTCGCCACGGTGCCGTGGCTCGCGCCCGACCGCAGGGGGCGCCTCCGCGCCGGGTTGCCGCTTCCCACGGATCAGGTACCGACCGCGCTTACGGCGCGCGTCGCGGCGAGCTGCGGACTGCGGCTGCCGATCCAGTTCAGCTACGCCGGCGTCATGGACCGGGCGATCGATGAGCTTGAGGAACTCCACATCCCCGCCTGGCAGGTGAAAGACAGTCACTGGCTTGCCGGCCAGCTGATCCTGCCGCTCGACGAGGATTGTCAGACCCACCTGGCAGGCTTCTGCCTCCGGTACAGCCCCCGTGACGGCCTCGAGGTGACCCGTGCCTGAAACCGATCAGAACAACAGCGACGGGGTGCTGTCGTTCGACCTCACTGCCCGGCCGTGGATCCCCGTCCTCAGAAGCAACGGCAGCCAGGACGAGCTGTCGCTGCGCCAGGTCTTCGAGCAGGCGCACGACCTGCGGCGCATCGTCGGTGACCTTCCCACCCAGGAGTTCGCCCTGGTCCGTCTGCTGCTCACGGTCGCACACGACGCACTCGACGGGCCGCAGGACATCGACGCGTGGGCAGAGTTATGGACGGACGAGACCTGCTTCGCGCCGGTCGGCGCGTACCTCGCCGCGCACCGGGGACGGTTCGACCTGCTGGATGCTGAGGCGCCGTTCTTCCAGACCGCAGGTCTGCGCACGGCGAAGGACGAGGTGTTCTCCCTCAACCGGATCGTGGCGGACGTTCCCAACGGAGAACCGTTCTTCACCGCCCGCATGCCCGCCGTCGAGCGGCTCACCTTCGCCGAGGCAGCCCGCTGGGTCGTCCACGCGCACGCCTACGACACCTCCGGCATCAAGACCGGCGTGGAAGGCGACCAGCGCGCCAAGGGCGGCAAGGTCTACCCGCTCGGTGTCGGCTGGGCAGGGAACCTCGGTGGCGTCTTCGTCGAAGGCCGCACCCTGCGCGAGACGCTGCTGCTGAACCTGGTGGCCGCCGACACCACTAGCGTGGAGATCGACGAAGCGGACGCGCCGGCATGGCGCAGGCAGCCGTGCGGCCCGGGCGGCGCCGAGCGCGCTCCGACCGGTGTGCGCGACCTGTACACCTGGCAGACACGGCGTCTGCGGCTCCACTTCGACGAGAGCGGCGTGCACGGCGTCGTCCTCGGTTACGGCGACCCGCTCGCCGCCCGCGACCGTCAGCACCGGGAGCCGATGACCGCCTGGCGACGGAGCAAGCCTCAGGAGGCGAAACTCCGCCGGAGTCCGGTCTATCTGCCGCGCGAGCACGCTCCCGAGCGTTCCGCATGGCGCGGGCTCGGCGCCCTGGTCGCCACCGAGCCCGGCACGGCCCAACGGTCGGAGGCTGCCGACTACCTGCGGCCGGGAATCCTGGAGTGGGTGGCCCGCCTGGTGACGGAGGGAGAACTGGAACGCGGATTCCTCGTCCGGGCGCGGATCATCGGCGCACGCTACGGCACGCAGCAGTCGGTGATCGACGAGATCGTCGACGACCACGTGGCCATGGCCGTCGTCCTGCTCCATGAGCAGGACCGACGCTACTGCGAACAGGCCATCGCGGCCGTCGGAGACGCAGACCTCGCGGTCAATGCGCTCGGTGACCTCGCCACCAACCTGGCCCGCGCGGCCGGCACCGGGACCGACGGGCCCCGCGCCGGCGCCCGCGATCTCGCCTACGGTCTCCTGGAGGCCCCGTACCGTACCTGGCTCGCCCACCTCGCCGACACCGACGACCCCTACGCGAAGCGCACCGTCTGGCAGCAACAGGTGTACGGGATCGTCAGCAAGGTCGGCGACCAGTTGATGGCCGCGGCCGGAGACGTGGCCTGGCAGGGCCGGATCGTTGAGCTCAAGCACGGCACCGAGTGGCTCAACTCCGCGCTCGCCGGCAAGTGGTTCCGTGCCGCTCTGCACAAGGGCCTGGGGCGCCCTGACTCCCCTGACACGCCGCCGGACACGGACGCAAGTCCGGCACCCGAAACCACCGTGAAGGCACCCGCATGACCACCGTCACCGCACCTGCCACCCCACGCGAACGCGTGGCCCGGCTCGCCGCCGGCCACATCACCGCCCTGCAACGGGGTTGCCTCGCTGATCAGCCTCATGCCGTCGCCGCCCTCGCCCGGCTCCGCCGCGGCGCCGGCCGGGAGGCCGGGCAGCTGCCCGACCTGTGGGCCCTGATCGACACCGGCCCCCTGCACGAAACACCGGACGGCGGCCGTCCGCTGAGCGAGAGCGAACTGAACCGGGCCGAGGACGCCCTGCACGTCGCACTCACCCTGTACGCACTGCACCAGCAGTCCCGCCGCACCGGCATGTACCAGGCCGACCGGCCGGGCCGCCGCCGAGGTCTGGGAGCCGCGGTGCGCCGGATGATGAAGCCCGGCGAGATCGATGAACCCGTGCACAAGCGCCTGGTGCGAGCCGGCACAGCACCCGACCTGACCGTCCTTGCCCAGCGCCTGCGCGACATCGTCGTCCTGCTGCGCAGCAAGGACATCGAACTCGATCACGCTCAGCTCGCCGGACAGCTCTACACCTGGCAGTGGCCCGGCGGCGCGGACACCGTCCGCAGGGAGTGGGGCCGTTCCTTCCACGCCTGGCACGTCACGCCCACCGACGGCACATCCCCCTCCCCCAGCCTCGGCACCACCAGCGCCACGGAAACCGACAAGGACGCCTCGTGAACCGCATCTTCCTCGACGTACACGCCCTGCAGACCGTCCCGCCCAGCAACATCAACCGTGACGACACCGGCACGCCGAAGACGGCGGTGTACGGGGGCGTGCCGCGTGCCCGCGTCTCCAGCCAGGCATGGAAGCGGGCTACCCGTACGTACTTCAAGAACGAGGACCTGCTGGACGCGAGCGAGCTCGGCGTACGGACCAAGAAGATCGTGGAGGCGGTCGCCGACCGGATCACCGCCCTTGATCCCTCCCTCACCGGTGAGACAGCGCTGCGGATCGCGGACGAGACCATCAAGGCCACAGGGCTGAAGACCGAGATTCCCAGGCGCAAGGCGGCCGCCGCCAAGGACGGCGAGCCGGAACCGGCACCCGAGTCCAAATACCTGGTGTTTCTCAGCGCCCGCCAACTCGACGGCCTGGCCGGCCTCGCCCTTGAGGGCGCCGCCGACATCACGGCGTATCTGAAGGACAAAGAGAACAAGGGTCGCGCCAAGCAGATCGCGGACACCCTCCACTCCGTCGACATCGCCCTGTTCGGCCGCATGGTGGCCGACGACGCCGACATCAACGTCGACGCCGCGGTCCAGGTCGCCCACGCCATCAGCGTCCACCGCGTGGACAACGAGTCCGACTACTACACCGCCGTCGACGACGAGAACACCGATGCGGAGACCGGCGCCGGCATGATCGGCACCGTCGACTTCAACTCCGCCACCCTCTACCGCTACGCCGCTCTCGGCGTCCACCAGCTCGCCGCCACCCTCGGACAGGGCCTGCGCGACGACGAACCGCGCACCGACCCGGTCCGCCGTGCCGTGGAGGCCTTCGTCCACGGCTTCGTCGCCTCCCTGCCCACCGGAAAGATCAACACCTTCGGGCACCACACGCTGCCCGACGCCGTGATCGTCAAACTGCGTACCACCCGGCCCGTCAGCTTCGTCGCCGCCTTCGAGGACCCGGTGCGCGGCGACACAGGCGGCTACGTCCGGGAGGCCTCCGAGCGCCTGGCCGAGTACATCCCCGACATCGAACGGGCCTACGGCGACGAAAACTCCACTCTCACCTGGGTACTACGCGTCGGCCCGAACACCCGCAAACTCGCCGGGATCGGCACCGAAGCGCAGAACATGAATGCACTCGTCACCGCCGTCGGGCAGGCCGTTGCCGAGCGCCTGGAGAAGCCCGCATGAGCGTGCTGACCCTCCGGCTCGCGGGCCCCCTGCAGTCCTGGGGGGCCTCGGCCCGCTTCACCCGCCGGACCACCGAGTCCGCCCCCACCAAGAGCGGCGTCATCGGCATGCTCGCTGCCGCAGCCGGCACCGAACGCGGCGACGACGACCGGCTGAAGCCGCTGGCCGCCCTGCGGTTCGGCGTCCGCATCGACCAGCCCGGCACCCGGATACGGGACTTCCAGACCGCCCACCACAGTGTCACCGGCAAATCCATGCCGCTGTCCGAACGCTTCTACCTGGCCGACGCCGTCTTCGTCGCCGCTCTCGAAGGCGACCACCGCCTGCTCGCCGAACTCCACGCAGCGCTGCGCGCCCCCGTCTACGCGCCGTTCCTCGGCCGCCGTTCCTGCCCGCCCGCCCTCCCCGTCGAGCTCCGCCTCCACGACCACGCCTGTCTGCAGGACGCACTGCGCGAGGAACCATGGCAGGCCTCACCCTGGTACCGCAAGCAGTACCGCGACCACAGCGAGATCGAACTGACCGTGCTGCGCGAAGCGGACGAGCACGAGCAGAACGCCGCGGACACCCTGCGCGACCAGCCGCTCAGCTTCGCCGCCGAGCACCGGCGCCACATTCTGCGAACCCAGGTCACCTACAGCGTGAGTGTCCCCAACCCGTCCGTCCGGCAACTGCCCCGGCACGACCCGTTCGACGCCCTGGACGAAGAGAGCGCCTGATGTTCCTCACCCGCTTCCGTCTGAACACCGCGCGCTCCGGTGCCCGCCGCCTGCTGTCCTCACCACAGGCCATGCACGCGGCCGTCATGTCATCCTTTCCGGCACTGCTACCCACCGACCCACCCCCCTCAGGCGGTCCGCGGGTGCTCTGGCGGTTGGACCACACCACCCGCGCCGAAATCCTTCTGTACATCGTCAGCCCCGGCCGGCCCGACCTCACCCACCTCGTCGAACAAGCCGGCTGGCCCGCCGCAGCCGCCGCGGACCCGGCCGAGCCGGGCTGGCACAGCCGCCCCTACGGCCCGCTCCTCGAACGGCTCGCGACCGGCGACCGGTGGGCGTTCCGCCTCACCGCCAACCCCGTCCACCACGCCCGCCGCAAGGACGACGAACCGACCAAGCGCACCGCCCATCTCACCCCCGTGCACCAGATGGGCTGGCTCCTCAAGCGTCAGGAAACCTGCGGCTTCCGCGTACTGGAGAAAGCAGACGACAAGCGACTCCTTCCCAGCGGTACCACCCACACCAGGCAGCCCCACCACGGCGACCAGTACGAACTCACCGTCCGCGACAAACGGGCCCTCGCCTTCGACAAATCCCGCAGCACCGGCCCCCGAAGCGGCCGCCACGCCCCCGTCAGCCTGGTCACCGTCACCTTCGACGGACGCCTCGAAATCACCGACCCACAACTGCTGCGCAACGCCCTGACCCAGGGAATCGGCAAGGCCAAGGCATACGGCTGCGGCCTGCTCACCCTGGCACCGCTCGGCACGCCGAGGTGAAACGGTGACCACAGTCTCCCGGCGCTCCGCGCTCACCCCGCGCCAGCTCACCCGCACCGGCGAACGGCTTTCTTTCCTCTACCTCGAGCGCTGCACCGTGCACCGGGACGCCAACGCCATCACCGCCGAGGACGCCGACGGCACCACCCACATCCCGTCGGCAACCATCGGCACCCTCCTTCTCGGCCCCGGCACCCGCATCACCCACCAGGCCATGAGCGTCCTCGGCGAAACCGGCGCCGCCGTCTGCTGGGTGGGAGAGCAAGGTGTGCGCTACTACGCCAGCGGCCGCGCCCTGACCCGCTCCTCCGCGCTCGCCGAAGCACAAGCCGTGCAGTGGGCCAACACCCGCAGCCGCCTCGCTGTCGCCCGCGCCATGTACCGACTGCGCTTCCCCGACGAAGACCCCACCGGACTCACCCGCCAGGAACTCCTCGGCCGCGAAGGCAGTCGCGTCAAGAACTGCTACCACGCCCAGTCCGCCCGCACCGGCGTCCCCTGGCGCGGCCGTCGTTACACCCCCGGCGACTTCAGCAGCGGCGACCCGGTCAACCAAGCCGTCACCGCTGCCGCCCAGTGCATGTACGGCATCGCCCACGCGGTGGTCACCTCCCTCGGCTGCAGTCCCGCACTCGGCTTCGTCCACTCCGGCCACGAACTGTCCTTCGTCCTCGACATCGCCGACCTGTACAAGACTGAGATCGGCATCCCACTCGCCTTCGACATCGCTGCCGAGGACGAAGAAGACGTCGGCCCGCGCACCCGCCGTGCCCTGCGGGACCGCATCAACGAGACATCACTGCTCGACCGCTGCGTCAACGACATCAAACGCCTCCTCCTGCCGGAGACAGCGCCGGCCGGGGTGCCGAACGAAGACCTCGACGTCGTCGCACTCCACACGGACGGCGGCCGCTCCGTCACCGCGGGCCGCAACTACGGCGACAGAGCCGACGCTCAAGACGCCTACAGCGACGTGGAGCTCTCCTGGTGACCGTCATCGTCCTCACCAACTGTCCGCCCAGCCTGAGGGGCTTCCTCACCCGCTGGCTCCTAGAGATCTCCGCCGGAGTCTTCATCGGCAACCCCTCCGCACGGATACGCGACCTGCTCTGGGACGAAGTCCAGCAATACGCCCACCAAGGCCGTGCACTCCTTGCCCACACCACCAACAATGAACAGGGCTTCACCTTCCGCACCTACGACCATGCCTGGCACCCAACCGACCACGAAGGCCTGACACTGATCCGCCGCCCGAGCGCCCCAAACCGCTCGAATACCGCGAAAACCCCACCGAAGGGCTGGAGTAACGCATCCAAACGACGGAAGTACGGCAGGAGCTGATGAGAATTTCATCCACTTTGGTGACTCTTTGCCGGAATCAGTGAAACTACTTCAGATTGGCCTGCCTCCATGACAAAGCCGCAGGTCAACAAGTGTGCTCCCCGCGCCCGCGGGGATGGTCCCACGGTGCCGGCTTGGAGTCCTCCGATGTGGCGGTGCTCCCCGCGCCCGCGGGGATGGTCCCCGGAAGGACCCGGCCATGAACCGTCAGGACATGTGCTCCCCGCGCCCGCGGGGATGGTCCCCCCGGCGAGGCGGCGGGCCTCCCGGGGCATGGGTGCTCCCCGCGCCCGCGGGGATGGTCCCTCACCCGATGCGGCGGCATCAACTACCCGTTCGTGCTCCCCGCGCCCGCGGGGATGGTCCTCACGCTCAGGCGCACAGAGACTGCGTCGTCAGGTGCTCCCCGCGCCCGCGGGGATGGTCCCCCGGCTGGGTAGTTGTGGCGACGCAGCCAGCTGTGCTCCCCGCGCCCGCGGGGATGGTCCCGTTCTGCTGGCCATCGCGCGAGCCATCGGTATGTGCTCCCCGCGCCCGCGGGGATGGTCCCGCCTCACCAGCCGGACTCGGGTTGTAGCGCAGGTGCTCCCCGCGCCCGCGGGGATGGTCCCAAACTGATGGCCTCGGGCGGAAAGCTGGCCACGTGCTCCCCGCGCCCGCGGGGATGGTCCCCGACGTCCTCATCGACGGCATCCGATGCGAGGGTGCTCCCCGCGCCCGCGGGGATGGTCCCAGGATCTCCACGTCCTCACGGGTCGGCGCATAGTGCTCCCCGCGCCCGCGGGGATGGTCCCGGCCGCCACACGGACGGCCAGACACCAGGAAGAGTGCTCCCCGCGCCCGCGGGGATGGTCCCTGCTCGGTGCCGGGCTCCAGGCCGAGGCGGGCGTGCTCCCCGCGCCCGCGGGGATGGTCCCGACCCCCGCGGCAAGCCGTTCCCCCATAGCCGGTGCTCCCCGCGCCTGCGGGGATGGTCCCACCGTCAGGCGGATCTGCGCCCGGTAGACGATGTGCTCCCCGCGCCCGCAGGGATGGTCCCTCGCGGCCGTAGTTGACGCATCCCTCAGTGATGTGCTCCCCGCGCCCGCGGGGATGGTCCCCAGAAAGAGCTGGAGCAGACGCTCAGCAAGACGTGCTCCCCGCGCCCGCGGGGATGGTCCCCGTGCCGCCGCCCGCTGCGCTCGCGAGCGACAGTGCTCCCCGCGCCCGCGGGGATGGTCCCTGCACGTCGCAGGTGACTGGCAAGCTGTCTTCGTGCTCCCCGCGCCCGCGGGGATGGTCCCTGGGTCATCTCCCCAGGTAGGGGAGCCGTACCGTGCTCCCCGCGCCCGCGGGGATGGTCCCGGAAATGCCCTAATGGGTGCGCCCAGGTCCTCGTGCTCCCCGCGCCCGCGGGGATGGTCCCCAGCCGGTCAGGGGAAGAGCTCCTGCCGATCCGTGCTCCCCGCGCCCGCGGGGATGGTCCCTCCTCGTTCGGTGCGCTCATCACCGCCGTCGGGTGCTCCCCGCGCCCGCGGGGATGGTCCCCACGGCACCGACGAGCAACTGCTCACCTTCCTGTGCTCCCCGCGCCCGCGGGGATGGTCCCGGCCGCGTAGAACTCGCCCTCCACCGACGGCGGTGCTCCCCGCGCCCGCGGGGATGGTCCCGAGCGCGTCGCCGACCACATCCGGACCTCGGTGTGCTCCCCGCGCCCGCGGGGATCGTTCCTTGTCTCGGCCCGGGACGGACGGCCACGACGGTGAACACGGCAAGAAGAATCACCCGGCAAGGCGCCGCCGCGGCGGTATCGGTCACAAGCAGGACGGCAAATGGGACTGCGCGTAGCAGCGCATCTTCATCCAGCTAGGGGTCAGACCTCGATGTAGGCGACGACGACCACGGTGCGCAGGGCGGTGACGAAGTACAGGATGCGGACGGCTTCGACGTCGTCGGTGTACTGGCGCAGCCGGGGTCCGGTGGTTTCGCCGGGCAGCGCCTCGCCGATCTCTGGATCGACGGAGATGACGACCAGGGCGCGGTCCAGGGCGTGGATGTCCGCCTCGCTGGTGATGTTCTCCAGCTGCTTCGCGGCGGAGTCGGAGAACGCGATCCGGGCGCGACGGGGCCCGCGTCCTTGAGGCATCAGGCGACGGCCGGCCGCTGAGCGGCCAGCCGGGCGAGATGGGATTCACGCAGGTCTTCCCAGGGGGCGCAGTCCTCGGGCGAGGGCAGGCCGTTCTCGGCAATGTCCTCCAGCACGGCGGCGAACTGGTCGGCTTGCTCGCGGGTGCGCGCCGCGTACGCGCGGACGGCTTCGGCGGCCGCGGGCTCCAGCTGCTGCCGAACGTCTCCGTCAGCGGGGGGCGGCTGGTCGTCCATCGGAGCCTCCAAGTACGGGACGGGCGTGTGCTTTCACGGTAGCGCCGGAGGAGCCACTCGGGGGCGGCTGGATGCAGGCTGCCGGTCCTATATCCAGGCACCTGGTACGGCGCGTGATGCCCAGGGGGTGTGTTTCCTGCCTACCTCGGCGACTCCCAGGAAACCGTCGTGATGTTCGTGTCGTTGATCTAAGTACGGAAGGTCCTTCCCGGTGGACCTTTGCGCAGGGGGAGGTGGTCTCCGTATCGGTATCGATATTCTGCACGCCCATTTTCGCAGGTCATAACCTCGGTATCCGCAAGGTGCTCAGGTTGTTACCGGCTCCCATATGCTTAGGCCCGTTCCTCCGCAGTGTCCGTCTCGTGCTTCCTCGGTTGGTGGTTTCACCGGCCGTTGAGGGGGCCCGGCGAGCCCGCTGGGCTTACCTACTCGGGCGCTTGGGGGTCCGATGGGTGGTCAGACGCCACCAGAAGATGGTGATGATCAGGGCGACGATGACAGGCGCCGGGAACGGCGACGACTTGTCAGACAGTTCTTGATTGATTGGTCACCGGTTCTGGCGACCGTCACCAGCCTGGCGCTCAAGCACCTCTCCTGATGGAGGACCATGTGGATACGGCCGTACCGGGTCCGGACAGCAGTAAGTCCGGCCGGATGACAGACGGCCGGACTCACTGGTGAAGCGCGGATGGAGGGCCCCTGACCTGGGTTGCCGCCCGGGGATGGGGCCCTTTGTCATCAAGCTTTATGTGTCACCCGCAGGTCGATCGTACCCGCGTGTACCTACACGCGCCTACACGTGCTTACACACGCTTGAGAGTGGTGGACAGGACCGGAGTGAGCGACTGGTCAGGCGGCGAATCCGATGTTGGTGACGTATTCGTACTGGCCCCACTGGGAGCCGAGGTCGACCACCGCGTCGTCCACCCAGGCGGTGTCGAGGGCGTCGTCATCGTCGGCAACCCATGCGGCGACGATCCGGTCCCATCGCCGCACGTTCAGCGTCCGGTACTCCACCACTCGCTGCTGGGGCCGGGTGACCTGGCTCTGGTTGAGCGGGTGGAACTCCACGCGGGTCCCGCGGCCGTCGCGGTTGAGGCGGGCGAGGAGGTAGCGGGCGACGTTCTCGCGCCGCACGGCGCGGTAGGCCTGCTCGATCGCGGCGAGGTTCGCACGCGACGGGGAGCGCGTGCCGGCGAGCCAGGCCCGGATGGTGCGGGGTGTGGCGGTCAGGCCGGCGGTGCGGGCGGCGGCTTGGGCGTGGTCGGTGCGGGTGAGGTAGTGCAGGCGGGCGAGCAGGCCGCGGCGGGCGGTGATCGGGGTGGCGATGTACCCAGCGAGCGCGTCGAGCTGGCGCGCGACGGCTTCGTGGCCCTTGATGCCGCGGGCGCCGAACTTGCCGAAGTCGAGGTTGCGCTCGGGCATGTCAGGCCTCTTCCGGGTTCATCGGGGCGGGGTCGCCGACGGTGTAGACGTCCTTGACCTTCACCTCGGTCACGCCGCGCCCCTCGGGAAAGATAGCGCGCCAGTCACCCGCCACGTGCAGCTCGTCGGTACCCATGGCACGGACCACCAGGAGGCCTTCGTCGTAGGCGCGGTGGGCTTTCCACCACAGGTTCGCGAAGGCCTGGGAGCGGATGAGGTGCATCCAGTCTGTGCGGTAGAGCTCGCGGTTGTAGTTGGACTCGCCCATGGTGGAGACGAACTTGGAGTACATGGCTTTGACGTACTCGAGCGTGACGTCGTCGTCATCGGTGATGGCCTGGTCCCGGGCGTCCTTGAGGGTGATGCGGAACTTCTCCAGCAGTCCTTCCGTGGCGCCGGACGTCCAGGATTCGTGGATGACGGGCGGGTCGCACAGGCCGTACTTCGGGCCGGAGATCCGCAGGAGCAGGCGCAGGGTCGGCTCGGTCACCCACAGCGGGCTTCGTCCCGGCTGCCGATGGGGTTGGGCAGCACGGCGTCGTGGTCCCAGTGGGGCGGGGTGATCAGGTGGATGCCGGCGCGGCGCCGGTCGTGCTGATCGCCCTCGGAGTGCTCCAGCTGCCCCAGCGGCAAGTGGGTCTTGAGCGCGCTGAGGTAGGCGCCGTTGATGTCCAGCGCGGTCACCTCGTGCTGCCCGGCGGGGAGTTCGGGCCGGGTCCACTTCGGCCGGGCCTCCCACACCTGGTCCGCGCCCCGTGCGGACTGCTTGCGCAGCACGTCCGGCAGCCACGGGTGCGCGACCACGTCGTACCGGCCGCCCGTGCGGGCCTGGTCGAGCAGCGCCATCGCGTCCGGGATCGCCCGCTTCACCAGCGCCGCCGTCGCCTCAGCGACGTCCCCGCCGTGCTCGGCGAGCGCGGCCGCCACCGCCGAGGAGATCCGCCCGGCCAGCGGGTCCGGAGCGTCGGCGGGCCGTACCCGGCGCCCGGCCGCCACCACCTTCACGCCCTGTCGGCCACGGGGCGCCTGCCGCACCCCTCCGGTCCGGCTGCTCCGTGCCGGAGAGGGAACCGGGGTCGGCGCGGGAGCGGGTGCCGGCTGCGGGGCCGGGGGCACTGCGGCGGTGCACTGGGCGGGGTCCAGGTGCTGGGGGAACCCGGCGACCTGGTGGCGGGCGGGCTGCCCGCACAGCACGCACGGCTGAGGCACGGCGAGCAAGTCGTCGTCCTGGTCGCTGCTGTCGGTGGTGGTCGCGGTCGCGGCGGCCGGGCTGGAGTCGGCAGCGGCCGCGGTGTCGGCCGCGTCCGTGCGGCTGTCCAGCTTGGCCTGTGCCTGCTCCAGGAAGTAGGCGTACCGCTCGCGGTTCTCGCCGTTCGGGTCGCGGCCGGCTTCCCATCCGCTGAGGGTCGACGCGCTCACGCCGACCGCGCGCGCGACCTGAGTCTTAGTCAGGTTAATGGCCTCGCGCAGCCGGCGGCGGACGTCCGGGTTCGGCAGCGGGGGCTCGTCGCGGACTCCGGCCAGCAGGGCGTCGATGGCGGCGCGGCCGGTGGAGGTCGTGTCCCGGTCCATCGGGACTTCCTTCCTTGATCGTCTGTGTGGCGCTGTGGGGGCCGATCTCCGCCCTGGATTGGGCGAGGTGCCCGGCGGAGGGAGATCGGCGCTCTGTGGGGCACTGAGCGCCGTCTACGGGTGTACGGAGGGTTTGATGGCCGGTCAGTCTCCGTTGACGGTGGCCATGTCGCGGATGCGGCCGTAGTGCAGCTGGTGCGCCACGGTGACCGTGCAGATGGATCCGTTGCGGTTCTTGCCGAGGATCAGGTCGACCTCTCCGGCGCGGGCGCTGTACGGGTCGTAGGCATCCTCACGGTGCAGCAGGATGATGGCGCTGGCGTCCTGCTCGATCTGGCCGGAGTCGCGCAGGTCGGACACCTGCGGCCGCTTGCCCTCACGGCTTTCGGCCCCCCGGTTGAGCTGCGCGCAGCAGATGATGACCGCTCCGGTCTCCTCCGCGATGATCTTGAGTTCGCGGCTGATCTCGCTGACGCGCTCGTACGGGGACTGTCGGGAGCTGCGCTGGTCGGTCTCCATGAGCTGGAGGTAGTCCACGATCACCAGGGGCGGCTGTCCGGTCTCGCGGGTGATGGTCTGGATGCGGTGGCGTACCCGGCTGGGGGAGACGCGGGCGCTGTAGTCCATCCACACTGGCAGGGCCTTGAGGTCGGGCACGTGGCGGGCCAGGCGGGTCCAGTCGTCGTCCTCAATGGCGTCGCCGCCCTTGAGCAGGCGCCGGAGGCCGACCCGTGAACGGGCCGCCAAAATCCGGTTGTTGACCTCGCGGCGGCCCATCTCCATGGAGTGCACGAGGGAGGGCCGGCCGCTGCTCGCATTGGCGATGGCCACGCCGAGGGTGAGCGCGGACTTGCCCATGCCGGGCCGTCCCGCGACCACCACGATGTTGCCCGCGAGCATCATCAGCGCTTCGTCCAGGTCCGCCAGGCCGGTGACGGCGGCGGCCTGCTGGGGAGTCTCCAGGCTCTCCAGGTGGGCGTGCAGGTCCGCCCCCAGGCGCCCGAAGTGCCGGTCGGCCTCCCGGTCGTCGCCCGCGGCAAGGTAGTCCAGCTCAGTCTGGACGGCGCGAACGGTGTCGGTCACGGCGTCCGGCGCGGTCTGACGGGCCCTCTGGAGGCCTCGCCCCAGGGCGGCCTGGAGGGCGCGGACCTTGGCGTAGCCGTGCACGAGCGCGGCGTAGTGCTCCACCTCGCCCGACGAACAGGCGGCCTCGACCATGCGGGACAGGGCCACCCGGCCGCCGATCCGCTCCAGGTCCCCGGTGCGGCCCAGTTCGGCGACCACCATCGGCAGGCCGGTGGGCTGGCTCTGCCCGTGCAGGCGGGTGATGGCCGCCCACACGGTCTCGTGCGCGGGCCGGTACCAGTCGCCGTCCTCAATGACCCGGGCCGCGTCCGCGACGGGGTCGTAGGCGGGCGTGGCCAGCATGCAGGCACCCAGGACGGAGGCCTCGCCGTCCTTGTCGGCGGCAGGCTCCTGCTCCAGCAGTGTCTCGGTGTCGGTGGTCGTCATCGCTGCCCCTCCCCGGCCACGCCAGCCGTCACGCCCTGGTGGGTGCAGCGGCGCATCGGTGCATCGTCGTCGTCATCGAGGAGCCAGCCGTTCGGGTCGCACGCCGCGCATGCCGCGACCAGCGCCAGGCGTACCGCGGCCGCATCCGGACCCTCGCCCGGGCCCACGGCCGCCGCACGCGGCTTGACCATCGCGTACAGCCGCAGGTCATCCACCCACCCCGGCAAGCACTTCGCCCACGACGTGGCGCCCTGGGTGTTCTTCAGAACGTCGGCCTCCAGGAGGGCCCGCCCGGTGTCGTCCAGGTCGGCGAGCAGCGGCCAGCCCTGGTCCCGCATCGCACGCAGCAGTCGCGGCGCGCACCGCTTGGCCGTGGCCGCACCCGCTTGCCAGCGCTGCATGCCCGCCAGGAACCCAGCGGCGTCACGCAACTGCTCGGCGGTGAACTCCGGTGCGCGGTGGTTCTGCTGTTCTCGCTGTGATGGAAGTGACCGTGCGGGGCTAGTGAGGGGGTTGGGGGAGGAGGATTCCTCCTCCTCCGGGGGGTGTGGGGGGGGAGAGGCGGACTGCGGGTTTTCCACTTTCCGGCTCTGACCTGGCGAAACGCGGGTTTCCAGATCGCGGGTTACCCGCGATTCGGGTCCGGACTGCGGGTTTTCCGCATTTCGGCTCTGACCTGGCGAAACGCGGGTTTCCCGCGATGCGGGGGTCTGGGGATCGCGGGAAACCCGCGTTTCGCCGCTGACCTGCTGTGATGCCGAGATGCCAAGGTCGACGTACTGCGTGTTGTTGGCGGGGTTCCGGTACACCCGGGTCACCCAGGTGGGGCGTCCCGTGCTTCCGTCGAAGACGCTGACGCGGGCGAGGTGGCCGGCGGTCGTCAGCCGCTTCGCGATGGCGTTGTAGCGGTCCTTGCCCATCTTCCAGCCCTGAGCCTGGAGATCCCCGCGGATCGCCTCCATGGTCGACGGCAGGCGAGGATCGCGCAGCAGCAACTCGGCCAGGACACCGAGGTCTTCAGGCTGGAGCCCCGGCGTACGTACGAGCTCGCGCCGCAGGATGACCTCTTCCGGGGCCTCCCAGCCGCGCTCCAGGTAGCTGGAGCCGAAGTCGTCGCTCACTGGGCCACCTCCACCAGCTGGCGGACGACGGCGGTTGGGAAGGGATGCCCTGGCGGCGATGGTGGGCGTGGAACGGTCCGCGCGGCTGGCGGACGGTAGAACAGGCGACGCAAGGTGTATCTCCCCAGGTAGGGGAGCCGTGCCCAGCGAATGTGATCTAGCGCCAAACCTGGAGTAGTGGCGTTGTGCTATCTCTAGCGCATACTCTGGGTATAGGTGACCACGCGGGCCAGTGGCCCACGGGCATCACCCGGCAGACGAGGTCACCTCGCTGCTCACGACTCGAAGCTCTTGGACGGGTGCGAGTCGATTCGCTGGGAAGCGGTCCTGTTGTGGCGACAGGGCCGCTTCGGCGTTTCTACGGGGGAGTGTCTGATCGACGCATTTCAGCGCGCCTCCGCGAAGTCGAAGCCATCGGTTGCATCGGGGTGCTTGGCGGCCCATCCCTTGAGCAGGTGGACGTATGCCTCCAAGTGGCGTCGTCGAGGCTTCGCTGCTCCGACTTCCCACCTGTTGAACGCGACACGCGTGACGCCGAAAACGCTGGCGACCTCCTCCTGGGTGAGCCCGTCGGCCTTTCGGAGACGCGCACGAACTTCCGGTGGTGGGAGCTCTTCTGGGCGGGCGACGAGAGCCTCAACCGCGTGGATCAAGTCGGATGACACAGTTCTCCCCTCCCTTCACCTACATCAGAACTATACAGAGATCTTGACATCGTGTGGGCAATTGGCGGCGTGTCGCTGAGCTTGGAAGTGCCATGGGAAGGCGCATTGGTACCAACGATCGAATATGGCACTGGTGAAGTCCTCGATCCTCATGCTCCAAAGGTCAGCAGAGGCACGTCGTAGAGGTCGGGGTTCCTGGGGCGGGTCATCACCGGTGCGGTGACCTCGACTACGAGCATCTCAACAAGGAACTGCACTTGGGCGCTGAGTAGGTGGCTTGTGTGGCCGGTGGCTGAGCGACCCTTCTCACCCAGTGACGTGTGGATGTGCGGAAGGACCGTGTCCGTCTCAGCGTCATACGCCAGCGTTCCGCACCCCATAGCCTCCACGCCGGTCAGATGGACCTTGCTCCAGACGGGGGCTTCGGGGTTCTCGAGCTTCTCACATGCACCGACGATCTCGGCCTCAGCGAAGCCGGCGATGAACATGGGGATGTAGCCGTGCCGGACGCCGTTCTGACGGCAGAAGTCGGCGAGCGTGGGAAAGAAGTCGTCGCCGTGGTCGAAGTTCACGGCGAAGGTCCGACCGGTGGTCAGTTCATAGCTGCGCAAGATAGGTCCCGGAGGCTGAAGGGGGTGACTAAGAGGCGGCGTTGAAGGCCCGGGCGATCTGGTCGTTGTCCGCGGCGGTCATGAGCAGCAACTGAAGCAGGATCCGCGCCTTGATTGGGTCCAGCGTGCTGCCGGGGACCAGTCCCCGCCCGAGCAGGTCGGACTCGGAGCCAGGGAAACCGTAGGTTCGACGGAGCACGGGACCCGATCCGGTGCGCGTGGCGAGGATGACGGGCATGCGCGTGGCGAGATCGCTGAGTGCGTCCACGCACGCCATCGGGACATGGCCGGCTCCGAACGCCGCGATCACCAGGCCGTCGACGTGGTCATCCAGGGCGTGCAGGAGTGTTCCGTCGTCTCCGAGACCGACCGTGAAGATCGCAGTGCGTGCGGAAACGGTGGCGCTATGCGGATCAATTGTCGGCGAAGGGGCGGGGCGCGCTGTGATCCGCACACGGTCCTCCGCGACGTAGCCGATCGGCCCAGGGTATGAAGTGAACGCCGTGAGGCTGGTGGCGTGGGTCTTGCGGACCCAGCGGGCAGCGTGAATTTCCTCAGCGAACACCACTACACAACCAGCGCCTCGTGCTTCGGTGCTGGCCGCGACGCGGATGGCGGCCAGCACATTCGCGGGACCGTCCGCTCCGGCCATGGAGGCGTTGCGCATGGCGCCGGTCACCACGATCGGCGTGTCCCCGGTGGTGACGAGGTCCAGCAGATACGCGGTCTCCTCGATCGTGTCCGTTCCCTGCGTGATGACCACGCCGTCGACCGGGAGAGTCTCCACCTTGACGGCGAGCTCGAGCAGGTCGGAGAAGGCCAGAGATGCGCCGGGGAGGCGGCGGAAGTCGTGAACTTCCACATGGATGCCGGTGTCGGCAAGGCCCGGGACGGCCGTCACAAGGTCGTCGGCCGACAGCGTTGGCGTCGCGCCGCCGTCCGTCTGGGTGGTCATCGCGATGGTGCCGCCCAGCGACATCACCGCAACGCGGCGGGCGTTGTCGGCCATGGTCTCTATCCCTATCGTAGACGTGCCAGTTGTGGCGTGGGTCAGTGGTCGGCTGGGAGGGATCCCACGTACGCGCACGCGGTATCGATGCCGGCCGGGGAGACGAGCCGGCTGCGGGACTGGATCAACCCCGACGACCCGTACTGGGCGAGCTGGCCACACCGCTCGATCAGCCAGGACCATGGCAGCTCAAGGTACTGGGCGAGAGCGCGGAGCCGTTCGGCAGCTGTTGGCGCCGCGGTGATTGAGTCGGCGTCGACGTCTCGCGCCGCAATGGTGAACTCACGGACGACCGAGGATCGGGCGGTGACGTCGACGTGCCACATTCCCTCCCCCCTGACCCAGTTGGCGATGACTGCCTCCTTGTCGGGAGCGACCACGAAGCCCTCAACAGCTTCGTACGCGGGATCGGCGGTGAATTGGGCGTGGATACCCAACGACTCCATCAGCGCCACGGCCAGGAACAGCAGGATTCGCTCATATCGCGGGGAGGAACGTACAACTTTCTCTGGAATGCAGAACGCCCGGGTGCTTGTACTACCGAGGGCCTTGGTGGTCTCCCGCAGGTACGGGAACTTGTGATCGAAGATCAACCATGCGCTGGCCTCCTCGCCACGCTGCTCCCGTGTCCAGAACGCCGGCAGCGTCGGCAGATCCGGCAGAGCACGGAGGATGTGGCGGGCGCAGAAGTCCGAGCCCAGCCACATGTGGGCGACTGGGTTCAACCCGGGCGCGGCTTCTCGGCTGACCGCAGATGCAGACAGCCGCTCGTACGCTCGGAGATCGCTGCGCGTCTCGGAGAGAGCCTGGTCGTCGGCCTGCAGCGCGTCGTCGTAGTTACTGACTGCCCACAGAATGCCGTAGGTGAGATCGTCCAGCTCGTAGGCAGCGGGGGCGGTGACTTCGCATACGCCGCCGTTCCTCATGAGCTTTGCCTGTGCCGCGCGACCGTCCAGAACGTAGAACTTCGAGACACCCTCGGCGTCGGCTGCCCCCACCAGCAGACCGCGATGCGGCCGCGTTAGGAACTCCTCCGCACGCCGCTGGTCAGGTACAGACACGATTACCCGGCCCCCCTCGACGCGCGCCGGATGGACCTGGAGTGAGAGTTGGGAACCGAGCATGGAACGGCCACCCGGGAGGAGCGCGTGCCAGTCGACACCGAATTCTGGGGCCGGGCGGGATAGCCGAAGCCCGGACCAACTCTCGGTCGCAGTTTTTGCAAAGCCAAATGGATCCTCTGCGGACTTTGCGGACGCTGGCATGGGAAAGCCAACCATCGCTGCTGCACCGATCCCCGTGCCGGCGCGCAGGAGCGCGCGTCGATCGAGTGCCACGAGCACCACCGTTCCGTCGTCTAGACGCCGAGGGACAAAGATCCCTTCGCCGTCCGACGCTGCCGCCTGGGACAGGGCCGTGACCAGGCCTAACGATGTATCGGATACATGGGCCACTGTATCGGATACATGAGCGGGCTCGGAGACAACCCAGTTGAACTCCTTCCACAGCTCGATCAGAGACCCGCCAGCGTCAAGCGCCCGGTCGATGAGCTCAACCTCTCCCTGGTCCTTCGGAGGCCGCTCGCCGTTCTCCCATCGCTGCACTTTGGAGTGCGAAACGAATGTCTTGGCGGCCAACTCCCGCATGGACAGGCCGCATGCCTCGCGCAGCTCCCGGATCACGTAACCAAGACGGTGCTGGGGCGACTGATCCGGCGTCAGTACATTTGGCCGCTGCCCCACTTCGAGCCCCCTCCATGTATCCAAGTCCCTGTATCCGACCGACGGATACAGGGCAACCGTAGAAGTCACCGAAGATCACGCCTACACCTGGAGTACCGGTTCTTCAGCCGGAGCCACCAACTTCCACTCCAGGAGGGCGAGATGACCGCGCTTCGCCATGCGCACAACATTCACCATGTAGTCGACGCGCACGGTCGGATCATCGGCTTCGCTTCGGACGGATCGGCGCCCATGCACACCGCCGTCAGAAACGGAGTAGGGCCACAACCGCGGGGGCGTCCTCGTGGAGCCGTGGTTGTCCAAGTCGCCGCCATCCTGACCGGCGGACTTGTCGTGGTGGTCCTTGTTGTGGTGATTCGCGACATCGTCACCACCGTGGCCAGCACCAGTACAGCCGGTCTGATCGTGCAGGCCCTCCTGAGGCTCTCCAATAGGAGGGACCGATGAGGGCTGTGTCTGATGCGATCGCGTATGACATGCGATCAGCTTCGCTTGTCAGCGCTAGCTTCGAGTCGCTCCAGCCGCTCGGTCAGGGCAGTCACTCTTTCCTCCAGTCGTTTGATCGCTTGGGAGGTCGGATCGGCAACAGCGTCGACGGCCGACTCGCGAATGAAGGACCCGCGCCCCTGGTGGGAGTAGATGACGCCCTCTGTACGGAGCTCCGCGAGGGCTCGCTGCACCGTGCCCGGGGCGACGGCGTAGTGGTCCGCGAGCTCTCGAGTGCTGGGCAACTTGTCGTTGCCTTTCAGTCGGCCAAGCCTGACCTGGTCCTTCACGTCCCGCACGATGCGCTGATAGGGCTGCAGATCTTCGGCCGTCATGAGCCACATCGTAAAGCTCCCCCATTGATTTAGGCAGCTTCCCCAACTTAGTTGACACAGTCGGTCGAGCTGCTTCACTGTATCAGGTAAGTCGACTAAGTCGACAGGGCGTGGTGGCGGCTCCCTGCCCGGGGGGCACGGCTGCGGACTGCTTGTTCTTTGAGAACTCCATAGCGTGATCCACCACAGATTCGACGGCCGTGACCACACCGGCTGAGGTGAGTGGAGACCCGTCGTGCGGTGCCATCACTCCTAGTGGTGGCAGTCGGCACGTGCATTGACCCGTCAGGCGCGCCCTATCAGCGCGGCCTGGGCTAGCTCCAGTCAGGTGCTCATCACTGACGGCGAGTACGGAGGGCCGGCACCCACACGACGCTAAAGAACGACGCGGCCTATGACCTTTCGCTGACCCACCGGACGGATCTCCCGGTGGTAGCGGTCCGCGTCTATCGAGATCCGGCACCCCGGCCGGGGTGCTGCGCAACCGCAGCTCGCGCTGCCCGCCGTCGATCAGCCGCTTCATCGCGGCTGGTGGTCGGCGGAGTGCGCGAGGCGCACTCAAGCGGCGGACCCCCAGGGATGCAGCCCCGGGGGTCCTGTCGCAGGTCACCCTTCTGTGAAAGGACGACCCACCACATGCACAGCATGACAGCCATCCCCGCCCTGGTCAGCCGCCCGGAGCTGCCGAAGCGCCCGCTGCCGCACGAGAAGGCGCCCGACCGGCCTGCTCCGGCCGGCGGGCGCCCGCACCCGCAGCGTGACGCGCGGATCGATGACGAGATCGGCCCCCGCGCGGTCGGTGCGATCTACCAGACCAGCATCAGCGCGTACGAGGTGCTGGCAGTCATCCGTGACCCCGAGCGTGCGAGCGCCCTGCTCCGGCGTACCGCCCTGTTCGCGGTGATCGTCCGGGACATCATGCGGGTCGATGCCGAGCCGTACGCGGTCGGCGATGCGTGGACGACGTCGGACCACCTGGTCCGCGAGGGCCGCACGCCCCAGTCGTTCACGGCGGCTGCCTGACGATCCGCCACGGTCCGCCTCCCGCCTCCCGCCCACCGGCGGGTGGGAGCGGGAGACGGGCCGTGGCTGGCCGTCCGGCCAGCCACAGGCGGCGGCCCCGGAAGGTGAGAGCTCCAGGGCCGCCAGTACAGGAACTGCAGAGGAGTCCCTGTGGCTGACAGCATGTCACGCACGATCACGACCGATGAAGCCCACCGGCGTCTCGGTCAGCACCTGCTCCGGGTCGTCCGCGAGCAGGACGCGCGGATCCCCGCCGGACGGCGCGCACCGCGCACCGTCGCCGAGATGCGCGCCCGCCTCGCCGCCGTCGCCCTGGACGACGTCGAGCAGGACGCGTGCGGCCTGTGCGGATACTGGACCTGCCGGTGCGGCAGCCCGCAGCAGACCGCCGCCGTTCCGGCCGGGGCGGGGGTGACGGCATGAACGCCGCCGTCCTCAGCCTCACCGACGAAGAGCGCGCGGAACTGTCCCGCAAGGTCGCGGAGGAGAACAAGCGCAGCGAGAACCGCCCGCGCGGATGACGGACGACCTGTACACCCGCTACCAGGCCGCGCACACCGGGCACCGCACCCACCGCGGCACCTGCACGACGTGCACCGACACCAGCCGCTGCCCCACCGGACAGCAGCTGTACGAGCGGTTCACGGCGCTCCAGGACGCCTACCTCAACCGTCTCCGCCAGCAACGGCGGTGACGGTATCCGCCAGTCCGGCACCGCCACCTCTGCCGACTGCCTGACCCGCACAGCCCGGCCCCGCCCCCGTCGGCGGCCGGGCTGTGCGGCGTCCAGGGGAGCCGCGCAGCCCGCGCGCCCGAACGCCCCTTCCGGGAGGCCTTGATGCCCACCGCAACCGCCACCGCCCCGACCGCCCGCCTGCCCCGCTCGCTGTGCCGGCACCCCGTGCTGTGCCCGGCGGCGGACAGCACGGACCGGGAGGCCGCCGCCGTCCGGGTCGCCCACCCCGAGCAGGGCTGGAGCCTCCTCTGCAACGGCCTGGTCGTGTTCGAGGACACCGGCGACCTGCTGCCCGACGGCCGGATCATCGCCCCGCACCGGCCGGTCTGACCCTCCCCCACATGCCGTCCACCCGGGCGGCACTCCGACCTGAAAGGAGGCGGCGTGGCCGCCAGGACCCGCGCCAAGAGGCCCACCACCCCGAGGAAGACCGCCGCTGCCGCGCCGCCCGCCACCCGCGCGCCGTCTCCGGCCGGGACCGAGCAGGACCCGACGGCACCGGACATGCGGGACAGGGCCGCCGACATCATCGACGCCGCCCGCGAGCAGGCCGCCGCCATCCAGACGGAGGCCGAAGCCCGTGCCGCCCGCATCGTTGCCGACACCCACGACCGCGTCACCGCGATGCTTGCCGACGCACAGCAGCACGCGGACGGCATCACCGCCGACGCCGACCGCGACGCCGCCCGGCTCCGGGAAACCGCCGGCCAGGACGCCACCGCCACGCGCGGCGACGCCGACCGGATCCTCACCGAAGCCCGCGACCGCGCGGCCGTGATCCTCACGGAGGCCCGCACGCAGGTGGCCGACCTGACCGAGCAGGCCGCCGCCGACCACGACACCGCCCGCGCACAGGTCGCCGAACTCCGACGCGTCGCTGAGGCGGACCTCGCCGAGACCGGCGCCCTGGTGGAGCGGCGCCGCACGGAGGCCGGGCAGATCGTCGCCCGCGCCCACGAGCACGCGCAGCAGCTGGCGGCCGCCGCGCAGACGGAGGTCGACCAGGCCCACGCCCGTGCCGCGCAGCTCGCCGAAACTGCGGCTGCCGCCTACGACGCCCGCCGCACCGAGGCGGAGACGCTGTACGCGGACGCGGTCACCGCCGCCGATGCCCGCCGCCGCGACGCCGACCAGGCCGTCACCGCCGCGCACGCCGAGGCGGAGCGGGCCCGTGCCGAACTGCGCGAGCAACTGCACGCGATGGGCGAGGCGTTCGACAAAACGGCGACGGAGAAGCGGGCCGCGCTGGACGCCGATCTTGCCAAGCTCCGCAGCGCGTGCGACGACCAGCGCGCCCGCCTCCAGCGGGAGGCCACCACCATCACCGACCGGCTGCGGGAGACAGCGGAGAAGGAAGCCGCCCGCATCGTCGGCGACGCGAAGAAGAAGGCCGACGCCCTCGCTGAGCGGGCACAGGCCGACGAAGCCCGCGCCCGCCGGCTCCTGGACGAACTCCGGGACGCCAAGCGCGAGGCTTCCCGCTGGCGCGGCTGGCACCGCCGGATCGGCCGCGCGGGCTGGCGCACCGCACCCTGGATCGCCCTGCTCGCCGGGATCGGGCTCGCCGCATCCGGCGAGTACGAGCTGGCGCACATGGTCGGCATCCATCCCTACGTCGCCCCGCTGCTGCCCGTCAGCATCGACGTGTACTGCGTGACCGCGTTCCGCACCCGGCGGGACATCCCGGCGGCGCTCACCCTCATGGCGTCGGCGAACGTGACTTACCACCTGACCGAGCAGTCCGGGATCGTCCAGCCGGGGCATGCGGCACCGTGGCAGCTGACCACGTTCGTGGTGCTGATCTTCGTGGCCGTCATCTGGCGCGTCCACTCTCTCATGCACGACGCCGGTACGGAGGCCCACGACCGTACGGACACGGCCGCCGTACCGGCCGGGCGTACCGGTACAGCCGCCCGTACAGACGCTTCGGCAACCGCCCGTACGAGCCCGGCCGGTACGCACTCGTACAGCGCTCCGGCCGGTACAGCACCCACCCGTACGGGCTCCGGCCCGACCGGTACGCAGCCCGTACACGGCGCCTTGCACCCCGCTGCTCCGGCAGCCGGGAATTCCGCCGTGACCGGCACGTACAACGGCCGTACGAGCGGCGTACAGGCCACCTCGTCCGGGGTGGCGCGTACTAGTACGCCGGACCCCGTCCGTACGAGCGCGGCCGGACACGACGGCGGTACGCGTACCAGTACGGTCACCGCCCGTACGGCCTCCGCCGCGACCGTCCCCGCGGGGCGTACCGGTACAGCAACTGCACCCCGTACCGACGCCGAACTGCTCCCGCTCGTACAGACGCTCCCGCGCGAGACGGACGGCTACGTCAACATCAGCCGCGCCCGTACGGAACTGTCCGTCAACCAGCCCCGCGCCGTCCGGCTACTGAAAGAGGCCGGCCTGCTGCGCCCCGAGGACGCCGACAAGCACCTGCGCCCCTGACCCACCGTCCGGCACACACCAGTGAGGGCCAGCCCACACCAATTGGGCTGGCCCTCGCTGCGACTGCCGGAAGACAGTCGACAGCTCCCCCAGTAGACCAGGAGGAATCCCCACGTGACCAGCAAAGACATCGCTACCCGGGTGACGCAGGGCGTGCAGGCGCTGGCGGTGCCGGGGCAGCGCGAGGGCTGGCAGGCCGCCCACCGTGGCAGCCTGCTGTCCGACGCGCAGTCCTACGACGGTCTCGCCGACGCCCTCCAGGCCGACGTGAAGACCCGCCGCCTGCCCGGTGACCTGCCCTTTGGCCTGTCTGCCGCATCGCGGGCCCGTAAGCGCGCCAAGCCCTTGCGGGAAGCAGCGCGGGCGCTGCGCAAGGCCGCCCGCGCCATCAACAGCACGGCGGCCGCGTACGAGGAGACGCTGCCGGAGACCGTGATGCAGCGCCGCAAGGACAAGGAGCTGGCGAAGGCCAACAAGCGGGCGGCCGTGCACGCGGCGGCCCGCAACAGTGCTGAGCAGACGCTCCAGCGGCTCGCCCCGGCCGGTCAGAACGACGACCAGCCGGGTGGCGCGCCGAAGCTGCTCGGTGACTTCTTCGGCCAGCAGAGGCGCGGCGCCTGATGGCCGCCGGCCTCTCCCCGAAGCAGGCCGCGCACTGGAACCGCCGATTCGAACAGGCCCGTGCCGAGGGCCCGGAGAGCTTCTTCCGGGCCTGGCACGACCTGCTGAAAATCGGTGCGCTCCAGAAGGTCAAGAAGTCCGGCGACCACGCGGTGTTCAACCAGCTCTCCCAAGAGCTGGAGCGCCTGTACCGCGCTCACTGCCAGTGAACGCGACCGTCATCATCACCGTCATCATCACCGCCCGAACGTCCTTGACGGGGGTCCCAACCACGTGTACGCGTACGCGTGCGAGGCCCTCTCCCACGGTCACGTACGGTTACCAGGAAGGGAGGGGCCGTGTCCGACGATCAACGCCCGGACAACGTCCTCACACTCCCCCGGATCGGCTCCCCGCCGCCTCCGGATCTGCCCCCCGCACCCGACCTCTCCACCCCCGCACCCGCCGATCCCGGCGACGGCGGGGGTGTTCGAATCTCCCCCTGGGACGCGCCCGATATCCCGCACGCGCCCACCGCTCCGGACGGGGCGGCGGTGCTGCGCAGCGAGGGCAACGAGCCGCCCGGCCCGTCTGATGCGGGAGCACCCCGGGCGGGCGCACTGTCCCTCGCCGCGGTCCTCGCGATCGCCCTCGCCGCGTTCGAGGGGCTGCAGACCTGGATCACCGAGGCGGTCCCGCTGCGGGCTGAAGCCGCCCGGCATCGCCGGGAGATCGAGCTGCTCGCCGCGAAAGCGACCGCTGACGCGCACCGGATGGGAGCCGAAGCGTCGGGGGTCCGCCGCCGGGGCGTGCCGTCCAGCCACGACTACGGCCGCAGCGCGTTCGGCAGCGGCGGTTCCGGCGGTCGCGGCCGGGGCGGCGCGTTCGGGAACGGCACCTTCGGGCGCGGATCCGGCGCGGGCCTGGGAGGCAGGTCCGGACCGGTGCGCTCCAGCGGTTCGACGCTGGGCAGCACAGGGGCCGGCCGCACCAACACCGGCCACACCGGCCCGACGGGCCGTGGCGGCGGTTCCGGCGGCGGCGGCTCCAGCCGCACCTTCGGAGGCGGAACGCGCAACAGCGGCGGCCCCGGCGGCGGCTCGGGGAACGGTTCCCGGGGCGGCGGTACGAGGGGTGCCGGCCGGAACAGCGGCGGCTCTGGTGGCAGTTCCGGCGGTTCCGGCGGGAGCGGTGGCCGCCGGTCGATGGGCCGCAAGGTCGCCGACTGGTGGGCCAAGGGCAGCCAGGGCAAGGCTCCTGGCGGTACGGGCGGCGGCA
Source organism: Streptomyces sp. NPDC026515 (assembly GCF_055567595.1). NCBI lineage: Bacteria > Bacillati > Actinomycetota > Actinomycetes > Kitasatosporales > Streptomycetaceae > Streptomyces > Streptomyces sp. NPDC026515. The sequence continues at coordinate 31,079 of NZ_JBVHQD010000031.1, forward strand.
CCGGGTCGTCCGGCACTCCCGGGCGCGGCTCGGGCGGCACACCGTCCAAGGGCGACCTGCACAACGCCGTACGCCGTGCACAGAAGGCCAAGGCCGCTCCGACGTTCTGGGAGGCGGCCGGGGACCAGCTCAAGAACCGGTGGAAAGGCCGCCAGAACACCGGCGGTACGGGCGGCACTCCGGGTGCGGGCGGCGGCTCCGGCCGGGCCGCCGGCGCGGGCCCCGGCCCGGTCAACAACGGCTGGAAGCCCGGCGGCCGGACCACGTTCCGGCAGGCGGTGTACGAGACGATCGGCGACCGCTGGAACAAGCGCCGCGAGGACTGGAAGGCCAACGGCGGCCCCCGCCGCAAGCGGACCGACTTCCGCAAACCCCCCGGCCCGGCCCCGGGCTCCGGTCCCGGCCCCGGCGTCGGACCCGACGGAGTCAAGTCCTGGTATTGGGCGCGGAAATCGGCGTTCGACACCGACACCGGCCCCGACGTGGTCATCACCGTCGAGCAGGCCGGTCCGGCCCGCTCGCACGGCACCCGCTGGGAGCCCACCCCGATCGCCCCGGTCCGCCCGCAGCTGCCGCGCGCACCGCAGCGCCCCGCCGGGTCCCGGCCCGGCACCACCCGCCCCAAGGAGGCCATCCCCATGCCCGCTTCTCCCGCCCGCACCGGCACGGCGGGCGTCCCGGCCGCCGCCGGCATTCCCGGCCGGATGGCCGCGCAGCACGCCACGGAAATCACCCTCGGGGGCGCGCTCGATGCCCTGTCGAAGCTGGTGTCCGCCGGGATGACCACCTACGACGCCTGTGTCGAGCTGGGCAGGCAGGCCCGGCGCCTGCTCGCCGAACTCGAGGCGATGGGCGCCGACCTCGCCGTGAACCACAACGTCAACGGCACCCGCACCCGGACCGCGCACGCGGAACTGATGGAAGCGGTCGCCGAACTGGTCGGCTACATCGAGCGGATGGCCAAGTCGTCGCTTGCGGCGGCGGAGGCCGCCGAGGCCGAAGAGACCGCGATGGCCCGGCACTACCGGCCCACCCAGGCAGCCGCGCAGGACGCGGGTCTGCACGCCCCGTCCGCACGCGTCCACAACGAACACTGAGAGGAGACGTCGTGGGAGAGATCGCACCCGCGATCGGCGCGGACGGCGCCGCCAACAGCTTTACGGCCGTCGGCGCGAAGTTCCGGGCCCTGCAGAAAGCCGCCAGTGACCTGTTCGACGCAGCCGAGACCGTTGCGCAGTCGATGCGTGACGACTCCCGGTTCGCGATCGATGTCGCGGAACTGTGCGCGGTCGCCGAGGTCGACCCGCGTCACGTGATGGCGGTCGTCGACGTCGGCGCCCGGTTCGGCGAGGTCGTCGGCGGCTCCACCCAGCTCATGGGCGCCGCCGACCGGGTCCACCAGGCCGCCCGCCAGCTCCAGCACGAACACCAGGCGGAGTACGGCGGCGTGTACGAAGCCGTCACCACCTCCCCCGCCCGGCAGGCCAAACCCGGCTTCTACCGGTCCTGACCCGCACCACCCACCCGCACGACCCACCCCGGAGGGGGCCGCACCGCACCGCGGGCGGCCCCCTCCTCCATGTCTGGAAGGACTGAACTGCCGTGATGCGCAGGATGCCCACGCGGGCGAAGTGGGAGATGGGCGCCTACGGGGTGTCCTCCGCAGCACTCGCCGTACTCCCCAACCTCAACATGCCGGCCGCCCACATCGGCGCCGCCGCGATCGGCGGCGCCAGCATGTGGCGCCTGTACCGGCAGACCAAGATTGGCGACTTCCACCGCACCGTGCGCAGCGCACAGCGGCTCCTCGGACCGGTCACCGGCAGCGCCGTCTACGCCGCCGCCGCGATGACGCCGGGCACCCGCTGGTGGGAGATCCCCCTCGCGCTCGGCTGGGGCGGCCTCATGGCCGCGTGGCTGCCCGCCACCCGCTCCACCTGGACGCCCGGCGACCTCACCGGCACCGTCTACCCGTCCGGGTTCGAGGGACTGGTCATGCGGCTGTGGGACCAGCACCAGGTAGCGCCCCACACCCACCTGGAGACCATCCGCCAGACGATCTCTGCATCGCACCCGGACTTCGAGTGCGAGATCGTCGCCCCGCAGGGCACCCCGGTCGGCCGCATCGAGGAGGAGGCCATCGCCGCCGCATTCGGCGTGCCGACCCTCGCGGTGTCCATGCGCGAGACCGACCACGGCCCCGGCCGGATCCTGCTGACCGTCGCCCCCACCGGGGAGACCAGCCGCAGCATCGAGTCGATGTGGGAGCAGCTGGTCGCACGTCCCGGCGGCGCGATCCCCGGCAGCCGCGTCCTGCGGATCGAGCAGCGACCCACACAGGACGGCATCCCCGCGCGCGGCATGATCCTCGCCGAAGTCGAGCCCGGACAGGTCGCCCGCGTCTCCCACGAGCAGCTGTGCACCGCGTTCGGAATCCGGTCCGAAGAGATGCGGCTGGTCACCGAGACGCACGGCAACCAGGTCCTGGTCACGGTGTACGAGTCGGCGCCGCTCGCCTCCGGCCGCAAGGCCACCCGCGAGCTGCTCACCCTGGACGCGTACGGCCGGTACACGATCGGCACCACCCCCGACGGCCGCGACGCCAAGGTCCACATGCGCAGCGCGTCCGGCACCCTGCACGGCTTCCTGGTCGGCGTCACCGGCTCCGGCAAGACCGTCTCGCTCGCGCTGATGTGCGCGGCGTGGGCGCTGGCCGGTCTGGCGACCTGGGTGACGTCGGCGCGGCCGGACGCGCAGATGTCCGCTGTCGGCCGCTACGTCGACCGGCAGAGCGCCGGCGCCGTCTTCACCTGGTGGCTGCTCAAGGCCGCGGTCGCGCTGATGGACCTGCGGGGCGAGATCAACGCGGAGGTCGGCCACGACTTCTCCGCTCACTCGCCATACCCGGGCCTGATCCTGGTCCTGGACGAATTCAACTCGCTGGTCGGTGACGACCTGCTCGGCGACGACATCGGATTCATGACCGACGTCATCGCCCGCGAGGGCCGCAAGTTCGGCATCGGCGTCGTCTTCGCCGGACAGTCCCTGAACCTGGAGAAGCTGGGCGGTGCCTCGTCCCTGCGGGACCAGGTGCAGGGCGGTATCGGCGTGGTCCTGCGGATCACCGGCGGCATCGCCGCCCGGCAGGCCACCGGCGGACTCGCCGGAGACGTCGACCTCGCCCCCATCCCCGACCGGCTCGGCGCCCACGTCTCCCTGATGGACCGGATGATGGGCACCGCCCAGGATGTCCCCGGCGCCGCCACCCAGGGCATGGGACACACCGTCACAGGCTCCGGCGCACAGATGATGCGCACCCTGTGGGCGCACCTGCCCGACGACGGAAGCCCCGACGGACTCGGGGACCTGTTCCCCGAAGACGGCATCTGCCAGCTCACCGACCGCGAGATCGAGCGGCTGACCGACCTCGGACTCTGGCACGACTGGACTGTGCAGCCGCCCACCGGCAAGAAGGGCGGGGACGATGAAGAGGACGGCTACGGAGGCGACATCGGCGTGTTCGCGCCGCCCCCGGTCGTCCAGCCCGCCCGCACCAAGGCACCCACGGTCAAGGAGAAGATCCTCGCCGCCGTTGACCGGGAGATGACCACCAAGGACATCCGCGACCTGGTCGACGCCGCAGCCGGCACCATCCGCAACGCCCTGTCCGACCTGGTCGCCGACGGGCGGCTGCGCCTGGTCGACCACGGCGTCTACGGCCCCGCCACCCCTGTCCCGAGCGAGGCAGCCACAGGCGAGGCAAGCCCGCAGGACGTCGCAGCCGATGTCCTCCTCACGGCTGCCGAACTTGTCATCAGCACGCAGTTCGGGTCGACGTCGATGCTCCAGCGCAAGCTGCGCACCGACCTGGACACCGCGAGGCGGGTCATGGCCGCGCTGGAGCACCTCGGGATCGTCGGCCCCGCCGACGGCGGCAACAAGCGCGAGGTCCTGGTCGCCGCCGACGCGTGTGACGACGTCCTGCGTGAGATCCGCGCCGACTTCACCGTCACCGTCGACTGACCCCACCCCACCCACTGTTGCCGCCCGGCCCGCCTGCCGGGCGGCCCTCCCTCGCACCCCAACCCCGGAAGGGATCAGACCCCGTGGTCGTCACCGTCTCAATCGCCCTGCTGCTGTTCGTGATCGTCGTCGCCCTGCTGCGTGGGGGCTTCGTCACCACAGCCGCCGCACTCACCTGCATCGCGTTCGGCTTCGCCCTCGCCTCCACCGGCCTCGCCCCGGCCATCAGCGACGTGCTGAGCGCTGTGACCGACCTGTTCTCCCGCACCTGACCGGAGCCCCTGATGACCGCCTCCACCCGGACCGCCACGGCACCGCCGCCTCCCGCAGCGCCCGCCGCCGATACGGCGGACCCCGGGCTGGAGGCCCGGCTCGCCGCCCGCCTCGCCGACATGACCGTGCGCCTGGAAGAGGCCGCCGTCGCCCACGAGGTCCGCACCGCGCACCTGTCCACCGACCCCTTCGACCTCGCCGAGGTCATCACCGCCCCCTACAGCCCCCTCCCCGCCCCGGCCGCCGTCCCGCCGCCCACCTACCGCACGCCGGTCGCCGCGCTCCTGGAGCGCGCACAGCACCGCCTGGAGACGGCCGGATGGTGCCGCGGTGCCTTCACCGACAACGACGGCGCGGTCTGCCTCATGGGAGCTATCCGGATCGAAGCCCGCGGCGACGCCGGCCTCGCCGGAGACGCTGAGGAAGTGCTGCTGGACGCGATCCGCCGCGAGTTCGGCGACGACGTCCCGTCCGTGCCCTGGTTCAACGACCGGCAGCGCGACGGCCGCCTCCCATGGCGGATGCTGCATAGCGCGGCCGGCCTCGCCGACGCCCGGATCCTGTAACGGACCGGTCAGGTAAAGGCCATGGCGTTGGGGGATCGTTGGCTGTGCCGTTCGAGAGGGCTCAATGATGACGCTGTTCTGCAGGAACGTTCTGTACGAACGGGTTCGTTGCGGCAAGCCTCGGCGGGGCCTGTGTAGTCAGGGGACGGGTGGCGGGCTGGGGTGTTGGCGGAGCCAGTGCTGGAGTTCGCGGTGGCGGTACTGGTATGCAGGTCCGCTGTAGCGCATGAGTCCTGCGGTGACGGCCCAGTCCAGGAACCGTCCGAGCCGGAACGGCAGACGGCGGCGCGAGCAGAGCAGGAACACTACATACCGCCGCGAAGCCCACGCAGTGCCCGCGAGCGCGCCTACGAGCCCGCTCGCAAGCCCGAGCACAAGCCCGTCCACGAGTCCGGCCGCGAGCCCGTGGGCGGTTCCGATTGTGAGTCCCGCCGCCAGTCCGGCAGGGAGCCCGAGCAGGCTCCCGATCGTGAGCCCGAGCAGGGCGTCGCCCCTGATGAGGGCCCGGCCTCCCAGATTTGCGCTCGGTATTTGCCCAATCCCGAGTCCTACCGATAGCCCGTACGCGAGCCCGAGTATGGGCCCGGTCACGAGCCCGGTCGTGAGCCCGAACACGAGCCCGAACGCGAGCCCGACCGTGATTCCGAACGGAATCCCATGCGCCATACTTTGGCGCATTTGCGGGTATTGGAATGGGTTTCTCAGACTGTCGGGGCTGCCGGTGGTGATCGCGGTCGCTCCGGACACGATGGCAAGTCCGCCCATGATGGCGGCAATCAGGGTCAGGTTTGCTCGTGACTGGGGTACCGCCCAGGCGAGTGGGAGAGGGGAGAGGACAGTGAGGGCGGTGAGGAGAGCGTCTGTCGTGCGGACACGGATGCGTCCGGAAAGCGGCCACAGTTCGTGCAGGACGAGGTCGGTGGCCTCTGCGCTGGCGGGGGTTGTGGCGGAGAGGGTCCCGGCGGGGTCGAGATGGGTGGTGAGGTGGTGAAGCCAGCGGTGGACGTTCTGCGGGGTGTAGCCCGAGGGGTTGGGTGTGGCGAATACGGCGGCGGAGATGTAGCGGGCCAAGAGGTGGCGGTCCAGGGCGGCGGCGTTGGGAAGATTGAGGAGTTCGGCTGGGTTGCCGTCGTCGTAGTAGACAGTGGCGGTGAGGCACAGCCGCCATGGAGTGGACAGGATGGTGGCCAGGGTCCCGCTCGGGTGGGTGCGCAGGTGGTCGGTCAGGGGTTGCCAGCGAGGCGCATCGAGGACGCGGTCGGTTAGATAGGCCCGAGCGTCGCTGGCGTTGACGGGGGCGACAGCGATACGGGCGGCGTCCAAGACCTCGATGTGTGCGGCCAGGGCGTCGTAGTGCTGGGTGCGGCAGGTCAGAATGAGGGGGCCGGCGTCACGGCCCTGCTGGTGTTTGTTCAGGGCGTGAATGACGGCGGTGGCACGGGGTGCGGCAGGATCCGGAGAACCGTCGGGACGTGGGGGATCCATCTCGTCGAGGCCGTCCAGGACCGGCAGGACAAGGCGGTGCCGGACCAGGCTGGCGGCCAGGTCCCCGGGCCAGTCGTAGGCTTCGACCAGTCGCTGCTGGAGCAGTTCTGGCAGGGTCTGACGCTCGGTGTCCCATCGGGACAGTGCAATGCGGACAGGGACGGGATCATCCTCGCTGCGGCCGTCAATCAGGGCCAGCAGCAGTTCCAGGGCTAGGACCGTCTTGCCCGCCCCTGGTGCTCCGGTGACGACCAGGCGCAGCGGGCGGGTGGAGCGGTAGTAGGTGACGATGTTCGGGAGCGTCACCGGGTCCGGACCGCTGGCGGTCAGACGACCGGCGGTCGGGGCCGTAGCCGGGCGGGCCGTGGAGGAATGCAGGACGTAGGCGAGGTCGATGCGCCGTGTGTCGTCGCCCAGCAGTTGCCTCCAAACCGCGCCTTCCCCTTCCTTTGGGTCCTCGACCTGGCTGGCCAGTGTCGCGGCCCAGCCGCGCGCCAGTTCGGCGTCGTTGCCCTCGACCGGCTTACGCAAAGCCATCACCGCGAGCACAACTCCGGCCACACCCAGCGGGAGACCCAGCGTGCCTGCGGTGTCGGCCGGTTGCAGACCGCCATGGGTGATCGCTCGGACCGCGTAGACGGTACTCACCACGACCATCAGGGCGCCCAGAGCACCGATTAGCTGCCAGTTACGCCGTCGGCGGCGTCCCCCGAGTCCTGCCATCCCCCGATCATCACTATGGTGGTTGCGCCGGACAGCCGGTTTATCCCACCTGTGACCAAGCGGACGAAACATGCCGTCAGCTTGGTCACGCCCTGAGCACACATCCAGGCTGTTTCTGATGGGCTTGGTGGGCTGGGTGGATCTCGGACTACCAGGCGATGGTCCCGCTGCCGCCGGTCGATCCGCCGATCGGCCTGAGCTCCCGGATCCGGCTCGGCCGGGACTACTACGTCCGACGACGTCGTCGCCGTCGCGATGATCGACCGCCTAGTCCACCATGCCGAGGTTCTCACTCTCACCGGAGACTCCTACCGGACCCGCCAGCGACGCGAGTTGCTGGCCAAGGAGAACCGCGCTCACCACGGCTGAACTACCAGCCCATGTCCCGGACGACTTCGCTCTGAGCCGCCGCGATGTCCTCGGCGGTCGCCCCGGTCACATCGGCGTCCGCGGCCCACTCCAGCCGTGACAGCAGATCGGCCAGGGCCTGCTTCTGGGCAGGATGGGTGACCGGCACCGAGTCGAGATCCGTGGTCGTCAGCCAGTCGAACAACACGATGGCGTCCGCACGCCACAGGCGCACCGACACGGTCGGGAGATCATCTTCCATGCGCCCATGATGCCGGGCAAACCGAGCTGCTTGACCCAACCGCACGACCCCAGGGGTCAATTCTGCGGGACTGGTGGGTGTTCAGTTCTGCGAGAGCGTTGACAGGGACGAGCCGGTGGCTGGCCCCCGGCCTTCGACAAGGCCCAGTACCGCCGTCGCAACGCGGTCGAGCGGTGCGTGAACAAGTGGAAGCAGTTCCGCGCGGTGGCCACCCGGTACGACAAACGCGACTACGTCTTCAACGGCACCCTGACCGTCGCCGCGATCGTCATCTGGCTCCGCGACACCGTCCAAGAGCCATCAGAAGGGCTCTAGGCGCCCGCGAACACCGCGTCCAGGGCGTCAGCAACTCCAGCCTCGAATACAACCTGGCGGCTTTGCCCTCACCACCAGGTCGACTTGGCATGTCAAGACCCGACAGGCTCCTCAATCCAGCTCGATGATCAGGCGTCCGTAATCGTCGACCTGCGCCGGATACACCAAGCCGCCGACGATCGCACGGTTGACGTACACGATCACGTCTGCGTCGACGTCGATTACCAGCACACCGTCCTCATCCGTGAACGCCTGCCAGACCACACCGTCATGGTCGATCACCGCATCGAACTCCACGGCCACGGCGGTGCCCCTTCCTGTCGTCGCTTCAGCGTGACGCATCCGGCCCCCACCAGGCCACCCCCTTCACTCTCACCGGTCCACTTGCCCGGCCCTCGCCCACCGACGCCCCGACGGCGGCCGGGCGAGGACCGGACAGGCCGTCCGGCCGCACACACCATCACCGCGCCCCCGCCGACCGTCATGGCCGACAGGGGCGCGACATGTCCCCGACCGCCAGGAGGACCACGACCGTGCTCATTCCCCGACCGCGCCGCCGGATCGGCCGGCCCCGCCCCCAGCGCCCCGGCCCCCGCTACCCGCACCGCCCGGCCCGGCTGCCCGCGACCTGGATCCGGTGATGCCACGGACCAGGAGGCGCCGCCGCGTTGAGGTGGTCCGGGTAGTGCGTGGCGTGCAGGGTCTGCCGGAGTACGACCGGGGCGCCTGCCCCGACCACCTCGTGACCCGCCGCCAGCTCCGGGACCAGAACCTGAGCAAGGGCGGACAGGACCCGGTCGGCATCCTGCGGTGCGCCCACTGCCGCTACACCCCGCAGTGGTCGTGCACCCATCCCTCGCGCGGCTACCTCTACGACGCACGGCAGGCCGTGCCCAAGAGGGTGCCGACGCTCGCGCAGGAATGGGCGTTGGACCGGGCGATGGCGGCCCGGCAGACCTGCCCCGACTGCCGCCGCCGGTACGTCTACTGCCTCCCCCTCAAGACCATCGGGTGCTGCCTGGAGTGCCACGACGGCACCCCCGCCGACCCGACCAGCTACACGCCGCCCGCGGCCGGCCACCGGCTCGCCGCCTGACCCGGAAGGAACCCCGCTCGTGACGACCCTGCCCGACACCGAGCCCCTCACCACCTACACCCTGGACCAGGCGTTGGACGACGCGGTCCGCGACACCGACGCGAAGATCACCCGCACCGACAGCAAGGCCTCGCTGTTACTGGCGTTCGTCGGTGCGGTCCTGGCCGGACTCGGCTCCACCATCACCGACCACCTGCCGGTGCTGACCGCCGTGGCCGGCGGACTCGCCGTCCTCACCCTGGCCGTGGCCGCCGTCCTGCTGCTCCTGGTCGTCCGGCCTCGCCTGAGCGGTGCCGACCGGGCCTCATTCCCCTACTGGGCACGCCTCCTGGACGACCAGCTGATCCTCACGAGCATGAGCGGCGACACCCGCGCGGCCCGCATCCGCGTCCTGTCCCGCATCGCCGTCCGCAAGTTCGTCATGCTGCGCCGCGCGGTCGACCTGATCCTGCTCGCGCTGGCCCTGCTCGCGCTCGCCGCGGCCGGCCTCGCCCTGTAGATCCGCCCCGGAGCAGGCGTCACGGCGTCCAAACACATGCCGTCTGCCCCGGGCCATCCCGTCGGAACGAGAGGGAGACCCCAGTATGGCCCCCGCCTTACCCCCGCATGCCTGGATCAGGCAGCGCACCTTTCCGCTGGCCGCCGTGCCGTTGACCGGTGGGAGGTGGCCCGAATGACCTTCTACCGTCACGGCACGGAGGATCCGCGTTTCCCCCGGCCCCAGAGCCCGACCCTCACCCGCTGCCAGAGCCAGCCGGAGGCGTTCGATTTCGAGCGCGGCGACTACAGCCGCCGGATGCCGGAGTTGGAGCGGGCCCGCCGCGCGTGCGCCCGCTGCCCGCTGGCCCCCGACTGCCTGCTGTGGGCGCTGGTGAACAAGGACATGACCCCGGTGGGGATCATTGCGGGCACCACGCCCCGCCAACGCACGCAGCTGCGGTCCCGGCTGGCAGCACGCCTCGGACCGGACTGGGTCGACGTCCTCGCCGAACAGGAGCAGGGTCGCCGGGACCGGGCCTCCGCACCGGACCCTGCCGCATGAGCACGGCCGCCCGGACCGCGCTCGCGCCGGACAACAGCGGCAAACACCAGGCACGGCCGTTCGAGCCGGGCCTGATCCCCGAACCCGGCGCTCTCCTGGACTGGCGGGACGGCCGCCACTTCGACCACCGGCAGAACAAGCCGTGCGTGCTGTGCGACAAGCCCACGCCGACGGCTCGCAGCGTGCCTGGACAGCATCGGTACTTCCTAGACGGTCGAGCAGTCCAGGAGTCGCCCGTCGGTGGTGCCGATGAGCAGTCGACCAGGTTCGGTGACGGTCAGCGCGGTCGCCACGACGGGTACTCCGGCAACAGTGAGGTGCCGACGCCAGCGGACGTAGCCATCACGGAGATCGAGCCCGACGATCTCACCGTCGTCGTACGTGACGTAGACGGTATCTGTGTCGTGGTCGAGGTCCGTGGCCTTTCGGTTTGTCCGAAAGACCCAAGTCGGCTCTGCACTGGCCACCGTGCGCCGTACGACGAACGAGCCGCCGGGCTGCAACCCGTGGCCGTGATAGACGGTGCCGGCGTAAATCAGGTCACCATCGGCGGTCTCCACGCCGGGGCCGGCGAAGTGTGTCTCACCTGCCTTCCAGGAGTAGGGACACAACTGATTGACCTCCGCCTCCCTCGGCTCACGCGGACGTTCGGCAACCGGGATGGACCCCAGGTCCGCTGCCACCAGCCAGGCTTCACCTGATCCAGGCTGCTGCCCGCCCTTCGCGGAAACGGCTTCCAGAAAGTAGATCCGGCTGCCACACCGGATGCGCAATCTGCTCCGCTCCCCGTTTCGCCCAGCGGGTGCGAGGGCGGGCAGGCTGTCACGACATCGCACCAGGGAGACCGGGCCGACGGGAGTGTGGTGGTCGAGCTGTGCTCCGTCCTGGAGCGCGAGCCGGACCACGGCCTGAGCACGCCCCTCCCACGGAGGCCGCACCAGGCCAACCCAGGCCGATCGCTCATCTGCGGCGATGACAATGTCACGGCCGCCCCCATCGTCGTCCCGGACAGACCACTGCCGCCGCCCCGAGGGTAGCCAGGACTCCAACTGGATCCTGTCGAGCGTCGCCACGATCCTGCCGTCGGACAGTTCCTCAACCGCGCGGACGTTGCGTCGTGGGTCCCAGTTTGTACTCAGACCGGAGACCGTCTGGCGAGCATCCTCTCGACGGTCGGTCCGCGGGGCCGCTATGCGTGGTCCGGCCAGGTCATATCCGGTGATCGACCGGGGCGGTACGGCCCTCCAATCGGGCCGCTGCACCACCGCAACGTGCCCTTCGCTCCAGGCATCTTTGTCCTGCCAGTCGTCAGGCGGTGCCATCAGCACGCGTAGTTCCTGTTCGCTGAGCCATTCCAGGCCCAGGACCTGGCGGCCGAGCTCGTGTTCGATGAGCGACGTGGCGTTGCCCGTCTCCAGGTCCAGTAGGAGCAGTTCCCCTTCGAAGAAGTAGCCGCCGTCGTAGTCGCCCGTGCCGACTGCAAGGAGAGGGAGCGTGGGGTGGAAAGCCATCGCGTGCACGGGATAGCGCGCATGGAGAAGGGCTCGGCAGGCCAGATCATCGGTGCCGTAGACACCAACCGGCGCAGTACTGCCGAACTCGTGCACGCCCGCCACTGCCACGTGAGTGCCCGCCACTGCTAGCAGGCCGCGGCCCTCGTCATCGACGGTGAGGACGGGATCACCGACCTCGGGGAAGGGACGGTCACCGAGGATTCGGTCGATGCGGAACGAGATGGTCATGGTGGTGATCTTCGCAGCGGTCAGAAGCCGCGTGAAGCCACGGACTTCAAGAAGCTGAACAGAAGGACTTGACGGGGAACTGCGCCGAAGCCTGGATCACCGCCAACCCGGTGGAGGCGCGGGCATTCGGCCGGTTCGCCTCCGACATCAGGCCCAAGTCCTCCAAGGACAGCGGCGACCACGCCTGACTCTCTGCTCGATCACTCCGTACGGAGGGCTCACCCATGAGCAGCTCACGCGAACGTGAACGCACCCTCGCCTACCCCGAGCCGCCGGCCTCCCTGTGCTGGCACCGCCACGGCCCGGCGCACCGGCCCCTCACCCCCGAGCAGCAGCGGCACAACCGCGAGGTCCTGGCGCTCGCCCTGAGCACCAGCCACCGCCGTCCGCGCACCACCTCGACCACCACCGGAAGGACGTCATGACTACCTCCCTCGCCCGCCCGTACGGGTCCGACTCCCCGCTCGCGGTCCTGCTCGGCATCGCCACCGACACCGCCGGACCGGACGACGACGAGCAGCGCGACGACGCCGAAACCGCCGCCGCCCACCACATCTACAACGCGTACCCGGACACCCTCGCCCAGGTGATCGACGCCAACGACTGGCACGGCTACCCGTCCGTCACCGGCGAAGGCGGCCGCCGGCACGAACCCGCCGCCGTGGCCTGGCTGGACGGCGGCGCCTGGCTGCACCACACCCTGCGCATCACCGAGCACGACGGCGCCCTCGACATCCTGACCCTGACTGTCCCCTGCACCTGCGGACACGGCTACGTCGACATCACCCTCGACACCGAAGGCGTCCTGGTCGACATCCTCACCGACCTCGCCCCCACCCACGGCCGCTCCCCGCACCTCCCCGACGGCTCCATCGACTGCCACAGCATCCCCGCCGTCCTCTGTAGCTGACCCTCACCGCGGCCCGTCGGCACACGGCGGGCCGCCCCGTTCGTCGCACCCCGACCGGAAGGGACCCCATGCACACCGACCCCACCTCCCGCCCGCCGATCGTCGTCCTGTGCGGAAGCACCCGCTTCTGGGAGCAGTTCGCCGAGGCCGCCCTGTACGAGACGGCCGCCGGCCGGATCGTCCTCGCCCCCGGCTGCAACCTCCGGGAACCGCACCAGCTGTGGTCGACCCCCGACCGGGCCGACCGCATCAAGCGGATGCTGGACGACCTGCACCTGAGGAAGATCGACCTCGCGGATGACGTTCTGGTCGTCAACCCGGGCGGTTACATCGGGGACAGCACCCGCCGCGAGATCGAATACGCACGCAGCCTCGGCAAGGAGATCCGCTACACCCACCCCGTGCCCGACGGGAGTGACCGTGCCTGACCGCCCGCTCGTCCTGGTGTCGTTCGGGTTCCTACACCTGGGCACCGACCCCCATGGCCGACCTGTCCTCCCCGAGGCCGACCGCATCGAGGACGTACGCGAGCGGCTGCGTGATCCGGCTGGCGCCCGCGACGTCCTCGACCTGGACGGCTACCACCCCCGCGTCCAAGACGTCGTCCTCGCCACCCCCGGCGCCCGCGAACTCCTCGACAACCTCGCCGACTACGCGGCTCTACCGGCTGGGCCCCGCCGCATCGCGGTCGGCTGTGCGGGCGGCCGCCACCGCGCATGCGCACTGATCGAACTACTCGCGCAGCGCGTCGCCGACCGAGGCATCGCCGCCATGACCCTGCACCTGCACGCCCACCTCCCCCGCGTCCTGAACACCTGAGCCACCGCCAAGGGCCCGGCTCCCCGCACCTGCGGGGGGCCGGGCCCTTTTTGCGTTGGGGCTGGCACGGGGGGCGTTCCGATCAGCGCGCTGATAATCCGGCGATGACGATGCGCACGCCGATGGGGGCGCCGTAGACCAGGCTGCTGAGAGCCGCATCCGGGGAGGCCGCTGCCGGGGCAGGGCCTCCCTTCTACCCCTCGAAGTGCTGCTGTCCGGTCCGCCCGGGTTACTGAGGGAACGCTGCCGCGACGCTGATCTCCTTGGCGCCGGTCGTCGTGATGCCGGATTTGCTGCCGGGCAGCAGGACGCTCGGGCTGTAGTAGTTGCTCGACACGAGCAGGTCCTGATCGCCGTCGCGGTCGATGTCGCGGAGGCGGACGAGGGATCCGAAGGTGTCGTACTTGGTCGGACTGCCGGGCACCGCGGTCGTCGCCCGGGTGAACCACTGAGAGTGCGTACCGGTCAGGCCTGACTTCCCGCCGCGCAGGACATGGATACCGCCTGCGTTCGTCTGCGTGCCGACCTTCTCGCCGGGGACGCCGACCGCCAGGTCCGGGTAACCGTCGGCATTGGTGTCACCGGCGGAGAGGCTTGAGCCGAAGCGGTCGTTGCTTGTGGCACCCGTGACGATGCCCGGGCTGGACTGCGTCAGGCGGTACGTCGTCGTCGGAGCGGTGCTGCCGCCGCGCCAGACGACGACCGAGCCCGCGTTGTTGCCATAGCGGACGTCGCCGGCGGCGAGGTCTCCGTAGCCGTCCTTGTTGAAGTCGGCGACGACGCCGGTCGGGCTGTAGTCGGGCTGCGAGCTGTCGAGGACGGTGACCTTGCCCGGTTTGATCGTGGAGCCGCCTCGCAGGAACCATGCGTCCTGGGTCATCTTGCCCTTGTGGTAGCCCTGGCCGAGGAGGAAGAGATCGGTAGCACTGTCCTTGGTGACCTTCCCGGCGACCAGGCCGGCGGGTTCGAGTACATCGGTCACGGAGGGGCTCGGCGTGTGCTTCGTGACCGCACCCGTGGTGCCGGACTTGGTGAAGCCGCCACGGTAGACGTAGACGCTGTCGATGCCATCGGCAACGGCCAGGTCGGCCTTGCCATCGCCGTTGAAGTCGCCGGTCTCAATCTGTTTGCCGAAGCCCTGGCGGGAACGCGCGGTGGCCTTGAGACGGACGGCGTCGGTGCCGGAGAGGCCGGACGCCCTGCCCCACAGGATTGTGACCGCGCCCGCTCCGACCTTGCTGCCGACTTTCTCGGTGAAGTCGGAGACGGCGAGGTCGGCGTATCCGTCGCGGTTGAGGTCCGCGACGGCAAGGTCCTCGCCAAACGCGTCGCCGTAGCCGCCCGCGTCACCGGCTGTCCCCGGAATGCCCGCGCTGGACTGAGTGAAGGTCTTGGTGGTGCCGGGACCGGCGGCGGTCCCGTACGTCACGACGACCCCGCCGCTGAGGTCGCCGACGGCGTAGTCGCGGTACCCGTCACCGTTGAAGTCGTCGGCGTACTTCGCCGGCGTGGTGACCGCGCTCGCGGTGCTCACGGACAGGGTGAGCAGTCCGCCGGTGACGGACACGGCCGCGGCAGTGGCAAGCACTTGGCGAAGGTTGCTGCGCATGAACATGCGTCTCCTGGGATGCGCGGGTTCCCAGAGGTGACCCGCGATGGTTCTTTGACTAACGGCGGGAAGACTCATGGCGTTCGGTGATGGTTGTACTCGGGTGGAGACCCTTCCTGGGCGTGCGGCACGATCACGACCTGCGGGTTGTTGAGTGACCACGGTTACGCCGCGTCGATCGTCCCCGTCCGTGCAGCACTGACGCGGGCGAACGGGCGCCGTGGAGCACAAACGGGTGCACGAGCAGGCCACCAGGCAGCCTGCTCACGAGCGCTTCGGTAGGCACGTCTCTGGCTGGCACGAACCCCTCGACAAGCCCGAGCGCTACCGCGCCGACGGCAAACCCGACGATCCGCGCATGACCCACGGCATCCGCTACATCTGGAGTGGTCACGGCGCCGAGGTCAGGTGGAACGTTTCCGTCAGGGATTGCCCGCGCCCCGCGGCGTGTCCACCGTGGACGCTGCATGTTCCTGGCTTCCAATCGCTCACCGCCCGAGCCATGCTGCACTTCCCAGGGAGCCCGCCATGCCGGCCGCCAACGCGAGCAGCCGGTAGGGGATCCGCTGGATCGTCAGGCGAACTTCCCCGATCCGTATGTCGAGGAACGGCCGTTGCCGGGTCGGTCTGTTCTGTTTCATTGCCATTGGCTGCGCTCCGATCATGATGACTCCGAACCGTTCGGGCCATAACTCTGAGCATGGGAAGCCGGAAGCGTTGCGGAAGTGGGAACGCTCCGTTGTCACAAGATCGGCAACGCGTAGCCACCTCGGCAGGCAAAGAACCTCACGAATCTGTTCCGGTCGCGTGCGTGAACCCGTAGGAAGACGTCATCATGCAAGCCAGGGGGAGGGAGAGCTTGAGTGAGTGAAGACCCGGGCAAGGCCGCGCTGCAGACCTACAGCGAAGCCCTCAAGGCCGCTTGCCAACCCCTCCTCGCGGCAGGTGCTACGCAGAAACTTCTAGCCGAGGGGGTCGGCTACTCCCAGTCTGCGGTCAGCCGATTCCTCAACGGCGAGCGGATCGCAAAGGAGGGATTCATCAAAGGCCTGGAGCGCTTCGCTGTCCTCAGGGGGAGCCCGCTGGCCGATGCCGTTCTCGAAGATCTGCGCAGGCTGAGAAGCGAAGCCGAAAGACTGGGAACCACCGAGGCCAGACTCCGGCACGCCCAAGAGGAGATCACGCGTCTGAAGGCCGATCTCGCAGAGAAGGCGCAGATCGCGCAGCGCAGCCAGAATGCCGCGGTGCAGGAAGCGATGGCAGGGCTCCGTTGGCACACCGATCAGGAACTGGCTGTCCTCGAAGCCCGGCTGCTGGAACTGGCGACAGAGCTTCGAGAGGAGCGACAGCAGGCTAGAGCAGTGCAAAGGGAACGCGACGCGCTGCGGGACAAGGTTCGCGACCAGGAGAGACGACTGAGTGACGCCAGCGAACTGGTCCGCGAGATGAACACTGACATCGACCGTCAGCAGGAAGAGATACGACTTCTCCGGCAGGAGATCAAGGTTCTGCGCGGACAGGTTGAGCGGCTCACCAAAGAGAAGGCCGTTCCCGGGGTGTCAACGCAGGTCACCGCCAAGGCCGTCGCCGCTGAAACTTCGCACTCGAAGCAAGAGGGACTGCCTGAGAGGAAGATCAAGCTTCCCGCTGCAGACAAGCAGGAGCGGCCCGCCACCCGTCCCGCGGCAAAGATGGCTCCAACTCCTCCCCGGCCGGCGCCGACACGGGCCGGGCAACAGTCGGCCCCGCTGTTGCTGCCGCTCGTCCCCTGGAACTTCGCACCTGCCCTCGCCGTATTTACGGCTCTCATGACCGTCTTTGTCCCCGTCTTCGTTTTCCTTAACGGTGCTGCCTTCGCCGCAGCGTGCGCATCGGAGCACGGTCCACGATGGTGGGGAATCACCCTTCTTGCCGTAGCCGACTCCACTTTCACCCTTCTTGGCAGCGGCATCCTCTTCGTGCTTATCCGGTTGGCCCTCGAAGCACTCCCGAAGCACGAAGACGCCCTCACTAACTTCCTGATGGCTGCCGGAGTTGCCGTCGTGGCGGCCGTCCTGTGTGACGTTGGCTTCGTGGTCAAGAGCGTCACCTTCCCCCCGGGCCTCTGGTGGCTGCACACCTTCGGCATCAGCGCCTGACAGCTCCAGAACACCTACGACCCGGCAACCGCCGGCGCTCACAGTGGGTTGGACGCGGCGCACCTCCTCATCCACAAGATGACGCCCGATGAGTTCGCCACGATGCTCGACCTGCTCAACAAGCACCACGACCGACAGGCCTCTCTCTGATACGTCCGAGGGCCGAGGACGGTCCTTTCGAAGCAGACGGGTCGTGCCGAAGCAGGATCGGCTAAGGGTCGCGCGGTGCGGCCCGTCACGGCCGGGGGCCGCACCATCGCCCCGGTCGGGAAGCGATGTAGCGGGCCACGACCTGCACCCAGACCGTCATCGTCCCTGCCCCGTCGCGAGCAGCGGTCAGAATGAGCGGCCAGCCGTACACGCTGCCCGAGGGCGCCGTGGAATGGGTGGAAGCGCTCAAGGCCCTGCGGGACGTGGCGGGGGCTGGGCAGATCTACCCGTTCCGCGAGCAGCTGGCGAAGATGATGAGGATGAGCGAAAACGGCCAGGCCTGCTCTTCGTTCCCCAGATGGTTGAACACGTCCCTTCTCGGCGTCTTCCGACCTGCGCTCAACCGTGTCCGCCTGGAAGGCTGCGTGTGAATGCGAGGGTCCGAGGTCAGATCGGCAGGGCGCCTGGGGGAACGCCGTGAACCGCGCCGTACGGCGTCAGCGCCAGCACTCCCCGGCCTCGCGCCGATGTGGTAGCTCCCACTTCAAGCGGATTGATGCTCAGGGCGCCGGCCAGCTTCGGAGCCATCTCCAAAAGGGCAAACTCCCACTCGAACTCGACGTCCCCACCTTCAGCGATCAGCCGATCGCGCTCCTGCTGCTCGAAGGGCAGTGGCTCACCGATCTCCCATTCCAGGTCGCCTGCCGCACCCTCGTCGTCGGAGGCGCCACGGCGGATGATGACCCCATGCTCAGCCACGAGCCAGGCGGAACCATCGTTCTGGGCCCCAAAGAAGTAGGCCTGGGCAGCCCCGTAGCGGGCGCTCAGCTCCTGGCACACGCGCGCGACGTGATCGCTGCGCTCTTCATCGATCGGGCTGCACCAGCGTCCTACGACGAGGGTCCAACCGTCGAGTTCCGGAGTAACGAAGACCCGGGCGTACTGCGGGTAGGGCGGCCCGTCTTGGAAGTCGTGGCTGTCGCTGTCGGCTGCGGTCGCGCCGAGGACGAACGTGGCTGGCTCCGGATCGCTGAGTTCGAGCAAGTCGAGAAGGCCCGCCTGGTCGCCGGTGCGGACCGCGATCCAGGCCAGGAAGCACGCGGTGAGCGGTTGTGGGCTGTCGTCCAGTTGCTTGACGTTGATCAGTCGGCGGATAGCCGCCTGATCCGCAGGGTCAAGCTCGCGGGGGTCGATGAGGTCTGCCAGGACCGTCAAGGCACCGCGTCGCAAGCCACCAGGACCCCCGCGGCGAACCTGGCTCAGCATGGGGGCGACGTCCGCGCCGAGCCGCGACAGAGCCAGGATTGTGCTGTCCCGCACCTGCCGGTCAGCGTCCGCAAGCAAGGGAAGTAGATGCACCGCATAGGGCAGAGCTGCCGAACCACAACCTCCGAGGCTTCCCGTCGCCGCCGCGCGTACCACCGGCGAATCGTGGTGCAGTTCGCCGACGTACTCGACAAGGCAGTCCGTCCCGAAGCCGCGCAGGACCCGGCTTAGGCGCTTGGTCACCGCCGACTGCGCATCAGACTCTGCCTCGGAGGCCAGAGTGTTGACGACAGTGCTGAACGCACTGCGGCCCAGGCGCTGAAGTGTGACCGTGTACATCGACGAGGCGCGCTCGCTCGCGGGCCCCGTCAGCGCCCTCATCAGCGGGGCGACCGCGGATATTCCACGCTGCTGCAGGGCGTCCCGTGCAGCGACGCGAATCGCGGTGTCGTCGCTGTCGAGATCGTCGATGAGGGCCTCGACTGTCGGCTCTGGCACGTGAGCATTCTGCCTCAGCGCTGTCGTGATGCGATCGCCAGCACGAGGTTGTTCCACTGGGGAATCGGGCCAGCAGGTCTGTCCCACGTCTGAGCGAGGGGTGGGGAATTTCAACGAGCGCCATCAAAGATCTGCAACCGGACCGCGCAGGTACTGCGGGAGGCCGTGCCCGGCCTGACGGATCGCGAGCAGGCGCCCGGAGCGGTCAGGTATCCCGGCGCCCGGTTGGTCAGGAAGATGATGAAGCCTCCGGGGCCTGTTCGGACCCCGGAGGCTTGACCTGTGCTCCCTGCCAGACTGCGGGTTATGTGGGGGCTGGATCCCCTGCAGGGGCGGGAGGCGGTTTCGCCCCTACCGGGATGCTCACTTGCCAGTCAGCAGCGTGTAGAGCAACGTGGCAACTGCGGCACCCACCAGGACGGCTCCTCCGAGCTTCTCGTTGCGGTAGGCGATGTAGACGGCGACCACTGTGATGGCCGCGACGACGATCGCGCTCAGTTTGTCGACGGGACTCACCCGGACCCCTCTCTGGGTGTCCTGCGGCCTGCCGTGACGGCATCTTTGGCTGGAGGCGTCACGGCAGGCCGAACTGATCCCGGCGTCCCCAACAGGGGCCGGGATTCCCGCGATTGACGGGATGCCGCCCACAGTGACTGGTGCGTGTAGTGGGGTGCATCTGCACCGACATGCCTCCTGTGCATTCCGATACGGTGACCATCCGCATCACTTCGCACCCATGGGCGTCGGCGCTCCAGCAGCGGGAGGTACCGGTGGAAAACCGGCCCAAGAATCGCGACGAGGATCTTCTTCCGGAGATGCCCGCTTCCGACACGATCGAAGGCTTCGCCCAGCGGGTGCGGAAGCTGTTCGACAAGACCGGCATGAGCACCGATGAGTTCCAGCACGCCCACGGTTTTTCCGACGCGGCTGTCTCCAAGTACCAGACCGGCAAGAACGCACCCCCGCTCAGATTCGTCCTCACCCTGCTGGACGAGGCGAAGCTGCGGGCAGGACTGCGCGAGGAGGCCGCAGAACAGTACCTCCGCGACTACGGTCAACTGCTGCGCCGGCTGGACGACAGCGGCCGCGGACACCACGTGCATAGGACATGGCTTCGCGAGTACGAGCTGACTATGGAGGCGAGGCGCGGCGAGCAGCAGCTCCGCGATCTGGGCGAAGAGGGGCAGCAGCTGGCTGAAGAAGCAGCCTCGTCGTCCACGTCTGAGGAGAGGAAGGCCCTCATCCGGGCCGAATTGCAGCAGCTGCTCGTGCGGCAGCAGTCGCTGATTGCCAGGCGCGACACAGTGCTGAGGGAACTGGCCACCATCAGGCAGAGTTACACCGAGGCGGAAGAGCCGTCCCTGATGGCGCCCTCCGCCCCTCGATACGCACCCCACCCTGACCAGCAGGTTGGAGGCATCGGTGCTCCTGCCGGCCCCAGGTCTCTGCCTCGAGGGGAGCATGCGCACCGCATGTCTCTCACCCGGTTCGTGATCGGCGCGATTGTGGTGCTCGTACTGGGTGGCTATGCGATCAATCAGTTCGCGGGTAAGCAGAGCGACGGATCTGACGCAAAGGAGACGACTACGATGGCGCCCTCGCGGACACCGTCTGTATCGCCGTCACAGACATCGTCTGGTTCCCCGACCGCAGGCACCGCGCCGATCGCGGCGAGCTGGCGGCAGCTGTATCAAGATCGAACGTTCACCATGCCCATCCCCGGCGGTGACGGGTGCCAGCGCGACCTGTTCGACTTGGACGCCGACCCCATCAAGTTCCGGCGACAGGCAGGTGACCTTCCACCTGAGGTGAACGCGGATGCCTTTGACGTGGAGTGGCACACCATGTGGTGCTCGAACTCTCCTGAAAACCTCGACGCTCTCGACTTCAAGGTCGAAGCGGTGGGCCTGAGCGGGGTGACGGCGCCATCTCCTGCTCAGTGCGTTTTGGACTCCCAGACGCAAGCGATCACCAACCCAATCGCCGGTGGCGAGGTCGGCAGCGGGACGCCTCTTCACAAGGGGACGTCGCTCTGTATCAAAACGAGCAAGGGAAACCTCCTCTACGTAAAGGTGATCAAGGTGATGGAGGACTCCGACGGCTACTTCGCGGGGTTCACGTTCTCTGCCACCAGGTGGTCTCCCGCCGCGTAGCCGGCCATGCATGACTTTGGTGACCAGTAGGCGAGGGGTTCGGCGTGCCGTACAAGATCACGACGTCATCTCCCTGACCAGTTGTCGAACCGCGCTGGGTGACGGCCGACGGCCGGTCAGGGCGAGCCTGATGGGCCGTCCGGCGGCTGCCGGTCCGGCGGCATGCCGAGTCTCTCGGGCGCGCCGGTTGCGTTGCAGGCTGCGTTCAGGAGTCCGACCGCGACGTTCCCGGCGTCCGGGTTGCTGGATGCCATGGCGAACGCCAGCTCCGTTGCGCGGGCCCTGTTCTGGGAGTCCTTCAGCGTGGGGATGCCGCCGGGCAGGAGAAGAGCGATGGCCACCATGGCCGCGCCGACCCCGAAGAGGAACAAGGCCACTCCGACAGGCAGGGGGGCGACAGCGGAGACGGCGGCGGCAATGCCGGTGGCGATGCCGGGCAACCCCCTGAAACAGCCACTGACGCAGAAAGACCTCGACCGTGTCCTGGTCACGGCCTACACCCTGCTGGCCCGCCTCTGAACCTCGCACCAAGCCCGTGCCCCTGCCCGATCCGGCAGGCGCTCCTTTGGCCGGTCGCGTGCGTGGGCGGCGGGACCAACCGAGTGCCGCGGGGTCAGGCCGTCCGTGCCGGACTGGGGGAGCAGCGAGTAGACCCGGCGCCACAGATCTGTGAGCGGCTCGTACCCGTCCTGGCCACGGCTCCTTGCCGCAGTCAAGGTTTCCTGACTGAGCTGTTCCGTCTCCGCTGTGCGGGTACTCCGCCCGTCGTGCAGGCATCCCTCGATCTTCGATCGCACCGAGCCTTTGCTGGAGGTCAGAATTTCTGACCTCCAGCCGTCCTGCGACTAGACCGAGGCTTCGTCCGGCGCGGCGCCGACAGCGCGCTGTGCCGAGGAAAGCCGCTTCATCACCCGCGCGAGCTCAGCCTCCAGGTCCTCGACGTGCTCACGGGTCGCAACCGGGTCAGTCTCCAGTGCTGCTCGCACTGAAGCCGGTGCGAGTGCCGAGTACACCCGCTCCTTGAGCGCGGTGACCGCTCGCTCCAGCGGTGTGGTCGGCACCGCCGCAGGAAGTTCCGGTGCCGGGGCCGCGGGGACTTCGGATCGCTGTTCCTGCGATGGAATCGTCGGGGTGGCCAAGCCTTTGGCGATGGCCTCCAACTGGGCCGCGGTCGGCCTCTTCAAGCCTTGCTGTGTCGCCTGCGTCAGCCCCTCGTGCATCACAAGCTGCGCGGTCTCCAGGCCCTGCTTGTCGATGACCTCCGCCATCACCTTGCGGGCTGACGCGCGCGTCAGGTGCTGTGCGAGCTCGGGCCCCAGCTCGCTGATGGAACGGATTCGGGTCGCGTCCTTGAGGAGCTCGAACACGTACTTCGGCTGGATACCGAGAACCTCCGCCGCCCAAACCGAGAAGTTGCTCTGGCCGGCCACCGCGTGCAGCTCACGCTCTTGGGCGACCTCGAGCAGCACGGCCTTGTTCAGGACGATGAAGTCCTCGGCGCGCTTCCCAGCGGTGTCGATCTCCAGCAGGCGGTCGGTGACGTAGGCCAGCTGTTCTTCCGGCGTGCCGGTGATGTCGTCACCGCTGATGACGCGAGCGTGCGCGAAGACGCTGAGTTCCTGGCCCGCGGTGCCGGTTGTTGCCGCGTCCGTTGCCGCCTGCCTCTGCAGTTCGGCGGGGACCGCAGGGTCGACGGCCGAGTCGGCGGCCTTCCGCAGGCGGCTGCTGCCAGCCGCGATGAGCTTGTTGCTGCTCACGCTTCCACTCCTGATGCCGTGAGAATTCGGTCGTAAACGTCGGTGAGCGCCTGCGCCTCCCGGCCCGGCGCATCGGTGATGGGCACACATGCGAATCGCGTCTGCTGCCTCACCGAGTGGCGGGGGATCACCAGGTCATCCCGGTACAGATCTCCATAGGTATCCGCCAGGTACTCCCCTATGGCGTCCTTCAGCGTGCTGCGCCCGCCCGGCACTATCGACGGGATGATCCCGACCACCCGCAGGTCGGCATTCATGCCCAGGTCCTTCACCAGCTTGATGGTGTTGAGTGCTTCTGCCGCACCGATCCGCCCGTCTTCGTCCAGGGTTGCAGGAATGACTACGTCGGTGGCAGCGACGAGAGCGGACGTCACCAGCTTCCCGCCGGCCCGCGGGGGTAGATCGAGAATGCCGACCATGCCGTCCTTGACCACGCCCTTCAGCCCCAGACGCAGTCGGAACTCAAGACCGATGGCCACGTTGTCGGTCTCTCTGTTCGCCAGTGCCCGTTCCGCGGCGATGACCTGCACCCCCGACCAGGCCTCCGAAGCGGGTGCGAACGCTTCCGCGGCGAGACCGGTCTCCCCTTGAGGGTCGAGCGCGAGAAGGTCGTTCATGGAGAACGCCGGCGCCTCTTCGTTCGAAATGCCCAGCTCAGCCGTGAAGGTGCCGCGAGGATCCAGATCGCCCGCGATGACACCAAGCTTCCGCTTCCGTGCGGCTGCGACCAGGCCTGCGGACAGGGCGCTCTTGCCCACGCCGCCCTTTTCGCTGTACACCGCCAGCACTCTGCTCATGTTGGAACCTTCATCATCAGTCGATAAGCCGAACTCACGCAGCGAAGCGTATCGACAGGAAGCCGTTTGGCCAGCGGTGCCGTGCAGCTACCGCTCAGTGCGTGCCAACTGCGGACGGCCGCGGGTGCGGCTCCGCACGGGCGAGTGGAAGTAACCCCGCACCCGTGCACGGGACTTGGCGAGGAGCCCGTGAGCAGCTCACCGAAGAGCCGCCCACGGAACGTTTTCGCCTCACTTGGTACGGCGGTCTATCTCGGTCTGTGCCGCATCGCATGCGCTCTTGACCCCGGCCAGGGCTGTGCCCTGCTGCCGGGACAGGTCCAGGAGCTCGTCCAGGGTGACCTTCTTGCCCGTGAGCTTCTTGACGAAGCCGTCGGGGAGCATGGTCTTCTGGTAGGCGTCGATACAGGCAATGACCTCGCCGAACGCGAGCCCGGGTGACCGGCGTTCGGCCTGCTTGACCCGACTGCGCAGTACGTTCAGCGCGTCCAGGTCCGGCTTCTGAGCGGGCAAGCTTTCCAGCACCCTGGTGACCGTCTCCGTCACAGCGGGGTCCGCCGAAGGGCCGGGCAGGTCGTGGTCGGAGTCTGTCTGGGCCCGGAGCTCCCGCATGGCCCGCAACGTGCTGTGCTCGCGTGGACGGGGCGGACCACGCCGGACCAAGTACCCCAGGTTCACGTCGTTTCCCCAGGTAGTAGGTTTACGTCCGTGACGAAAATGGTTTCCGTCCGAGACGGTTCGCGGGACGAAAAGACGGCGGTACGTATGCGGCTGGTGGAGCGGACGTGCGCCTGGTGCGGCGCGGCGATGGCGTACAGCGGGCGGGGCCGGCCGCCCAAGTACTGCACGCCTGCGCACCGCACCCGGGCATGGGAGGTGCGTACCGCGCAGGCCCGTGCGCAGCGGCCTGTCACGGCTGGAGGCCGCACTCAGGGTCCGGTCCGTGAGGTGGTGGAGCGGACGACGACCCGCACCCTGACCGTCACGATTCCCGCGCCGCCCCGTCCGGCGGTCAGGGTGACCGGCCAGCCCTACACACTGCCCGGAGACGCGGTGGAATGGGTGGAAGCCCTAAAGGCCCTGCGAGACGTGGCAGGGGCCGGACAGATCTACCCGTTCCGCGAGCAGCTGGCGAGGATCTGCGACCGGACCGCGCAGGTACTGCGGGAAGCCGTACCGGTCTGACCGGCTGCCGTTGATGCGATGCACCTGCGTCGTGGAACCAATGGGGCTGGAGCTCTGGAAGCCGACCGCTGACCGGTGCAGGCTCCCTCGTTGTTGCGTACCGGCAGCGTGCCGTTGGGCGGCGGCAATCGTAGGCTGTGAGGGCTCGGGGCCCGCGATGGAGGTGCGCCATGCCCCGCAGTATCTGGTCCGGTGCGATCAGCTTTGGCTTGGTGACGGTCCCGTGCCATGTGGTGGGTGCGACCGAAGATCACTCGGTGCGTTTCCATCAGTACCACCTGGAGGACATGGCCCGGGTGCGGGTGCGGAAGTTCTGCGAGGTCGAGGACCGCGAGGTCCGTTCCGACGAGATCGGCAAGGGCTACGAACTCACGAAGACCCAGGTCGTCCCGATCACCGACGAAGAGCTGCGGAACCTGCCGCTGCCGACGGCGAAGGCGCTGGAGATCCACGGGTTCGTGCCGTGGGAGTCCATCGACGCTCTCCGGATCGGTGAGGGCTACTACCTCCAGCCCGACGGCCCGGTGGCCGCGAAGCCGTACGAGCTGCTGCGGCAGGCGCTCCAGCGGTCCTCGCGGGTCGCGGTGACCAAGTTCGCGTGGAGCGGCCGGGAGCGGCTGGGGCTGCTGCGGGTCCGGGACGACGTGATTGTGCTGCACGCGATGCGCTGGCCCGATGAGGTCCGGGACCCGGCCGGGGTGAACCCGCCGACGGCAGAGGTGTCGGACGCGGAGGTCGAGGAGGCCGTGACACTGATCGAGCGGATGACCACCGACCGGCTGGAGGGCCCCGACTTCGTGGACCACTACACCCAGGCGCTGGAGAAGGTGATCGAGGCGAAGCGGGAGGACCGCGAACTGCCGGCGGCGCCGGAGCCGGAGAAGCCGGCAGGCCAGGTGCTCGATCTGATGGCGGCGTTGCAGGAGTCGGTGGACAAGGCGAAAGCCTCGCGCGGTGAGGACACGGGCACCGACGCGCAGGTCCATGAGATGCCCACGAAGAAGACGACGGCCAAGGCGAAGACCCCCGCGAAGAAGACGACCGCGAAGAAGACCACCGCGAAGAAGACCACGGCGGCGAAGAAGACGGCAGCCAAGAAGACGACGGCCCGCAAGCCCCGCCGCAGCGCGTAGCCGCGGGCTGGGGTCAGGTGCGGGTGTTGGTGTATCGCACGGCCGGTCCCCATCCCGGCTCCACTGTTGCCATGCACCATTGGCACAGGGGGCTGCCGCCGTTGCCGTACCGGTGTGTCCTGCGCTGGCATCCGGCACACAGCCCGACCCGGTCGCTGGGGCAGACCAGCGCGGACGGGTCGGGTTCCGAGATCGGCGGCGGGGGCGTGGCCATCGTGGTGTTCCTGTTCCGGGTGGCGCTCTCCGGCCACTCCACCCGGAGAATACCGGCCACTCTGGCACAGTCGTTCGAACCGAGTCGGGCGGTCAGGGCGGGGAGCCTGCTGGAGTGTCCGGTGGCTGATCCTGTCGGTCCGGCGGTATGCCGGGTCTCGCGGGCGTACCGGGCACGCTGTGCGCTGCGTTCAGGAGTCCGATCGCAGTGTCCCCGGCGGCCGGGTTGCTGTGCGCCAGGGCGAACGCCTGCTTTGTCGCGTGGTCCCTGGTCTGGGAGTCCTTCAGTGCGGGGATGCCGCCGGGCAGGAGAAGAGCGAGGGCTGCCAAGACCAGACCGCCAACAACGAGTAGATAGGTGATACCGACAGGCAGACGGGCGGCAGCGGATGCGACCGCGCCAATGGTGGCGATGCTGGGCAGGCTGCGGGGCAGTGCAGAGGCGGCCATGGCGGGACTCCAGTTCAGGGGCAGGGTTCTTTCACCCCTTGGTGCGCGGGGTGGGGGCAGGACAGTGGCAGGGGCGCGGCTTTGTGTCGCGTGGTGGCTGAGTGCCGGGTGGAGGCAGGGTGGCGGGTGGTCGGCCGCACTGTGACTGGTGCGGGAGTTAGCCGCGCTATTCCGGCACTCGGACTGGAGTGCAAGCACTTCCCGCCTGCCGTGATCGGCTCCTACACAATGGTTGTGTCGTAATCCGGGCCGGTTGTGACGGTCGATATGGGCGAGGCTTTGGCGAGCGCATGCGGCCACGGTGCCGCCCGCACGATGCTCTGCATTAGCCGCCAGCGGCTAGGTACGACGGAGGCCGGACCGCACGGTCCGGCCTCCGTCTACAAAGTGGTTATGGGGGAATCTCGACTGTTTGTGACGTTTGGCTTTGGTCGGGTTGGTGAGGCGGGGTTCCTACAGCGATCCGTCCCTAGCTCCGCAACTCTGTCCCAGACCGGGCATGACCGAGGCCCGGGCCGCACGGTCCGGGCCGCACAAACTGGCGCGCGATCTGGCGCACTATCTGTTGCGTAATCTGGCGCGCAATCTGTTACCCCTGCCGAATCGATCTCTCCGTGTCTATGCAGGTCACCGCGTCCGTCGGGGCGTGGTCGGGGTCTGACATCCCCCACAGAGCACCCCGAGTCCCGTCACGGCAGGAAAGAGGAAGAGCCGGGAACGGGCGGGGCGCGGGGAGCGCTGTGGGGGATCGGGCGGCCGGGGATTCTGCTCGCGCGTCGGCGGGGCCGCGCGCGCCGGACCGGTCACCGGTCCGGTCCCGCCGACGGCGCCGCCGGTGTTGCGGCTGGGGTTGCGCGGCCCTGGTGGAGCGCGGGCGTCGGTGCAGCTCAGGTGCCTGTTCGGGCGTGGTCGGGGTGCTGACATCCCCTCTGCGCCTACTCCTGTGCCCTGAACCTGGTGAAAGTGATCGGTGGGTGCAGGTCGGTTGGCGGGCGAGGGGAGCCGGGCGGGGTGGTTCCGTTGCGCGCGACGGCAGGGGCCGCGCGCCGCCGGGCAGACAAGCTCCCCGCCGTTCCCCTGCTGGGTGATCTTGTGGGTGCGGCCGTGACCGGCCTGCCCAGGGCGGGAGTTGACCCGTGTATGCACCCGATCCGACGTCTGCTCACCATGGCCGCCGTCGCCGTCGCCGTCGTCCTGGTGACTGTCCTGTCTGCCGCGCCGCCGGCACCCGCTGCTCCGTCCGCGGCGGCGCCGTGTACGTCGACGTGGACCGCCGTCCAGCGGGTGGCGGTGCGCAGGCCTGCGTGGAACGAGGGTCCGGTGGCGACGACGCGTTCGCCGATCGTGCGCTACCTGCGCAAGGGCGAGCGGGTGCCGTCGTGCGTGGTCGGAGTCGGCCGGAGCGGCTGGTCGCAGTACCGGGAGTGCGGCGGCGGCAGCCTGTGGCGGATCGTGCCCGGAGGCCAGGTGCCGGCCGGATGCCTGCGCCGCGCATGACCACACAGACACCCCCGGCACACCGCGACCGCCGCCAGGACCTGCTCCAGGACCAGGCACTCGCGCTCACCCTCGCCGCCCTGCTCCTGACCGGCACCGCCCTGCTCGCATCCTGCTGGATCGGCCCCCTGACTACATTCGCAGTGGTGGCGGTCCTGGTCGTCGTCGCCTACGCCGCGCCCGGCCTCGCCCGCCGCCTGGCCATCCGGCGCGCGGTCCGCGAACTGCTGCGCAGCCTGCCCGGCGCGTGAGCGACGGCACGGTCTGCACGGGACATCCGGGAACGCGAAAGGGCCGCCCCGGCGGGCGGCCCTTTCGGCAGAAGTTCCAACGTGCCTGAAGAATGGCTCGGTTGGGGGATCAAGTCAAAATCCGCGGTCACAGCCGCGCCGTGACCGGTCAGGCGACGTCGATGCCGAGTTCGGTGTCCGGGCGGCAGGCGGTGCAGGCGGCGAAGCCCCGGGGGTCGTTCACGAGCACCTGGCGGGCGAGCCCGGCATCGAGAGGCCGGCTGCTCGTGAATCCCCTGGTGCAGGCGCTGGTGTGCACGAGCGCGGCGCTCGATGGCTTCGCGGGCCGTTCCATGATGAAGCGGGTCGGCATGAGACCCGCGAGCTGCGGAGGGGCGGCGGGACGGTCGGCAGCCGGCGGGCGCTTGGGAGCCGATATCGCGGGGCGAGGGATCGCTCTGCGCTCGGCACGGGAGAGGGCCGCCTGGACGGCGCCGCGCTGGAGGCGCAGGTAGGTGGCGACGGCGTCGGTGTCGGCGAGCTGTTTGTCGAGGTGCGCCAGGATCGCGCGCAGGCGCGGCGGATCAGGCGGCAACTCGTTCATGCGTTCGATTCTAGCGGCTGAGCCTCCGCCTGCCGATGACGCGGACGTCTGTGTTCCGTGACAGCGAACATAGAGCGAGTGACGTCGGAGTTTGAACGATGGAGAACCGCCCACGGTCGTCACATCCACAGCACGCCGTCGTCCTCATGCTCGCGCACACGGAACGCCATCATCTGGCGTAGCAGGTCACCCGGCACGGGCTGGCCGTACGGGAGCTTGACCGAGCCCTTGCCGGTGGCGAAGTCGGCGAGATCAGCATCGAACGCCTCCCGGGTGCTGGGCGTGAACACGATATTGGCGTGCTTGGTGTGGCCGTTGAGCGTGAACAGGATCGTCCCTGACGGGTGCACCCACGCGGGATGACTCCACTTGATCGCCTCGATCGCTTCGGGGACCGTGTCGTGGGCTAGCGCCCGCACCTGCTCAAGTATGTCGAGGCCCTGCCCGTCGAAGCCGTCCATGTACTCGTCGATCGTCTGTGGCTTTCCCATGGCGCCAGTCTGGCACTGCCCGCCCGAACGCACCGGCGAGCATTCGATGGCACGACCTCAAGGTTCGCTGTCACAGGACAGTCTGTCCCGGCACAGTGGCCGCCTCGCGCATGTCGTACGTCGTCCCGTGCAGGGCGCCGTCCCAGGGCCGCCCGCTGGGGATGGTTTCGTATGGGCTGACCGTAGAGGCCGGCGGGGCCGCCTTGCGGGTTCGCCGCCGCTTCCGCCCAGTACGTGGGTGTGGCTGGACGGAAGCGGTGCGGTCCCCTCCGGGTAGTTCTTGAGCACGAGGGGTCCGCGTGGCCTTCCAGACAGGAAGGTGCGGCACCTGGAAGGCGCCCGTTCTCCATGGTGCGCAATCCATCGAGTGTCGCAACAAGAAGTACGGTTCCGCCATCAAAAAGGTTCATTCCGCCATGATTTGCTGGATCTCGTGGTCGGTATGGAGTACCAGCCGTAGTTCTAGGCGTAGTCCGTCGGTGGTCTTCTGTGACCATCAGGTCCCTTGAGTTGGCGAAGTGCCTTTGTTCCGCATTTTCCTGATCTCGTTGAGGGCGTACGCCCGGCGCAAGCATGCTGTGGTCCTGCTTCTCCGAGGCGCGTGAGCACCGCCTCGGAGAGGCCCTTTCAGACGCTTGCCTCCTAGGGAAGGTGACATGACAAGCACGCTGGTGACGGCTGTCGTCTTGATGACGGTGGTCCTCACGCAGGGCACGGGCAGGTCCGTGCCGGGACAGCTCACGGCGGTGGCCGTGCTTCAGTTCCCATCGCTGAGGCTTCGTGTCCGTCAGACCGCGTTCGCGCGTCGTGGCACGGTGGCCCGGCGAGGCGCGTCGGCAGGATCGTGTGCGGCACGGGCCACGAGTGGGGAGCCGTCGCGGTGACGCCGCTCGTCCCTCAGCAGCCTGCGGGGGAACCTCCGCATCGCCGCGGCCGGCCTCCGGAGCCGATCTGCGAGAGCGCCGGCCTGATGCACCGAACCTGGCTGGGACCGGTACGCAGCCGGTTCGCCGCGAGCGGGCTGACCCTGGACGACCTCGTGGGCCGTTCCGGGTACTCCAAGACCCGCCTGTCCGAGCTGTTACGCGGCAAGGGCTACTACCCAGGCTGGGAGATGACCTACAGCGTGGTGCGGGTACTGAATCTTCCCGTGGCTCCGCTGCGCCGGCTGTGGCAGATGGCCGCAGCGGAAGCCGAGAAAGACGCCACGTGGATCAAGAACCGCATCCTTGACGTCCAGTCCGGTGACCCAGACGACCAGCCAGTCGCACACGTTGGCCTGGCCCAGGCCATGCGCCAGCCCTACACCGCCTACGCCCAGTCCTTCCTCCAGGCCGGCCCGCGCGCCATGCAGGCGGTGACCGAGACCTTCGACATCCTCTGGGTCACCTGGGACGAAGCGACCGCCAGCCCCCACACGCCCCGCTACGCCTGGGAGCTGCTGCGCTCCCGCGTCCTGGCCCGCGCGGCCCGCCGCCCCGGCGGATACCCGGATCTCCGCGCGGCTGCGTTTTGCACCACGGCCCCGTACGAGGCATCCGACCTGGTGGAACAACTGGCTCAGGTCGACGTCTTCGCCAGGTTCTTCGACGCGATCGCTCGCCTGCCTGCAGACCAGCGGGACATCACCGTCCTGCGTTACCTGTGCG
Source organism: Streptomyces sp. NPDC026515 (assembly GCF_055567595.1). Lineage (NCBI taxonomy): Bacteria > Bacillati > Actinomycetota > Actinomycetes > Kitasatosporales > Streptomycetaceae > Streptomyces > Streptomyces sp. NPDC026515. The sequence goes on from NZ_JBVHQD010000031.1 coordinate 62,503, forward strand.
GCATCGACGCCGATGCCGTCCCGGGCATCGTCGGCCTGTCCCCGGCCGTCACCCACACTCTGGACCATCACGCCCGATGGGCTCTGAAGGAACTCTTCCCCGATACCGAACCCCAGGAGTGATTCCCCCGCCATGAGCACTGTCGACGACCTCCTCGCCCGGTCGCTGCTGCACCACCCCCACGTCCCCTCCGACGTCGTCCCCTACAACGACCACGCCGAGGACGATCTCCTGCCCTGGGCCGGCTACTGGCCGGATGAGGCGGACGACAGTGCTGCCGCCCGACTTGCCGCGCTGTGCGAGGCGGTCGTCACCCACTCCACCTCCGAGAAACTCGCCGACTTCCTCACCGACCAGGTCCCCGAACCCCGCACCGCCCGGATCCTGGGCTGCGCCCTGCAAGTTGCCGGCGCCGACATCGGCGCTCGCTTCTGGTGGCAGTACGCCGCCGGCGCCGACGACACCGTCTCCGCCTACTGCCTCTACCTCCACCACCTCGCCCAGGGCGATACTCACGCCGCCGCCCTGTGGCACGGCCAAGCCGGCGACTACGCACCACCCGAGGACTCCACCGACCCCTACCAAGACGCCCCCGCCTACCGGATGATGACGCCCGACACCAGCCTGGTGACGGTCCTGCGCATCCTCAGCCACCTCACTCATGCCACCCCCCGCCCCCACACCCCCACCACCCGGGCACTCATCCAGTTTGTTGCCCGCGCCGTCACCACCGGATACGTCCTGCACCCTGACTGCGAGATCCCGGTACCCGGCACACGCTTCGCCGAACGACTTGGGAACGCCGTCGCTGCAGCCTCCAGCAGCACTGACTGCACCTGGCCCACGGGCGAAGCCGAGCCTGCCGAAGAATTGCCGAACCGGCTGCCCTCGAATCCCGGCACCAGAGGCCTGCCCGCCCCGCCGCCTGCAAAGGCCCCGGAACACCTGGACGTCGAAGTCACCGCCGCCAGCCACGAAACCGCACTGGCCGACGGATTCTTCGAGAAGGCCGCCGCCGTCTGCTGGAAAACAGCCACCGCAGCCGACACCCCCGACACCCGCAGCAACCGCCGGTCATACCGGCTGCGCCGCTTCGTCCAGACATACGCACCCGCACCGTCGGGATTCAACAGCATCAGAGCGGCTGCACCGTCCGTCGCTGCCTCCGCGTGTTTCCACCGCCTGTAGCCGGTCCGACAAGCGAAAGGCAGATCCGAACAGGACCAAGGAGGGGAGCCCCGTCTCGGTTCCGAGGCCACCGGCCGGGCGGGCTCCCCGCCACGACGACATCCGAAAAGAGCGCTTGCCATGCACCTCAGCCACCGCCCGCCTCTGCCGGGCAACACCCCCCACCCCCTCGCCCCGATACAGCTGGCCTGCATCGCGCCCGCTGACCTGGCCGAGTTCTTATGCGGCGCCAGTTACGAGATCTTGGCTATCGGCATCAGCCTGATCGTCACGACTTGCGACAGTGCCTGCTGCAATGCGCCCCGGTCCGCCCCACCAACGAGCCCCCCGACCGAGCCAGCCTGGTTGAGCAGCCATATGGAGGCGGCGCGCCAGGCCGCCAGGCCTTGCGGCAGCGATTTCACGCGGCTCCGACACTCCTAGACCGACGGCCACGAACAAGAAGGCGGCCCACACCCCCTGTTCGCCCCGCTAGGGACGGGTTCTGGCCCTCCAGGGGCTGTTGGACGACTCTCTGCATGAGCATGTAGCCGGGGGTCGGCGACACTCGCGGTGGACATGAATGCTGTCGGGGATGAGGGTGGAGCTGGTCTTCGACCCGTTCGACCTGACCGACATCGAGGTGAGGGCATCGGGCAAGGCCCTGGGCAAGGCGGTCCCACACCACGTCGGCCGCCATGCCCACCCCAAGGCGAGCCCGGAGACACCGGCCGAGCCGGCGCCGCCGACCGGGATCGACTACCTCAAGATCCTCGATGAGGCGCACACCGCGAACACCGCCAAGGGCACCAACTACTCGTCCCTTATGGACGATTCACGGGGCCGGCAGTGAAGCCGACCCGGGCCGAGGAACTGTACTTCGACCCCGAACCCGACCTGTTCATGCTCACGCCCCGCGAACTGGCCGACCGGGCCGTGGCCCTGACCGAGGGCAGCTGCCACCGGGCCGACCACGACGCCGGCACCCTCGACACTCCCGCCGTTCGCACCGCTTTCCGCGCGGTCCGTCTCGCCATCCGGCTCGGCCGGCGGGCCGCGGCCGACGAATCGGTCGAACTGGCCGCCGCCCAGGCGGAGTTCTGCCCCTGCCCCAGGAGGATTCCATGATCGACCGCGTCCAGGGCTACTACGGATTCACCCGCGTCCCCTTCGGCAGGGACCTGGCCCCCTCCATGCTCCACCAGCACAACTCCCACCGGGAGGCCGCCGCCCGCATCGCCTGGTGCATCAACAACCGGGCGATCGGCGTGGTCACCGGCGAGGTCGGCGCGGGCAAGAGCGTCGCCCTCAAGGGCGCCGTCGCCTCGCTCGATCCGGCCCGCTTCACCGTGATCTACCAGCCCAACCCCGGGGTCGGCATGCGCGGCCTCTACGACCGGATCGTCACCAGCCTGGGCGGCACTCCGAAATACCAGTCCGCCGCTCTCGCAGCTCAGGCGTCCGCCGCGCTGGCCGCCGAGGTCGATGAACGCGGACGCACCCCCGCAGTCGTGATCGACGAGTCGCACCTCCTGGACCACCACGAGCTGGACGCGATCCGCATGCTCACCAACTACGAGATGGACTCCACGACGCCGTTCGCGGTGCTGCTGATCGGCCAGCCGGCCCTGCGCAAGCGGATGAAGCACGGCATCCTGGCGGCCCTGGACCAGCGGATCGCGATCAGCTACCAGATGCCGACCATGAGCAAGGAGGAGACCGCCAGCTACATCAAGCACCACCTGACGATCGCCGGCCGATCCGACCCGCTGTTCTCCGACGATGCCGTCGACCTGATCCACCTCACCAGCCGCGGCCTGCCCCGCTCGGTCAACAACATCGCCCTGCAGTCCCTCATCGCCGCGTTCGCCGACGAGAAGAGCATCGTGGACGAGTCCTCCACCCGCCTCGCCATCACCGAGACACACGCGACGGACTGAAGGGCGCCCGGCCGATCAGACGGCAGCGGCCCGCAGATCTGCGGCCGTCAGCAGCGACAACAGTCCGATGCCCTCGGCGGCGAGGGCATCGGCTCCGCCTTGCTCACGGTCGATCACGCACAGAGCCTCCTGCACCTGAGCCCCCAGACCCCGCAGGTCCGCGGTCGACAGCACGATCTGTCCACCGCTGGTGACCACATCCTCAACGACCAGCACCCGACGGCCTTCGACGTCGGCGCCCTCGGCGAGACGGCAGGTGCCATACGGCTTGGCCTGCTTGCGCACGAAAGCGCAGGGGAGCCCCGTGTGTCGGCCGAGTGCGGTCACCACCGGGATGCCGCCCATCTCCAGGCCGGCCAGGACCTCGGTGCCCGGCGGCACCAGCGGAACCATCTCCCGGGCGATCTCGTCCAGCAGGACCGGGTCGCCCTCGAACCGGTACTTGTCGAAGTACTCCGTGGCAGTACGGCCGGACCGAAGCGTGAATTGCCCGGTCAGATGGGAAGCGGCATGGATACGGCGAGCAAGATCAGAGTGAGTCACAGGCAGCCAGTCTCCCAGCAACGCCTCCCAGCCAAGACACCGGCTCTCTCCACGACACCGTGAACACGAAGCCGACACCGTGAACACCAAGAACCCCTGCGGCCTGCGGCCGCAGGGGTCATTTCACGCCCGCACGTCATCAACGACAGTGACGCCGTCATGCTCATCCAGCGCGTCGCGCAACACTTCAGAGCTGCCGCTGCCACTACAAGGGTCCAGAGCGTGGGCAGGTGGCTTTGTTCACGAGAACGGGCGGCGCGATGGTGTTCCTCGCGGCGCGGAGGTCGCGGCCGCAGGGCGGCCTGATGCCGCCGCCCGGCGTGGCAGGGCGTCAGCAGCCGATGAAGCATTCCGTCACCTCGCGAACCGCACGCCGTCGGTAGCCCTCTTCGGGTGGGGGTACGCCGGGTGCGCGTCCGCGCGCCCCACCCCGCGCGCTACGGCGCCGGCCGGGTAGGGCAGCATCTGGGCAGCCGTTGCCAGACTATGAGGGGCTGTCATGCCATTCACCCGCCGCGCCACGATGACCGTGGTGCTGTCCTGCCTGCTGCTCGCGGGCTGCAAGTCCGCCTCGCTGGGCGGCTCGGCGCCGTCGGGGACCACGAGCGCGCCGGGAGCGACCTCGGGGGCGGCGTCTGGGGCGAACGGAGCGGGCCGGGCGATCGCGGTGGGGGCCGGCCCGCAGAAGAAGTACACGGTGCAGCAGCAGCCGGCCGCCGGGTCGTGCCACTACCGGTACGAGAAGGGTGAACCTCTGGAGGACCCGGCGTGCACGCCGGGCGCGATCTCTCCGGCCGTCACCCAGGCGAACCTGGCGTCGACGATCTGCCGCAAGGGCGGCTACACCTCCGGGGTGCGCCCTTCCACCTACGTGACGGGCAAGGAGAAGAAGCTGAACGCGGCCTCCTACGGGTTCACAGGGAGCATGCGGGACGCCGAGTACGACCACTTGATCAGCCTTCAACTCGGCGGCGACCCCAACGACTACCGCAATCTGTGGGTAGAGCCGACCGACCCCGGCCACAAGAAGGGCTCCGGGGTGAACAACCGCAAGGACCCGGTGGAGACGAAGCTGCACACCGCGGTCTGCGCCGGGAAGGTCTCTCTGACGGCTGCGCAGAAAGCCATCGTCACCGACTGGACCACGGCACTCAGCACCCTCGGCCTCGACTGAACCGCACACCGGCACCAGTCCTTGTCCACCCGGCGCCCGTGCTGCCCACCGGGTCATGGGCGTCTACAGGACCCCTTGAGTGCCTGTGTCACATCCTCTTTCCGCAGGTCCCGGTGTCCTGGAGGTGGGTGGTGATCGGGTTTGCCGTTCGGTTCAGCGTCGATGGACGCCGAACCGAACGGCAGCCGGAGGGATCGTCAGGCGGCTGCGGCGAGGGGAGCTGGGACTGCGTCGTTCGGTGATTTCGTCGGGTGAGGGGCGGGTCATGAGGGTGATGAAGGCCCACTGGAGGCGTGCTTCGGCGTGGGACGTGAGGCGTTCATAGTCCCGCGCGTTGCGGCGGGCCCGCAGCGTCCACGAATTCGGCGGCTCAACCGCTCAGCGCTTGGGCAGCAAGACGAAATGCCGTCACGTCGCGGAACGGACCCCGTGTCACCAGCACGCCGCGGAACGGACCCCGCGTCACCAGCACTGCAGCAGGCAGTCACTCTCGGATTCGGATAGCCAAACCCCTCATGCGCATGTCAGAGTTTCACACCTCGAATCACCATTCATGCAGGCAGGAAACATGAACGAGTCCTGTCTTTAATATTCCATGGCTTTCCGTTCGGCTGCCGTTCCAGCACGCTTGCGCCGTCGCTGATCTCCACAACCCAAGGAGACCCATATGCAGCTGCGCGCAAGACTGTTGACCATAGCCGCGGCCCTGGCGGCGATCCCGCTCACGGTCCTCGGCCCCGCCGTGGCCTCCCCCGCCGCGGCCTCGCAGAGCGTCAAGGCGCCGGCCCACTCCTGCGCCACCGCCAAGGCCGGGTTCGCGGCGTGCAAGGCCATCGTCCGCACCGACCTCACCTCCCTGAAGTCGGTCGCCCCGAACGCCACGCCCTCCGGCTACGGACCCTCCAGTCTGCAGTCCGCGTACAACCTGCCGTCCAGCACGGCCGGTTCGGGCCGGACGGTCGCGATCGTCGACGCGTACGACGACCCGACCGCCGAGGCCGACCTGGGCGTCTACCGCAGCCAGTTCGGGCTGCCGGCCTGCACCACGGCTAACGGCTGCTTCAAGAAGATCGACCAGAACGGCGGCACCAAATACCCCCGCAGCAACGGCGGCTGGGCCCAGGAGATCTCGCTCGACGTCGACATGGTCTCCGCGATCTGCCCCAACTGCCACATCCTCCTGGTGGAGGCCAGCTCCGCGTCCTTCGCCAATCTGGGCGCCGCGGTGAACCGTGCGGCGGCCACCTCCGGCGTGGTGGCGATCAGCAACAGCTACGGCGGCTCCGACGCCTCCGACGCCACCTACGGCTCGTACTACAACCACCCGGGCATCGCGGTGACCGCCAGCTCCGGTGACAGCGGCTACGGCGCGAGCTACCCGGCCTCCTCGCACTACGTCACCGCCGTCGGCGGTACCCACCTCACCACCTCGACCAGTAGCCGCGGCTGGGCCGAGACCGCGTGGAGCGGCGCCGGCAGCGGCTGCTCCGCGTACAACGCCGCGCTCAGCGGCGCCGCCTCCTTCGGCACCGGCTGCGCCAACCGAGCCGAGGCGGACGTCTCCGCGGTCGCCGACCCCGCCACCGGCGTGGCCGTCTACGACAGCACCGCGTACCAGGGCCTGTCCGGCTGGCTGGTCTTCGGCGGCACCAGCGTGTCGTCCCCGATCATCGCCTCGGTCTACGGGCTGGCCGGCAACACCGGCTCGATCGACAACAACTACCCCTACACACACGCGACGTCGCTCTACGACGTGACCTCCGGCAGCAACGGCAGCTGCCCGACCACCCAGTGGTGCAACGCCCGCGCCGGCTGGGACGGCCCCACCGGCCTCGGCACCCCGAACGGCACCGGCGCCTTCTGACCCGCCGCACCTCTCGCACCGACTACCGGGCCGCAGGCGGCTTCCCGCCCGCGGCCCGGCAGCTTTTTCACATCCAATGACGGCTATACCCAGGACGGGTCTCAAGGAGTTCCCAAACCCCTTGCCCGGGGTTCCGTCAGCTCCAGTCGAGCCCCCTTCGGCGCAGCAAGGCTCTGGGCGCACTTGTCATGTAGGCCTCAGGCTCAGCTTCTGAGTCTCCGCACCGGCTGAGCGTCTCTCCGGTGATGTGCGGGCTCCTGCTGGATCACCGGACCAGGGGGCAGGGTGCCGTCGAGGTGCTCGGCGAACCCTTCGCCTGGGACCGCATTCTTCGAGGCAACTCCCAAGCGAAACCGGGGATTTAGGCAAGGCTCACCCATGCCCTGGTAAGGAAAAGGTGCAGGTCACGAGAAGTTCACCGTCCACGTCTACCCGCATAGACCCGGCCGGTGCTGTCATTCCGTCAGCCGCCCGGAACCTCGCCTCCGGGCCAAAATCGGGAGACCGCCACATGCGACCTCTGCACCGCGTCACCGCCACCACCACCGCCCTCGGCATGGCCGCCGCAGGCCTCATCATCGCGGTGACCGGCACCGCGCACGCCTCCACTTGTTCCCAGTCCTACCTGCCGCTGCCCGACTCGTCCTGCACGCCCGGCTCGTACAACCCCGACGTCACCCAGTCGAACATCCACAGCACCATCTGCGTGTCCGGCTGGACCGACACCGTCCGGCCGTCCACGTCCTACACCAACCCCCTCAAGGCGCAAGGCATCATCGACTACGGCTACTCCGACACCAACATGTCGGACTACGAGGAGGACCACCTCGTGCCGCTGGAGCTCGGCGGTGCGCCCCGCGACCCCGGCAACCTGTGGCCCGAGCCGCACTACGGCACGAAGACCGCCTACACCAAGGATGGCACCGAGACCAAGCTGAAAAATGCCGTCTGCAACGGCACCATCACCCTCTCCGCCGCCCGCAGCGCCATCAAAAACAACTGGACCACCGCGCTCCAGGTCACCGGCATCGGCTGACTTCCAGCAAGGTCGTAGACCCCGCCGGGTGATCGACCCCAAGGGATCGGCTGCGCGCATGCGACGAGGGAGCCCAACATCGTTGTCTGAAGACAGAGGTGGGCTCCCTCGCCACCGTAGCGGGGTTGAGGGCAGGGTGATGGTCTCGCCCGGCGCGCGGTGTACGGGCTGGTGTGCGGCCGCGGGTGTGGCCGGGGTGGCGTGGGCGGTGGTGGGGGTGAGCAGGGCGAGCGGCGCTAACAGCGCGGTGATCAGGGCGTGTCGGGTGCGGGCGATGCGCACAGCGCGGGTCTCCGTTCCGAAGATCACGAACAGGGCTGTGATCTTCGTAGCGGCCCCTTCGGCTTCCTGTGTGCCGGTTGGTGGGTGGATTCACCCGGCCGGCGAAGTAGTCACACCATCAACCGGTCGGCCAGGCCAACAGGGCCGCGTTGAGGGCCGGTCGGGGGCCGGCCTGACCGATGGCGTGACTGCTGGCGCGCTCGTCGACCGGGCGGGCCCTGGTCGCCTCGTGCATCTGCTTCAGTCCGGCGACGTGGGCGGCGCAGGGGAGCGGTTGGTGGCGTGCTCCGGAGCGTGTTGGCGGGGCTGTCTGCGAGATGAGGCGGGGGGCGCTCGGTGAGCGCGTAGGCGCACGCCCGGCGGCTGGGGGCGGCTGACAATGTGACGCACGTTACTCTGGGTGCCCGGTTGATCATTTTCTGTGCTCGGTACGTCAGGTCCGGACGCAACCAAACGTCAACCTGTCGGCTGTGTAACAAACCTGACGGGCCGAAAGATCCCGGGCGGTTTTGAGGTCGGCGGCCGGAGTGGCGGGAGTGCGGGCAGGGGATGGCGGAACATGGCATTGTGGATCAGTCGACATTCGGAAATATGGCCGCCCGCACCCGCTGATTGATGTCCGATATTCCGCCGCGGCCGGAGGCGGCGGAATTATCTATGCAACGTGCATTCCGGTTTGATGTTGTCCGCCGGAATGCGCGATGCGGATTCCGAGGATATGGGGTGCCCGTGCGAGGGTCGCACGGGCGGCCGACCGCGGGGCGCCGGTGTTGCGTCTGCTGATCGGGTTTGTTGATTCCTGAACGGCGATAATCATTTGATCGCGCTCTCACGACCTCCGGGGCGGCGGAGCGTCTCGCTCCAGGGTGCACAAAAGGGACGATCTCCATGCGGTCGCGGGGCGCCGCCTTGACAAGACCAACGGCATGTGATGGACATGTCAAACCCCCGCAGGTGGGGGGTTTCCAGCGCTAGTTACTGCGGTAGAGACCATCCGACGGTGGATCGGGAGTGACCTTAGTGCGGTCGGTGGTGTTTACTGGACACCGGTCTGATCCCGGTGGGTCCGGACCCTTTCCGGGAGGTCCTGGGGGTGGTGCCCCGGGGCCTCCCGTTTTTTGCTGCGCGTTTACATGTGAGCCAGTTGGTGCCCGTCTGAGGGATTTTTTCCACGGCCTGGCATGAATATCTGCATGCGATTGCGGGTGATTCATGAAAACGAAGATGAAGGATTTATGCCGCCGGCCTCCGGGTGGCCGGTAACAATCCCCCGTGCATAGGGGTTTGTTGCCTTACCAAACGCCCTCACCGCACCTCCAAAAACGCGGGTAGCTCTTGTGTCTCGGCGAGGGGTAGCGTTATCCCGTCTCGCGTCGCTCCACCCCGCCCGGACCCACACCACCCGGGCACGCATCACCTCCCGGAGAGGCGAAGGACCCACCACCGGGGACCCCGCTGCACAGCGGGGTCCCCAAACGATCAAACCGAATAGAGAAGAGCACCATGGCCACCGCCAACTCACGCGGCGCCGTACCCCCGTGCCCTCGCGGACACCACGCCGTGCCGTCCGCGATGCCGCGCCGCCACCAGGCCCAAGGACGCGACCGCACCGGCACATGTCCCGCCGCCGCGGCCCGGACGGGAGTGTGACGATGCCTCCCGCCCTGGACACCTCACGGCCCACCGACCTCCTGCACGCCCACAAGGGCAAGCCTGAGGGAAGCTTCCTGCACCACCTGCACGAGCGCTCCGCGGACACCTGGTACCAGCTGCTCCAGGCCGGCCTGCGCAGCCGCACCTTCGCCCGTGACGAACTGTTGCCCATGGGGGCCGACGACCCGTTCGTCTACATCATTCTCGAAGGCGTCGTACGCCAGGACCGCTACCCGCTGGGCACCGGCATCGGCATCCCGACCGTCACCCGCTTCAGGGCAGCCGGCGAACTGGTCGGCGAGGCCGCCCTCATCCAGCCCGGCTCCCGCGTCGACACCCGCTGCCTGACCACCACGGTCGTCATCCCCTGCGGCGCCCGGCGCTTCAACACCCTCACCGAACGCCGCCTGTACGAGGCACGCCTCGCAGTGCTCCACAGCCTCGAAGACCGCAACCGCACCGACGAAGTCGTCTACGGGATGTCCATCCGCCCGCCCCTGGAGCGCGTCAGCAGACTCCTGGCCCACCTCGCCGACACCGCCGGCGTCCCCGACCCCCGAACATCCCGCTCCACCGTCATCACCGGCCCGGGCCAGAAAGACATCGCCGCAGCCCTCCAGCTCGCCGTCTCCACCACCGAGAACGCGCTGCGCACCCTGCGCCACCACGGCGTCATCGAAGCCCGCTACCGCCAGTTCGTCGTCCGCGACGTCGAAGGCCTGCGCCACTTCGTCGGGGCCTGACACCACCCCCGACGCCACTCCGGACCCACCCCCCCGTCTGCCGCGCCGCACACCCGTCCCGGGAGCGGCGCGCCCGTGAACGGACCACCATGACCACGATGCACGGCACCCCGCTGGCGCTTGGCACCAGCGGCGGCAGCCTCGCGGCGAGTATCGGATTCTCCTTCCTCATGGGAGCACTCGCCCTCTACACCCTCCTGCACCACCAGGAGGTCTTCGCCTGGATGAAGCAGATCCGCACCACCGACGCGGCCAACACCGCCTACGACGAACCCGACCAGTGGCTCGCCGACCTCTACAAGGCCCAGTGCCGCAGGGCGAAGAAGCCCAGCCGCCCCGAGGACCTGGAAGACATCTCCCAGACCGGCGACATGATCCGCGGCATCGCCGACCACATCGACGCCATCCGCCCCGAACTCGGCAAGGTCGTCGAACGCGTCGACGACTACCTCAACACGGCCCTGCCCGCCCCAACCCCTGCCCTCAAGGTGTCCTTCCCGGACCACCAGGCCCAGCTCGTCCAGGCCATGAAGCAGGAAGCCGCCCGCGCCGAACTGGCCCACGCCATCTCCACCGCCCGGCAGAAGATCACCCTGCTCCGCCGCGGCTGACCACCCAAGAAGGTCGGCCACCGCGGGCGGCACACACCACCGCCCGCTTCAGACCATCTCCCGAGCGGCACCGGATCCGTCGCCACGGCCAGCACGAAGCTGGTCCGGATCCGGTGCCGTGCCGCTGCCCCGCCTCTCGCCCTGGCGCACTGAAACGCGCGTGCCGACGAGCCGGCCGGGTGAAGATGCCGAAGCAGCGAAGCCCTTGCCGCGGTGCTCCCAGGCGCAGTGACCGGTGGGACAACTGCGGTTCTGCGAGGCGCCTCTGTGCGAGCTGCGCAGTCTCCATGAGGATGGCCGCCGGCCGTTTCGCGCGCGAGCGTTTCATTCTGCTGCCACCCGGGCATCGCAAGTGCTGTAATAGCTACAGCGCTTAAGACTCAGGGGGTACAGCACCGATGCATCGCCTTCAGCCGCTCGCCAACGGCCTGCACACCGACCATCCCGTCCCGGGCCTGCCGTTCGTCGACGACAACCACATCCCGGTCGGCGACCCCGTCGCCGTCGAAGCCGTCGGCCGTCACGACGAAGGAAGCACCTGGGGCCGCTGGGACAGGGACCGTGACACCGACGGCGCCTGGCTCGCCTTCACCACCGACCCGATCCGCCAGGACCTGGCCTGGGTCCTGCGCCACCACCCCGAACACGGCCGGACGGTCCTCCTCGTCCGCGACGAGGACGCCTCGCCCTGGCACAGCAACTGGTGGGGACCCCAACTGCTGTTCCGCCAGGGCGGCTACTGGTGGGACGGCACCACCTGGTACCGGCCCGACCAGGTATGGGACGCCCCCGGCGAGCGCTTCGAGGGCCGGCCTGTCAAAGCCGCGACCACCATCACCGCCGCCGACCTCCTCGACGACAACGCCCATCCCGACGGCGGCCGCCTGCTGAAAGTCGCCAACTTCGACCGGGAAGCCCCGCCCCCCGACCCGTGGAACGACCACCTGGCCCTGTGGGCCTCCCGCCGGCCGGGCGACGCCCTGCCGCTGGACCAGTGCGTGGTCCGTCTCTCCGCACCCGAACTCGCCGCCGACCAGCTCATCGGCGCACCCGAGATGGCCAGGACCGGCGGCATCGCAGCCTCCACCCTGCGCGCCTACATCGCCCGTGACCAGCGCGACGTCCCCCCGCCCCAGGCGGTCATCAACGGCCGCAGCCTGTGGTCGCGCGCGGTGGCCGCCGACTGGGCGGAGGAACGCGACCGCTCACCCGAGAACGCGGCCGCCAAACTCAGCTCCCCAGATGACGATCTCTCCATCGGCCTCTCAGAACTCCGGCAGCGGCTGGCCCGCCGGTTCCTGGGCACCCTGTGGGAACGGCCGGACTGGCGCAAGCGCTGGGCACTGCGTTTCCGCACCGAGAGCGCCGTGCACGAGATCGCGGACGACCTGGCCCTGGGCGTGGCCACCGACACCGACAGCATCATCAACCACAACGACCTGGCGGCGACCGTCCGGCACGCCTTCCTCGACGAGTTCGCCAGCGGCAAGGAACTCGACGAAGCCACCAAAGACACCGGACCTACGATCTTCTACGGCGTCACCACGCCCGTGGTGAACATGCTCGACTGGCTGATCCGCCACCACCCCCGTTCCGCGTACCACGCCATCGCGGAGATCATCGGAGAGGCGGAGCGCCGCATGGGCATCCCGCGGGACGTCAGCGCAGAGTCCATCCGTACCGCACTCGGACTCGACAGCAAGCTGCCCCGACAGGTCCGGCTCGACTTCCTTGAGCGTGCCCTTCCCCTCAGGTCCCATTAACCACTGGTGACGGTGTTGGCTCTCCCACGCCATGGAAGAGCCAGCTGGGGAGAGGGATGTTTGGCCGTCTGTTTCTGTTGTGCGGGGTGTGGTTGTGGTGGGGACAGTGTCCCCGGGCCTCACCTATTGCCTATGAGGAAGATCGTTCGGCTGATGGCTCATGGAGCCTTTCGCCGCGTAGGCGACCGCCCTTCACAATCACACGCACATCCGCTGCCCGTCCCAGAATCCAGGGGCGGGCAGCGTCGTGTCCGAACCCGCCGGCTACCAGCGCATGCCGAGCGCATCCAGCGCCGTACGCCGCTCCGGGCTCAGCTTCCCGGCCCTGCGGCGGGTGTTGTCGAGCCACGCCCCGAGCTTGTGTTCGACACCGTTCACGATCTCTACCGCCTTGCGGGGCACGATCAGGTGCCCCTCCCGTGCGTGGTACTGCCGGGCGGCGGTGAGGTTCGCGGCCCACCGGGCGTCCTGCGTGCGGGGCGCGCCCGCGGCCGGTGCCCCGTCCTCGGCGGCGGGCTCGATCCCCACCGACTCCAGGAGCCACTGCTGCGTGGGCATGAGGTTGTCCCATCCGGCCCGCTGGCCGGTGACCCACACCCCGAGGTCTTCGCCCTGGACGATGAGTTCACCGGGTCCGGACGGGAGTGCGCCGCCGGCTTTCACATGAGCGAGCACGAGCCGCAGGCAGCGTTGCCAGGAGATGTCCCACCCCGGGCACCATCCCGGGTCCAGGTCGGCCAGAGCCTCCATACGGGCCTGTGACAGCTCTCCGGCATAGGAGACGCCCGTTTCCCCGGCAGCGCGCCGTTCGGCGTTCTCAGCCGCCTTGCGAGCCGCTGCGCGCTGGTTCTTCAACCAGACACCGATGGGGAAGTTGTCTCCGCCCCACACCGCCGTGGTCGGCGGGAGCAGATGCCCGTGCACTGCGGCGTACGACCGCGCGACGGCGAGGCCGGTCTCCCACGCGGACGCCTGCACCGACCACACCATCCCGAGCGTCTCCAGCTGCTCCACGCGGGAGGCCTCCAGCGTTCCGGCCGCGTAGTACCGCCGCTGATCCGCAATCCACACCCCGAGCGGATGGCCGCCGACCGCGCCCCAGTCCTCCGGCGTGACGTACGTGTACGGGACGCGCAGCTCGGTGTTGCCGGTCTCGCGCAGCCAACGGGTGGCGGCTTCGATCCCGCGCCGCCAGTACGCAACTTCGGGGTCGATGACCCGCAGCCGGACGAACTGCGCGAGGGCGGCCGGGTCGCGTTCCTCGCTGAACCTGAGCACACCGGCCGCCGCCGCACCGACCCGGTCGACGACGGCCTCCTCCTGGCCGTCGTCGCCGTCGTCGTCCCGCTCCAACTCGCCGTCCACGGCGGCCGGACGGGCGTTGCGGACCCGGGGATCGGCGAGCGCCTCGATCGTCTCCGTGTCGTGCGCGCGGAGCGCCCCGAGGATCTTCGCGAGGGTCCCGTACGCATCCGAGGTGAGCAGTTCGTTCGCATCCTCGCCTTCCCCGAGGAATACCGGAACGATCAGAGTGGCGAGTTTCCCGACCCCCGGCCGCATCCGCAGAGCACGCCCGACCATCTGCACGATATCCACCATCGAGCCACGCGCATCCGCGAAAAGAACCGCGTCACATTCGGCCGTGTCGACGCCCTCACCCAGAACACGCACCGACGAAAGGACACGCAGTTCCGCGCGCACATTCCGGCCCTCAAAACCGCCACCCCCGAGGAAATCGGACGCGAATTCCTCCAGCACACGGTGGCGGTGCGCAGGTGCGTGCTCGCCGTACAGCCACTGCGCCCACACCTGCTCGGCCGGCGGGAACGTCTCCGGGTCGTCTGCGGCGAGCCGGGCCGCCGTCACCGGCACGGCAGCCGCCATCGCCTCCGCCTCACCGACCCGGCTGTGAAACGACAACACACGCCGGAACCGCTCCGCAACGGCCGCGCGCATCAGCCCGGTCTGCACGGCCGCCAGCCGGGCCCCGCGTACCGCGTCGGAGCCGGTCGCCTCCGTGGTGAGCACGGCGTAGAGGTCGGGGTCACGGATGTCCAGGCACAGCACCTGATACGGCGCCACCAAACCGAGCCGGATCGCCTCGGACAACTTCAGCTTGTACGCCACCGGCCCGAACACCGGCGAGTCCTCATCCATGGAGGCGACCAGCCGCGGGCGGTCCCCGCCGGCCTCCCACACCCGCGCCGTCGCGGTCATGTACAGCCGCCGCACCGCCGGGACTTGGGCCTGGTCGTGCACGGCCGCCCACGGCTTCCCGGCATCACCGCTGACCCGGTGGGCTTCGTCCACGACCATCAGATCCCACACCGGCAGACCCGCAGCATGAGCCCGCTGCAGCGTCCCCATACCCACCGACGCGTACGTCGCGAACACCGTGACCGTCTCGGGGCCGGCCGTCCACGCAATCAGCTCATCCGGATCCGTCGTACACGGCACACCCTGACTGTCCGCACCCCGCAGCGAACACACCCCGACCATCGCCCCGCGACGGCCACCCGCACGCCACGCGGCAGCCATCTGCAACAGCAGATCCAACGTCGGCACCAACACCAGCACCCGGCGCGCTGAAAGACGATTCGCCGACTCCACACCGATCAGGGTTTTACCGGATCCTGTAGCGGCGATGACCTGAGTCCGCAACCCCTCGGACAGGATTCCCTTTCCTGGCTGCTCCGAGAGATTCCGGAGCACCGAATCCACCGCCTCAACCTGATGCGGACGCAATTCCATGTGAGCCACAAGACCTCGCAATCTCAGAGTTCGGAGAGGTGGGTATGGAGTTAGCCCAAAACTGATCCAGGCTCGAAAATGACGCTACGCCAGAGCCGTAAGTCACGGGACATATTGAGTTCGAATCACCTGCGCCTCGGCGAGCGAGCGCAACCATGCCATCATCCCAGAACCAAGCTCAAAGAAGAAGTGACGCACAAGATTTGAACGGAAGTCACCGGAACCGATCCACGCCAGAATTGACGGAGCATCACCTGAGGTCGACGAGTCTGCCACTGGCGACACCCGCGGCCTTGCTGCCGCAGCTTTCGCCTGACTGCGGAGCAGTCAGGCCCCAGACCAGCGCGGAGCGTTGGTCTGACAGGGCGGGCACGGAGTGCCTGCCCGGTCCTGGACGGAGTCCGGGACCCCTCCGCCGGCGGAGCCGGCGGGTCCGGCGCGCAGCGCCGGTAAGTGTCGCGTAGCGACACCGCGTCGTGTCTGCGTAGCAGACCGCGCGC
>NZ_JBVHQD010000032.1:0-68695 GCF_055567595.1 Streptomyces sp. NPDC026515
CCCGGCGGGAGGCGATGTCGATGACAGTGGCCAGATAGAGCCAGCCCTCCTCGGTCGGGACATAGGTGATGTCGCCGCACCAGCGGGTGTCGACACCGGCTGGGTCGGGATCGAACTGCCGCAAGATGAGATCGGGCCGGGCGGCGGCGCGGGGGTCGGGGATGGTGGTCAGATGCCGTCGTCTGCGGTGGCGGCCCTCCAGGCCCGCCGCTCGCATCAGTCTGGCGATGCGGCGGCGTCCGCAGAGGGCGCCCTCGCGTTTCAGGACGGCATGGATGCGTGGGGCGCCGTAGGTGCCACGGGACTTGGCGTGGACCTCGGTGATCTGCCCGGTCAACTCGGCGTCACGGACCGCCCGCGGACCGGGCCTGCCGGTGCGGCGGGCATAGAAGGCGGTTCGGGAGACCTCCAGCAGTTCACACGCTCGTTTGACGCTGTGACCTGCACGCTTCTCCGCCTCGATGAACGGGTGCACCGTCACCGGGTCTCCTTCGCGAAGAAAGCCGTCGCACGCTTGAGGACCTCCACGTCCTCACGGAGCCGGCGATTCTCCCGCCGCAGCGCGGCCAGCTCCTCGCGTTCGCTGCTGGTCAGGCCGTCGCGTTCGCCCGCGTCGACCTCGGCCTGGCTGACCCACAGCCTCACCGCAGTCTCCGTCAGGTCGAAGTCCTTGGCGATCTGACCGACCGAGCGGTCACCACGCCGGCACAGCTCGACGATCTCGGCCTTGAAGTCCGGCGTGAACGAACGGCGAGGCCGAGGCTTCTTCTTCCCCATGCTCTCCATGATGGACATCCTCCCGGGGCAGAACCCCTGATCTCGGATGTCCGTCAAAGCGGATCAAGCCCACCCTGGAGGAAGTCCGCCTCACGGACATCGAGCACCTGGAGTTCGACCTGTAGCGAACGCACCCCGAACAGCCCACGAGCCCGGTTTGTGACTTGAGAGCTTCGCTTGGCGAGTGAGCGCGTGAGTTGGCTACTGGAGCATCCGGTGTCGACGGCTTGGTGAGCCGGGACAAGAGTCGGCCGGCGCGAGATACGGGGACCTGGTCAAGCAGTACAAGGGCACCAAGGCGGTCGCCCAGATGCTGCGGATCTTCCAGCGCACCGTCGAGCGATACGTGAAGGACCAGATCAAAAAGCCCCGCCCGACCTCGCCTCACGCCTGGAGACCAGTCAAGAAGCGGTGGCAGCCGCCCGCGGCACGTGCCATGTGAGGTGCCGTCAGCGAGGCAGTCCTGATGGCCTACGAGCGGAGGCCCGTCCGCAATCTCCGAGGCGGGCTCTTCTCGATCGGGGCGACACGGCGATGGACCTCACAATTCACCCTCGTGGCACCCGTAGTTGTAGGCGTCGAAGTTCCAACCGAACCGCGTCAGGAAAGGAATCGTTCGATCCTGGTCGTGTCGTAACGGGGTTCTCAGCGGTATATACGCTTTTCTCTTCACGTCTCCCTAGTCACACACACGCGGTGGAAGGCGTGGTGGTTCGTAATGCGAAGGATTGTCGTTTCATCGTTTTTTCTGGGAGCGGTGAGTCTGGGTCTGTCCTGTGGGCTGTCAGGGCCGGTAGCGGCAGCTCACGGGATAAAAGGCGGCGCACTGTCAGGGGTTACGCCCGCAAACGCGCAGCGGGACCCCTCCCTGGCCTCGGTTCGCGGGACCGTCACGGCGAGGAACGGCTTGAGCATCCGCGCCCTGCCGACGGCTCGCTCTGCCGAGCTGGGTCATTACTCCAGGGGCGCGCGGATCGGAATTTGGTGCAAGTCACGCGGCACGAGCGTCGATGGCAACACAACGTGGTACAGGCTTGCGGAACGCTCGGGCTGGGTGGCTGCCCGCTACGTCGAAGTCTCAAGTGCCGTGCCGCTGTGCGGCGAGCCGGGCCCCCAGGGCCCCCAGGGTCCCCAGGGCGAAACCGGACCCGCCGGTCCCGCCGGACCTGCCGGTCCTCAGGGTGAGACCGGGAGTGCCGGTCCTCAGGGTGAGACCGGGACTGCTGGACCCGCCGGTCCTGCCGGTCCTCAGGGTGAGACCGGAACCGCCGGACCTGCCGGTCCTCAGGGTGAGACCGGGAGTGCCGGTCCTCAGGGTGAGACGGGGACTGCTGGACCGGCCGGTCCTGCCGGTCCTCAGGGTGAGACGGGGACTGCTGGACCCGCCGGTCCTGCCGGTCCTCAGGGTGAGACCGGGACTGCCGGACCCCAAGGGCCCTCCGGCACCGCCGACGTCACTCCCGTATTCGGAGAGACGACGACGCTCGGACCGGGGGCGACGACGGCTGTGGTTGCCTTCTGTCCGGTCGGTCAGAAGGCAATTTCCGGCGGTTGGTTGGCGGGCGACGAGGTCATCCCCGTTGGTAGTTTTCGGACTACGAGCTCGAATGCCGACGACAGTTGGACCGTCAATTTCCACAACACCTCGACCACCCAGGAGTACTCCATTACTCCCATTGCCTATTGTGCGCCGTGACGGCGCAGCGATACCGCGGCGTCCGGATCACCTCCACACGGTCCTGCCGGTCGGGGCGAGGGCCGATCAGGGCCCCGGCGTACAGCTACGGCCACAGCGCCTGAGCGCCGGGACTGCAGGCGGTCACCAGGCCTCGTCGTCCCGGTTCCTCGCCTCGCTGGGCGAGGAACCGGGCGAAACCCCGGTCGGCGCGGGCCAGAAGGGCCGGGCCTACCTGACCGTGACGAACGCGTTCGCAGGGCTCCGCCTGCTGCTGATGAGCGACCGGGACAAGGACGCGGAAATCCTCACCCTGCGCCATCAGATCATGGTGCTGGAACGCCAACTCGGCAACGATGGAGTGCGGTTCTCCCCGAGCGACCGTGCGTTCCTGGCGGCGTTGCTCCACCGACTCCCGGTGGAGGCGCTGCGCAGGGTGCGGTTGGTGTCCGGCCGGACACGGTGCTCCGCTGGCACCGGGACCTGGTAGTACGCCGCCACGCCGCCACGTCCCGGCCGAAGCGCCCGCGACGGCCGCGGACCGTGCGTTCCATCCGCGCCCTGGTCCTGCGCCTCGCGCGGGAGAACCCCAGCTGGGGATACCGCTGCATTCACGGCGAACTCCTCGATCTCGGGATCAAGGTGGCCGCCTCCACCGTCTGGGACATCCTCAAGGAGACCGGAATCGACGCGGCGCCCGAACGGACCTCCAGTACCTGGACGGGCTTCCTTCACCCCAAGCCGACGCCCTGCTGGCATGCGACCTCCTGGAGACGGTCACCCCGCCCGGGGCGCGGCTATATGTGTCCGCGGTAATCGAACACGCCGGCCGCCGGACCCGGATCGTCGGCGCCCCCGCACACCCGACCGCCACATGGGGACGCAAGCCGCGTCATGAACCTCGAAGACGCCGGCTGCCGACCCCGGTTCATGATTTGTGACCGCGACGGGAAGTTCCCGCCCTGTTCGACACCATCCTGAACGCCGCGGGGATCGAAGTCGTGCTCAGCGGCGTACGGACGCCGCGGATGAACTCGGTCATGGAAAGGTGGGTGCAGACCTGCCGACGCGAACTGTCGGACCGCACCTTGATATGGAACCAGCGGCACCTGCTCCACGCATTAGGGGAGTTCGAAGACTTCTACACCACCCACCGGCCCATCAGGGCATCGGCAAAGCCCGACCGCTGCACCCGGTGCCGATCAACGATCCGGAGCAGACAACCCACCTCGACGTCCGAAGACGGGAACGACTCGGCAGCATCCGCCACGAGTACCAACATACCGTCTGAGCTGGGCGGATGAGGTTTTCGGCAGGAGCAACGTCAGGAGCACGATGAGCTGGATATGGGTGGGGATCGACAGCGGCAAGGGCCACCATCACGGCCTCGCCCTGGATGCGGACGGCAAGACGCTGCTGTCCCGACGGTTCGCCGACGACGAGCCGGAGCCGCTGAAGCTGATCGGCGATGTCCTGGACCTGGCCGACGACCGATTGGTCACCTGGGCCATCGACATGACCGGCGGGGAACCCGTGCTGCTGCTGGCCCTGCTCGTCCGCCACGGCCAGCAGGTCCTGTACATGCCCGGCCGGCTGGTCAATCGGGCGTCCGACGGCTACCGCGGCCAGGGCAAGACGGACGCCCGTGACACCTACGTCATCGCCGACCACGCCTGGATGCGGCGCGACCTGCGGCCCATCCGCCCCGGCGACGAAGCGGCCATCGAGCTCAAGCTCCTGACCGGCCGCCGGGCCGACCTCGTCGAGGACCGCACCCGCGCGGTCAACCGCCTGCGCGGCACCCTGCTGAGCATGTTCCCGGCCCTGGAGCGGGCCCTGGACATGGCCAACACCGGCCCGCTCAGGATGCTGACGGGCCACCGGACTCCGGCCGCGGTCCGCCGGACCAGTGCCACGCGGCCGACGAAGTGGCTGGCCAACCGCAAGATCCGCAGCGCCAGGTATGTGGGCGAAGCGGCCGTCGAGGCCACTGAGCGACCGCTGTCCCCGGGGAGAAGACCATCGCCAAGCTGGTCCCCACTCCGGCCGAGGAGGTGATGGCCCTCAACGAGCAGATCGCCGAGATGGACAAGTTCATCGAGGGCCGGTTTCGCGAGCACGAGCTTGCCGACATCGTCCTGAGCGTCCGCGGCATCGGCACGACCCTTGGTGCCGAGCTCCTTGCTGCCGTCGGCGGCAGCCTGGATGAGTTCGACTCCCCGGACGCCCTGGCCGCCTTCGCCGGGGTCGCCCCAGCACCACGCGACTCGGGCAAGATCTGCGGCAACCCCGACCGTCCGATCGCCTACCACCGCGCACTCCAGCGGGTCTTCTACACGTCCGTGCTGATCAGCGTCCGCTACGACTCGAACTCGCGGAAGTTCTACGATCGCAAACGCGCCGAAGGCAAGAAGCACGTCAGGCCGTGGTCGCCCTCGCGCGCCGACACGTCGGCGTCATCTGGGCTCTCATCCGTGACCGACGGTGCTACGAAATGACACCACCGGTGACGACGGCGGCTTGACAACACCAACAAGAGGCAAGAATGCCTCGGCCGCTCAGATGCCGGGGGGCGCGGTCCGGGTGTAGGCCAGTCCCGCGCTGGTGCCGCCGGGGCTGATGACGGTGACCTGGACGGTTCCCGCCGATCCGGGAGGGGCGGTGGCGGTGATCTGTGTGGGGGACACGATCGTGAACGCAGTTGCTGTGGTGCCGAAGCGGACTGTTGTCACGTCGCCGAGGTTGGTTCCGGTGAGTGTCACGGTCGTGCCCCCCGTAGATGGTCCTTCATTGGGCGACAGGCTCGTCAGGGTGGGCAGCGCGACGTATTGGAAGGCAGCCCCTCCTCCGGTGCCGCCTGGGGTGATGACCGTGATCTGGGCGAACCCCGTGGATCCGGGAGGGGAGGTGGCAGTGATCTGTGTGGCCGACACGACCGAGAACGCAGCTGCTGTGGCACCGAAACGGACGGTCGTGGCGTTGAGCAGGTTGTTTCCGGTGAGTGTCACCGTGGTGCCGCCCCCGGTGGGTCCTTGGCCGGGAGAAACGGCTGTCAGGGTCGGCAGCGCGACGTAGTAGTAGGCCAGCCCTGCGCTGGTGCCGCCAGGGCTGGTGACGGTGACCTGGGCAGGTCCCGGCGTTCCGGCAGGGGCCGAGGGGGCGACGGAGCTGATCTGCGTGGCGGACAGGACCGAGTACGCCGCCGTTACAGTGCCGAAGCGCACTGTTGTCGCTGGGCTGAAGTTGGTCCCCGTGAGTGTCACCAGGGTGCCGCCCATCATGGGTCCTTGACCGGGAGACACGGCTGTCAGGGTCGGCACCGCGACGTAGGAGTAGCTCAGCCCACCGCTGGTGCCGCCGGGGCTGATGGCGGTGACCTGGACGGTTCCCTCGGTTCCGGGAGGGGCGGTGGCGGTGATCTGTGTGGGGGACACGATCGTGAACGCAGTTGCTGTGGTGCCGAAGCGGACTGTTGTCACGTCGCCGAGGTTGGTTCCGGTGAGTGTCACCGTGGTGCCGCCCGCGGTCGGTCCTTGATTGGGAGACAGGCCTGTCAGGGCAGGTGTCGTCATGGTGCCTCTTCGCAGCGGTGGACGGATACGGCCATAAGGGGTGGGGCAACGGTGACGGCCCGGGCGCCTTCCGGGGTGCACGGGCCGCCTGCTCGCCCGGCATGCGCCGGGAAGAGAGCGTCAATCAGGTACCGGGGCCCGCCACCGCCTGCCACCACCCATCACGCAGGCTCCGACCAGACGGGAGGACGCTCGCGGTCTGGTCGGGACCGGCCAGGCGGGTCGAACCCCCGGCCCGGGATGACTTCCGGACCGGGGGCCTTGGGGGCGGGCGCGGCACCCTGTGCGGTCAGCGCGTCCGCCCCGGGGCGGGACGACGGTCGCCGGCTGTGGCCGGCTCGCCCCTGAGGGGCGGTCAGATGCCGGGTCCTGTGATGTAGGTGTACCCGTCCGCGGCAGTCGCGCTGCCCGCGTCGTTGGTCACGACGACGTCGACGGCACCGGCCGCCCCGGGGGGCGTGACGGCCGACACCGCGGTGTCGGAGAGCACGGTGAAGGGTGCCGGGTTCCCGTCGAAGGTGACCTCGCTCGTGCTGGTGAGACCGGTGCCGGCCACGGTCACGGTCGTGCCGCCCGTCGTCGGCCCCGACGCGGGGGTGACCGTCGTGACCGTCGGGGCGGCGACGTAGGTGTACGAGAGCCCGTTGTTGGTGCCGCCCGCCGTGGTGACGCTGACTCCCACCGAGCCTGCGGCGCCGGCCGGTGCGGCGACCGTGATCTGGCCATCGGACACGACCGTCGGTACCGCCGTGTTGGCGCCGAAGGCGACGCTGCTGGCAGTGGACAGGCCGGTGCCGTTGATGGTCACGGTCCCGCCGCCTGCGGTGGACCCTGAGGACGGACTGAGGGACTGCTTGAACGGCGCTCCGACGTAGTAGAAGGGGATGGGGTTGCTCGTCCCTCCCGGGGTGATCACGGTGACGCCGACCGAGCCGTTGCCGGACGGGGAGACTGCGGTGACCTGGGTGGGCGAGACGTTGGTGACGGCGGTGGCGGACCGGGTACCGAAGCGCACGGCGGTGGTGCCGCTGAGGCCGGTGCCGGTGATGGTGACGAGTGTGCCGCCGCCACTTGATCCTTGGTTCGGGCTGATGGGCATGAGAGGTTCCTCCTCACCCGCAATGCGGTACATTGCGAGCAGTGATGGGACGTTCGGGTTCGGGTTCGCGTGCGTCTCGGGTGATTGCGACTCGGCTCGCGTGTCCACTGGCCAGGTCGTAGTTCGATGGCCCTGCGCAGTTGCTGGCTTGGCGGTATCGGCCGTCTGCCTGATACGCAGGGCCATCGACGAACACCCCTGATCCGGCGCCGGATCAACGACTCGCTCGCATCCGCTCGAAGAGTCGTACATCCATCGAAGCGGACAACTCCGATTAACCCATTCGGGTGGCATGTCCACAAGCTCTCTGACAAGATGCCAGCCATTCAGTCGAGCGCTCGGTGGGTACATGCGGAGCATTAACGGCGCACGTGTGAATAGCTGTTAGTACTATCTGCAGAACTGGAATTAGCCTGGGCCGCCCCAGCGGTTCCCGCGGTCCGCTCGCCTCGAAGCGTGGGGGCCTCCCACTGCGGGGCGTGTCTGATGTGCAACAGAAATCGAACACGCTCTAATGGAGTCATGTCGCGAAACAGCTTCCCCGACGACTTGGTGCAGATACAGGGCGACTGGATTTGCACGTACGAGGAGCTCGCCCTCCGTTCCGGGGATTGAGGAACATCCGTGTCAGATCGTGCGCTGTGGATCCGTAGGCTCTGGCGGGCGGCTGCCGGAGCGTCGACAGCCGGACCGGTCTGAAATCCCCCCACGGACAACACCCCAATATCTGCGGTAAAGGGCAGCGAATTGCATCTAGGGCGTGTTTGAGGTGTGGTCACAACGCCTGCCGTATGAGGGTGAGTTGGACGGTCGACTTGTAGCGGACGGCGAGCTTGATGCCGGGTGAACGCTGCCGATGTGTACTGGCCAGGTTCAACCAGCGCACGTCCCTTTCCCGGGCACCGGGAAAGCCGGCGACGAGCCGGCAGCCGTCCTTTGGTACAGATGGCGTCAGCCGTCGCGGGAGGCGTACTCGCTGGACGCCGGACACGATCTTGCCGCGTACCGCCCCGCCCCTGCCACGCCTCAGTCGGGACGCTGTTCCCACTCGTCCCCTCGGGGCCCGGCACGAAGCCAGGCGGATACCAGGCTTGCTCCGACGACTGGGCGGTCGTCCCGCTCGCCTCCCCAGCGTGCTCGAAGGTCATCACCCAGCGTTCCCTGGGGCGCGACGGATCCACGTGGATCCCGGCCAGTGTCCAGCCTTCGGACTCGATCACCGAGGTGGAGCGGTCCTGGATCTGCTGAATCGCACTGTTCAGTCAGTGAACGTAAGTGGTTTCGCCTCGCTGCCGAGCTGTGATTGCGCCCTGAGTCATGCGCTTACGCCCCCACTTTTGCAAGATCCCCATGATTGCCCCTCCCCGCCTGGCCGGGCCCCACGGCCCGATCACGGGGACGATAGCGGTACGTCACCTCCGCTCCTGATCGGGGTAGGCGCATTGACTTGTGGCGACATTGAGGCGCGTGCATTGGGTTTCACCGGACGTAGCCACGCGTCGCGCGGGTCGCGGCCTGGCCGTCCCGCCCATCCGCCTTCCAACTGGTGCGACCGTCCTGGCAGGCGACCCGGTGCCTCGTTTGCCGGGCCCGCTGCCAGGACGGTCTTCAGGGAGGTGGTTCCTGCCTGCATTGCACCGTCCCACGGCGGCACGGCAGGGCAGGTCACGCGGACTGCTGCGGCAGGGTGTTCGTCCCCGTCTGACGCCACCGTCCCGAGCGGGACCTGGAAATGGTTCTCGTGTCGCCGCGATGGCCCGGGAAGATCCTCAGAACCGCCGCTTCGGCGCCCCTCACCACGGATACCGGCTTCATTCGCCCCTGTCGGAGGCGGCGATCTGCTCCACAGGGCAACTGCACAGCGTCACTCTTCCCGCGTCCCACCGGGACTTCCTCAGTATGGTCGCCGGCGGCGGGGCGGGACCGGATTGCGGGCTGCTGGGCCTGGCGGAGACAGTGGACGAGGAAGAGGCCCTGCACGACGTTCGGGCCGAGTGCGTGCGAGTCGGCTTCCTGGCTTGCCCCGTTCCCGCATACCAAGGACCGGCCGGGGCCGGGCAGAGGAGGCGACAGCGACTACTCGGTCGCGGTGACGCTCGTCCTCGGTGAGATCGGATGCGGCATGTTCTCTCGCCTCGTCGTCACGGGCAGAAATGCCGGACAAGTGTGGCTCGACGACTCGTCGTGGGGCGGTCCGGCCTAAGGACCGGACTTCCATGACTGGTACACCGTATGGCTGGCATCTCAGTAGATCTCGAAGTCGAGTGGGATCGCTCGAATCGACGGCGCCGGATCAACAGAGGCTGGGCGAGGGCCACCCTAGATCAGATCACTGGAATCGGGACTTGCTGTGCGCAGGTGCTGATCCGGGTTCGTTCAGGTTCGGACCAACCGCTCGCGATGATCGAACCGTGACGGCTGATCTGAGCGGGCTCGGCGAGCCCGTAGTGCTGGAACAGGTAACTGATGAGCAGCGACGCAGACCGCACGAGGCCGACCTGGCGAGACCCGGCAAGGTCAGCGGGTTGCTGATCAAGACGCTCCTGCCGGACATGGCCACGCATGACGACGATGTGACACTGCTCCTGATCGGCCTGCCCATGCCGAAGGGAGAGTGCTTTCGTACCTGATCTCCGCGATGGCGGTCTTCTTCGGCCTCGGCGTGGCACAGTGCCCGTGCCGGCCCCGACGCGGGTGGCACCGGCCGCCGACGGCGACCGGAATCTGTAGATTTGTAGGGATCACGACTGTCGGTCGTGCGGTTGTAGTCCCGTGCTCATTCACCTCGCAGGCGAGGCATCATGTCCGACTTGAGTGCGCCGATCGTGGCCACGTTCCTCGTGTACGTGGCCGTCATGATCGGAACCGGTGTCTGGGCCTACCGCCGTACGCACACCTTCGCCGACTTCGCCCTTGGCGGCCGCAGGCTCCCCGCGTTCGTCGCTGCCCTGTCCGCAGGAGCGAGCGACATGTCCGGCTGGCTGTTCCTGGCGTTCCCCGGCGCGGTGTATGCGGCCGGTATCGGGGCCAGCTGGATCGCGATCGGCCTGGTGCTCGGTACATATTTCAACTGGCTGTTCGTCGCGCCGAGGCTGCGCACCTACACGGAGCGCGCCGGGAACGCGGTAAGCCTGTCGGCCTACCTGGAGGAGCGGTTCGAGGACCGCACCCGGATGCTCCGGATGGTCTCGGCTGCGGTGACCCTCGTGTTCTTCACCGTTTACGTCGCCAGTGGGCTGGTGGCCGGCGGGCTACTGTTCGGGCGCATCTTCGGTGCCGGGTTCGGGCTCGGGGTGGCCCTGACCGCCCTGGTGATCGTCGTCTACTCCTGCCTGGGCGGCTTCCTGGCTGTGAGCCTGACGCACGTCATGCAGGCCACGCTGATGTTCCTCGCCCTGCTCGTGCTCCCCGTCGTCGGTATCGCGACGCTCGGCGGCCTCGGTGCGCTTCGTGACGCCCTCGACAGCAAAACGCCCAGCCTGTTGGACATGGGTGCCACGGTCGACTTCGCGAATGGACGGTGGTCGGGAGGCGTCGGGCCGCTCGGCGCCGTCTCGATCATCTCGTTGCTCTCATGGGGCCTCGGCTATTTCGGGCAGCCGCACATCCTGGCCCGGTTCATGGGCATCCGGAGTACCAGTGCCGTACCCGCGGCCCGTCGGATCGAGACCGGGTGGGTGGTCGTGGTGCTGGCCGGTGCCACAGTGGTCGGCCTGCTGGGCATCGCGCAGTTCGGCACGCCGCTCCATGACCCGCAGACGGTGTACATCGCTCTGAGCCGGACGCTGTTCAGTCCGTGGGGCGCCGGTGTGATGCTGATCGCGGTGCTCGCCGCGATCATCTCGACCGCGGACAGTCAGCTCCTCGTCTCGTCCGTCGCCCTCACGGAGGACTTCTACCACGCGTTCCTCAAGCGGCGCGCCTCGGACGAGGCACTGGTGTGGGTGGGTCGCGCCGTCGTCGTCGTCGTGACCCTCGTGGCCTCCGTGATCGCGCTCAGGGGCGGCGGGCTGCTCGGGATCGTGGGGTACGCCTGGGCGGGCTTCGGGGCCGCTTTCGGCCCGGTGGTCCTGCTCTCGCTGTACTGGCCGCGCATGACCTGGGCAGGGGCCATGGCCGGGATCGTGTCCGGCGCAGTCACGGTGCTCCTGTGGCGTGTGGTCAAGCCGCTGCACGGCCCCTTCTGGTCGGGCGTCTACGAGATGATTCCGGGCGTCCTGGTCGCCACCGTCGCGGCACTGATCTTCGGCAGGTTCGTTGGTCGGCCCCCGAAACGGGCCTTCTGGCGGATGCCGGGCGGCGGGGTGAGCCAGCTGATGCTCACACCCTTCCTCAGCCACGCACCGGTCGGTATCGCCGTCCTCGACACGGATCTGCGGTACGTCTGGGTGAACGAGCCACTGGCCCGCCAGATCCCCCTCAAACGGCGGCTGGGACGGCGGATGGCGGAGGTCCTGCCGCAAGCCGAGGCCGATGCCTTCGAGGAGCAGATGCGCGAGGTTCTTCGCACCGGTGCTCCGGTGATGGACTACGAGTACCGAGGTGCCGGCTACGCGGTGCACGATCGGAGTCGCGCGATCTCCGCCTCCTTCTTCGCGATGAAGGACCGCCACGACCGGAACGTGGGCATCTGGTACATGATCATCGACGTCACCGAGCGATGGCGGGCCCAGGAACGTCTGGCGCTGCTCAACGACGCCGCTGCCCGTATCGGAAGCACCCTGGACGTGACGCGGACCGCGCAGGAACTGGCCGACGACGCTGTACCGGCCGTCGCCGACTTCGTCGCCGTCGACCTGCTGGACTCGGTCATGAGGGGTGAGGAGCCGGCACCCGGGCCGATCGGCATGGCGCCCGTCATCCGACGGGCGGCGCAGCAGTCGGTACGCGAGGGCTGTCCCGAGGCAGCCCTGGCCGTGGGGGAGACGGTCCGGCGAGCCCCGTCGTCGCCCGTGACCCGCTGTCTGATGGAGAGCAGGACGCTGGTCGAACGGGTCTTGGACCGCACCGACAGCCCGTGGGTGACCGTGGACGAGACGCTGGGCGCCTCGTTCCTGGACTACGACTTCCGCTCGGCGATGGTGGTCCCGGTGCGGGCACGCGGCGTCACCCTGGGCGTGGCGACCTTCGCCCGATCACGGAGGCTGGGGCCCTTCGAGGAGGACGACGTACGTCTGGCCGAGGAACTCGTCTCCCGTGCCGCGGTGTGCATCGACAACGCACGCCGTTTCACCCGCGAACGCACCGCAGCCCGCTCCATGCAGCGCTACCTGCTTCCGCAAGACCTGACGGGAGGGTCCGCTCTCGCCGTGGCCTCGTGGTACCTCCCGGCCGATGCCCCCAGCGGTGTGGGCGGCGACTGGTTCGACGTGATCCCGCTTTCCGGGGCAAGGGTCGCGCTGGTCGTCGGTGACGTGGCCGGGCACGGTATCAACGCGGCGGCGACGATGGGCCGCCTGCGCGTTGCGGTACGCACGCTCGCCAACCTCGACCTCTCTCCGGACGAACTGCTGGCCCATCTGGACGATCTGGTAATCGGCCTCATGGGAGCGCACGACATGGATGCGCCGTTGGAGGCCGAGGGTGAGGCGACGGGCACCGCGTTCCTGGGCGCCACCTGCCTGTACGCCGTCTACGACCCGGTCAGCAGGCGGTGCACCATGGCCCGGGCCGGTCACCTCCCCCCGATGATCGTCGCTCCCGACGGCGCCGCCGACATTCTGGACCTGCCCGCCGGACCACCGCTCGGCCTCGGCTACCTCCCCTTCGAGTCCATTGAGACCGAGCTGGAAGACGGCAGCCTCATCGCCCTCTACACCGACGGCCTCATCGAGTCCGTCGACCGGGACATCGACGTCGGGCTCTCCCGGCTGGGCGATGCCCTCACGGCGCCCCCGCCGACCCTGACGGGCACCGGCCAACGAGTGATCGACAGCCTGCTGACGAGTCCGCCTGCCGACGACGCGGCCCTGCTTCTCGCCCGGACCCGGGTCCTGGCCCCGGACCGCGTCGCCTCCTGGGACCTGCCCAGCGATCCGGCCGCCGTCGCGCACGCCCGCGACCTCGCGGCTCACAAACTGACGGAGTGGGGCATCCCCGATCTGACGTTCACCACGGAACTCATCGTCAGCGAACTGGTGACCAACGCCATCCGCCACGCGACCGGGCCGGTCTGCCTGCGCCTCATCCGGGACCGCGGTCTGATCTGCGAAGTCTCCGATGCCAGCAGCACCTCGCCCCGCCTGCGCCACGCACGTACCACCGACGAGGGGGGACGGGGCCTGCTGATCGTTGCCCAGGTGGCCCGCCGGTGGGGCACTCGTTACACGAAGACCGGCAAGGTCATCTGGACGGAGCAGGTCATTGCGGCCGACGCGATCGACTAGTGTCCCGCGCCGGGAATTCGTTCGCGATATGTCGCGACACGCTGGAGGATCTCGTCGGCGTCCTTGGTCCAGATGAACGGCTTCGGGTTGTGTTCCACTGGGCGATCCAGGCGCGGAAGCCGCGCTCCAGGGCCTGGAGGTTCCTGTGCACTGCGCGGCGTGTCCGCTTGTCCGTCAGCAGGCCGAACCACCGCTCGACCTGGTTGGGCCAGGACGAGTAGGTGGGCGTGAAGTGCATGTGGAAGCGGGGGTGGGCCTGAAGCCACTTGCGGACCGTGGGCGCCTTGTGGGTGCTGTAGTTGTCGCGGACCAGGTGGACGTCGAGGTGCTCGGGGACCTCCTTGTCCAGCTTGGCAAGGAACTTCTTGAACTCCGCTGCCCGGTGGCGACGGTGGATGGAGCTGATCACCTCGCCGGTGGCCACGTCCGGCGCGGCGAACAGGGTGGTATGCCGTGGCGGACGTAGTCGTGGGTCCACCGCTCGGGCATGCCCGGCATCATCGGCAGCACCGGAGCCGAGCGATCCAGCGCCTGGATCTGTGACTTCTCGTCGACGCACAGGACCAGTGCCTTCTCCGGCGGGTCGAGGTAGAGGCCGACGATGTCGCGGACCTTGTCGATGAACTGCGGATCGTTGGACAGCTTGAAGGTGTCCACCTGGTGCGGCTTGAGTCCGAACGTGCGACAGATCCGCCCCACGGTGGACTTCGACAAGCCGCTCTCCGCCGCCATGGAGGCTCCAGGAAACGGCGGCGCCACTTGCCCGCCGTCTGCGGCCAGATGCCGAGTTCGGCGGCCACCTGCTGGTTCGACTTTCCCTCCGCGCCACCCAGCACGATCCGGCACCGCTGAGCCAGTGCCTGAGCCGAGGTCGCCCGCCGCGACCCGCGCACCAGTGTCCCCCGCGCTCGTCGTCGGTCAACGTCACCTCGGCCACCGGCCGTCCCGGCCGTCCCGGGCTACACATATTCAACGAACTTCAGGCGCAGGACACTAGATGATCAATTCCAAGGGATGCCTGCGGAAGGTGTGGGGTGGGCGGCGGCCGAAGCCACCGCGAGACGGTCAGGGGGCGGGCGGCCGGCCCTCGTCGTCGAGCTGTCAGTCAGAGAGGGCCCTCCAGCCTCTGGCGGCAGATCTGGTCGAACAATCCGCAGGAGAGGCTGAACAAGGAGATCCGCCGCCGCACCGACGTGGTCGGCGTCTTCCCCGACCGCACCGCGCTGATCCGCCTGGTCGGCGCGGTCCTGGCGGAGCAGAACGACGAGTGGACCGAGGCCCGCCGCTACATGGGACTCGAACTCCTCGCCAAGGCCGTCTCCACCCGGTCGAGTCAGAAACCGACGAGACCGCCCTGCCCACCGAACTCACCGCATAACCTCAAAGACGAGATCACCGAGTGGCCGTCGATACACCACTCCAGCGGACGTGACCCTGCCTGCCTGATCCGTCCCCGCCGGCGCCGCCGGCCGCGAAGCTGCCGGACCATCCGGCCTACCGGCAGATCATGGCGGTGTTCGCCGTGGCCGACGCCCCGCTGCGAGCACGGACGGTCTGCGAGGCGATGGTTCTGGAGATCGCGCCCAGCAACGTCAACAACGTACGGCTGAAGCTGAAGCGGCTGGTCGAACCCGGGATCCTGACCGAGCCCGAGCAGGGGTTGTTCACCCAGCCACGGCCATAGCCACCCGGAGAGGCCACCGCCAGCCCAGCCGCAAGCACGAAACGGACAGCACGTCGCTTACCGCCGTCTGAAGAACACGATCGAACAGGATCACGGGGACGCAGACCCCCGCCTCGCCAGGTCCACTGCCGTGCGGACGCCGGCGGCGTACTCCGCCGGGCGCTCCCAGGCCGCGAAGTGACCGCCGGCGAACTCCTCCGTCCAGGAACGGACGTCGAAGAAGCGTGCCGCGAACTCGCGGGGCGCGTTGACGAGGTCCTTGGGGAAGATCGTGAAAGCCGTGGGGACGTCGATGCGTCCGGCCCCGGCCGGTTTCGACCCGCTCTCGGCGTAGGGGGTGAAGGAGGTGCCGATGGCGCCACTGACCCAGTACGCGGTGATCCACGTGAGCAACTGGTCCCGGGTGAACACCCTTTCCACATCTCCGCCGCAGTCGGTCCAGGCCCGCATCTTCTCCAGGATCCAGGCGGCCAGGCCCGCGGGCGAGTCACCGAGTGCCACCGACAACGTGTGCGGTTTGGTGGCCTGTTCGTGCATGTAACCGCCCTCCGTGGCTTGCCAGTGACGACCGTGCCGGACGTACGCCCGCTCCGCGTCTGACAGGTCCGTCGGCGGGTCCACCAGGAAGCGGTACTGCGACACGTCCGTCAGGTGCAGGGCGGCGACGCGGTCGGGGTGAGCGGCGGCCAGCGCCTCGGCGACGTCGCAGCCCACATCACCGGCGGACACGACATAGCGCTCGTAGCCGATCTCGGCCATCGCGTTCGCAACCGCTTCGGCCATGTCCCCGGACGACATGCCGCGGCGGGCGACCGGGGCGGCGAACGGGAAGCCGGGCAGGGCCGGGACGACCACGTGGAGGTCGGACAGCAGGGGCCAGACCCTCTCGAACCGCAGGACGGAGTCGGGCCATCCGTGCAGGAGCACCACCGGGACCGCGTCGGTGTGCGCCGCCCGCAGATGCATCGCCCGCACCGGTGCGTCGCCCCGACCGGCGAGGACCCAGGGCAGGGCGCGGAGCCGAACTTCGTGCTCGCGCCAGTCGTAGGAGTGGGCCCAGTAGGAGATGAGGTCCGCGAGATAGTCGCCGTCGACACCGCGCGCCCAGCCGAACCCGGTGGGGACGGCGACCCGGCGGTAGCCGCGCAGGCGCAGGCGCAGGTCGTCGAGCACCGACTGCTCCACGGCGGGGGCAGCGGCCTGTTCCGTGCTGGTCATACTCGGTCGATCCTCTCGTTCGTCTGAAGCGTGTCTCAAGTCCGCATCCCGGTGATGCCCAGAACGCACTCTGAGAGGCGTCTGCCCCGGAGGGCGTATGGGGTACCCCGAGACGATCGGTCACCCAGGTGGTGACCAGGCGGTGGCGCTGCCGAACCAGCGGGCAGCAGCGCGGGAGAGCGCGCCGCGGTCGGGATCGAGGCCATCGGCCCAGGCGACGACGTCGGGGCGGACGACGAGGGCACCGCACCCCAGTCGCGACTACGGTTCACCCACTGTCGGCACGAAAGCCACCGCGAAACGGATCTACGACTACGACTACACCGACGGCACCTGAAGACCAAACGGAGCGCACGCCAAATGCACGGACGAGCAGGTTTCACCCTGCTTCGGCACTGCATCCTCCTCGGATAGCGGTACGCTCCGTCACCACCGAATGGGAGACAGAGCCGTTGAATTGACACACCCGTCACCCACGGTAATCGCAATGAACTGCGCGGTTCCGCGGTGATCGGCCCGCCTCGGTGGAGAGATCCTGGCTGCCGTCAGGCGGATGGGGGCGTCGGCGAGGCTGAGCCACCAGTTGGCTTCCTCTGCGATGAGGGGGCCGGATCGGAAGGAGCGGGTGAGCGTCGGGGTAGTGGCGTCGTAGCCGGTCATCACGTCGACGACAGGCGCTCGGCGCGGAGCGCGGAGCGCCGCAGTTTGCCCGCCGCGTTACGCAGGGGAGTCGTGACCAGTTCGATGGACCGAGGCCGTTTGTGGGGTGACAGGCGGGTGGCCAGGAACGCGTCGATCTCCTCGGTCGTCGTCGGACGGCCTTCCTCGATCTGGACGATGGCGTGGACGCGGTTGCCGCGGTCCGGGTCCGGCAGGCCGATGACCGCGCCGGACAGGACGTGCGGGTGCTCGGTGAGCGCGGCCTCGATCTCGGCGGGATAGACGTTGACCCCGCCGACCAGGAGCATGTCCGAGCGGCGATCGTGCAGGTAGAGATAGCCGTCCGCGTCGAACTCGCCGATGTCGCCGAGGGTCGACCAGCCGTCCCGTTCCTCCGTCTCGGCGCCGATGTAGCGGAAGGCGGGCGGCTTGCCCTCCGTGACGCGCATGAAGATCTCACCGGCTACTCCTGGCTCGTTCACCGGCGCGCCGTCGAGGCCCATGATCTTGATCTCGCCCCAGGTGGGACGGCCCACCGAACCCCGGTGGGCCAGCCACTCGGTACCGGAGATGGTGCAGCCGGCCTGGGCCTCGGTCCCGGCGTACAGCTCCCAGATCCGGTCCGGTCCGAGCCAGTCGATCCACGCCTGCTTGGTCGCCGGCGGGCACGGTTCGGCGCAGTGCCACACCGAGACCAGCGAGGAGAGGTCGTAGCGGTCGCGGGTCTTCTCGGGCAGGGCCAGGATGCGTCGCATCATCGTCGGCACCAGATACACCCAGGTGATCCCGTGCTCCTCGACCTCTGCCAGCACCCGCTCGGCGTCGAAACGCTGCAGAAGGGTGACGGTGCCGCCGTTGAACAGCGTCGTCATGGCCGTGGAGAAGGGCGCGTTGTGGTGCACCGGCGCGGTGACAAGGGACTGTTCGCCCGGCCTGAGACCCCACGCCTCCATGTCGAAGGGGTTGAAGGCCCCCTCGGCCCCCGAGAGGATGATCTTCGGCCTGCCGGTCGATCCGCCCGACGTGGGCGCCTTCCACGAGGGACCCACTTCTGTCACGAGGTCGCCACCCCCGGCGCCCTGACGGCGAAGTTCCGCGACCGTGGTCGCCCTGAACCGGCCGTTCCCCGCCGGTGTGGCCGGATCGAGGCCGACGACCACCGCCGGATCGGACAGCGTGAGGATCGCCTCCTCCTCGGGCGGCGCAAGCCGCGTCGACAGCGGCTGCGGCACGGCACCGAGTCTCAGGCAGGCGAAGGCCGCGGCCACGACGTCCACGCCGTTCGGCAGTGCGAGCGGAACGATGCGTCCGTTCGTCACGCCCGACTGCGCCAGCCCCCGCGCGATCTCGCCGCTCGCCCGGAACAGCTCCGCCCACGTCAGCTGATCCTCCCCGGAGCGGACCGCGACGGTCTCGGGACGCTCAGCCGCGTACGCCTTGGGGATGTCACCGAGGGGGAACCCCGGTCGGGGGGTGAACATGGCGATCTCTCCTCGTGGTTCGCGATGCCGGGCCGCTGGTGGGTTCCGTACGGTTCTGAGCGGACGGGACGTAGGAAACATAGGGAACATCTGGGAATTCAAGCCTCTCCGGGGCGTCCGGACAGTCTCCGGCCGACCGTTCAGGCGTACAGCTGGGTCCCGGGAAGCTTCTCCGGATCGGCCCGTACCTCCGCCGGGTTCGTCTCGGGCAGGAACCACGCGCTGACGAAGGTGATCAGACCCATGAGCGCGATGTATACCGCGACCAGGGTGGTCGTTCCGGTCTTGGCGATCACGGTGGTCATCAGGACCGGTGTGCTGCCGCTGACGGCGATGGCGGACAGCTGGTACGCGAAGGAGGCACCGGAATAGCGGACGTCGGGGGCGAACAGCTCGCCGAGATACGCGGCCATCGGGGCGTAGGTCAGCCCCTGGAAGAGGAAGCCGACGCTGACGGCGATGAAGACCAGCGGGACCGACGCCGTGTCCACCAGCGCGAAGTACGGGAACGCCCAGGCCGCTACGCCGAGCCCGCCGACGAGGATGAGCCTGCGCCGGCCGAAGCGGTCGGACAGATGGCCCGCGTAGGGGAGTATGCCCGCCATGAGGGCCGAGCTGAGCAGGGTGGCGGTCAGCAGTGAGTT
Source organism: Streptomyces sp. NPDC026515 (assembly GCF_055567595.1). Taxonomy (NCBI): domain Bacteria; kingdom Bacillati; phylum Actinomycetota; class Actinomycetes; order Kitasatosporales; family Streptomycetaceae; genus Streptomyces; species Streptomyces sp. NPDC026515. The sequence continues at coordinate 19,197 of NZ_JBVHQD010000032.1, forward strand.
GCGCTCCATGTGCAGCGTCGTGGTGCCGTAACTGAGCAGGCCGGTGATACTCACGTAGAAGAGGCTGTTCGTGGCGGACAGCGTGCCGCAACCGAGCAGAATCGTACGCCAGTTGCGGCGAACGGCTTCGGCGATGGGAGCCCGGACCACCCGTGCCTGCGCGGTCCTGGCCGCCGCCTCCTGCAGCTCGCGGAAGTCCGGGGTGTCCTCGACCTTGCGCTGGATGTGCAGCACGACGGGGAACATGACCGCGCTGAGCAGGAACGGGATGCGCCAGCCCCAGCTCAGGAACGCGTCGCTCGATACGACGCTGCTGGTCGTGGTGAAGATCAGGTTCACGATGATGACCGCCACCGGGACGCTCGTCTGGCCGAAGGTGCCGGCGAACCCGCGGCGTTTGGGGTGGGCCGACTCCGTGAGAAGGAGCGCGATGCCGCCCCACTGGCCGCCCGCGGCCGCACCCTGCACGAAGCGCAGCAGCACCAGCAGAACCGGGGCGAGCGTGCCGACCTTCGCGGCGCTCGGCAGACAGCCGATGAGGAACGTCGCGACGGCCATCCCTGTCAGGCATACGACGACCGTGGGCTTGCGGCCGTACCTGTCACCGAAGTGACCGGCGAGGAGACCGCCGAGCGGCCGGGCCACGAAGCCCGCCCAGAAGGTGCTGAAGGACAGCAGAGTGCCCATGAAGGCGGATGAGTGCGGGAAGAAGACGTGCGGGAAGACCAGAGCCGCCGCCGTACCGTACAGGAAGAAGTCGTACCACTCGATCGAACTGCCGATCAGTCCGGCTACGAGCAGTTGCCAGCCGGTGCGGCGTCCGGAGGCGGTGGCGGGGTCGGAGCTGTTGCCCTGGATGGGGGCCTGCGCGGAAGAGGCCATGGGAGGCATCCCTCGGTTCTCGGTAGGGCTGCGACCTGCGTCACAACTCTGTGTCGTGCGGCGAGAGTAGAGCTGAGCAGGCGCTTTGCAGGATGGGACGGAGATACACTCCTGGCGCTCACGCGGTGGAGGAAACCTCCACCTGCTCGCTTCTCGTGGAGGCCGGACCGATGCCACGCACCGACTCCGACGCGCAGGATGCTCGCGATCAGGGTGGAAACGCCGAACACCACGAACTGGCCGCTTACCGTCTGCGCCGCGAGCGCGAGCTGACCAGCCTCTACGCGACGGCCCGTTCGCTTGCCGTGCTCGGGGAGGTCGACGTGGTGCTCCCGTCGATCGTCCGAGAGGCACACGAGCTGATCGGCAGCGACTTCGCGTACCTCTCGCTCCTGGACGCCGACGGCAACCTCAGGCTCAGGGCGTCCGCGGGCACCATCTCACCGGAGTTCTCGTCCGCGCGGATGCCCCCGGGGGCCGGCCTGGGCGGACGGGTGATCGAGACCAGGGCCCCCTACTGGGTCAGCGACTACCGCGCGGCCGACGGCATCGACCACAACTCGTGCTTCGACCGGCTCGTCGGCGACGAGGGGCTCGTGGCGCTCCTCGGGGTGCCGCTCCTGGTCGGCGATCGGGTGATCGGTGTCCTCTTTGCCGCCGACCGCACCGAGCGCCCCTTCCCGAAGGACGAGGTGGCCCTTCTCAGTGCCTTCGCCGACCACGCCGCCATCGCCCTGAACAACGCCCGGCTCTACGAGGAGAGCCGGGTGGCACTGCGGCGGCTGCGGGACGCCTACCGTGTCATCGAGGGCCAGGTCGCCACGATGGAACTGGCCGCGGCGGTGCACGAGGCGCTGACCCACGTGGTGCTGACGGGCGGCGGGCCCGGTGACATCGCACAGCTGCTCGTGGACCACCTGGAGGGTGCGGTCACGATACGGGACCGTGACGACAAGGTCGTCGCGAGCCGGTGCCCCGGCTCCGCGACGCCAGACGTCGACCCGCCGCTGGAACGGGAGCTGCTGGAGGAGGCACGGCGAACCGGCCGGTGTGTCCACGGCCGCGGCGACGACGGTACGGTCCTCAGCGTGGCGGCCATCCAGGCCGACGGCAGCCATCTCGGTTCTCTGTCTCTGTGGCGGCGGGCGGCCACGGACTCGGCGGATGTCCGGATGCTGGAACGCTCCGCGCAGATCACCGGCCTGCTCGTGCTCATGCGCGAGGCCCGCGTCGAGGCGGAGGAGCGGGTGCGGGGCGAACTGCTCACCGAACTGCTGTCCCGCCCCCCGCTCCACCCCGTCCACCCGACCCTGCGTGACCGCGCGCTCGCCCGTGGCATCGACGTGGACCGCCTGAACGTCCTCGTGGCGGCCGACTGTGCCGGGCGTCCCGCCGCCGACGTCGTCCGCGAGCTGCACGCCGCCTCCACCGAGTGGTCCGGACTCGCGGGCGAATACCTGGGCCGGGGGACGATGCTGCTGCACACCGACGACCCGGAGACGGCGGCCGCGGCGTTGCACCACCGGCTCCGTCACCGTCTGGGCTCCCCGACCCTCGTGGTCCTCGACCGCGTCACGGGCCATGACCGCTCGCGCTCCTTCACCCTCGCCCAACGCTGCCTCGACGTCATGCGCTCCCTCGGTGACACCGACCGTGGCGCCACCACCCGTCACTACGCCATGTACGCCCTTGTCTTCGACCCCCGACGCGCCCACGAACTGCGGGACTTCATCTCCGACACCCTCGGTCCCCTCCTCGACTACGACCGCCGCCGCTCCACGGACCTCGTGGCCACCGCCGCCGCCTTCTTCACTCACTCGGGCAACCTCAGCCGAACCGCCCACGCCCTCCACATCCACACGAACACCCTGCTGAAGCGGCTGGACCGCATAGGGGCGGTCCTGGGAGCGGACTGGCGCGCCGGTGACTGGGGACTGCGCGTACATCTCGCCCTGCAACTGCATCAGTTGAGGCGGGCGCCCGACGGGCGGGTGGCGGAGGGAAGGTGAGCGGCGCCGCCCCGACGCACGGTCCTGGACGGGTTCCGCGCACCCGGCACGCCGCCGGGCACGCGCGCTGCCGAGCGTGACGCGGCAGCGTCCATCCGATGCCGATCACGGCCGTCGAGGGCGTCCACCACGCTCATTGCGACACCACGCCGTATGAACGGGCCCGCGCGCAGCGGAGGTCGGGACGCACCGTATGAGGTCCCGGGCGGCGTGGGTTCCGGTGTGCGGTGGTGTCCGGCCCCGGACAGTCGCAGGGCATTCCCGCAATCCACCCGTCACGCTCCGCGCCACCTGCCCGACCGCGACACCGTCGGATTGAACCGATACACACGGCGTCCAGCCGTCCCTTCTCCGGCCCATGAGGCGGCCACGCGGAGATCACCCAGCCGTGAGAACACGACGACTGTCCGGAACCCTCGCCATGGCAGACACCGTTGCGACAGGAAGAGCCGACTCGTCTGATCCATTGACCCCGACGGAATGCGCTCGTACATTGCCAACGTCCCAGTCGATTGAAACGTTTCATTCCGCGGTGATGGTCCTGCCGCGACTTGGAGGGAAGCCCGTGCACAGTCGCTGGCGCTGGAAATCATCACGATGGCTCACGGTCATGACCCTGGTGGGGGCGGTGGTCTTCGGGGTGTCGCCGGGCGGTCCGGGAGTCGCGGTAGCCGCGTCCGGCCGGATCACCGTTGGACAACTGACCGTGGACGGCACGGTGAACCCGCTCGGCACCGACGACACCCGGCCCAGCCTCGGCTGGCAGTTGCACTCCTCCGCGCGCGGAGACCGGCAGACCGCGTACCGCGTCCTGGTGGCGAGCAGTCCGAAGCGTCTGACCACCGAGGACGCGGACGTCTGGGACAGCGGCCGGGTGTCCGACGCGGACTCGGTCGGAGTGGCCTACGGGGGACCGGAGTTGACCTCCTCGCGTGCCTACTACTGGACTGTGCGGGTGTGGGACGCGCACGGCAGGGCCTCCCAGTGGAGCCCGACCGCGCACTGGGAGACCGGTCTGCTGAACGCGGCGGACTGGCAGGGCGCTCAGTGGATCAGCCCGGACACCGGCAACAGTTACTCCTGGTCGGACTTCACCCTCGACGCGGACTTCACCATCAAGACCGGTGCGGCGAGTGTCCTGTTCCGGGTGAAGGACGCACAGGACTACTACATGTGGCAGATCAACGCCGCGCAGGCGGCCGGCAAGGTGCTGCTGCGTCCGCACGTCCAGTCTGGCGGCCGGTTCACCAACCTCGGCGAAGTCGATCTCAGTCCGGTCATCACCACCGCGAACGTCAACGCCCCGCACCACCTGACCATCAGAGCCGAGGGCAGCGGCATCACCACCTCGATCGATGGCGCCCAGGTCGACTCCCGTACCGACACCACGCTCAGCGCGGGCACCCTGGGCTTTCGCAGTTCAGTGACCAACGGTGTTGCCGAGGACGCCCTGTACGACAACATCGCGGTTCACGGCACGGACGGCGCCGCTCTCCTCTCCGACGATTTCAGTACCTCACCCGACCCGCTCTTCCCCGACAGCCCGGTCACCGGCGGTCAGCTCGAACCCAGGGGCGACCCGACACTGCTCGACGCGGAACCCGACGCGCCGATGCTGCGCCGTGCCTTCTCCCTCGACAGAACGAAGGTCGCGACCGCCCGCGCCTATGTGTTCGGCCTGGGCTTTTACGAGTTGCACCTCAATGGGGCCAAGGTCGGCGACCAGGTGCTGGCCCCGGCCTCCACTCCCTACGACAAGCGCGACCTCTACACGACATACGACGTCACCGACGACCTCAAGAGCGGCGCGAACACCGTCGGGCTGTGGCTCGGGAACGGATACGACGAACGCTTCAGCCCCTACGGCTTCCGCTGGTCCGGGCCTCAGCAGGCCGTGATGCTGCTCGAGGTCAGCTACGCCGACGGCCGTCGGCAGACCATTACCACCGACAGCAAGTGGAGTTGGTCCACCGGCCCGATCACCAGCAACGGCATCTACGCGGGCGAGTCCTACAACGCACAGTTGGAGAAGGACGGGTGGGACAAGCCCGGCTTCGACGGAACTCGCTGGCAGCCGGTACGGACCGTGCAAGCGCCGACCGGCACGCCGGCGGCCGCCACCCTGCCGCCGATCCGGGTCACCGACACGCTCGCGCCGGTGAGGCTCACCGAGCCGAAGCCTGGCGTCTACGTCTACGACTTCGGTCAGAACATCGCCGGCTGGGAGCGGCTGCACGTCAAGGGCGTGGCGGGCAGCACCGTACGGATGCGCACGGCCGAGGAGGTCGGTGCCGACGGCATGCTCGACACCACCACCAACCGGGCGGCGGCGGCCACCGACCGTTTCACCCTGGCAGGTACTCGCACCACCGAGACGTACGAACCCCGCTTCACTTACCACGGGTTCCGCTATGTCGAGGTCACCGGCTACCCGGGCACTCCGACGACGAAGAGTCTCGACGCCAGGGTGGCGCACGCCGACGTGGCGTCGACCGGCATGTTCTCCTCGTCCGATGCGCTGCTCGACCGGATCTGGCAGAACAACAGGTGGACCATCCTGAACAACTCGATGAGCCTGCCCACCGACAACCCGGTCCGTGACGAACGCACCCCGCCGGGCATGGACGTACAGGCGTATCACGACGCCTCCGTGCGGGAGTTCGGTATGGACGGCTTCTACGCCAACTACCTCCAGGACATGCCGCCCGGCACTCCGCTCCCCAACGACGGGGGCAACGCCCAGCAGCCCGACATGGGCGGCGACCAGATCACCCTGGCCTGGGCCCTCTACGAGCAGTACGGCGACCGCGCCACACTCGAGACCGCGTACCCGGCGATGAAGAAGTTCGTCGACACCAACGCCACCGACGTGCCCGGACACATCTGGCCGGCCGGCAGAGGGTTCGGCGACTGGTGCCCTCCCGACCGCAGCTCCAACGCGAACGGCGGCCTCGGCAACCCGAACGCAGGCAACTGCACCAGCGAAGTCTCGGTGGTGAACACCGCCCTGTCGTACCTTCAGGCCGTGGATGTCGCCAAGGCGGCCGAGGCACTGGGCCACCGCGACGACGCCGCGCATTTCACCCACCTCGCCGACGCCATCAAGCAGGCGTTCAACACCGAGTTCCTCAACGCGGCCGGCGACACCTACGGCGACGGACGCCAGACGACCAGCGTGCTGCCGCTCGCCTTCGGCATGGTCCCCGCGGAGAACGTCGACAAGGTCGGTGCCCAGCTCGTCAACACCATCCTCACCAAGGACGCCGGTCACCTCGACACGGGCATCTTCGGCACCCGCTACCTCATGGACGCGCTCGCCGTCATCGGCCGGACCGACGTGGCGATGACGGTATTGGGCCAGCGCACCTATCCCGGCTTCGGCTACGAGATCACGAAGGGGGCGACGACCTCGTGGGAGGAGTGGACCTACGCATCGAGCATGGAGAGCCACGACCACGCCATGTTCGCCGGTATCAACGCCTCCTTCTATACGCAACTGGGCGGCATCCAGCCGACCGGCCCCGGCTACAGCACCGTGGCCATCGACCCGCAGATCCCGCCGGGCCTGCGCCACGCGGCGGCATCCATCGAGACCGTCCGCGGCCGGGTTGCCAGCTCCTGGACAAGCGACGGCGACAGCACCACCCTTGACGTCACCATCCCGGTCGGCAGCACCGCGACCGTCCATGTCCCGCACCTCGGACAGCCCCTTGTGACGGTCCGAGCCACTTCCGGTGCGCGACCGCAGAACAGTGGCGATGACGAGACCGTCTACAGGGTCGGCTCCGGCCACTGGAAGTTCACCGTGACCGGCCACAGCTGAGACACTCACCCTCCCATCCGGTTCCGTCAGAGGGCCCCGCCTCTCTGACGGAACCGGCGCACGCCACGCCACCGCCACCAGAGCGCAGGCCGGCAGGGGCCGGTGTCATCACCGATCGGCAACCGGTGTCAGAACCCACCCGCGGCGCCAGTGCGGAGCATCAGCTGGTGGTCTCCCCGGGCCCGGATTTCAGGCCCCGTCGGCGTGGACCGTTCGTAGGTCAGGTGCGGCCGGTCCGGGGCACCGGCAGCCCGTCCAGGCCGATGTTCACCATGGTGTCCGGGTCGTTCAGGTGTCGGGCCGGCTCGAAGCGGATCCCTTGACCGGGCTCTGCGCGATGTCCCTGTCCGCTGCCTCGATGAGAGCCCGTACGGCGGCCGCCGCGGCCGCGCCGTCCCGGGTCTCGACGGCTCGCACGACGGCCCGGTGACCTGGCAACGAGGCTTCCACCGCACCGGGGGTCCGGGTGCTGACCAGGAAGCTGTGTTCCAGCGCGACGTGGACAGCCCGGCCCAGTGAGCCGAGGAGAGGGTTGCCGCTGGCGTCGAGCAGGGCTTGGTGAAAGGCGATATCGGCCTCGACGTACCCCGTGCCGCCGGGCTCCGCCGCCGCGGCCTCCATGGCCGCCACATGGTCGTACAGGGCTCGGACCTCGTCGGAAGTGGCCCGGCCGGCAGCGAGCCGGGCCGCTTCGGGTTCGACGACCCGGCGAAGTTCACCCGTGTCACGCAGCAGAGCCGTGGCGTTTTCGGCCTGTTTCCAGCGCAGCACGTCCCGGTCCAGGTGGTTCCACTGCTTCGGGGGCAGCACGCGGGTACCCGTACGCGGGCGCACATGCAGCATCCCCTTCGCCACCAGTGCCTTGACCGCCTCGCGCAGGACCCCTCGACTGACGCCGACCTCGGCGGCCAGCGCGTCCTCGACCGGCAGTGTGTCACCGGGCTTCCATCCGCCGCCCACGATCCGTCGCCCGAGTTGGTCGACCACGCGTTGGTGCATGGTCGGGAAGTCCACCACGATGTCCGCCTCCCCCCTGGACGCCATTCATCGAATCATTTAATGATTGCCTGACAGGGTACGGCCTGCGGGTCCCCACCCCCATGGCCCCACCCGAAGCGGACCACGTCACAGCCACGGGAGTGCGTGTATGACCGAGGGTCGAGAAGCCGGCAGCCGGAGCCAGGCATGGTTCGGCGCACAGGGTCGCAGCGGCATGGTGTACCGCTCCTGGATGCGCAACCAAGGACTCGGCCACGAGGTGTTCGACGGGCGTCCCGTCATCGGTGTCGCGACGAGCGCCTCGGAACTCGCACCGTGCAACACCCATCTGACCCAGGTCGCGGAAGCAGTCAAGAGGGGAGTGTGGCAGGCGGGTGGGCTGCCTCTCCAGTTCCCCACCATGGCCACGGGCGAGACCCTGATGCGCCCCACCGCCATGCTCTATCGCAACCTCATGGCGATGGAGGTCGAGGAACTGATCCGGGCCAACCCCCTTGACGGCGTGGTGCTGCTGTCAGGCTGTGACAAGACGACACCCGCCATGCTCATGGGCGCCGCGAGTGTCGACCTGCCCGCCGTCATGGTCACCGGCGGCCCGATGCTCAACGGCAAGTACCGCGGGCAGGACGTGGGATCCGGCACCCACGTGTGGAAGTTCGAGGAGGAGTTCAAAGCCGGCCGGATGACCGCGGAGGAGTGCTTCTTCGCGGAAGGGTGCATGGCCCGTTCCCACGGGCACTGCATGACTATGGGGACCGCGTCGACGATGGCTTGTCTGGCCGAGGCGCTGGGCATGCAACTGCCGGGGTCCGCGGCCTGGCCGGCGGTCGACGCACGTCGGATGGAGACCGCGCAGGCGGCGGGGCAGCGCATTGTTCGCATGGTGGAGGAGGGCCTGCGCCCCTCGCGGATTCTGACCCGGGAGGCGTTCGAGAACGCCGTCCGGGTCAACGCGGCCATCGGCGGTTCCACGAACGCCGTCATCCATCTCATCGCCATCGCCGGGCGTGTCGGTGTCGGACTGGGTCTGCAGGACTTCGACGACCTCGTCCGGGAGGTGCCGACCCTGGTCAACCTGATGCCCAGCGGCAAGTACCTCATGGAGGACTTCTGTTACGCGGGCGGACTGCCCGTGGTCATGGCCGAGCTGCTGCGCGGCGGACTGCTGCACGGCGAACAGATCACGGTCACCGGCCGCACCGTCGCTGAGAACGCTGCGAACGCCGAGAACGCCGAGAACGCCGAGAACACGGAGAGCGCCGATCGCGCAGACTCCGACGTCATCACCGGCCTCGACGCCCCGTTCCAGCCGGCCGGCACCGGTATCGCCGTCCTCAGGGGGAACCTGTGCCCCGACGGTGCCGTGATCAAGCAGTCCGCCGCGTCACCGCACCTGCTCACCCATCGTGGACCCGCACGCGTCTTCGACACCCCGGAGGCATACCACGAGGTGGTCGACGATCCCGAACTCGACATCGACGAGAACACCGTGATCGTCATCCGCTACGCGGGCCCCCGGGGTTACCCCGGCATGCCCGAGGTCTCCAACGTCCCGCTGCCCGCGAAGCTGCTGAAGGCCGGCGTCAAGGACATGGTGCGCGTCTGCGACGGACGGATGAGCGGCACCGGGTACGGGACGGTGGTTCTGCACGTGTCGCCCGAGGCCGCCGTCGGCGGGCCACTCGCCCTGGTGCGCGACGGGGACTTCGTCGTTCTCGACGTCCCGAGCCGCACCCTGCACCTGGACGTGGACGACGCCGAGCTCACGCGCCGTCGGCTGGCGTGGCGCGCGCCGGCCGAGCGGTACACCAGCGGCTACACCTGGCTCTACACCCAGAACGTGGAACAGGCCCACGAGGGCGCGGACTTCGGTTTCCTGCGCGGCAACCGCGGATACGAGGTCCCTCGCGACTCCCACTGAGCACCGGTCCAGTCGCCTCACACCTCGAACCCAGGGGAGCGTTGACCGTGGAATCGGAAACAGCCCATCCGCGGCCGGTCCTGACCGCCGGCACCGTCCTGCCGGAGGACGCCGACCGAGCCGCGCTCGTCGCACGCGTCCATCACCCCGAGTGGGACGGACCGTGCGTGGCAGCGGTCCGGGGCGAGCAGGTCGTCGACCTGACGGCCGTCGTGCCCACCGTCTCCGACCTCATGGAACGCGACGACGCGGCGGAGGTCGTCCGCGATGCCGAGGGCGGAGACGTCTGGTGCCTGGACGACCTGCTCGGGGCACCGGTCGGCCGCCGTGACGTTCCGCACCTGCTCGCCCCGGTCGATCTGCAGGTGATCAAGGCCGCCGGCGTCACCTTCGCCCGGAGCCTGATGGAACGCGTCATCGAGGAACGCACGGGCGGCGATCCGGCTCTGGCCGCCATGATCCGGGCCCGCGTCGGTCAGGTGGTGGGCGGCACGCTCGAAGGCGTCCGTCCCGGGTCCCCGGAAGCGGACAAGGCCAAGGAAGTGCTGGTCTCCGAAGGACTGTGGTCGCAGTACCTGGAGGTCGGGATCGGGCCGGACCCGGAAGTGTTCACCAAGGCCCCGGTACTGTCCGCGGTCGGAACCGGCGCATACATCGGGGTTCTCGGCACCTCGGTGTGGAACAACCCTGAGCCCGAGGTCGTCCTCGTCGCGGACTCACGCGGCCGGATCCGGGGAGCGGCACTCGGCAACGACGTCAATCTCCGCGACGTGGAGGGACGCAGTGCCCTGCTGCTGTCCCGCGCCAAGGACAACAACGCCTCGTGCGCGATCGGCCCCTTCGTCCGCCTGCTCGACGACGGCTTCGACCTGGAAGCCGTACGTGGTCTCGACGTCGACCTGCGGGTCGAGGGGACGGACGGATACGTGCTGCACGGCAGGAGTTCCATGCGGGAGATCAGCCGCGACGTAATGGACCTGGTGGCCGCCACACACGGACCGCACCACCAGTATCCGGATGGCTTCGTGCTCTTCACCGGAACGCTGTTCGCTCCCACCGAGGACCGGCAGGCGCCGGGCGCGGGCTTCACCCATGAGTACGGCGACCTGGTGCGGATCTCCAGCCCGAGACTCGGCGCCCTGGTCAACACCGTCATCGCCAGCGAGCGGGCCGCGCCGTGGACATACGGCGTCGGAGCCCTGATGCGCAATCTCGCCCGGCGAGGCGTGCTGTGACGGCACGTCGGGTTGCCGCCTGGCCACGGGGGCCCGGCGGCCGTCCCTTGGTGCCGCCGACACCGAGGTTCCCCGTCCCTGTCGTGCCAGGCCAGGCCAGGCTAGGCCAGGCCAGGACGGGGACGGCCCGGCCGCGCGTGCGCAGCGCCGCCGCGGTGTGCGCTGCGCACCCGGCTTCATGCCTGGCCGACCGGCTCCTGGCGGATCGTGGCGTGCAGGCGCCTCGTGTGATCCACGTGACGAACGGTCCCGGTCAGCGTGACGGCGGCCGTCAGGCGTCGATCCGTGCTGGAGGCGGCCAACCGCAGTTCCAGCTCACCCGGTTCGACCACCCGTCGCCCGTCGCGTCCGGTGAAGGAGGCGATGTCTGCCGGGACCGTGACATGCAGACGCCGTGCAGCGCCCGGTTCGAGGTCCACCCGTGCGTAGCCGACGAGGCGTTGCACCGGCTGGACGACGGACGCGACGGGGTCGTGGAGATAGAGCTGGACGACCTCGGTGCCCGCTCGCCCACCTGAGTTGCGGACGGTGAAAGCGAAGGCGAACTCGCCGTCCGTCGGTGTCTCCCGCACGTCCACGATCAGATCTGTCCAGTCGAACCGCGTATAGGCCAGGCCGTGGCCGAAGGCGAACGCGGGGGTCGGGTCGATGTTGGACACCTCGTTGGCGTGCGCCAGCCGGGCCCCGAGGTAGCCGGCCGGCTGGGAGCCCGGCCCGCGCGGGACGCTGACCGGGAGACGGCCGGAGGGATTGGTGCGGCCGCTGAGCACTCCGGCGATCGCGCGCGTGCCCTCTTCCCCCGGGAAGAAGGACTGCACGATCGCTGCGGACTCCTCGACGGCGCGGCCCAGAGCGTACGGTCGTCCGCAGAGCAGCACCGTGACCACGGGTGTCTCAAGGTCGAGCAGCGCGTCGAGCAACTGCTGCTGCGCACCGGGCAGCCGCAGGCTCTCCGCGTCACAGCCTTCGCCGCTGGTGCCGCGCCCGAAGAGCCCGGCGCGGTCACCGAGCACCAGCACGGCTACATCGGCCTCGCGCGCCGCCCGGACCGCCTCGCCGATACCGAGGAGATCTCCGTCGTCCACACCGGTTCCGCGGGCGACTGTGATCTCGGCGTCGGGAAACTCCTCGGTGAGAGCTTCGCGCAGCGTGGGCAACTCGATACCGAGGGGGGTCGCAGGATGGTGCATGCCGATGTGCTGGGGAAATGAGTAACAGCCCAGTACGGCGACGGGCTCGTCGCTGTTGGGGCCGAGCAGCGCGATACGGCGGGGCCTCTCCAGAGGCAGGGTGCCGTCGTTGCTCAGCAGCACGACCGCTTTCTCGGCGACCGCGCGGGCCAGCGCGCGGTTCTGCGGACCGTCCAGGTCGATCCGGCCGCGGAGTGCGGCCGGATCGACCAGGTCCGCTCCGTCGAGTGCGGCGGGGAAAGGGCTCCAGTCGGGGTCGAGCAGCCCGAGCATCGCCTTTTGAGTGAGCACTCGGCGCAGGGCGCGATCGACCAGTGCCTCCGGAACACGGCCGTCGGCGACGGCTTCGGTGAGGGGTACGCCGTATGCCTTGACATTGGGGAGTTCCACGTCGATGCCCGCGCGCAGTGCCGTTCCGGCGGCGTCGTCCCAGTCGGCCGCGATGCCGTGCAGAGTTCTGAGGAAGGCGACGGCGAAGTAGTCCGAGACGACAGTTCCGTCGAAGCCCCACGTGTCGCGCAGCAGTCCGGTGAGCAGTTCCTCGTCCGCACCGGCGGGCATGCCGTCGGTGTCGGTGTAGGCGTTCATCACTGACCGGGCGCCGCCTTCACGGATCGCCATCTCGAAGGGGGGCAGCAGCACGTCGGCGCGTTCACGGGGTCCTACGGAGGCGGGAGCGAGATTACGCCCGGCACGCGAAGCGGAGTGGCCGACGAAGTGCTTGAGGGTCGCGATGATCCCGGCGGACTCGAGGCCCTGTACGTAGGCGGTCCCGATGGTGCCCACGAGGTAGGGGTCCTCGCCGATGGTCTCCTCGACGCGGCCCCAGCGGGCGTCGCGCACGACGTCCAGGACGGGCGCGAGTCCCTGGTGGACGCCCACGGAGCGCATGTCCCGGCCGATGGCGGCCGCCATGCGCCGCACCGTGTCCGGGTCGAAGGTGGCGCCCCAGGACAGTGGAACGGGATAGGCCGTCGCTCCCCATGCGGCGAAGCCGGCCAGGCACTCGTCGTGGGCGAGAGCGGGGATGCCGAACCGGTTGGTGGCGGCGACACGGGTTTGGGTGCGAGCCAGGGAAAGCGCGCCCAGGGCAGGGTCGACGGGGCCTGTGCCGAAGGGGCGGGTCAGCTGGCCCAGTCCATCGGGCAGGAGCGCGTCGAGATCGACGGCTTCCTCCATGTCGTGCTGATGGGGGGCTACTTCACCGCCCTGATCGGAGGCCCCCACCCACACTCCGTACAGTTGGGCGGTCTTCTCCTGCAAGGTCATCGCGTCGATCAGGGCGTCGACTCTGGCGGTGACGGGGACGGTCGGGTCGTTCCAGACCGAGACGGAGGGGGAGTTGTCTGCAGCCACGTGGGAATTCACTTTCCTCCCATGTCTGTCAGCCCCTTGAGCGGGCCCGACGGGCGAACGGGTAGACGGGCGGAACTGGGGCTGGGGATCCAGCCTGATCGCGGGCCGGCCCGGCGGCACGATGTCGTCAACGGCCGAAGCCGGCGGTCAGGCCGCTCAGCAGTTGCCTGCGGGCGAACGCGTACAGGACCAGGACGGGCAGGGTGGTGAGGACGACCGCGGCGAGGACGGCAGGGACGTTCACGCCGTACTGGCCCTGGAAGGTCCAGAGCGCCAACGGCAGGGTCCGCCGGTCAGGACTCTGCGTGAGGATCAGCGGCAGCAGGAAACCGTTCCATATGGTCAGCGCGTTGAAGATGGTCACCGTGATGATCGCCGGCCGGGTCAGGGGTGCCGCCAACCGCCACAGTGCGGTCCATTCTGAGGCGCCGTCGACGCGCATGGAGTCGAAGAGCTCTTTGGGGATGTCCCGGACGAAGTTGCTGAGCACCAGCACGGACAGTGGGATGGCGAAGGCGATGGACGGGAGGATCAGGGCCAGCAGGCTGTCGTACAGGTGGAGCCTGATGATGATCAGGTAGACCGGAATCACCGTTGCCTGAAGCGGGATGGCCAGACCCATGAGGAACAGCCCGTTCATCGCCCGCAGGATCCGCATGCGCCAACCGCGGACGACCGCGTAGGCGGCCATGAAGGAGAAGACGACCGCCGGGAGGACCGCGCCGACCGTGACCACGACACTGTTGATGAAATAGCGAAGGAAGTCGGACTCGATGACCAGCCGGTAGTTGTCGAGTGTGGGGTTGGCCGAGGGCACCAGAGGGTTGCTCGCGTAGTAGTGGCTCTGCGCCTTGAGGCTGGTGATGAGGGTCCAGTACAGGGGTACGGCGACGACGAGGAACCAGAGCCATCCGGCAAGGCCACCGGCCCAGTTGCGTCGGCGGCCCGGGTACGGGAAGGGGCGTTGCCGCTTGCGGGGGCCGGATTCCCGCGGTCGTCGCGGCTCGGTCGGCGTGGTGGGCACCTCAGGCTCCCTCGAGCTGGCTCGCTCCGGCATCCCGGCCCCCCAGCCGGCGCAGCAGCAGGGCGAGGGCCAGACCGATCAGGACGAGGATGACCGCGATGGCGCTGGCCTGTCCCATCAGGCTGGCCTGGAATCCTCGCTTGTACATGTCCAGTGCCAGCACGCGGGTGGCATCGCCGGGGCCGCCTTCGGTCAGGACGAAGATGAGGTCGAAGAAGGTCAGGGACCCGACCACCATGAGCGTGGACGAGGTGACGATGGTGTACCTGAGCTGCGGCAGCGTGATGCTGAAGAACTGCCGGACCTGTCCCGCTCCGTCCAACTGCGCCGCCTCGTACAGGGACTTCGGGATCTGTTGGACGCCACCCTGGTAGATCAGTGAATGGAACGGGATGAACTGCCAGGAGACGACGAACACGACGATCCCGAAAGCGAGGCCCGGCCTCCCCAGCCAGTCCTGGCTGAGCACCTGGATCTTCAGCCCCGCCCCGAGCCCGAAGTTGGGGTCCAGGAGCGCCTTGTACGCGATCGCGATCGCCGCGGAACTGAGCATCAGGGGAACGAAGTACACCACGCCCAGGACCGCGCGATAGCGTTGACGGCCGGCCAGGAACACGCCCAGCAGAATGCTCACCGGCGTCTGAACGGCCCACGACACCGCCATGACCAGAAAGGTCACCCAGAGCGCGTGGGGGAGCCGCGGATCGGTGAGCACCGCACGCCAGCTGGCGAGGCCCGAGGGGTTGATCGCGCCGATCCCGTCCCATGTGGTGAAGCTCAGCGCGAAGACACCGGCCAGCGGAATCACGGCGAAGGCGACGAACACCACCAGCGCCGGCATGGCCAGCCAGGGCAGGATGCCGGGGGATCCAGGACGTGGCGGATGGCCGTGGAGTGAACTCATTTGCCGGTGACCTCGTTGAGGTTGCGAGCGAACTGCTGTGGCGATACGGACAGCTGGAACAGCTTGACGATGTTGTCCAGCAGGGTCTCGGCGGCCGTCGGGGGGAGGGCCTGGTCCCAGGACTGGCCGAACACCTTGGCCTTGCTGGCGATGTCATAAGTGAACTGCAGGAAGTCGGCACTCTTCGAGGCGGCCAGCAGCTTCTCCGTGCCCAGCCGGATCGGAACGGACCCGTTGTCGATCCACTTCTTCACCTCGGCGTCCTGGAGGACACCTGTGGCGAAGAAGTCTTTCGCGATCTTCTTCTGCTCGGCGCCTGCCTTCGAGGAGATGGACAGGTACTGCGCGGGGTTGCCGACGGTGTCGCTCGGGTCGCCCTTGCCGCCGTCCACAGGCGGGAAGGTCATGTAGCCCAGCGCGCCGCTGGAGACGAAGTCCCCGCCGTCCGCCTTCTGGATGCCGTAGGACCAGGCGCCGTGCAGCATCATCGCCGCCCGGCCGGTGTAGAGCAGCGCCTGGTCCGCGTTGGAGTCCGCGGTGATGGAGGAGAAGCCCTTGACGAACCCGTGGGCCCTGACGAGGTCCTGGACCTTGGTCAGCGCGTTGATGGCGTCGGGGTTGGACCAGGCGTTCTTCTCGCCTTCGATGATGGCCTGGAACACCTCGGGACCGCCGATGCGGTCGAACAGGAATTCCAGCCACATCATGTTGGTCCACCGGGACTGGCCGCCCAGGGAGAACGGCGCTATCCCCTTCGCGTTGAACTTGGGCACCAGCGCCATGATGTCGTCCCAGGACTGCGGCGGTTGCGCGTGGATCTGATCGAAAGCCTTCCTGTTGTAGTAGAGGATGATCGGCTGGACGGTCTCGCACGGCATCGCGTAGATCTTGCCGTCGACGGTCGCGGCACCGAACGAGGACGGGAACAGCCGCTTCTTGACCTCGGAGTGCTCCTCGAACCACGAGGTGAGGTCCTCGACCTGGCCCGCTTCGACGTAGGTGCGCAGCGTCCCGCCGCCCCAGCCCCAGATGACGGTGGGCGCCTGGCCGGCGCCGATGGCGGTCTTGATCTTCGTCTTGTACGCGTCGTTCTGGTAGGTGGTGCCCTTGATCTGCTGCTTGGGGTGGGAGTCGTTGAACGCGTTCACCGCACCGGTTCTGACGCCCTCCTGCGGCTGGCCGTTCAGATACCAGTACGTGGCCACACCTCCGCCCTTGCTGGGGCCGGAAGAACCGCAGGCCGCCAGTGCCGCGGAGACCGGTACGCCGGTGGCCAGGCCAAGGAGGGTGCGTCGGGAGAGCGCCATGTTTTTCTCCGCACTCGAGAGCCGTCGGCTTCTCGTGAGTCATGGTGAAAATGTTTCGAAATCCCTTGCGCAGAGCTCTGGTTGTGAAAATTAGGTTTCGAGCTGACGCGCTGTCAAGATGTGTGTAGGGCTGTTGTCAGGTGCTCTTGAGCTGGATGATGTTGGCTCGGCGTAGCGTGAAGAGCATCCGGAGCCGGACCGAAACAGTTTCGAAGATGCGTGGTCGGTGCGCGGGAGGGTCGCCGGCTGCCGCACCGTTGGTGCAGGTCGCTGCGTGCCGACTGGGGCCGATGCCTCGGGTGCAGGACGAGGAGGAGGTCCCCTTGCCGAGGCGCTGCGGCACCCCACAGCGGCCGGGTCCGCGATCGTCCACCGGACAGCGGACGGGCCGCGGCTGACCCCCGCGGAGCATGCGTTCGTCGGGATCCGGGGAGCGCCCCCGCGCGAGGCCGACCACGGGCTTCGTCGTGGCCCCCGAATACCCACCGTCACGGAGCGGGCGGCGGCCTCCGCCGCCCGTCGGTCGGGTCGCCCTACTGGACGGAGACCGGGCCGCCCGGTCCAGCTCAGGGCCGGGATTGCCGTACTGTTGACCGGTTCCACCCGTGTCGCCGGCCCGACCGGCGGCCCGTCCCACGGGTGGATTACAGGTGAGAGGAACCGATGCGACCGAACGCCAGGCGGACCACGTTGGCGGACATCGCCCAGGCAGCCGGGGTCTCCGTCGCGACCGTGTCCAAAGTACTCAACGGTCGCGGTGACGTGGCGCCGCATACACGCACCAGGGTGCAGGAACTACTCCAGCAGCACGAGTATCTCGCACCCGTGCTGCGCCACATCGAGGCCGTCGAGAGTCCCACCATCGAGGTGCAGTTCAAGGGTGCACTCAAGTCGTACGTGGCCGAGACGCTGGAAGGAATCATCGATTCCGCCGCCGAGCTGGGAGCCTCGGTGGTGATCAGCAGGGCGTCCCATGCCCCCCACTGGGCCAGGGACCTGGTCTCGGCCGGACGGAGGGCGGTCATCGCGATAACCAGCGTGTACACCGCGGCGCACCTGAACGAGTTGGCCCGGTCGGGGCTGCCGCTGGTCGTGCTGGACCCGTTGCACCTGCCGGACGGCCGGGTCAACAGTGTGGGGGCGACGAACTTCGCCGGAGGTCTGGCAGCGACGCAGCACCTGCTCTCACTGGGTCACCGCCGCGTCGCGTATCTCGGCGGACCGGCCCTGGCCGTGTGCAACCAGGCTCGGATGCACGGCTACCGCGCCGCGATGGAGGCGAGTGGAGAGCAGGTACCCGACGTCTACCTGCGGCCGGGCGAATTCACGTACGAGAGCGGGTTGCTCGGTGCCAAGGCGCTGCTGGATCTGCGTGAGCCGCCGACGGCGATCTTCGCGGCCAACGACGAGATCGCTCTCGGGGCCGTCGAGACCGCTCGCACCCGAGGTCTGCGTGTTCCCGAGGACCTGAGCGTGGTCGGCTTCGACGACACGAGCCTGGCCCAGATGGCTTCACCGCCACTCACCACGGTGCGCCAGCCTCTGCGCGAGATGGGCGGTGCCGCCCTGCGCACCGCCCTACGGTTGGCCAACGGCGAGAAAGTCGAGTCCCATCACATCGAACTCGCCACCGAACTCGTGGTTCGCACCTCGACCGCGCCGCCTCGCGCAGGCACCCCGGCCTCGGGTGATCGCGGGTGAGAGGTGTCCGGACGGAGCCCGCACGGCGTTCGGGGCCGCGCACAGGAAGTCGGTGGCGCTGATGAAGGTGAAGTGGACGATCGGCGGTGCGGTGCCGCGATGCCGATGAGGGGGGCGGGGCGGGGTTCTGGGTGCCCCTGTCCGGGTGGGGCCGTGGAGCCCCGGGCGATCCGCCGAGGGAGGGCGACCGAGGCCGGAAGCCGGTAGAAGCCGGCACTTCCCATCGCTTCGGGGGAGTTGCCGACATGCACGCGGCTCGGCATCGAGCTCCACGCCGTCCCATTGGAGCGCTGGCGGCGTCCGGTTGTCAGGTGGTTGTGGCGACGAGCAGGAGCAGCGGGTCGTCGGCAGGTCGAGTCTTCAGGCATGACGTGGGGACCGAGTACTCGTTCGACGTCCGCTTCTGGCTTTCTCGGCGGCCGTACTGGTCGCAGCCGTGGATCGGCCCTTCGCCCCCGACACGGTCGTCCGCGGGGTGCTCGCCCGGGGCCCGCCACATCGCGAGCGCCTGGCCGGCGTGTTCCCCAAGACCTGGAAGCAGGACGGCCGGCCCGACACCGCTCCGCCCTTGATGCAAGCGGCGTGCGAGTACCCGGAAGCGGCGACGCTGGTGGGGGAGTTGTCCAGGGGCCGCGTCGTCAGCCCGATCGTCGTGGCGATCGCCCCGGAGCAGGCCGGGCTGAAGGCTTCCTGAAGGGCAGTTGCCGCCCTGGGCCTGCACGTAGGACGCTCTGCTCGCGTTCGACGTCCCCGCCGCCCTGCCCGGACAGGCTCTGGCACCGGGCCGGGTTCGAGGTCTCTTCGGCCGGCGTCGGGTCCAGATGGGGACGGCGGCGAGGTGGAGTGCGGCCTGGTGGGCGATGGCGAGCTCGTCGGTCCGCATGGCCGGGCGGCGGCATTGGCTACGCCGGTTGATGCACGCTTCACCGTGTTCGGCGGATACCACAACAGCATCCCCAACCACGGCGCCTGGCTCGGCATCTACGCGGCAGTGGTCCAGCGACCACGGACGAAGGGCTTCGGACCTGTGCCGAAACGGGGGGTGATCGAGCGGACCTTCGGCTGGCTCATGCAGTACCGCCGCCTGGCAGGGGACTACGAAGCCCTCCCGTAGAGGTACCGCACGACGATCCACTGGGCGGTGGCTGGCAAAATGTCCCGCGAACCCTGTCTGCCGACGGGCTCCATGAAGGGGGCTGCTGATGGCCGGCAGGTGGCCCGGGGGCGGGACGGGTTTTCCCGTGGTGGGTATGGCCATCGACCGTAAGGAGCAGGTCGGGAAGGCTGGAGGGTGTGGCCAATCTACGTCGCGTCACCCCGGGGGGTCGTCTCGGTGAGTCCGATGGCGAACGCCTTGAGAGAGCGATTGAGACGCGGAGCGAAGTCGAGTGCAACGTGGCCCCACTGTGGTTCCTGCTCGTAGAGCGCCGCGAGGGTGGGGGTGGGGTGTGAGACCTGCCAGAAGCCGGAGGCCAGGGTGATCGCGACGGCCAGCAGGTTGCCGATCTGTTCCAGCGTCATGGTGCTTGCGCGGTCCAGCGCGTCGGCGATCTCGTCGTGCGCGGCGAAGGCGTTGGTCTTGTAGCGGCGGGCCCGTTCGATGTCGACGTCGCCTTCGAGGTGGAGCGTGGCGTGGGTCAGCAGGTCGCAGAAGACCGGCAGTGCGACCAGGGTCTCGCTGACCACGGCCGCGGTCTGCGCCGGCCCGAGCTCCGCGCGGCCGTCTGTCTCGTTTCTGATCGCGTCGCGCCACTGCTGCCATCCGCGTTCGGCCAATTCAAGGAGCAACTCCTCCTTGCTGGCGAAGTAGCGGCGTACGCCGGTGCGGTGCAGGCCGGCGCGCTCGGTCACTGCGGTGAGCGTGACGTGCCGGACGCCTCCGAGGTCGAGCGCGAGCGCTTCCGCCGCCTTGAGCAGATCTTCCGAGCGGCGGGTCTTGTCTTCGGCTGACCTGGCTCTCTGCTGCATTCCCCCACACTAACGCACGTTGTGATGCGCTAACCGGAATCGGGTGGTACGGTCGAGATAACGCATCACGAGGTGCGTTAAATGAGAAGTGGGAACCATCATGAAGGCGATACAGGCTGTCCAGTTCGGCGCACCGAGCGTGCTCACCGTTGCCGACCTGCCGGATCCCGCCCCCGGGCCCGGCCAGATCGCGATCGACGTCACCCACGCCGCCGTCGGGCTCATCGACGTGTACCTCCGCCAGGGCCTGTTCAAGGGCGCCCCGGGGCTGCCGCAGCCGCCCTACGTTCCCGGCCTTGAGGTCGCAGGCACTGTGCGCGCGCTCGGCGAAGGCGTCACCGGCTTCGCCGTCGGCGAGAAGGTGGTGTCACTGTCCTCCTACGGGACGGGCGGATACGCATCCGTGTTCGTCACCGACCAGGAGCGAGTCGTCTCCACGCAGGACTACGACATCGATCCCGCCCTGGCTGTCGCCGCCATTCCCAACGCGCTCATGGCCCACATCGCTCTCACCCGCGCCATCAGCATGTCCGCCGGCGAGAGCGTCCTCGTACACGGCGCGCTGGGCGGCCTGGCCTCCGCCTTCCCCGGTATCGCCCGACAGCTCGGCGCATCCCGGGTGGTGGGCACCGTCCGCTCCGGGAAGATGGGCGCGGCGGCCGCGAGCAGGCTGCACTACGACACCATCGTCGACTCGGCCCAGCTGCCCGACGTCCTCGGCGACGAGAAGTTCGACGTCATCGTCGACCCCGTCGGCGGACTCCTGCGTACTCAGAGCCTGGACCTGCTGGCACCCTCGGGCCGTCTCCTGCTGGTCGGCAACGCCAGCGGCGACTGGGACCAAGGCATCGACGGCAACCGTATCTGGCAGGGCAACATCACCGTCACCGGATTCAACGCTGGCGGTTACGTCCCGGCCCACCCCGAGTCCGTTGAGTCCGCCGCCCTGGCCGCACTGAAGGCGGTCGCGGGCGGACTGGCCGACATCGAGATCGAGACCCTCCCCCTGGCCGACGCGGCGACCGCACACGAACGGCTGGAGAACCACGCAACCGACGGCCGCATCGTCCTCACCGTCTGCGATGCTCGCTGAAGCTTCCTGCCTCGTTGAACCCCAGACCAAGTGGGGCGACGAGCACCCCTGGCCGTTTTGCAGCGGGCGCTGGGGCACGCGCGTCACAAGAGGCTGCCGTGAACACGCAACGGCCCCAGCGCGGATCAGATCCGGCGGTTGATGTGTCCCGGGCAGAGGGACTCCAAGACGGTTCACAACGGCTGTCTGGATCTCGGGAAGCACGGGATGGCGGTCCTGGAGGGCCCCAGCCGGAACGGGGCGAGTGCGGCTGACGCGGCTCGGGTTGGAGGCGGCCCTGGAGGTGTTGGGCCGCCCGCTGGGTGAGTACGGTGAGAGCGAGGACCTCGGCGACCGCGCCTTCGACATCGTTGTCCAAAGCGCGGCCTGCCCGGGGCGCGGCTCTACGGGATGCGGCAGGTCCGGAGGGGGTGCCGGACGCCGGGGTGTGTGGTCGGGCTACGGCGTGTAGTGGGCGTCACTGCCGTACAGCTCCTTGGTGAACGCGGAGACGTCGGCGCTGCGATCGGCGGCGTCGAGGTTGTACGTCAGATAGACGCCGTACCCCTCGCTGACCGTGCGGCGGGCGAGGCCGGCTGCCGTGCTCTGCGAGGTCCTGCCGATCTCGACGGCCGCGGGTGACAGTTTCGACTTGGGCAGTGCGATGCCGGGAACCTGCCAGGTGCCGTAGTACGGGTTCCAGGCGTAGTCGAACTTGGACGAGATGTCGACGCCGCCGTAGGACAGGCGAGACGCGGCCGGCCCGATGTTGTAGAGGCTGATGATCTTGCCCGGTATGTCGGCGCGCAGTGCCGACACCAGGTACACGAACGAGCTGGCGTTGGGCTGGCCGGTGCCGTTGTTGCCGTATTCGGCGTACTCGTCGTCGAAGTCGATGCCGTCGAGGCCGTACTTGGCCACGGTGTCCGACAGTTGTTTCGCGAACGCCGAAGCCGCCTGCTGGGACGGGAAGTTGGCGAAGCCCGCGCCCTGGTGGTTGCCGAGCACCGAGAGGACGACCTTGATGCCCTTCTGTTGCAACGGCCGTATCTGCGTGGCGGCGTTGTCGAGGACGTGCTGCACGTTCTCGTTGAAGTACAGGGTCGCTGCCTTCGTGCCCGTGTCGTAGTTGATGTTCGCCGCGAAGATCACGGCGACGTCGAAGACGTTGCCGCCGCCGTTGGCGAGGGTGTACTTGCCGACGTTCAGGATGCTGTTGTTGTTGACCTCGACGTACGCCACCGAGGTCGGTCCCTGTTTCGCGGGAGCGGGGGCCGCTGCCGCGCCGGTCGTGGCGGTCGCACCTAAGGTGAGGGCCGCAGCGGCCGAGAGCGCGAGCGCGGCCGTCCGTATTCTGCTCCGCACCGGAGTGAACATCGTTGATCGGTCTCCCATCGCATGGAGCGGCGTCCGACCCGTTCGCGGGCGCCGGGAAAGCCCCCCCCGGATCCTTCCGTTCCCACGGCCGACTCTTCAGAACCATGGGGAACTCTTCGCGACTCCCACGCACGTACGTCGCGCCGTAACCCTGGATCCCGGCAAAGGAGTTATCGGAATGCCGCGCTGGCCCAGGCCGGCGACCAGCAGGACCCGCGGAGATCGGCATCGGCGCGATCGCCGCGGGCGCACAGCTCCCGCACCCCGGCGGCGTCCTGGCCGTCGAGCCGGCCGCCGTCGCCGATTGGCTTGCTGTTCCCGGTCGAAGAGCTGCACGGCATCGGCTCCCGCCATGCCGTCACCCTCAAGCTCTACGGGATCGACCACGTCGGCGTGCTCGTCGCGCTCATGCCCGCGACGGTTCAGCGGATCCTGTGAGCCCCTGGTCGGTGAACTCGGCGCCGGCGCCTGCTGCCGGCCGGCTCTTCCCCGGGTGGCGCTGCCCGGCGTCGTGCGGCACCGCGGGTGCCGGACGGCGGGCAACGCCGATCCGGCCTACTGAGGGGTGAGCGTGAAGGACTGGGCAGCACCGCCGGAGCAGCTCCACTGCTGGAGCCGGGCGCCGTCGGTGGTGGAGACATCGGTGACGTCCAGGCACTGGGCGGGATTGCTGCGTGGCGTCAGGGTGTAGGTGCCGCCTGCCCCGGGAACCGGCCTCCACTGCTGATTGGCGCCGCCGCCGTAGGCCCAGAGCTGGATCTTCGCTCCGTCGCCGGCGCCCGTCCCGCCGGTGACGTCCCAGGCGGCGTTGGCCGCGTTGCGGCTGACGACTGTGTAGTAGCCGCTGTCGGTGGGCTGGAACCGCCACTGCTGGTTGGTGCTCCCGGACACGCAGGTCCATTGCTGCACGGCGGCGCCGTTGGCGGTCGAACCAGCCGCGTCGTCCACGCACTTGCCGCTGTTGACGTTGGTGACCGTGTACCACCTCGCGGGGTCGACGGGCCCGGTGCTGCCTCCGCCGACGTCGGGCCAGACGTACGTGCCCACCGTCTTGGCGGGCAGCGTGCCGCTGATCTGCTGGCCGTTGGCGCGCAGCGTGACGGGCTGGTTGGAGGCCGTCTGGTTGACCACCACGGTCACCAGGCTGCCGTCGGGGTTGAGGAAGGCGACGTTGGTGACACCGCCGCTGGTGCCGTTGTTCGTCTGGACCCGGGTGGCGCCGCGTGCGATGAACTTCGAGAACTGGGCGACGATGTAGTACTCGGGCAGTGCCCAGTACGTGTCCGGGTTGCTCGGCGACTGGATGAACATGGTCGGGTCGGGTGCGCCGGACCACTGCTCAGGGCTGCGGTTCTGGTCGAGCATGGTGACCCAGTCCTGGTACATGATCGACTGGTTGCGGAAGTACTGGACGATCCGGTCCGCGCCGGCGGTGCCCCATACGGCGCGTTCGGTCATGGCCACGTCCTTGGTGGGGTAGCTCGACTTGACCTGTCCCATGGAGGTTGGATCGCCGCCGTAGTCGTGGAAGGCGACGCCGTCGACCGAGCTGAACGCGCTGCTGGGCGAGCCGGGATTGCCGAGGACCCCGGCGGTGTAGGACGGGCCGTCCCCGAAGTTGTGGTCGAAGGCCCAGATCTTGGTGGCGGACGCGCCGTTGCTGTTCAGCTCGGTGCGCAGCGCGGTGGCGATCCTGCGTTCCTGGTCGGCGGTGAGCGTCATGCCCGGGTAGTCCGGTGGCGAGAACAGCGGTTCGTTCTGCATCGTGACGGCGTACAGCGGCAGTCCCTGGCCTGCGTAGGCGGTGACGGCCTTGCGCAAGTAGGTCGCGAGCACGGGGATGTTCGCGTCGGGAAGCGTGCCGCCGATCAGGCTGTTGTTGTTCTTCATCCAGGCCGGCGGGCTCCACACGCTGCCGGACAACAGCAGGTTGGGGTTGATCGCCTTCGCTTCCTCGAGGACCGAGATGATGTTGTAGTCGATGTCCTTCTGGATGGAGAACCGCGACAGGCTCGGGTCGGCCGCGCCGTCGTCGTAGGTGTAGAACTGTCGCGAGGTGAAGTCGCTCGAACCCAGCGGGATCCGGGCGATGTTGAACCCGGCACCGTTGACCGGGTCGACGAGCTTGCGCAGTGCCGCGGTACGCGCCGAGGCGCTCATCCGGGACAGGTTGTAGATCGTGGACTCCTCCAGCGAGGAGCCGACGCCAAGGACGGACTGGTAACGGGTGGCGGTGTCGGCGGTGATGGTGGCCGTGCCCGACGCGGTGACCGCGGTGAGGTCGGACTGCCGCGACAACTGGTACCGGGTCGAGGCGAGCCCCGTCGCCGGGTTGGTGAACCAGTTCGCGT
Organism: Streptomyces sp. NPDC026515; assembly: GCF_055567595.1. Classification (NCBI taxonomy): domain Bacteria; kingdom Bacillati; phylum Actinomycetota; class Actinomycetes; order Kitasatosporales; family Streptomycetaceae; genus Streptomyces; species Streptomyces sp. NPDC026515. Next base: position 44,316 of record NZ_JBVHQD010000032.1, read on the forward strand.
TGGCCGGGCCGAATCCCGGGGCGGTCGACTCCGAGCTGAAGTACACCTGAACGGGAGCGCCCGCCGCCTGGGCCGACGGTGCGTTCACTGCGGTCAGAGCGACGGGTGTGAGCAGCGCGCCGACCGCCGTCGCGGTCAGTGCGAGCGTGGCCCGACGGCTGCGTACCACTGGAGTGACGGTCCGGGAGCGCGGTCGCCACCAGTGGGGGTGTCTCAGAGGCACGGGAACTCCTGATCGGGTGGGGGGTGTTGCCTGCCGCTCCGTGTGCGCCGGCGGGACTCGCTCGTCCGACACCTTGCGTACGTGGCGGTGCTGGATCGGGCGGGGTGTTCCGAAGGCGGGAGGCTGATGCGACTGTGGTGGACGATCAGTGCGGTGACGCAAGGGGATTTACATCTTTTTACAAGTCGTGAACTTAGGCCGGGTGCTGAAGCACCGTCAACCCATGCGTCTCGACGGGCGCATCAGCTGCGGTGCCTCGGACCAGGCCGTCGCCCTTTCCGCGCGTCGTGGGAACCTGGCGCGCCGAAGGCCCGGCCGGCCCGACCTGGTTCGGAGCCGAGCCGACGGCGAAGGGGGCGGCACGGTGGCAGGCCCGATGCGCTCGCCTCTCACCTTGACGTCCTCTGGACGACCGTCATGTACGGACAGTGGGGCGATGCGGCAACTGCCGAGGAGAAGTTCTCCTGGTGGATCGGCTCGTATGCCGTTTGCATGGACGGCCGATGCGCATGGTGGAACGGACAGCCGCCATGACGTGTTCGAACGGCGGCGCGTCACATGCCTGCCCCTGCGGCGAGGTCGTGGAACTCTCGGCGTTCGGCGGTGATCGCGTCGCCCGCCCTGGTGGGATGCACGCGGTTGGTCAGCAGTACGGCGTAGCGTCCCGCGGCCGGGTCGACCCACACGCTGGTGCCGGTGAAGCCCGTGTGTCCGAACGAGTCAGGGCCGAACGCCTCGCCGGCGGGGGAGCCGACCGGGTCGCGGCCCTGCCAGGCGAGCGCGCGGCGCGGCCCCAGTCCGTCGGTGTGCGGGGCCGTCATCAGCGCGAAGGTGTCCGGGCGCAGCAGGCCGCGGCCGCCGGCGGCCAACGCGGCACCGATGCGTTCCATGTCCTCCAGAGTGGAGAACAACCCCGCGTGCGCCGCGGGCGCGCCGAGCACGACCGCGTTCTCGTCGTGGACCTCGCCGACGACCACACGCCCGCGCCACGGGCAGTCCTCGGTGGCCACCGCCCGTGCCCGGCGCGCCGCGTCCGGTGCGAAGCCGGTGTCCCGCAGGCCGAGCGGCGCGGACACCAGCCGCTCCACCAAGGCGTCCAGCGGTTCTCCGGACGCCGCCTCGGCGATCAGCCCAAGGATGATGAACCCCTGCGAGGAGTACTGCACCCGCGTGCCCGGCCGCGCGGTCAGGGGCAGCAGGCGCACCGCCTCCAAGAGCGCGGCCCGGGTGGGATGTTCCCGGTAGAGCGGGATCCGGCCGGGGATGCCGGAAGTGTGTGTGAGCAGGTGACGTACCGTCAGGTCGGCTTTGTCGCCGCCGCGGTAGCCGGGGAGATGGGCGCCCACCGTGTCGTCGAGGCCGAGTGTGCCGCGTTCCACCAGGGCCATCACGGCCAGCCCGGCGAGCGGCTTGGTCACCGAGGCCAGGTCCCACACGTCGGTACCGTCCAGGGGCGGTCCGTCCCAACTCCGGGTTCCGATCCAGCCCCGGTCCAGCGGGCCCGAGGCGTTCCCGACGGACCAGGCGGCGCCCGAGTGGATCCGCCGTGCCCGTCCCCGGGCGAGCAGGTCGGCCGGCTCGCTCACGAGCGCTCCTCCCGGGCTTCGGCCTGCACCAGGCCGAACATCGGAGCGCGGGCGCCGAGCCCGGCGGACACCGTGCGCGCGGCGGCCCGGACCATCGGCCCGAACACCTCCACACTGTCCGGATCCAGGGTGAAGGTCACTCCCGCGATCCCGATCGCCCCCACGACCCGGCCCGCCGCGTCCGTCACGGGTGCCGCCACGGACCGAACGTCCAGCTCGTCGTACTCGTCGTCCACGGCGTAGCCGCGCTCGGCCGCCTCGGTGAGCAGGGTGCGCAGGACTGCCGGGTCGGTCGGTGTGTAGGGGGTGCGGGCCTCCAGGTCCAGCGCGTCGAGCACACCGTCGCGCTCGTCGGCGGGCAGCCCCGAGAGCATCGCCAGTCCCACTCCGCAGGCGTACAGGGGGGCACGGTGACCCGGCCGGGTGCTGATCCGGTACTCGCGAGCCGGCTCCGACTGCTCCAGGCAGACCGCGTCCCCTGCGTCGCGGACCGCGCAGAACGCCGCATGGCCGGTGTGCCGGCGCAGGTCCGCCAGGGCGGGCCGGGCCAGTTCGAGGACGCGGCTGTCGTTGAGCGCCGCCGCGGCCAGGCCCAGCAGGCGCGGACCGGGACGGTAGCTGCCGCCCTCGGTCGCCTCCGCGAAACCGTGTTCCGCCATGGTGCGCAGGTGCCGGTGGACGGTGGGCTTGGTCAGCCCCGTACGGCTCGCGATCTCCCCCAACCGATGCGGACTGCCGGGCTGGACGAGCGCTTCGAGCACCTCCATGGCCTTGTCGACGGGGCCCTTGACGAGTTCCTGGTCGACCGACCGGGTGTTGACCGCTTTCACCATGTCGCTTAGCTTAACCCAACCGCATTCCATCTGACGGAACGGAGGTGTTCTTCAGTGGAACGATTTCTTCAAGGGTGCACGGCGGGCAGCAGCCGTCCCGGCCGGCGTCAGGTCCTGCGGACCGGTGGTCTGCTGCTCGGAGCCCTCAGCGCCCCTGCGCTCCTGACCGCGTGCGGCACGACGGCCGCGGCGGACAGAGCCGGCAACGTCCTGCGGGTCTCCCAGCCGGGCGACCCCAAGACACTCGACCCGCAGAAGCAGGGCGACATGGTGTCGATGAACGTGCTGATCAACATGTTCGACACACTCACCACCCGCGGCCGGGACAACCGGTTGCACCCCAGGCTGGCCTTGTCCTGGAAGGCGACCGCCGCGCACACCTGGCGCTTCACCCTGCGCCCCGGCGTGACCTTCCACAACGGCGAAGCGTGCGACGCGCACGCGGTGGCCTTCAGCATCGAGCGCCTCCTCGACCCTGCGACCAAGTCGCCCATCGTCGAGCTGCGCTTCGTCAAAGGCGTCACCGTCGTCGACCGGCACACCGTGGACGTGCACACCACCGTGCACGACCCGATCCTGCCCGCCAAACTCTCCCTGTTCGGAGGCGTCGTGGTGCCGCCGCGGCACCTCGCCGAGGCCGGCGACGCCGCGTTCGCCGAACACCCCGTCGGCACCGGCCCCTTCGTCTTCGAGAGCTGGCAGCGCGACCACGAACTGCGTATGCGGGCCTACGACGACCACTGGAACGGCCGCCCCGCACTCGACGGCGTCGTCTTCAGCCCCGCACCCAACGCCTCCTCCTCACTGGCCTCCCTGCAGAGCGGCGGAGTCGACCTGGTCGCCGGACTCACCCCGGACGCCGCCCAGCAGCTCGACGGCTACGGCGGAATCAAGATCGACGGCCACACCGGGATCCGCACCGCGTACCTGTCGCTGAACACCCTGGAACGCGGCCCCCTCCAGGACCGCCGAGTACGTCAGGCACTGAACCACGCGATCGACGTACCGCTCCTGATCAAGGCCGTACTCGGCGGCAAGGCCACCGAGACCCCCGCCCTCGTCCCACGGGGCGCCTTCGGCTTCGACCCCACGGTCAAGCCCTTCACCCGCTCCCTGGACACCGCGCGCAGTCTGCTCGCCGAAGCCGGCCACCCCCACGGCTTCGCCACCACGCTCACCGCCTCCAACGTCGACGCCAACGTCGCCGAGGCCCTCTCCGGACTGCTGTCCCGCGTCGGCGTGGACGCCCGCGTCGACCTGCTCGACCCCGGTACCTACTCCGCCCGGCTCACCTCGGACAACCGCGGCGCACTCGGCCCGATCTACCTCGCCGCCAGCACCGTGTGGACCCTGGACGGCGCCAGCATCGTCCAGTCCAACGTCCGCAGCGACCGGCGCCAGAGCCGCTGGCACTCCAAGGAGGCGGACCGCCTCATCGACACCGAGGAGCTTGCCGAGGACCCGGCCGAGCGCACCCGGGCCCTCTCGGACCTGCAACGGCTGATGCGCGAGGAAGCCCCCTTCGTCTTCCTCTACCAGATCGACAACATCTACGCCCGCAACGACCGGCCCCGCTGGACGCCGGGATCCGCGGGCGTCCTCGCCATGGAGAGCGCGGAGGTGACCCGGTGAGCACACCGACCCTCGACCGACCACCCGCACCGGCGGCCCCGGCCGCCCGCCCCGGCCGCAGGACGGGACTCCTGCGCGACGTGGGCAAACGCCTGGCCATCGCCGTGTTCGTCCTCTTCTGCACGGCGACCGTCGCCTTCTTCCTGGTACGCCTGTCGGGTGACCCCGTGAAGATCCTGCTGCCGCCGGACGCCACCGCCGCACAGGAGCAGGCGCTGCGCCACTCCCTGGGCCTGGACCAGTCCCTGCTCTCCCAGTACCTCGACTACCTCTGGGGGCTACTCCACCTCGACTTCGGCGACTCCCTCGTCTACGGCCAGCCCGTGAGCGAGATCCTCGCCGACCGGCTGCCCGCCACCCTCGAACTCGCCGCTGCCGCTCTCGCCGTGACCCTCGTCATCGCGATTCCGGCGGGCATCCTCGCCGCCATGCGACGCGGCCGGGGCACCGACAGCACCGTGATGACCGGAGTCCTGCTCGGCCAGTCCACCCCGCCGTTCTGGGTCGGCATCCTGCTCATCCTGGTCTTCGCCGTCTGGCTGCGCGTCCTGCCCGCCTCCGGCTACGGCACCTTCGCCAACCTGATCCTGCCCGCGATCACCCTCGCCGTGTACTCCGTCGCCGTCGTCGCACGGCTGTTGCGCTCCTCGCTCGTCGACGTGCTCTCCTCGGACCACATCCGCAGCGCCCGCGCCAAGGGCTTCGGCCCCCTCCAGGTGGTCCTCCGGCACGGACTGCGCAACGCCTCCCTGCCCGTGGTGACCGTCGTCGGCCTCGAAGTCGGCAACCTGCTCGGCGGCGCGATCCTCACCGAACGGGTCTTCTCCTGGCCGGGAGTCGGACAGCTCACCGTCGAGGCGATCTCCAACCGCGACTTCCCGCTCGTCCAGGCCGCCGTCCTGTTCTTCGCCACCACCTTCGTCGTGGTGAACCTGCTCGTCGACCTCTCCTACAGCTTCCTCGACCCGAGGGTGAGGACGTCACGATGACCGTCACGACCCCCGCCACGACCGACCGGGCCGCGGCGCGGACAGCGACCGGCGGCCCCGGCTCCGGCAGCGGTTCCCGGTCCGTCGTCCTGCGGGCGCTGCTGCGCAACAGGCTCGCCGTGGTGGCCCTCGCGGTCCTCGCGCTGCTGCTCGTCGCCGCGCTGTTCGCACCGCTGATCGCCCCCTACGACCCCAACACCCAGAATCTTTTGCTACGACTCCGGCCTCCCGCCTGGCAGCACGGCGGCAGCGGCGCCCACCTCCTGGGCACCGACCAGCTCGGCCGCGACATGCTCTCCCGCGTCGTCTACGGCGCCCGGGTCTCCCTGCTCGTCGGCGCCGGCGCCGCCCTGCTCGCCGGTGTCATCGGCACCGTCGTGGGCCTGTCCGCCGGATACCTCGGCGGCTGGGCCGACCGCACCCTCATGCGTCTGGCCGATGTGCAACTCGCCTTTCCGGCGCTGCTGCTGGCCCTCGCCGTCGTCGGCTTCTTCGGCTCAGGACTGTGGATGGTGATCCTGGTCCTCGGCTTCACCGGCTGGGTCTCCTACGCCCGCGTCGTACGCTCCGAGGTGATGTCGCTGCGCAGCCGCGACTTCATCACCGAGGCCCGCGCCATCGGTGTCAAGGACGTCACCATCATGCGCCGGCACCTGCTGCCGAACGTGATGGCACCGCTGGCCACCATCGGCACCCTGCACGTCGCCGCCGCCATCGTCGCCGAGGCCTCCCTGAGCTACCTCGGCCTGGGCGTGCCCAAGGAGACCGTGACCTGGGGCGCGATGCTCTCCGACGGCCAGCTCTACCTCGGCACCTCCTGGTGGGTCGCCGTCTTCCCCGGCATCGCCCTGATGCTGACCTCCCTCGCCATCAACATCACCGGCGACGCCCTGCGGGACGTCGCGGACCCGAAGGCCTACCGCCGATGACCAACGACCGACCCACCCCCGAACCGTCCCGGCGGCCGGACGACGAGCAGCCGCTGCTGGCGATCGACGGCCTCAGCGTCGACTTCCGGCTCCCCACCTCCGTCGTCCACGCCGTCCAGGACGTCTCCCTGCACGTCCACGCCGGTGAAACCCTGGCCGTGGTGGGGGAGTCCGGCAGCGGCAAGAGCGCCACCGCGCTGTCCGTGCTGCGCCTCAACCCCAGCCCGCCCTGCGTCTACACCGGGGGCGAGATCCGGTTCGACGGCCGCGACCTGCTGAAACTCTCCGAGAAAGAACTCGGCAAGGTCCGCGGACGCGACATCGCCATGGTCTTCCAGGACCCCATGACCTGCCTCGACCCGCTCCAGCGCGTCGGCAGCCAGGTCGCCGAGGTCCTGCGGCTGCACACCGGCATGTCCCGCGCGGACGCCGCCGAGGTCGCACTGGCCGCCCTGGACGAGGTCGGCATCCCCGATCCGGCCGCACGCTACCGCCAGTACCCGCACGAACTCTCCGGCGGCCTGCGCCAGCGGGTGATGATCGCCACGGCCCTGGTGGCCCGCCCCCGTCTCCTGATCGCGGACGAACCGACCACGGCCCTCGACGTCACCGTGCAGCGCCAGATCCTCGACCTGCTCGTCACCCTCCAGCACAAGCACGACATGGCCGTGCTCCTCATCACCCACGACCTCGCCGTCGTCGCGGAGACCGCCGATCGGGTCGTGGTCATGAACCAGGGCAAGGTCGTCGAGACCGGCGACGTCCTGGACGTCTTCGACCGGCCTGCCGACCCCTACACCCGCACACTGCTGGCGGCCACCCCGCGACTGGAGGCGGCATGAGCACCGACGGCACCACACCCACGTCCACTCCCGAGGCGGCGACCCCACCCGCTCCGGTCATCCTCGAACTGGTCGGCTTGCGCAAGGAATTCGGCACCCGGCACACCCACGTCGCCGTCGACGACGTCTCCCTGGACGTCCACCAGAACGAAACCCTCGCCCTGGTCGGCGAGTCCGGCTGCGGCAAGACCACCCTGACCCGGCTGCTGCTCGGCCTGCTCGAACCCACCGCCGGCAGCGTGCGCTTCGACGGACAGGACCTCGCATCCCTCTCCGCGGCCCAACTGCGCGGCATCCGGCGGCAGATGCAGGTCGTCCTCCAGGACCCCTACTCCAGCATGAACCCGCGCATGCGCATCACCGACATCGTCGCCGAGCCCCTGGTCACCCACGATCCCGAGGCCCGCGGACGGCGCGCCCGGACCCGCAACCGGGAACGGGTCGGGGAACTCCTCGAAGCCGTGGGTCTGGACGCCGGCATACAGGACCGCTACCCCCACGAGTTCTCCGGCGGCCAGCGCCAGCGCGTCTCCATCGCCCGCGCCCTCGCGCTCCACCCCCGCCTGCTGGTACTCGACGAACCCACCAGCGCCCTGGACGTCCGCGTGCAGGCGACCGTCCTCGATCTGCTGGCCGAACTCCAGCAACGCCTCGGCCTGACCTATCTGTTCGTCTCCCACAACCTCGCCGTGGTGGCCCAGGTCGCCGACCGGGTCGCGGTGATGAGCAAGGGCCGCCTCGTCGAGGTCGGCGAGGCGGCGGCGGTGCTGCGCGACCCGCGGCATCCCTACACCCGGCGCCTGCTCGACGCCGTACCGGTCCTCGACCCGCGCCGGGGTCGCCGGGCCGCCGAGCGGGCCGCGGCGACGGCGGCCGCGCAGAGCCGATGACCAGGCCCGCCCCACGGGAGGCGGCGCCCGTGCCCACGGCACAGGCCCCCGCCTCCGCACCCGCCCTACGAGTGGGACAGGACCAGCCCCGCCCCGCCCAGCAGCGCCACGTCGTCGACGGCCGCCGTACCGACCAGCACCCGTGGCTGCTCGGCCCCCGCGAAGGCGACCGCGTCCCGCAGCCGCTCCTCCACCACGACGCGGAACCGCTCACCGCCCTCGCGGGCCTCGCCGTGCAGGATGAACAGGCCCGGCGCGAAGAGCTGCTGCACATTCACCAGCCCCAGAGCCAGGTTGTGCGCGTACTCCTCCACCACCCGGTCGGCCAGCGGATCACCGCAGGCGACCAGCGACTCCAGCGAGCACGCCGCACCGAGCCCCGCGGCACTCGCCCGCGCCCGCAGCCAGCCGGTGGTGGCCAGCGTCTTCCAGCAGCCCCGGCTGCCGCAGGTGCAGCGCTCACCGCTGGCCGACACGGTCATGTGCGCGCCGCTGCGGCCGCCCGGCGGGGCCATCACCTCACCGTCGTACAGGATGCCCACGCCCAGCACCTCACCGGTGGACACCGAGGCGAACGTACGCCGCCCGCGGCCCGCACCGAACCAGCGGTCGCCCAGCACCTGCAGCCGCGCCCGGTGCTCCACCCGCACCCCGGCCCCGGTCAGCGCGGCCAGCCGGTCGGCCACGGGATAGCCGCGCAGCGCGGGAACGTCGTTGACCTCCAGGATCCGTCCCGCGCCGGGATCCACGAGCCCCGCCGCGGCCACCCCGATCCCCTCCAGTGGACGGCCGGCGAACAGGGGCGCGACCCGGGCCAGCGCCCGGTCGATGTCGGCGGGGACGGCACGCGCCGCGTCGTAAGACGACTCGGTACGGTCCAGGACCCGGCCGGCCATCGACAGCACGGCCGCCCTGACCCGGCCGGGCACCAGTTCGACGGCGCCCAGCCGCGGTGCCGCGGGAGGAGGGGCCGGTTGCTCCGCGGCGTCGGGGACCAGTCGCAACAGGGAACTTTTGTGGACCATGCGCCGACTCTGCCATGGCCCCGTTTCGGAGAGGTAGCACTGTGAGTCAATTGAGGCTGACCGATCTCACCTGGCGTGAGGTACGCCGGGCCGGCGAGGAGGGCATCGTCCTGTTGCCCATCGGTTCGCAGGAGCAGCACGCCGCGCACCTGCCGATGGGCACCGACACCCTGCTCGTCGAAGAGGTCGTCGACCGCGCACTGGACCTCCTGGACCGTGAGCCCGAGGCGCCCCGCGTCGTACGACTGCCCGCCCTGCCCTTCGGGCACAGCCCACACCACCTGTTCGCGGCGGCCGTCTCGCTGTCCGCGGCCACCCTGGCCGCGGTCCTGGACGACGTCCTCGACTCCCTGGTGACCAGCGGCTGCCGCCGCATCATGGTCGTCAACGGCCACGGCGGCAACGACGAGATCATGCGGCTCGCCGTCAAACGGCTCGCGTTGCGCGCCGAGGTGACGGCCGCCGCCTGCTCCTACTGGACCCTCGCCACGGGCGACGACCCGGCCGGCCGGCCCGAGGTCACCCCGGGACACGCCGGATGGTTCGAGACGTCCCTGATGCTGGCGGCCCACCCCGACCTGGTGCGCACCCCCGTACCCGCCCGCATCCCCGTCGAACCTCCACCCCTGTTCGACAACCCGCCCCACCCCGGCCTGACCGTGGAACGCCACGGCGAGTGGGAGCGGGTCGGCGGCTCCACCGACGACCCCTCCGGCTCCGACGCCGACCGGGGCGGCCTGCTCCTGGACGACCGGGCGCGCGCACTGGCGGACGCGATCCGGGCCTTCGACACCGCGAGCCGGTCAGCCCGATGAAGCAAGGAGAAGAAATGAAGATCACCGACGTCGACGTGTGGGTCGTCAACCTCCCACTCGTCAATCCCTTCACGAGTTCCTTCGAGACCAAGACCGGCGAGACCCGCACCGTCGTCCGCGTGCGCACCGACACGGGCGTCGAGGGCTGGGGCGAGACGATGTGGGGCCGGCCGGTCGCCGCGATCGTCCGCCGGCTGATTCCCGACCTGATCGGCACGAGCCCCTTCGCGGTCGAGAGCTTCCACCGCAGGCAGCACATGGTCCCCTTCTTCTACGGCTACCTCGGCTACGCGGCGATCGCCGCCGTCGACGTCGCCTGCTGGGACGCCATCGGCAAGGCCACCGGCCAGTCCGTCACCGACCTGCTCGGCGGCCCCGTGCGCGACGAGGTCCCGATCACCGCGCTGATCACTCGCGCCGACGCACCCGGTGCGACCGGCGCCGACCTGCCCAAGGCCATGGCGGAGCACGCCGTACGCGTCGTCGCCGAGGGCGGCTTCCAGGCGGTCAAGCTCAAAGGCACCCGGGACTCCCGCGGAGACGTGGCCGTCCTGCGCGCCGTACGCGAGGCGCTGCCCGACCTGAACCTGCGCGTCGACCCCAACGCGGCCTGGTCAGTGCCGGACTCGGTACGCGCCGGCATCGCCCTGGAGGAACTCGACCTGGAGTACCTGGAGGACCCCTGCGTCGGCATCGAGGGGATGAGCCAGGTCAAGGCGAAGGTCCGCATCCCGCTGTGCACCAACATGTGCGTCGTCCGCTTCGAGGAGTTCGCCCCGGCCATGCGGCTCAACGCCGTCGACGTCATCCACGGCGACGTCTACAAATGGGGTGGTATCGCCGCGACAAAGGCGCTCGCCGCGCACTGCGAGACCTTCGGCCTGGGCATGAACCTGCACAGCGGCGGCGAACTCGGCATCGCCACCGCGGCACACCTGGCCGTGGTCGCGAGCACCCCCGTCCTGTCACGGGCCATCGACAGCATGTACTACCTGCACGCGGACGACATCATCGAGCCCCTGCACCTGGAGAACGGCCGACTGCACGTCCCGTCCGGGCCCGGCCTGGGCGTCACGGTCGACGAGGAGAAGCTCCTCCACTACGCCGCCGTCAACGAGCGCGACGGAGACCTGACCGGATGACCGACACACCCAACGGCAAGCGGGGCGTGAGCACCCCCGACGCACCACGTCCGGCCGGCGCCTACTCCCAGGGAATCGTCGCAGGCGGCCTCCTCTACACGGCTGGCTTCGGCCCGCAGCACCCGTCCACCGGCGAGGTCCCGCAGGGCGTCGGCGCGCAGACCGCACAGGTGCTGCGCAACATCCGCGCGGTCCTGGCCGCCGAGGGGCTGACCATGCGGGACGTCGTGAAGGTCACCACGCACCTCCAGCATCTCAAGCGGGACTTCGCCGAGTACGACGCGGCCTACCGCGCCTTCTTCGAGGACCCCTGCCCCGTACGCACCACCGTGGGGTCCGACCTGGTGGACATCCTCGTGGAGATCGACGTGGTGGCGGCCCTGCCCGGCCTGGACGCGCCCGGGTGACACGGCGTCGCGCCCGCAGGCCCGTCAGAGACAGGTGCCCACGACGTCCGACGGGCGCGGCACCCCCCGCGCCCGCCCGTGTCGGCCGGCGCATCCTGATCAAACACTCGCCGAGGCCCGCCGCAAGGAGTCCGCGTCGGTGATGTCCCCTCCGATCGGTACGACCAGGAAGGCCGACCGATGTTGCCTTAGCACTGCAACGGTGTCTGTTCTGATTGCTGGGCAGCTTTCAGGGGCTGTGTCCGCGTCGTTTGTAGTGACTGGTGCGGGCTTGGTGTTGGCGTCGTCGGCGCCATGTCGACCAGTGCAGGATGTGGTCGACGGTGGCGGGGCGGCGGTGGGTGAGGCGGGTGATCAGTCGTCGGATCTCGGCGAGACTGAGGTGGATGAGCTGGGAGGATCCGTTTCTGCTTTCTCCGTGTCCAGGTGGCGGGCGCGCAGGACGGTGAGGCAGGCGTTGGCGGCCATGGCGAGAGTCATGTGGCGGTGCCAGCCGGCGTAGCGGCGGACCTGGTAGTTCGTCGAGGCCGCCTTCCTGCTTGGCGGTCTGGAAGCATTCCTCGGCCGCCCATCTGCTGCCGGGGTTGTGGATCAGCTGGTCCAGGGTGGTGTCGTCGGGGCAGTAGGCGATGTAGTAGGAGATCTCCTCGGGCCGGCTGACTCTGCGGCGGGCGATGACCCAGTGCCGGCGGTCTTCGCGGTGCCAGGGTCTCACCTCGACACGGGCCCAGTCGTAGATCCGCCGGCCGTGAGCGCCCTCGCCGCAGGAGCGGCGCTTCCATTTCTGCCGTGGCAGGCAGGGAAAGAGGTCGTGGACGGGGCGGTCGAACGGTCATCCGTCCATGAGGTGGGCAGATGCAAACGGCGGTCGATCAGCGTGCGGCCACGGCCGGTGGCATAGGCGAGGAAGACCCCGATCTGGGAGTTCTCCCGAGGCTCCGACCGGCTGAACCGGTGCACGAACCGCCCGTGCACCGCATCCAGTTCCTTCGCCCCCCACGCACATCAGCAAGGTCCCCACCCATAACCACACCAACGACCGACCTGGCCAGCAGTCACGGTAGACACCGTTGCAGTACTAGCCTCGCCGTTTCACTTGCTGCGCGTCCGGATCTTGAGCGGGAAAGCGAAAGTGCCTCCTGAACTGGGAGGATGAGACTTGTCGAAGGTCTCTGTCCTCACAGCAGGAAGGCACTTTCTGCGTGCACACTACCGGGTCCCGCCCCAAACTCGTCGTCTCGGCCGACGGCCACGGGGTGGTCAGCCATGCCGGCTCCCGTCTACTGGCCGAACTGGCCGATGCCACCGGCCTGACCGCGGCCTTCGCCACCTCGCCGCCGCGCTGATGGGATGGCTGCTGGCCCGGCGCTCACCCATCCGAGCGCGGCCGGTGCGCAGCGATCCCAGCTTCATCGGGGCCTCGGACGCGCGATGATCTGCCTGCCGTCCGGTGGCTGAGCCTTCTCAGGCCATGCTCGGCGTTGCCCGCCTCCACAACATGGCCCTCACGGGACAACCCCAACGGTGAAGAGACAGCTCTCAGCGCGGAGTCGATCGCTGGCGAGCTGATCACGAACGCCGTCCGCCACGGCCCAGGATGCACCCGCAGTCACGGGTCCGCTCCTGGTCGGTGACGCCGACCGTGGACACCGCCATGCCGAGGATCCTGCCGTGCGGGTCCTGGAGCCGGAACCCCGACACCTCGACGGCACGCCTCTGCTTGGCCCCGCTCAACTGCCTGACGTGCATGACGTGTTGCCGCAGCGGCTTGCCGGTTGCGGATAGGCATGGTCGACGGTACCTGGGAGCGGGTCTTCACCGAGCTGATGACCCAGGCCGACGCCGATGAGGACCTGAATTGGGCGGTCTCGGTGGACTGCACCATCGTGCGCACGCATCCGCACGCGGCCCGGGCCCGTAGAAAAGGGCCCCGGCGGGGCACGCCCCACGACCGTGCCACCGGCCGCTCCCGCAGAGGACCGAGCACCAAGGTCTGCCGGGCCGCAGACGGGAACTGCCGGCTCCAGGGTCAAGAAACCGGCAGTGCGATGCTGTCGATCGCGGCGTCGGCGATTCGGTTCCTGGTCTTCGCGTCGACCCCTGCCTTGGCGAGCGCTTCGAGCCCGCGATGCGTGGTGAGGATCAGTCCGCCGAGCGCCTCGGCGTCGGTGGCCGGATCCACGTGCCCGGCGCGCTGCGCCTGCTCGACAAGTCGGCGGCAGCTGTCGAGCAGCACTTCGTACGCCGCGAGTGACCTGGTCGCGATGGCGTCGTTCTCCGACGCCAGTTCGGCCGTGGCCTTGGCCAGCAGACAGCCGGGCTGACCGGTGTGGTTGTCCGGCGCCGTGAGCCATTTGCGGAGGCGGTCGAGGGCCTGGTCCTCCGGGCCTTCGAGCAGGGCGGCGGCGGCCTCGTCGGAGTTTGCGCAGTACTCCTCGAATATTCGCTGGAACAGGGCCTCCTTGTCGCCGAACGCGCCGTAGAGGCTTCCCTTGCTGAGCCCTGTCGCGCGGGAGAGATCGTCGACCGAGGTGCCGTGGTAGCCGGTTTCATTGAACTGCCGGCGCACAGTGGCCAGGACGTCTTGCTCGCTGAATTTCCGTGGTCGCCCCATGCCTCCATGGTACGCCGTTCTGAACCATCGGTCCAGAATCTGTTATTGTGGACCGTATGTTCAGAACTAGCACTTCACCCGACACCACTGAGTTCGCAGGAAAGCGCGCGATCGTCACGGGAGGCACTCGCGGGATCGGCGCGGCCATCGTGCAGCGGCTGCTCGACGGCGGCGCGACCGTCGTCACCACGGCGCGCAACTCCTCCGACGAGACGCCGAAGGCCGCCACCTTCATTCGGGGCGACATCAGCACGCTCGCGGGCGTGCAGGCATTCGCTGCGGCGGCGCTCGACGAGCTCGGCGGCGTCGACATCGTGGTCAATAACGCGGCCGCGGCACGCGCCCACATCGGAGGCCCCTCGTCCATCCCCGATGAGGAATGGATCGACGCGCTCGACCTCAACTACCTGTCCGCCGTGAGGGTCAACAACGCGCTGCTGCCGGCGCTGCGCGAGGCCGGGTCGGGCAGCGCGATCGTCAACATCTCCTCGGGAGCGGCCCTCACGCCGCCGCCGCCGCTGGCTCACTACGCTGCCGCCAAGGCAGCCCTCAGCGCCTACAGCAAGGCGCTCGCTTCCGAGCTCGCGCCTGCCGGAATCCGCGTCACCACGATCGTCCCCGGCAACGTGCTCACCCCGGGCGCCGACGCGATCCGCCAGAACTTCGCCGACGCGATGGACGTCCCGCTTGCCGCCACCACAGCGGGCATCCCTCTGGGTCGTCCCGGAGACCCGCGCGACATCGCCGAGGCCGTCGCCTACCTCGTATCGGACCGGGCCCAGTGGGTCACCGGAGTAAGCCTGACCGTCGACGGCGGGGAACTACCCCTCATCTAGCCTCCGCGTTTCACTTGCGGTGGCATCCGGATCCTGAGCGGTAACACGAAAGTGCCTTCTGAGCTGGGATGATGAGGCTTTTCTAGGGCTTCCGTCACCACAGCAGGAAGGCATTTTCTGCGTGCACACTACCGGGTCGCGTCCCCAGCTCGTCGTCTCGGCCGACGGATCCGGGGTGGTCAGTCACGCCGGATCCCGCCTGCTGGCCGATCTCGCCGATGTCACTGGCTTGACCGGCGCGTTCGCGGACGCGCTGCGCAGGCTGCGACCGCGTGGCACCGGACACGACCCCGGGCGGATCGCGGTCGACCTGGCGGTGATGCTCGCCGACGGCGGCGAGGCGATAGCGGACCTGGCCCTGCTGCGAGACCAGGCGGAGGTGTTCGGCCCGGTCGCCTCCACTCCCACCGCTTGGCGCCTGCTGGCCGGCATCGACTCGGCCGCACTCGCCCGCCTGAGCTCGGCGAGGGCCACCGCCCGGGAGATCGCCTGGCTGCAAGCCGCCGAGACCGGGGACGGCATACCTGCGGCCCGCGCCGGTGGACGCGACCTGCCCGGCCTGATCCTCGACATCGACGCCACACTCGTCACCTGCCACTCGGAGAAGGAGCAGGCGGCGGCGACCTATAAACGCGGCTTCGGCTACCACCCGCTGCTGTGCTTCCTGGACAACACCGGCGAGGCCCTGGCCGGGGTGCTGCGGCAGGGCCACGCCGGCGCCAACACCGCCGCCGACCACATCACCGTCCTGGACACGGCCCTGGCCCAGATCCCCGACGCCCACCGCCACGGCACCCCTGTCCTGATACGAGCGGACAGTGCCGGAGGCGCGAAAGCCTTCCTCGCCCACGTCCGAGCACTGCGCGAGCGGGGTATCCAGACCGCCTTCTCCGTCGGATACGCCGTCACCGACCCGGTCCGCCGTGCAATCCGGGCCCTGCCCAACCACCTATGGCACCCCGCCCTTGAGCAGGACGGCACCCTGCGGACCGGCGCCGAAGTGGCCGAACTGACCGGCATGGTGGATCTGGCCGGGCACCCGGACGGGACCCGGATCATCGTCCGGCGCGAGCGCCCGCACCCCGGCGCCCAGCTGTCCTTGTTCGACCTGGACGAGGGCATGCGCCACCAGGTCTTCCTCACCGACACCCCGGACGGCGAAGGCTCCCTGCAGTATCTGGAGGTCCGCCACCGCGCGCATGCCCGCGTCGAGGACCGTATCCGCTGCGGCAAGACCACCGGCCTCGGCCGCTTCCCCTCCCGCCACTTCGCGATCAACACCGCCTGGCTGGAGCTGGCCCTGACCGCTACCGACCTGATCGCCTGGACCCAGAGGCTGCTGCTGGTCGGCGAGTTGGCCTCCGCCGAGCCGAAGAAGCTCCGCTACCCGCTGCTGCACGCAGCTGCCCGCATCACCCGCGGAGCCCGTCGCCTCCACCTCCGGATCGCCGCCAGCTGGCCCTGGCGGCATGAGCTGACCCACGCTTTCACCTGCCTCGCGGCCCTACCAAGGCCAGCCACCTGATCAGCGGCGCTGCCTCTGCCCACCCACGACCCGAGGAACCCTGGAGCACCCGGCCGAGCGCCGGGCCCCAGCCATGCCCACCGCCGACAGCCACAGCCCACCACAGTCAGCCCAGCTCAGCCAACCCAACTGAAACGGGGAGGCTAGGGGATGGTCTCGTGCGGCCGGCCGAGATTCTCGTCGAGCTCATTCGCCCAGGGGACGAAGTCGCCGATGCGCTGGCCGAAGGAGATGGCCGTCGGGGGACCGTCGTTCTCTCGTCGGTGAGCGAAGCCGTGGGTGGTCGCGTCGAAGAGCAGGGCCTCGGCGGGGACGATGCGTTCGAGGACGCGGATCGCTTTGGCCACGGGAGTGATCGCGATCCAGGGAATGTCCCGCCCAATACCGCTGGAGAGGTGATTTCCGTTTTCGTCGCCGACGGTCTTGAAGACGTGTCCATGGATCAGGTGACGGCCGGGGGCCGCCAGTGGACAGCAGCCGGAGCGGAGCTCGAGCACTACTGGCGGGAGGGGTTTATTCCGACCGTGCGCTATTCCGGTCCTCCGACGCTCTCGTGGGGCGACAGAGCACGGCGCAGCGATGCCGATCAGCGTCCGCTCCTGCCGAACCGCGCGATCGCCTCCCGGACCGCGTCCTGCATCGCGGGACTGCCTGTGTGGCCGGAGTCGTCGATCACTTGCAGCTCCGCATCCGGCCATGCTCTGGACAACTCCCACGCGGTCTTCAGTGGGCTGCCGAGGTCGAGTCGGCCGTGGATCAGCAGTGCTGGGATACCGGCCAGCCGATGTGCGTCACGGAGCAGTTGTCCATCTTCAAGCCAGGCATCGTTCGCGAAGTAGTGCGCACAGATCCGAACGAATGCCATCAGTGCGTTGTCAGTCTTGTCGCTGTAGGCGCCCGGATGACCAAGCACCTCGTGGGCGATGACAGCGTCCTCCCAAGCACACCAGTCCCGTGCCGCCTTCACCCTGACAGCCTTATCAGGGCTGTTCAGCAGGTGGTTGTAGGCGGCCACGAGATTGCCGCTCCGGTCCGCCTCCGGAAGTGCGTCGCGGAATGTCTCCCAGGGGCCTGGCAGCAGACGTCCGACGCCGTGGTAGAGCCAGTCGGTCTCCTCCGGCCGGGTCATGGTGACGCCGACGATGACAACCTCGGAGACTCGCTCGGGATAGCGCTCAGCGTAGGCGAGGATCAGTGTTGAACCCCAGGAGCCGCCGTAGAGGAGCCATCGCTGGATGCCCAAGTGCTCGCGTAGCCGCTCCATATCCTCGATGAGGTGGTCGGTGGTGTTGTGATCGAGGCTGACGGACCGGTCGGAGGCGTGAGGTCGGCTCTCGCCGCAGCCGCGCTGATCGAACAGGACGATCCGGTAGACCTCGGGATCGAACATCTTGCGGCTGCCACGGCGCCCCCCGCTGCCGGGCCCGCCGTGCACGCACAGAGCCGCCTTTCCGTTGGGATTCCCGCTGGTCTCCCAGTAGATCCGGTTTCCGTCGCCGACATCGAGGAGACCGTGCGCGTACGGTTCGATGGGCGGGAACGGCTGGGCCAAGATGGTCTCCTCCTCAAGACGTGAAGAACAACCTCCCGAGACTAGTCGACGGCTGGAACGACGTCTCCTGGTTTGTCCTCGGCTCGCGCGGCGACGTGATCGGGCCAGTCGCGTCGGGCGGAGGCGACCAGCGGAGTGCGGTGTGGCGGTGCATCCCGGTCAGGTCGGCGAGGATCGGGCTGGGGAGATCAGCAGCGAGTGCGGCCAGCGCCGCGTTGCGGACGGTGCGAACCGGGATGCCGTACCGGTTGAGCTTCTGGGTCACTGCCCGAGGTGAGTGTGCTGGGCATCGACGAGACCCGACGGGGCAAGACGAAGTGGGAGCAGGACCCCGACAGCGGCAAGTGGCACCCGGTGCGGGACCGGTGGCGCACCGGCTTCGTCGACGCCCTCGGTGCTGACGGGCTGCTCTGCCAGATGGAGGGCCGAACCCCCGCCGATGACCTGGCCTGGCTCGCCGCCACACCGCTGACCTGGCGAAAGTGTATCCGCGTCGGGGCCGAACCGGTCGGACACGTCCGCCTCGGCTAGGCATGGGCCTCAACCGCTCGGCAGTCCCTGGACGCGCAACTCGACTCACTCGCCGAGGCCGGGGTGACCCAGGTCTTCTCGGAGAAGATCTCCACCCGCCCCACCCGGCGCCCCGAGCTGGAGGTCGCCGTGAAGTACGCCGGCGAGATCCGTCCCTCCGGCGTCGCCGTGACCCTCGTCGTCCACGAGCACAAGCGGCTTGGCCGCGGCATCGAACTCTTCCATGCTCGTCTCAAGGCCAGCGACGTCGGCCTGGGGTCCTCCCCGGGGAGCTGATGGGCTCGCACGACCCCTCCGGGACCGTGTTCACCGTACTGGCGGCCTTGTCCGGCATGGAACGCGAGTGCATCCGCGACCGCACCCTCGAAAGCCAGGAGTCCGCCCGCAAGCGCGGCAAGACCATCGGCGGCGCGGGCGTCACCGACGAAGACATTCTGTTCATGGCCCTCCAGCTGCGCGACCAGGAGATGAGCCCGCGCGACATCGCCAAGCGCCTCGTCATCACCACCGGCACGAAGAAGGGGCAGCACACTTCACCAGCCACCCATGCGGATGCTGCGCGAGCACGACGAGAAGGCCGCCACGACGGTGATTACTTGATCACCCCGCTAACTTGCGGCTGGTGGCTGAGCTTGCACATCGGGCCCTTGTACGGCTGGCAGACAGCTAAGCAGCCTGGTTCCTCCCCCACCCCTCGTGGTGGCAGGCCTGGCCTGCTGATCAGCGGATCCGCGGTCCGCGCGGTCGTACCCCACCAGCTCAAACGCCTTGAGCGCCGGCCCGAGACCGTCGGTGGTGAGTGCGCGATGGGACGCGTTCGAGAAGGAGCAGAGCGGCGTCGTCGGTGAGTTGTTCGCCGGTGTGTGCGAGCAGGTCCTGGTGGATGTGGTGCAGCAGGGTGTCGGGGGTCGACGCGCGGAACGAAGCTACGCGTTCGGCGAGCGGGTAGAAGTCCCCGGTCGGTGAGCTGGCCTCGATCACGCCGTCGGTGTAGAGCAGCAGCATGTCGCCGGTTTCGAAGGAGAAGCTGTCGGTGCGGTCGTTCCTCGCTGCGAGTGCGCACAGGCCCAGCGGGGGTGTCTGCCGGCGGGAGTGAAGGGCAGTCACCTGCTGATCGCCACGAATCAGCAGGGGTGGCGGATGGCCGCAGTTGATCATCTTGGCGTGTGACCCGCCGTCGGGGATGTCGAGGAAGATGGCCGTGATGAAGTGTTCACCGGGGTCGTGCGCGGTGTCGGCGACCTCCTCAAGGTTCCGGCAGACGCTGTCCTCGACAGCGGTGACGAGTTCGGGCAGGGAGGAGCAACGGTGGGCACCCTCGCGGAACGCGTTCGTTGCCAGCGAGGCTTCTCCGGCGGAGGCCAGGCTATGGCCTCGAACGTCGCCGATGAGCACGCGTGTGCAGGGACAGTCGGCGCGGGCGACAGCCAGAAGGTCGCCCCCGATCAGGGCCTCTTCCTCCGCGGCCAGATACAGCCAGGCCACCCGCAGTGAACCAGTCCGGCGGGGTGGGGGCCGCAGCAAAATCCGCTGGGTCGTGTCGGCCACCAACCGCACCTGGCCCAGTTCTCGGCTCCGGCGCTCGTGCACACCGGAGATGAAGACCATCAGAGCTGACAGCACGCCCAGGGCGAGGAGCTGCGCCACATGGTTGGCCGCGGTCAGCCGGCCGTGGAACAGAGAGATGATCAATAGAGCGGCCTCCGCGAGGACACTGATCACGGCGGTCACCCACGGACCGGCACAGTAGGCGCTCAGAGCTGGTGCGATGATCAGAAGCGGGCCCAGATGGATGTCGGTGCCGACACCTATGTCCACAGCGGTAATGATCAAGATCAGCGCGAGTGCGATCAACAGCAGTCCGCGCTTCGGATGCTGCTCAGGGAGACACTCTCCCAAGATGTCATATGCGCGCATAATGTTTCACTTTTTCAGTCGTCACCAGGTTGCCCCTTCGGGCACCGGTCGGTCGGCGGGCGCCGAGGGCTCTGCGATCCGCGACAGCTTCCGCCGGGCGCAACAGAGGATTCTGGCCATATGCTCCATACGGATGCATTTGGCGTGATCACTTTTCAAGTGATGGCTGCCGACGATGCCAGGAGTACGGCGCCATGAGGGCGCGGCAGCCCCGCCGAACATCAGGGCGCTTACGGCGCCCCGCGCGTCCATGCCGAACTGCGTGCGTTAGGACGCAGGATCAACCGCAGGCGCGTCACCCGGCTGATGCGGATCAACCACATCATCGGGCGACACCTACGCAAGATGAAGCGGACGACGATCGCGGACAGGACCGCGCCGCCCGCGCCGGAGCTGGTGATGCGCGACTTCACCGCGGGCAGGCTGAACAGCGGGTGGTGCGGCGACATTACCTACACAGCCTCGGCACGACATGGTTCTGTCTCGCCACGGTGATCGACATCTGCTGGAGAAGGGCGGTGGGCTGGTCGACGGCCGACCAGATGCGCACTTCCTTGGTCACCGACGCGATCGAAGGGGCTGTGGCCACCCGCGGCGGCCGGGTCCACGGCGTCGTTTTCCCCACCGACAGGGGTGCCCCGACCCGCAAGATCCTCGGTTGGAAGACCCCGCCGAGGTCTTGGCCGAGCAACTACGCTCACTGCAACAGCCCGGTGTTGCAACGAGCAGTGGAACTCGGCCAATACAGCGCGGCTGCCTTCGCCGAGGTCTGCCGCCGGCACGGCTTCCAGCGCAGCATGGGCCGGGTCGGCTCAAGCTATGACAATGCCCTCGCCGAGTCGTTCTTCCAGGGTCTCAAGCGCGAATTGCTCCATGGCCGCCGCTGGACCTTGAAGGCACAGACCCGGCTGGAGCTGTGTTCCGCTGGCTGTCGTACTGCGACCGGCGCCGTCGGCACTCCGCGCTCGGCTACCTCACATCAGCCGAGTTCGAACAGCAATTGATCACGTCACGTACGCTGTCACTTGTCGCATGAGACCCGGTGTCCACTCCCGGGGATCAACCTCACCGGACTCCAAGCGTTTGAGCTGGACAAGTAAGTGGTTTCACGCACCGGTTGGCAGTTTTTGATCAGCCCATATGATTTTGCCGTCCGAGGTGTGGCGGGTTCCCCATCGGCGGGACAGTTGAGTGACGAGGAAGAGGCCGCGGCCGTGATCGTCGGTGGTGCGGGCGTGCCGCGCAAGCGGGTGGCTGTTGCTGGCGTCGGAGACTTCGCAGGTCAGCATCTCGTGTCGGATGAGGCGTAGGCCGATCGTGCGGTCGCCGTTGCAGTCGCTGCTGCCGTGGATGATGGCGTTGGTGACCAGTTCGCTGACGATCAGCTCCGTGGACTCGGCTAGCTGTTCTAGTCCCCACTGAGTGAGCTGCCGGGTAGCGAGAGTTCGGGCACGGCTGACGATGGCGGGGTCGCTGGGGAACTGCCAAGAGGCGACCTGGTCTGCGTTCAGCGAGCGGGTCCGTGCGAGGAGCAGGGTGACATCGTCGCCCGGCGGCTTGGCCCGCAGTGTGTCCACTGCGGAAGAGCACAGATCGTCCAGTGTGAGGTCGGGCCGTGCGAGGGCCGCGCGCAAGCGGTTCATGCCGGCGCTGATGTCTTGGTCGCGGACCTCGATGAGACCGTCGGTGTAGAGGGCGAGCACGCTTCCTTCGGCAAGTTCCCAAGTTACGGACTCGAAGGGGACCAGTCCGAGGCCGAGCGGTGCTCCGGTGGGCAGGTCGGGGAAGGTGACGTGGCCGGAAGGGTCGATGATTGCGGGCAGGGGATGGCCGGCCCGTGCCATGGTGCAGGTGCGGGTGACCGGGTCGTAGACGGCGTACAGGCACGTGGCGGCCATCGCGGTGGTGGCCTGGTGCCGGGGCTCGGCTTCCGCCTCGGTGAGGCGGATGACCTGCTCGTCGAGGCGGGACAGTACTTCGTCGGGAGGCAAGTCCATGTCGGCGAGGGTGCGCATGGCGGTGCGGAGTTGTCCCATCTTCGCCGCCGCGTTGATGCCGTGTCCGACCGCGTCGCCGACGACCAGGGCGACGCGGGCGCCGGAGAGGGGGATCACGTCGAACCAGTCACCCCCGATGCCGTGGTGGCTGTCGGCCGGCAGGTAGCGCCAGGCCACATCAGCGGCAGAGCCGCCTGCGGGGCGGTGGGGGAGCAGCAACCGCTGCAGGGCGAGAGCCGCGGAGCGTTCGCGCACGTATTGGCGGGCGTTGTCCAAGGCCAGCGCTGCCCAGCTGACGAGTTCCTCGGCCAAGAGCAGGTCGTCCTCCTCGAACGGCCTGGCGTCCTTCGTCCGCACGAAGACCGCCACACCCAGCATTACGCCCCGGGCCTTGATCGGAACGACCATCAACGAGTGCATGGCGTGCTCGCGGAGCTTCTGCGCCCGCGCCGCGTCGTGGTGATCCAGCCATGTGCCGGGGGATGCGTCCAGTGTGGGCTCGAAGTGGGATAGTCCGGAGCGCAGGACGCCGGTGAAGGGCGAGGTGGGCGGAACGAAGACCGGCTCTCCGCGAGCGAACAGGGACTCCGGCGTTCCTGGGTGGATCGAGGCCAGGCCCGCACGGCGGAAGACGGGGATCCGCCCGCCCTGTGGGCTGAGATGGGCCAAGGGCTCCTCGCCGAGTGGGACCGACTCCGCCAGATCGACGGTGGCGTAGTCCGCGAGGAACGGCACGGCCAGGTCGGCCAGTTCCTGCCCGGTCTGCATGACATCCAAAGTGGTGCCGATGCGCCTGATGGCCTCGCCGAGGATTGCCAGACGCTCTCGCGCGCGCCGGCTGTCGGTGACGTCCACGCTCACGACGCACACGCCCAGCGCGTGCCCCTGCCCGTCGTCGAGGCGGACGTAGGACGCTGTCAACATCCGGTTGCTTCGCACATTGGCTGGCCGGAAGGCACGGTAGTCCACGTTGATCGCCGGGTCACCGCTCTCCAGCACCTGGTGCATCACTGCCTCCAGCGTTTCGGCCTTCGCCCCGGGCGCCGCTTCCGTCAGCCTGCGGCCCAGCCGCTTGTGGAGCGGGATGCCGTCCTTGGAACCCTGGGTGTCGTTCACCTGGATGCAGCGAAGGTGCGTGTCCCGTATGACGAAGCCGATCGGCAGGCGGCTCGGCCTCGGCAGAGTCAGCCTAGCGTGGAGCGGCTCCGCCGCCGTGGCCTTGGCTGGCCATGTGGGAAGCGAGGCCCTGTCGGCCGCGCAGACCACCCACCAGTCCCGGCCGTCATGCCCGGACAACGATGACACGCACAGGCACACGTCGATGCTGCGGCCGTCGCGGTGGCGCACCTGCGAAAGTCCGGACCAGCAGCCCCGGAGGGTGCTCTCTCCTGCGGCTTGTGAAGCCCTTGTTCGGTCGTCAGCGGCCACCAACAGAACACCGGCGGGCCGCCCCACCACCTCCATGGCCGAATAGCCCACGAGCCGCTGAGCGGCCTGCGACCATCCGACCACCGTCCCCTGCTCGTCCAGGAGAGCTATCGCTGGGTCGACTCTCTCGATGGCCGTCTGAGCCTCGGAGACTGCTGTCTCTGCTGAACTGCCCACGGCTTCTCCCTTCCATGTCCCCCGGCGATGTGGTCCCCCCGACTGCTCGGCTGTCTGGTGGATGGACAAATCCAGAGCAGGAGTGATCGAGCTACCAGGTACGGTGGCCAGCAGTCCGTTCACACCGCTCCCGACGGTGGCTGCGGCGGTGGTCTCGGCCCGTCAGACGTGCTTCGGCCGGACGCTGCCGGGGCCTGGGTGCGCTCAATCAGCGCGTGTGCTTGGGGAGGCCCTCAGACTTCTGTTCGTTTCGTTTGTGCTCACGCCTGCAACGCTACGCAAGGGCGGCGCCCGAATATGGTCAATTTCTATGACAGATTCCCAGGCCAGTTCTGCGGACAATATGCAGCCATCCCGGCCACCCGAATGCCGGGAGCGCTCTGGAACAGGGCCGTGACGCCCGCCGCGAGAGCGACTCACACGTTTCATCATGTTGCCTTTTATGGCGTCGTGATCAGCTCGGCCAGGGAGCGCCCAGCATGCGCTCGAC
>NZ_JBVHQD010000033.1:0-60443 GCF_055567595.1 Streptomyces sp. NPDC026515
GAAGGGCGGTCGCCTACGCGGCGAAAGGCTCCATGAGCCATCAGCCGAACGATCTTCCTCATAGGCAATAGGTGAGGCCCGGGGACACTGTCCCCTCCACAACCACGTCCGTCACAACACGGGCAGGGGGCCGGGCATTCCCGCTGCGGCGGCCGCCGATGTGGTCTTGCGTGCCATGTCTCTCGGGAGGGAGACGGTGTTCGTCCACCCGCGCGGCCACTGAGTAAAGCCGCGGCCCGGTGGTTGGTTAGTTGCTCAGTGCGTCGACGTAGAAAGGAGCGAGAGCACGGATTCGGCGTTCTGGAACGTCTTGAGCAAGGGCTTGGACGGCGAGTTCTGTGCCTGGGGTGGTGGCTCCGCCGAACAGCTTTCGCAGACGGAGCAGACCGTTGGCGGCAACGTCACCGACGCGGGTGTTGGACTGAAGCGCGCGAAAGATCTCGGCTGTCTCTTCGTGGGGAACGACGGCCATGATGCGGTAGACGCACCGGCATCCTTGTTGGACAGCCGGTCGGTTCGGTTTTTCGCCTCGGCTTCGGTGATCCGCTCATCGAGCTTGAAGGCCTTCGCGACAAGGAGGGCGGCCGGTCCGGCGACGTAGGCGTCGACCTCGCGGTTGTCCCCCGGCGTGAGGCTGCGGAGAGTCATCACGGAACGGTCGACGGCAGCGACCTCGAGACCGGGCACCTTCTTGGTGGCCCATTCATTGTGGGGCCGCAGCTCGGTACGGCGTTTGTTGTTCGGCACCGGTGCCAGCTGGTGGGGGACGAGAAGGTCGACCTCGACAGGCACGGTGGCATCGCCGATCTTCTCAGGGCGCTCCCACAGGCCGGACTGGTTTTCGCGAAGTGAGAAGCCCGCCTCGCGCATGGCCTGCTCCAGCAGGGGCTGGTCGCCGAGCTGAGGGGTCGATGCTGATGTCCCCGTCGGAGGTGTAGGCAGCGCTACGGATCTCTGCCTCCTGGGTACGCAGATAGACCGCCTGCGCTCCCACCACCGTCAACGCGTCCCGATGGTCTTTGAGCGCGGTGAGAGCGTCCAGCAGGACCTTGCGGGCCGCCACATTGAGTTCATCCAGGTCCGCACCTGCAGGTGCTTGCGACATCGCGCCCCCTTGATCGGTGGCGAGATCCTAGAACAGTCCGTGCGGTTCGTCCCGGGAAAGGAGAGAAAGACCGTCTACCCGCCACAAGCGCTCTTCCTCCATGAACTCGAGGACCTTCTCCCCTTCTGCCGGCATACGGCCCGGACCGGAGAGACAGTCCAGTACAAGCTGACTCAAACCGACCTGGAAGTAGCGGTCGTACCGCCTCGGGCGCTGCAGCACGCCGGGATCCGGAGCCTGGAGCAGCAGAACATCGGCGGCCTCTGGTACCGGGAGCAGATGGAGCTCTCTGACCACAGTGCGGATGGAATCCGGTCCGGGCGTCACGTAGAGCATGAGCTGACCGCCGACAGCGACGGGAGCGACAGGGCGGGCGGCGTAGGAGCCGGTGACCAGCACCCTGCCTCCTGCGATGAAGCCTTGTCGCTCCACCAGCTGCTCCAGGACTGGTTGCAGCCCGTTGGGCGCCAGCATGGCGTGCGGGCTGGTCTGCTTCATGAGGTCGAGGTGGCTTGCTCTGGTGCGCAGAAGCTCCTGCCAGTTGACCGAGGTGACAGTCCTGCCGTCGCGTCCGATCAGCAGCTGGTCTTCGAGGGCGTCGAGAAGACGTGACACGTACGGGAGACTCAGAAGCCGTATCTCAACCGAACGTGATCGCTTGATTTTCGCTGGTCAGGCATGGTCTAGCTCGGAGTGAGGGAGGCATGCGGCGTCTTGTTTCGGCTCCGTGATCGAGGGGTGCACGATGGCGTCGGTGCTGGGAATGCTGGAGGAGCGGGAGACAGCGGCCCGGGTGCGGGTGGAAGGACTGCGGGAGGAAGTCGCGCGGCTGGCTGGGGCGTTGGAGGCCGCGGAGATCGAGCTGGACCGGCGGGTGATCGCACGGGAGGAACTGGTCGAGGCCCTGGCAGCCTCGGCTGCCGAGACCACCGCCGTGACCGGGGCGGAGGCGGAAACCGCGCCCGCGCCGGTGCCGGGTTCGATTGTGCCGCCTTGGCGTGAAGGCTTGCCGGTGACGGTGCTGGCGCCGGACTACCAGCGGATTCTGGGCGTGTTCGACGAGCGGCAGCCTGCGGGCCAGGGACCGCTCAAGGCCAGGGAGATCACGGCTCGGCTGGGCTTGGAGACGACGTCGGCGAAGGTCGAGGGGGTGCGCTCGAAGGCCAGGCGTCTGGCGGAGCGCGGGTGGCTCCTCCTGGAGACGTCGGGGGCGTTCAGCGTCGGCCGGCGGCCCGTGGCCGCGTCAGACGCCGGCTCATCCGCGTGACCATCGACCACCGGATCATCGCCTCGCTGCTGGCCGGCAGCGTCTCGTAGTCCCGGGCCAGCCGGCGCGAATGCATCAGCCACGCGAACGTGCGCTCTGCCACCCACCGCCTGGGCAGCACCACGAACCCTGTCATGTCGTCGGTTCGCTTGACGATCTCCAAGGTCAGGGCGAGTTTGTCCCGGCACCAGTCGACGAGGGAGCCGGTGTAGCCGCCGTCGGCCCACATGAGAGTGATGTCGCGGTGCAGGCGGCGCAGCCGCTGCAGCAGGCCCGTGGCGGCGTCCCGGTCGCCGATGTTCGCGGCGGTGACCGCGACGACCAGCAGCAGGCCGAGGCAGTCGGTCACGATATGCCGCTTGCGGCCGCCCACTTTCTTCCCGCCGTCGTAGCCGCGTGAGACGGACGGCACCGAGGCCGCGGCCTTCACCGACTGCGCGTCGATGATCCCGGCCGTCGGCTCGGCCTCACGGCCCTCCCGCTCACGCACCCGACCGCGCAGCCGGTCGTGGAACTCCGTGATGAGCCCGTGCTCGCGCCAACGGCGGAAGAAGGCGTAAACCCGGCCCCAGCCGGGGAAGTCCGCGGGCATCGCCCGCCACGAGATCCCGCCCGCGACCAGGTAGCGGATCGCGTCCAGCAGTTGGCGGTGGCAGTAGCCCTCGGGCTGCCCGCCCCGGCCCTTCAGCCAGGCCGGCACCGGCAGCAAGGGCCGGACGGCCGCCCACTCCGCGTCCGTCATGTCCGAGGGATACCGGCGTTCCCGGTCAGGATGGTCGGCCGCGTTGCCGTACACGTGCGCGAGGCAATCACACGATGGAGCAGCCGAGTTGAACTGAACGGGTTCGGACGCGTACAACAACGACACCAGGGCCTCCCGGCACTGCTCGGTCAGATTCGCATCCCCGAGCTACCGAGAGGCCCTGTCTTCATGCGCGCACAACGGGAAGATCACCCCGACGGGAAACCTGTTCGACACGCACGTTCCATGATCGGTTGAGATACGGCTTCTAAGTGAGCAGGGCAGGCTGTCTGCGCCAGGTAGTACGGGATAACGTCGCGCTGTTGGGCAGGACGGACCCTGCGGCGGGTGAGCCTCCTGGTCATCAGGGCGATGACGCCCAGGGGATCAACGACTCGTTCCGTGGGCCCTGGCTCAGACACCGGCCGCAAAGTAGCGGGGGTGGGTATGCGTTGCTCACGTGCGCTGTGACGCTGTCTTCCGGCGGCGCAGCATCATGGTGAGGGGCAGGATCGCACCACCGAGGAGCAGCCCTGCCGCGCCTACGTAGAGGGCCGTGGAACTACCGCTGTCAGCCACGGCCTGCGCGCGGGCTGGTCGGCCTTGGCCGGACTGGTGGGGGAAGGTGATGCGGGCTCTGTAGGTTTCCTCGTACAGGCCGCTCGTGAGGTGGAGTGTCGCTTTCCAGGGGCCGTTGGCGACTTGGTCAGTCACCAGGACTGTGACGGGTTCTGACTGGCCGGGTGCAAGGGTGGTGCCAAGCGCTACGGGGTAGGGGCCGGCGCTGATGCTCCCTTGTACCTTGGTCAGGTGGAGGGTGCCGTCAAGGTCCAGGGCGCGGCCGCCGGTGTTGTGGACCTGTGCCTTGACGATCGCGTGGCCTGCCGGGTCACGTTCGGCGGTCATTGTGTCGACGCTGAATCTGGTCGGTGGTGGATTGTGGCCGCCGACGGAGAGATACAGCCGGATGCCGGCGCGGTTGACCAGGGTGACACCGGGGCCGTGGCCTCCGGACATCTGTGCCCAGACGACGCCGTATCTCTCGCCGGGGGCCGCGTCCCTGGGCACGTGGATGGTCACGGACGTGCGGGCTGTGGAGTGGGGCGGCACCGTGAGCCGCGGTCTGTCCAGCGAAGTCCAGGAGGTCAGTTCGTTCCGGTGTCTTCCGAACGTTCCGATGAACGACCCGTGCTTGATCTTCGCGGAGCTGGGATACAGCGTCACGCGCGCCGGTTCGGCGGAGGTATTCGCCACCTCCACGCGTCGGCGGATGGTGGTGCCGGGGCGCAGGTTGTCGATGACGTACTGCCGTGCGCGTGTGTCGTTGACCAAGTCTGCGGGAACATCGAGAAGCCGCACGGAGAAGCTGCCGTAGCCGTCGGCGCCCCCCGCCGCCACGGCACGGGGGGCCGCGATCGCGGACGGAGGGCCGCTGATGGCCCCGGCCAGCGCCAGCAGGCACAGCACTCCAGCCGGAATGTACTTGTGCACCAGAAGAATCCTCGGCTCGTGCTAC
Source organism: Streptomyces sp. NPDC026515 (assembly GCF_055567595.1). Classification (NCBI taxonomy): domain Bacteria; kingdom Bacillati; phylum Actinomycetota; class Actinomycetes; order Kitasatosporales; family Streptomycetaceae; genus Streptomyces; species Streptomyces sp. NPDC026515. Next base: position 4,631 of record NZ_JBVHQD010000033.1, read on the forward strand.
GTCACGCCACGGAATGCGTGATGGTCGAGGTGTAGGTACCCGCGAGCGCGTTCGCGGGTACCGTGATCGAGATCGTCGGGTTCCAGCTGGCCGAGTTGCTACCCGCGACCTGGGTGGCGACCTGCACGGGGCCCGGCGGGTACAGGGGGCGCAGGTCGCTCGGGGTCACGGTGGCGGTCCCGATCACGCTCGCCTGGGGAGCGTGATACGTGCTGGAGTTCGGTGCGGAGACCGAGATGGTCGTGTTGTTGGGACCGATGAAGTCCACGGCCTGTGCCGTGACGGTCCAGCCGGCGGTGCCGCTGCGCTGGTCCGTCACAGTGACGTTGCCCAGCTGGTTGGTGACCGTCTGCGGGCTGGAGCTCACACTGGTTGAACCCAGGTCGACCGGTCCCGCCGGCACCGTGATGCCAAGTCCGCCGCCGGTCACTTCCAGCGTCACCGGAGTGTCTTCGGCGGAGGCTGACGTGGGGCAGGCCAGAACTGCCAGGGTGGACAGCATCACCGACAAGGGAACGCTACGACGCATTCTCTTCTTCCTCTCAGAGGGAGACGCACCAGCGCCTCGCTTCATGATCACTGGCATGGTGACGGCATGCGCCGCCACCCCGAAGCGGTCCCCGATCCGACACGATCACAGCTAACCGACCGGATCAATAGGCACACCGCAGCCCGCGCACCCTCGAATCAGTGCCCGAGGCACGGCAGTTTCGACCAGGCGTTGACTTGACCCCCCAAAGCGAGCCGTCCGTTCCTGATCCGCGCATGCCAAGCGGCCTCTCGGTCCTTGCGTCGCGTCTCGAGCGGGCGGTTTCACCGCTTGCGGTTGGTCGCGGGCAGGGAGGGAAGCTGATTCGTCTCGTTCTGGCTTCGGAATGATCGCGTCTCTAGACTGAACTCGGCTGCAATGGCGAACGGCTGTTCTCAGTGGGAGCGTTCATGAACAGGCCGGGCATCGACTTCAGAGCTGTGTTCGCGGCAGTCCCCAGCCCGTGCCTGGTGCTGACCACGGACTTGGTGATCGTCGAGGCGAACCCGGCGTATCTGGAGGCCACCGGGCGGATGCGCGCGGACCTGATCGGCCAGTATCTGTTCGACGCGTTCCCCGACAATCCCGGTGATCCTCACGCGGACGGGACGCGTAACCTTGGTGCTTCCCTGAGCCGGGTTCTGGCCACCGGGGAGCGGGACACGATGGCGGTGCAGAAGTACGACATCCCGGTGGCAGGTCCGCCGGGGGCGTTCGAGGAACGCTACTGGAGCCCGGTCAATTTGCCTGTCCTGGATGCCGATGGGCAGGTTGTGCTGGTGCTCCACCGAGTGGAGGAGATCACTGCGTTCGTCCGCGCCCGCGATGCAGCGGGCAGCTCGGGCCATACCGAGGAGCTGGAAGCCGAGCTCTACACGCGCGCCCAGGAACTGCAGCGACTCAACGAGCAGTTGAGGTCCGCCCGCGACGAGCAGAGCCGACTGCATGAGCAGGCTGAGCGGCGCCATGCCTGGGAGCAGGCGCACGCGGAGATCACCACGGCACTGCTGCAGGGACAGGATCCGGATCAGGTGCTGCGTCTGGTCGCCGAGCGGGCCTGCCGGGTAGCGCAAGCGGACGTCGCCGCGCTCGCGCTGCCCCTTCCCGGCGGATCCGAGCTCACGGTGAGCGAGCTGACCGGACCTCACTCGGCTGGTCTGGCTGGCGTGCGGCTGTCCGTCGAGGGCTCGCTGTGCGGCCGGGTCTACCGTGAAGGGGCGCCCCTGATCAGTGACAACATGGCCGCCGGTCTGCCCGGAGGCGTACCCGGCGAGACCGGGCAGGTCCAGATGGGTCCGGTGATGATCGCACCGCTGGCCGAGGGCCGCCTCACCACAGGCGCTCTCTTCGTGGCCCGCGCACAGGGCGGCCCACATTTCGACCAGGACGAGCTTTCCATGCTGACCCTGTTCGCGGGTCAGGCTGCTCTCGCCCTGCAACTCGCCGCTCAGCGGACCGATCAGGAAGAGATGCACCGGATCGCGGACCGCGAACGCATCGGCGCCGAGTTGCGCGGCCGCACCATCAAAGAGATCTTCTCCATCACCATGACACTCAACGGTCTGGCCACCGCGCTTCGGGCCGATCACCAGACAGCGGTGATGGACGTAACCTCGCGCCTGGACGCGGTAATCGGCGACATCAAGTCCACCGTCTTCAGCACGCCCCCGGCACCACGCAGCCCGCGAGCCCGCAGGTGAAAGAGGACGGCAGCTGATCGTGCCGGAGCCGTCATGGTTGGGGGAGACGCAGCCACTCCGACCGTCGAGGAAGACGTCCGCTCGGGTCTCACCAGGGTTCAGGGCAGAGGAGCAGGCACAGAGGGGACGTCAGCCCCCCGACCACGAATGCCGCCAGCGATCCACGCGGACGTCCAGTTCCCGGGCGACCGTCTGCGACATCGGCCGTCCCAGCGGCCAGTCCACGACCTCCGCCGCCACAGTATGCAGCTTGATGTTCAGCGACTGGGACACCTCCAGCAGCATCCCCCAGCCGTCGGGGGGCGGCACCTGCCACACCGCAGCCAGCACGCCGAGTGCCTGATCTATCACCGCGTGCGAGGCGACCGCCTGCTGCATCTGCGCGTTCTCCTCGCTGAGCCGGGCGATCTTGTCAGCCGCGGCCTGATCAGCGGGAGAGAAGCGATCACCCACAGACGCCATGAATTCTCCTGGAAGTCGGGGGCAGCACTAACTCCATCGTGCCCCGGTTCCTCGCCCCCATGGCACACCATCCCCGGCCGGCCCGCTCAGGCCCTCCGCCGCTTGGATCTTAGCCGCGGTCCTCTTCGCGGGCATCTCATAGACCTGCGTCTCATTACCGATGCCCTCGCCACGCGAGGCCTTCGCCTTGGCTTGCAGGCGGCGCACACCGGCCGGGAGTGGCGCAGGCGCCCAGGCGGGTGATGCACGGGCGGGCGGGCGCGGCAAGTGGAACCTTGGGTTGAAAGGCCAAGTGGCACGAGCGGTAGCGGTACGAGGAGCGGCGAGATGGCAGCGAAGGTTGATCACGCGGTGCTCTTCGCTGCCACGCCCAGCCCGTATCTGGTGCTGGGCCCGGATCTGATGATCGTGGAAGTCAACCGCGCCTACGCGGAGGCGACGGGGCGTACGCGGGAGGACCTGGTGGGCCAGCACATCTTCCAGGTGTTCCCCGACAACCCCGATGATCCGGATGCTGACGGAGTATGGAACCTGAACGCCTCGCTGCACCGGGTACTGGCCACGCGCAGGGGCGACACGATGGCGCTGCAGAAGTACGACATTCCTGTCCCTCACCGGCCCGGGGTGTTCGAGGAACGCTGGTGGTCCCCGGTGAACACGCCGGTTCTGGGGCCGGACGGGCGGGTGGTGTGGATCATCCACCGGGTGGAGGACGTCACCGCGTTCGTCAAAGCCCACCAGGCCGCTCACCCCACCGGGATCCGCGTCGGTGAAAGCCTGGAAACGACCCAGTCGCTGGAGGCGGAGCTGTATGCGCGAGCGCGGGAGCTGCAGCGGCTGAACGAGGAGCTGCGTCAGGCCCACACCCGGGAACGCGAGGTCGCCGTCACGCTGCAGGAGGCCATGCTGCACGCACCCGACCTGGCCCACCACCGCGATGTCGTGGTGCGCTACCTGCCGGCGGTCGGCTCGCTGAACGTGTCCGGCGACTGGTACGACGTCGTTGACATCCCCCCAGACCGGCTGGCGCTGGCCGTCGGCGATGTCATCGGCCACGGCCTTGAGGCCGCCGCGGTCACTGGCGAGCCGGGCAGGGCCGGCTGCCATCAGGGCCGGGGGACTTGCACCCACAGGCTGCGGGTCCGAAACCGTACCCCCGCAGCGAGGAACCACAGGATCGAGAACATGCGCGGGTACTCGCCCCGGACAGACGGAGGGCGAGGAGGTACGGCGGCTCATGAACAGGCATCCCCACCATCCCTGACAAGCACCGGCTGGAACTGCCGCCGACCGTGGGCAACGAGCAGCTGGACCGGCTCCAGGAGAGCCTGCATCAGGTTGCACGCGCCCACGGCCGGATGCGCTCCCTGCTGGATGCGGTGCTGACCATCAGCAGCTCCCTGGACCTTGATGTGGTGCTGCACACCATCGTGGACTCGGCCCGCAAACTCATCGACGCCCGCTACGCCGCCATCGGAGTGCTGGACGAGGCCGGCGAGTTCACCGAACTGATCACCTCCGGGGATACGGCATCGAGGCCGCCACCCTCATGAGTCAGATCAGCAACGTCCTGCGCGTGATCGCCTTCGACGAGCAGGAACCCCCCAGCCGGATCCTCAGCCGTCTCGACGACGTCCTGCGCCGTCTCCCACGGCGGCCCCATGGCCACCGTACTGGCCGCCCGCCTGAGCCCCCGGCCGATGACGGCAGCCGCCCGATGCGGTGGGCCAGCGCCGGGTACCTGCCACCCCTTGTAGCCACCGGCAATCACCAGGCCCGCTACCTGCACACCGGCTCCGTCGGCCATCCCCTCGGGGTCGACACCGCCCTGCCCCGCCCCGACCACCAGCACACGCTCCCGCCTGGGTCGACCCTGCTGCTGCACACCGACGGCCTCATCGAGAGCCGCGACCACGGCCTCGACGACGGCATGAACCGGACCCAACGGATCGCCGCCCGCCATGCGACGCAGCCGCTCGACGAACTGTGCAACGCCCTGCTTTCCGAGCCCGACGGCACCTTCTACGACGACGTGGCCCTGCTGGCCGCCCGCCTCGCCGGCTGAGAAACCGCTCCGCATCTGAGTAACGAGTGGTGTGCATCGTGAAGTTGCAGGTCATGGGTCTGGTGTGCGCGGGGCACGAGATGCTCGTGCTGGTCGTGGACGGATGACTTCAGTGAAGATCATCGGCTCTGAACTGCTGATGGCCGAGTGCGAGGACCGCGATCGCCGCCGGGCCGAACGCCGCATCCGGGCCGCGCACTTCCCCGGGAGAAGTCCCAGAGGTTACCTGGGGTTGGAGTTCAACGACTGGCGTATGCCCTGGTGGGAACGTTCTGACGCGTCGGTGACGTGCTGGGCGAGGGCAGCTTGAGGGCCAGGCGGAAACCTCGTGGCTGCGCGAGATCGAGCCTGCTTGGATCACTGTATGAGCAACGAAGACGTGCGGCAGATCGGGATCCTGTTGTTCCCCGATGTCGAGGAGTTGGATGCGGTCGGCCCCTGGGAGGTCCTGGCCTACTGGACGCGGGTCTTCCCCGAGGACAAGTGGGCGGCGTTCTGCTTCTCCGCCGACGGCAAGCCCGTGAGCTGCTCGAAGGGACTCACGGTCGGATCGCACTACTCGATGGACGACCTGCCCGCGCTGGACGTCCTGCTGCATCCCGGCGGCCGGGGAACCCGGCCTCAGCTCAACGACAGCCAGCACCTGGAGTGGGTACGCCGCCAGCGCCGGTCGGTTCCGCTCATGACGAGCGTGTGCACCGGCTCGCTGGTCTTCGCCGCAGCCGGCCTGCTGACCGGGCGTCCGGCCACCACCCATTGGGGCGCCTTGGACCGACTCAAGGAACTCGACCCGACCATCGACGTGCGGGCCGACGAGAGGTTCGTCGATGACGGTGACGTGGTCACCTCCGCAGGGGTCTCGGCCGGCATCGACATGGCTCTCCACCTCGTCGCCCGGCTGTCCTCTCCGGAACGCGCGCGCCAGGTGCGCCGCGGTATTCAGTACGATCCGCAGCCACCGGTGTGACCTGACCCCGTTCAGCCCGCGGTAGGGCCGGAGAATGCTTCGGTCGTGAGCTCCTGGAGTTCGGCGAGCGGGACGTCGCGGAGATGCTGCGTGAGCCCCCACCGATGACCGAAGGGGTCGAGCAGCTGGCCTTCTCGCTCGCCCCAGAAGGTGTCGCTCAACGGGCGAATCACGGTGGCCCCGGCATCGACGGCCCGCTGCCAGGTGCCATCGACATCGTCGACATGCAGGTAGATGGCACCGTAGGTGCCACCGAAGTGCTGCGGCCCGAAAGACTCCATCTCGGGGAACTCGTCGGCCAGCATCAGGGTGAGCGTCCCGATGCGGACCTGGACGTGGATCAGCCGGCCGCCGGGTACCACCAGCCTGGTGAGCTCCGTGGCTCCGAAGGCTTGTTGGTACCAGGCGGATGCCTCGTCCGTGCCGCGAGCGGTCAGGTGCAGGGTGTGGGAGTTGAACGACATCGGTGCTTCCTTTCTGAGATCTGGGCGCGGCCGGTTCGAGCACGGCATCAAAGCGCGCCGACGGCCCGACCAGTCGATCGACGGCCTTGCAGCGGGAGTTGTCAGGCTCGAGGCCGACGCGCGCCTCAGCTGCCCCATGACTGCAGCTTGTCCGGGTTTCGAATCGCCCAGATACGTCGGATGTGGGACTCGTCGATGTCGAACGCGTACACGGTAAGCACCTCACTGCCGTTCACCGCGACGAGGCCCGGTTGGCCATTGACGGTCCGCTCAAGGAGGTCGAGTCGGCCCGCGAGACCCGCCAGGTGTACCAGCAACTCCGCAACCCGAAGGTGGCCCTGGACCGGCACCGGCGAGGCCATCGCGCGACCACCACCGTCGGCGATGGCGACGACCGACGGGTCGAGGAGTCGTACCAGGGCATCAACGTCCTTGGCCTGCCACGCCTGCCGGAACTCACCGACGATGGCAGAACGCCGCCGCGCCCGTGCACCGCGGGTACGGGCAGCAGCCACTCGTCGACGACCCGACGAGGCGAGCTCGCGGCAGGCACCCGGCGTGCGGCCGACGATCTCTGCGACCTCGTGGAACGGCACCCGGAACACATCGTGCAGCATGAAGGCGACACGCTCGGCCGGCGTCATCGAGTCGAGCACGACCAGGAACGCCATCTCAACGGACTCGTCCAACGTGATGTCGTCGGCGGGATCTCTCGCCGTCGATCCGTGGGAGAGCGCGCTCCACTCGGCCCGCGCCGGCAGTGGCTCTGGAATCCACTCGCCAACGTACCGCTCGCGGCGCATCCGCGCCGAACGGAGCTGGTCCATGCAGATCCGGCTCACGACAGTGGTCAGCCAGGCTGCGGGATTCGCGATAGCGGCCCGGCGCTCGACAGGTTGCGCGAACCAACGGGTGTACGCCTCCTGGACGGCATCCTCCGCCTCGGTCAGCGAGCCGAGCAGCCGGTAGGCGATATTGGCGAGGTTGCGCCGCTCCGCCGTGGGCGGCTCGTCTGCAAGGCGCGCCGGAGCGTCTTCGTTTCCGCCTGTGATGTCCATTCGGTCAGTGCCTTTCGCTCGCCACGTATGAATCCTCCTGCGAGATACGACGGATCAGGACCCGCAAACGTCAGCGGGCGACCACGGCGGCCCGTCTCCTGACGATCGAGGCCACTACCGCGTCGGTGTGGGCGTTGGCACAGCGGTCGACCACAGCGGCGACCGCGTGCCCATGGTTCGCTCCGATTCGCGACAGGAGAACGCATCATGACCAAGATCGGCATCATCATCGGCAGTACGCGTCCGGGACGGCTCGGCACGCAGGTCGCCGGGTGGGTCCACGAAGTCGCTGCGCGAAGGTCCGACGCCGAGTTCGAGCTCGTCGATCTCGCCGAGTTCCGGCTTCCGCTCTTCGACCAGCCGGTTCCACCCGCCATGGGCGGAACCGGAGGCCCCGAGGCGCAAGCCTGGGTGCGCACGATCGATAGGCTCGACGGATTCGTGTTCGTCACGCCGGAGTACAACACCCAGCTCCCCGGCGCACTCAAGAACGCCATCGACTTCGTCTACGCCGGCTGGGCGAACAAGGCCGCCGGGATCGTCGCTTACGGCGTCGTGGGCGGCGCCGGGTCCGCGGCCCAGTTGCGGCAGATCTGCGGTCTGCTCGGGCTCGCGGACGTGCCGTCCCAGGTCTCCCTTCACCTGGCCACGGACTTCGAGAACTTCACAGTGTTCACTCCGAGTGAGTCCAGGGCGCGTTCGCTGGAGGAACTGCTCGACCGTGTCGTCGCCTGGACCGCGGCACTCGAGCCCGTGCGAAGTGCCCACGCGGCGTCCATCGCCTGAGCTGCCTCCCCTGAGGGACAACCGATTGAGACCAGAAAGGAGAGGATCGATCATGCCTCATCTCACCGTCCACGCTCTCGAGCCTCAGATCACCGGGCACGAGAACGACCTCATCGCCCGACTCACGGACGCGGTCACCTCCGTCTACGGAGAGTGGGCTCGCAACCTCGTGGTCGTACAGCTCGCGGGACTCGCGGTCGGCCGCTGGGCCGTCGGCGGGGTCGCGGGCCATGAGTTAGCGCCGACCGTGACGCTCGCCATCCGAGAAAAGGCGCTCACGCGGGCCGACGGGCCGCAGATCGCGGCCCGGCTCGTCGCCGCAGTGACAGACGCAGTCGCCATGGCGCTCGGCGAGCAACATCGCGGCAGGATCGTCGTCGACATGGTCGCCACACGCGACGATCGCACCGCCGTCGGCTGCCGTCTCGTGAGTGAGGCGGTGATGAGTGAACCGGACGAACTGAGGGACCGCGTCGAAATCGAGGCGCTCCGCGCGGAGTTCACGGACGCGGCGATGATGAATGACCACGATCGACTTGCCTCACTCTTCATGCCAGATGGCGTTGTCCGAATTCCGGACGCCGGCATCGAAGCCGCCGGACGCGACGGCATTCGGGGTCTCGGGCAGCAACGTGAGGCCAGCTTCGAGGTCTTCGCCCAGACGACCCACCCCGGGGTCATCTCGCTCTCAGGAGACACCGCGACCGGCCGCGCCTATCTCTCCGAAGTCATCCGGATTCGTGGTGGCGCCTCGCACCTCAATCACGCGATCTACCACGATCGCTACCAGCGCACCCCAGACGGCTGGCGCTTCGCTGAACGCGCGTATGAGATTCGTTATCTGGACTCGACGCCACTCGCCGGGAGTCCTGGTGGATCCGTCGCGGATCACGGATAGTCGCATTCCGCGCAGGACTCGTCACCGAGAGGTTGAGCGGCGAGGACCGGCTCCAGGTCCACTCGTCGGGATCGGCTGCGCCGTGGGTTACGTCCTCTGGCGACTTCCGATCACCCGAAATGCCACGGCAGGGCAGTTGCAGCAACTACCACCGCCACCGGGAGACCTGGCCGGAGGTATCACGGCGGCGCTCGCCCCTATCTTGATCTTGGACAGTCGCCACCTGCGGCGACCGTGCAGGCACCGACACCGACGCCGCTCCCTACCGCACTCGGGACGCGGTCCCGACCACCTCCGGGTCACCGACCCCGGCGACGACCCCGGCGACGATTCCGGCCAGTCCCGGCTGACGGCAGATCACGGAGTCCCGGCCGCACTGAAGCAGACGGCGACACTGGCGGGGTAGAGCTGCCCTGACCGAGCCATCCGGGACCGTGGATCCCGGAGTTCACGTGATCCACGGAAGTGAAGCAGTCTCTCGGCTACTGAACTTGAAAGCGCAATGTCGGTTGCTGGGATCAGGTGGTCACCGTTTGCGCTTGGGGCTCCACTCGTAAGCTCCTGGTGCCGTCTCGATGACTTCGCGGGGCCAGGTCAGTCGGACGTGTTCCAGGCGCCCGCGATGCTCGGCGATCCAGTCTTCCTGGGGGCGGGTTCCCAGGGCTGCCGTAAGGCGGTCCGGGTCGCTGACCTGGACCGACAGCCAGCCGTCTTCGTGCACGTGGATGTCGAGGCTCAGGCCGCGGACCCCGCCGATGCTGACCGTTTTGCCTGGTCCCAGGTCGGACAGCTCCTGCTCCCAGGAGTCCAGGTCATGCTGGAAGAGGTAAAGGTCGAGCCGGGCATCGACGAAACTCGCAGAGACGAGCACGCCCGCGTGCAGAATGTCGTGGCCGGTCAGCACGCCCGGCTGGGACCGTCCTGTGACGCGCACAATACAGCGGTTCCCATCCGGATCGGCAAGGTGGATCAGATCGATCGGAGCAGGTTCCGTCATTGAGTTACTCGCTTTCGTGCGCCGGCGTGGACTGCATCGTTTCCTATCGCCGGACGAACGAAACAGTCAGGCCCAGGCTTGGGAGTCACGTGTCCAGGGGCGGTGTGCAGCAGGGTCTCGGCGATCCGAGCTGGTACTGCCCCGGCGCACGATCTGCTGCAGCTTCTGCCCCTCCTGGTCGGTCAGTCCGCGCACCCGCACAGGCTCGGCCACTCACGCCTCCAGCGGTCGGAACGGACGTCACCGCCCATCCAACTGCCCCAATCGCCAACCCTTCCCGGTCAGAGCACTAGCGAGTACGGGTCTGGCCCGTCACCCCCACTGAAATCGGGTGACGGGCCATACAGGGGAAGGCGGCCAGAGGACGGCGGCCGGCTGCACGCCGAGGACAGGCGCACCGCCGGCCGCCAGGTACCGGTCCGGGGCGGCCGGCACCCGCTTGCGCGGTCAGTGCCGGTGGCCGCTGCGGTGGTAGCCCTACGAGACCTCGTCGATGAAGCGGCCGTGGTCGTTGCGCAGGGTCGCGGTGTCGGAGGGACGAGCAGGATCGCACAGGCTGCTTGCCGGTTCGGGCCGGCCCCTGAACCCGCGAGCAGTGGCCGCGCTCGTGAGACTGAGCGGCCGGTCACTGCCTCTCGCTCAAGATCGCTCGCGCGGAGGGCGCCGGGCGGCATGTTCACCAGGCGCCGACGGGTGACTCCTCGACGAGCGGGCCGAACGCACCAGATGCCTGCCGGGGACTTGATCTCGAGGGCCGGATCAGGGGCAGAACGTTCATGGGACAGCCAAGGCAGTCACGAGACTGGTGGCCAACCGCTCGAACGTCTCCCGGTCGGTCTCGGTGAACACGTTCAAGGCGTCGACGATGATGCATTCGACGGTCACGTTTGCCTGCTTGAGTGCCTCTTGACCCGCTTCTGTCAGGTGGTTTTCGATGATCCGGCCGCGCCCTGTGGTACGCGTCACCAATCCCAGCGATTCGAGTCTGTGCAGCAACGATCCCAGGGTCTGAGGCGCATGGAACGAAGCCCTGGCCAGCTCGGATGCCGAGGCTCCCGGCATGCGGTACATCTCGCGCAGCACAGACCACAGGCCGAGGTTGAGGTCGATTGGCTTCAGTGCTTCATCGGCCCGCATCGTGAACAGGTGCATGGCCCGCTTCAACGTGAGACCGAACTCCACCGGCTGGGGCAGCTTATTGATCATTCCCCTGTCATCATCATCCACATTTGACACTATAGCAGCCAGCTTCTATATTGAAGGTGGCTTCAATGCTGCCGGAACCACGGGACAGGGCGGTGTACTCCTGCGTGCTGCCGGCCGCCTCACCCTGCTGCGGCCCCTCGCAAGACTGCGCATGCGAGCCCGCACTGTCGCTTGCAACGCGGCTCGACCTGCGCCGGCAGAGGTTTTCCGCGTCCGCCCGAGAATCGTCCCCCCCTTTTTTGCCTTCTCGACGGACATATTTCCGCAACGAGAAAATTGCGAACTTGGAAAGGTGTACTCGATGAGCGGATCCAGTCCGCCGCGCCCGGCACGGGTGATCGTACTGGCAGACGACTCACTGACCGAGGAAGGTGTCACTGCCCATCTGACGGCTGATGCCGGCGTGGACGTGCTCACACCAGATACGATAGAGCGTCCGGATATTCTGCTCATCATCGCCACAGAGATCACGGACAAAATGTTCACCCGAGTGGGGTGCTACGCCCGGCAATCGGCTGGTCAGCTTCCCCGACTAGTGCTGGTCGCAAACAGTCCCACTCCGAGTCAGCTCTCCCGCGCCGTCGAACTCGGTCTTGCCGCTTTCGTACCTCGACAACAGGTCAGGCTTGCGGACATCGCGACCGTGGTCAACGCGGTAGCCCAAGGTGGAGCTTCGATGCCGCAGCCCCTGGTGGGCCGTCTGCTCGAACAAATCCGGGATCGGCAGGGGGTGGACCAAGAGACCGACGAAGACGTCACGCCCACCACTCTTACGGTTCGGGAAGCCGCAGTACTTCGACAGCTCGCATCCGGATTCAATACCTCGGAAATTGCGGCAGCGCTGCACTATTCGGAAAGGACCGTCAAATACATTATCCATCAGGTGATAACGAGATGCGATCTACGCAACAGGGTGCATGCCGTGGCCTACGCCATACAGAACGGTCTCCTGTGATGAGAACATGACGTCCACCCAGCCGGCACCAACTCGTGCGACTTCATGCGAACAAGGCGTACGACATCGTCCGCAAGAGGCGGCTGACCGGCTCCGTCGCCTCGGCCACCGCCACGAACGGAAACCGGGCAGCTAACTCTCCACCGTTATCAGGCCGCGAATCCGATGTTCGTGACGTACTCGTACTGGCCCCACTGGGAGCCGAGGTCGGCGACCTGGTCGATCCAGGCACTGTCGAGTTCCTGGTCGTCGGCGGCGGCCCACGCGGCCACGATCCGGTCCCAGTGCCGGACGTTCAACGTCCGGAATTCCACGGGCCGCTGGCGCGGCCGAGAGACCTGTGACTGGTTGAGCGGGTGGAACTCCACACGGGTGCCGCGTCCGTCGCGGTTGAGCCGGGCGAGCAGGTGGCGTGCGACGTTCGCCCGCCGCACGGTGCGGTAAGCCCGCTCGATTCGCTCCAGGTTCTGCCGGGAGGGCTGGCGGGTGCCGACGAGCCAGGCCCGGATGGTGCGGTCTGTGACGGTGAGGCCGGCGGCCCGGGCAGCCTTGCGGGCGTGGTCGGTGCGGGTGAGGTAGTGCAGGCGGGCGAGCAGTCCCCGGCGTGCGGTGACCGGGGTGGCGATGTACCCCGCGAGGGCATCGAGTTGGCGCGCGACGGCTTCGTGTCCCTTGATGCCTCGTGCGCCGTACTTGCCGAAGTCGATGTTGCGCTCAGGCATGTCAGGCCTCTTCCGGAGTCATGGGGGCGGCGTCGCCGACGGTGTAGACATCCTTGACCTTCACCTCGGTCACACCGCGCCCTTCAGGGAAGATAGCGCGCCAGTCGCCGATGATGTGGAGTTCGTCGGTGCCCATGGCTCGGACGACCATGAGGCCTTCGTCGTAGGCGCGGTGCGCCTTCCACCACAGGTTCGCGAACGCCTGGGAGCGGATCAAGTGCATCCAGTCGGTGCGGTACAGCTCACGGTTGTAGTTCGACTCCCCCATGGTCGAGATCAGCTTGGAGTACATGGCCTTGATGTACTCCAGGGTCACTTCGTCGTCGGCGGCGATGGCCCGGTCACGGGCGTCTTTCAGCGTGACCCGGAACTTTTCCAGCAGGCCCTCGGTGGCCCCTGACGTCCACGATTCGTGGATTACAGGCGGGTCGCACAATCCGTACTTCGGGCCCGAGATCCGCAGCAGCAGGCGCAGGGTCGGTTCGGTCACCCACAGCGGGCCGGGCTCGTCCCTGCTGCCGATCGGGTTGGGCAGCACCTCGTCGTGGTTCCAGTCGGACGGCGTGACCAGGTGGATGCCGGCGCGGCGCCGGTCGTGCCGACCGTCGGTGGAGTGCTCCAGTTGTCCGAGCGGCAGGTGTGTCTTGAGCGCCGACAGATATGCGCCGTTGACGTCGAGCGCGGTCACCTCGTGGGCGCCGGCCGGGAGTTCGGGGCGGGTCCACTTCGGGCGGGCCTCCCACACCTGGTCCGCGCCCCGCGCCGACTGCTTTCGCAGCACGTCCGGCAGCCACGGGTGCGCGACCACGTCGTAGCGGCCGCCCTTGCGGGACTGGTCGAGCAGGGCCATCGCGTCCGGGATCGCGCGCTTCACCAGGGCCGCCGTCGCCGCCGTGAAGTCCCCGCCGTGCTCGGCGAGCGCGGCCGCGACCGCCGACGAGATACGTGCCGCGAGCGGATCTGGAGCGTCGGCGGGTCCCACCCGACGCCCGACCGCGACGACCTTCATACCGCGCGGTTCCTGGCGGGCCCTGCCGGTACGGCCCCCACCGGGCTCTACAACTGCCGGAACGGCCACAGGCCCGGGCGGCGTCTGCACGGTGGTGGGCGCGGACGGCGGCACGGTGGTGCACTCGGTGGGGTCCAGGTGTTGAGGAAACCCCTCGATCTGGTGGCGAGCCGGCTGCCCGCACAGCACACACGGCTGCGGCACCGCGAGCACGTCCGAGCCCACGTCCAGAGCCGCCACCGGCTCGGTATCCGCGGTCAGCGCAGCTCCGGACTCGCTGGCAGGGCTCTGCCCGGCTGCTTCGGCAGCCAGCTTGGCCGCGGCTCCCTCAAGAAAGTACGCGTACTTCACCCTCGTATCGCCACTCGGATCCCGCCCCGCCTCCCAACCCCCCACGGTGGAAGGACTCACCCCCAAGGCTTGAGCAAGCTGAGCACGCGAGAGGCTCAGCTCCTCACGCAGGGCGCGCCGTTGTCCTGCCGGCGGCAAGGCCACCTCTTTTCCCGCACCGGCAAGAAGCGCGTCGATCGCATCGAAGTCCGTCATCACACGCCTCCCCCGGCAGCCGCAGAACGTCGGATGCCGGCCTGACGGCTCATGGCGCGGCGGCGTGGGGTCGGCAGCGCCTCGGTAGCCTGGCTGGGTCCCGCCATAAGGTCCAGGACGTCGATGCCGTAATGCGCGGCGACCGCCTCGCAATCCGCGAGAGTCCACGCCGCGGCGCCACGCTGCCGACGACTCACCTGAGCCTGACTCACCCCCAGCACAGCACCGAGCACGGACTGCGACTCACCCGTCGCAAACAAAAGCGCGGCCACCGCCGACCTGACCCGCTCCTCAACACCCACTCCCATAACACGGAATCTATCACGCATAACCCATCTACTATTCTTATTTCGCATTTCTGATGCGGAACAAGCCCTCATAGTCACCCTCGCCCGAACCCGCACAGACGGCCAGGCGCAGCCCGAGAGAGCCGACGTGCGGCACGAGCGCCGCGCCTGGTCCCGGTCGGAGGGCGCGGTGCTGCCGTGAAACCGCCCTCAGTGACCCTCAAGGCCGCCGATTCCCCCTCGGAATGCACCCGCGGGACAATTCGGGACTGGACTCCTGTTTGACCGGGGACGGTGCCGGCTCCGCCTCAGGACTCCCCCGAGGGCCCCTGGGCGGCGTCATCGAGCAGTCGGCCTCATCCTCGAATGGAACCCGGCCAATGACATCCGACCAATGCCGGTCGACGGCTGTCGCCAGCTCCTGGTGAGGATTCAGACAACCCGTGAAGTCGAGACTCAGAAGCGGACGCGTGCGACCGCGGTGGTTGGTGTGCTCGCAGGCGTTCTGAGCGTGGGTCTGGCCGGTTCGGCCTCCGCGTCATCGGTGCCCGTCTGGCGGCTGGAAGTGTGCTCCTGCGGCACCTACCAGACCAACGTGTACTGGGGCAACGGCGGTTTCATGGGAGTCCCGCCCGGGCAGTGCGGAACCCGATGGTTCCAGCGACGTGAAGTCACCTTCGGTCGAGTCGAAGCAGACGTGGTCGAAGCCGGGCAACCCAGTGATCTGGGACTTGAACCGGTGTATCAGTGGTCAGGTCTCGCCGGAAGCGGCCGGGTCACGTCCACTGGAGTGGTGTATCGACGGCCACTCGGTGATCTCGTTTTGAGGCTATGCGGTGAGTTCGGTGGGCAGGTCGGTCTTGTCGGTTTCTGACTCGATCGGGTGGAGGCGGGCCTTGGCGAGGAGTTCGCGGCCCATGTAGCGGCGGGCTTCGGTCCATTCGTCGTTCTGCTCGGCCAGGACCGCGCCGACCAGGCGGATCAGGGCGGTGCGGTCGGGGAAGATGCCGACCACGTCGGTGCGGCGGCGGATCTCCTTGTTCAGTCGTTCCTGTGGATTGTTCGACCAGATCTGCCGCCAGATCTCACGCGGGAAGGCGGTGAAGGCCAGCAGGTCGTGCTGGGCGGCGTCCAAGTGGGCTGCTGCCTTGGGGAACTTGGCCTCCAGTGCGTCCAGCACGTGCCGCATCTGGGCTTGGACGGCGTCGGTGTCGGGCTGTTCGAAGACCGTGCGCAGCAGGGTGGCCACCCACGGCTGGGCCGATTTCGGGACCTGGCTCAGCAAATTTCGGGCGTAATGCGTGCGGCATCGCTGCCAGGAGGCGCCGGGAAGGACCGCGCCGATCGCGTTCACCAGGCCCGTGTGGGCGTCGGAGATGACCAGTTGGACGCCGGACAGGCCGCGGGCGGTCAGCGAGCGCAGGAAGGCGAGCCAGCCGGCGCCGTCCTCGGCGGTGGCGACGTCGATGCCGAGGATCTCACGGTGTCCGTCGGCGTTGACGCCGACCGCGACCAGGGCGTGGACGTTGATGATGCGGCCGCCCTCGCGGACCTTCTGGGTCAGCGCGTCGACCCAGACGAAGGCGTACGGCCCGGCGTCCAACGGCCGGTTGCGGAACGCGGTGACCTGCTCGTCCAGGTGCTTGGCCATCGCGCTGACCTGGGACTTCGACAGCTGGGTGACCCCGAGGGACTCGGCGAGTTTCTCGACCCTGCGGGTGGAGACGCCCAGCAGGTAGGCGGTGGCCACCACCGAGATGAGGGCCTGCTCGGCCCGCCGGCGCCGTTCGAGGAGCCAGTGTGGGAAGTAACTGCCCTGGCGCAGCTTGGGGACGGCGAGCTCGACGGTGCCGGCCCTCGTGTCCCACTCGCGTGGGCGGTAGCCGTTGCGGTAGTTGACGCGTTCGTCGCTGACCTGCCCGTACTCTGCGTTGCAGAGGGCGTCGGCCTCCGCGGACATGAGCGCGTCGGCGAACGTCTTGACCATCGCGCGCAGCAGATCGGGACTCGCCGCGGCGAGATTGTCCTCCGCGAGGGCGTGCAGGGGCAGACTGTCTGGTGCGGTCATCGTGCTGATCTCCTTCGAGGCTTCGACACTTCGAAGATCAGCCGGTGGCCGTTCGTCTATGCGGGCCTCATCCCGATGCCGGAGCAAACCCCCGGATCAGGTCGAACCCGTACACCACTTCCCTGGACGCAACCAGCGGCCGTGCCGGGGTGTCCGGGGGCACACACCGTCCAGGCGTAGCGGGGGGAGCGTGCGAGGACCGTCTGCCATGAGCCATGGCGTTCAGTCAGGTCACGCCAGGGAATCCCGGCTTTGAAAACGGACCCTAGTACTGGCCCTGTTCCAGCTGCGGCTTCTCCCACTCGCGGTCCGTGTCTCCTTGCACGACGGCCTCCTGGTACTCACGAGCCCTGTCCTCCTGCTGGATCTCCTCCTCCTGCTTCTTCTGCAGGAAGTCCGCTGTCAGGTACAGCTCTCGCACACGGGCGTCATGGTAGGCGTCGGAGATGCAGATGTGCTTGGACGCGCCGAGCCTCGCGATGGTCTGCCTGCTCTTGCAGAGCCGGTCGACGTGCGAGGCGAGACGGTGCGGTTTCATGGTCCGCACGGCGTGGTCCGCCTCGGCGTTGTATGCCCTGAGCACCAACTTCGAGAAGTTCCGAGCCGTCTTGCGCGCTTCGTGCTCCGGCCCGTTGACCGTCCAGTCTTGTGCGGATGACACGGCAAGGCCGGCGCGGGCCAGGTCCTCGATCTCGATTCGCAGGGAGTCCAGGCGCGTACGGTAGGCGGCGGCGTCCTCCAGTTGATACCGGAAGGCGTAGATCCCGAGCTGTTCCCACGTCGCCTGCGCTTCCTCGCGCGTACGGCGCAAGGCGTCGACAACCCCAACCGCGTCCAGACCCTGCGTGCTGGCGATCCAGGCCCGCAGCTGATCGATCCCGTCGGCTTGCGAGCGCCACCGCCCGCCGAACAGACCGAGACGGGCGGCGGGAACAGCCGACCGTCCGAGGCCCCATCCTCTTGTGGTTGACAACCTGGCCTCTCTCACGCGGTTCGGCGGTGATCCTGGGGACTACGTAGCTGCCGTCCGAGCCCAGACTCCCCAACACCGGCTATCGGGGCAGCCGTTGAGCTTCCGCGCGGATCAACCCACCCATCACACAGGGGAATCCGGCCCAAATTCGGCAGCCGCCCCCGACCCTAAACACCGCCCACGACAACAGCCACCAACCACATCCAACCCTGCCCCCCAGGGCACACAACCATGACCAAACAGACAGACAGCCACCCTGAAGACATCGCACGGAGTCAAGGCGTCAGGGACCTGCGGTCAGAGAGGAGGGACACACGCGGGGAGCACGCGCGTGCCAATCCCCATGTTCGCGTCGCCGACGGTGGTGGGTGCTTGCACCCGGAGAAGCATTGATCGCGGCGAATGACCAGAGACAGCCGACATTGTTGAGTCGGTCGTTCTCGTCCGCCCGGCGTCCAATCCTCCAGGCCCTCGGCCTTCGCGAGTGTGCGCGTCCCCCACTTGCCCCGCCCGTTCGCGTGCCGTCTCGATGAGGGTCAGGTTCTGGGTGTCGTCGTTGATCACCTTCGTAGAGAACACCGGCGATCCGTGCGTGCGCCGTACTCAACCCCGTGGCTCCGCTCCGCCATGACCAGCACCTAGGTCCGAGGAACACTCCGCCGGAAGGTCCGCGAAAAACTCACGGGTGCGGTGCGGCACCGCGGCACCCCGCGGTGTCCGTGGTGCTGGGCCTCGGC
Organism: Streptomyces sp. NPDC026515; assembly: GCF_055567595.1. Classification (NCBI taxonomy): domain Bacteria; kingdom Bacillati; phylum Actinomycetota; class Actinomycetes; order Kitasatosporales; family Streptomycetaceae; genus Streptomyces; species Streptomyces sp. NPDC026515. The sequence goes on from NZ_JBVHQD010000033.1 coordinate 23,060, forward strand.
GGGCGAACGTGACCCAGCCAAGGCGCATCGGATCACACGTCAGGCTGTGGTCTGCCGATTGTGATGCCTGATGAGCGCGTCCAGCATCGTGTTGAACTCCTCGGGCGGCATCTTGTGGATGAGGAAGTGCGCCGCTTGCAACCCGTCGTTGTAGGGGAACTTCTTCGGTTGCTGTCCCGGGGACCGGTCGTCCCTGGCTGCATCGTCGGCGCGCGGTTCAGGAAGCGTGGTGGTCCGGTCCGGCTGTGGCCGGTTGTCCTGCGCGGGCAGCCCCGTGCCGGGATTATCACGGCGTGATACATACCCTGCCTCCGCGCTGTCACCGGTTGATGGGTCAGCCGCTTTCTGAGGCTCCGGTGTCTCGCGGACGGGCGTGCGGCGGTCGGCGGCGGCACGCTCGTCCGCCTTCGCCCTTTGTTCTTCGGGGGAGAGCTTGCCGAGGTTGCGTACGTGCTCGACTGTCCGCTCGCCAGTGACGAGGTCTTTCTGAAGTTCTGGTGACAGCTTCAGCAGAGACAGCTTGCTGGAGATGGTGTTCTGTGGAATGCCCAGTCGCCGGGCAGCTTTGGTCTGGGTCCCGTAGTACGTCACCAGTTGCTGGAGCGCGTGGGCCTCCTCCAGTTCGGTCATGTCGTCGCGGTGGTAGTTCGCGATGAACGCGGCCTCGAGGAGGGATTGGTCGGTGCTGACGCGGGCGTTGTCGACGCGGACGGGGATGGTGGCCAGGCCTACGCGGCGGGCGGCTTCGAGGCGCCGGTGACCGTCTACCACGATGTAATGGGCGTCGTCGTCCAGGTCGTCGGTGCGGTCGGGCCGGTCACGAAGGTAGGCGTCGGTCGTCGCGACGACGATGGGGAGGATGACACCGACTTCACGGACGGACGCCACGGTGTCGTCCAGGCTGCGCAGGTGGTTGCGCGGGTTGTCGGGGTTGTCGCTGATCTGCGTGACCGGCAGGTCGGTGACGGCTGTGGCGGCCGTGTCGCCGTCCCCGATGGCATGGCCGATGACATCCCGCCGGGAGCTGCGAGCGCCTGCGGCCGCACCGAACGCGGTTCCACGGCCGAGCTGGTCTGCTTTGCTCACAGGGTTGCCTCCATTGCGATCATCCGCATGGTGTTGGCCTGCTTCGAGTGCGGCGCGTACGAGAGGAGCGGTCGTTTGACGCGGACTGCTTCGCGCTGTTCCTTCAGGTCGTCCAGGACAGCCAGGACACGCTGGTCTTCCAGGCTGGCCCACTGGTCCAGGGACGAGGTGGCGACGAAGCCGCGCCGTGCGTCGTACTGGTTGACCACCAGGCCGAGGTAGTCGATGTCCAGGCCGAGGTCCTTGCGGAGGTCCTCGATCTGGTCGACGAGCATGCGGTAGGCAGTCGCTGAACTGTCTTCGGCCTGGACGGGAATCAGGACGCCGGAGCGAGCCGGCCGTTCGTTGCGACGCCGGCGCGCGTAGTACAGGGCTGCGTCCATGGCGAGACCGAGGCTGGGAGGGCAGTCGATGATGATGACATCGTAGTCGTCCTCGATCGGCCGCAGCGCCCGTTCCAGGGCCACTTCCTTCTGGAAGCCTCGGGACTGGGCGGCGGTCAGGGCGAGTCGGGAGTCGAGGACGAACCCGTCGAACGCGCCGGGCAGGACGTCCAGTCGACGTCCGAACCGTGGGTCGACCACGGTGACGATCAGGTCGCGCAGGTCGCCCTCTGCCTCACCGATCATGTGGGAGACGAGGCTTTCCCGGCCTGGTTCGATCTGCGCGATCCCGAGCTGGTCGGACAGGTGGCTCTGGGGGTCGTAGTCGACGACCAGGACCCGTCGTCCGCCGACCGCCACCCGGTCGAGCCGGTCCTGGACGTCGGTCTTGGTCTTCCCCATGCGCTTGAGGTCGCCGTAGGCGAGGGAGTCGATGAACCGGGTGAGTGCTTCCCGGCCGACATCAGGGTCTTCGGCGTAGGCCTCGCCCAGTCCGAGGGACACCGTGGTCTTGCCGACGCCGCCCTTCTGGTTGGCGTTGATGATCCGCACCGGATCGGCGCTCTGCGCAGCGTTCTCCGGAGAGGGATGTTCGTCCAGCCAGAGCCGGATGCTCTGCGCGAGACCCTGCGTGTAGGAGACCGAGCGGTCGCCGCAGGTGCTCCTGAAGTCGTCGTACAGGCCGGGCGGGAGCCACGGGGAGAACGACTTCGCACCCGCCGTGTCGATCTCAGGCGAGGGGCGGCTGCTGGTCCGCCAGGCGATGATGCCGGCTTCGACGGCATCTTGGATGTCCAGGCCGAGTTCGGCACATCGGATCTTCAGTTCGCGTTGGAGCGCCGGGGGGAGCTTGGACGCCACCTTTTCCCGGTCTCCCTCAGGGTATGGAGAGGCCACGACGTCACCTTACTGACTCCTGCTGCTTCTATGACACCCGGTTCACGTGATCTGACATGGTTTCACCCCACAAGCGAGCACTGAACTATCACGCCGTGATAATCCGTGACTGGAGTCTCCGGTCCGGCGTGGATTATCACGGCGTGATAATCCGGCAAGGATCAAAGGCCGTAGCCCAGCCGCTGCTGGAACTATGGGTTGGCTCCCCCCGCGACCCTTCGGCCCGGGCCCAAGGCAGCCGGTCTACGGCTCCTACGGCCAGACGGGCCGCGGCCATCGGTGGAACCGAACGGAATCGCTGCGGGGAGCATGACGAATGGGGCATGTCGACTTTTCCGGGTCTCCAGTCCGGCGCGAAGCACGGGGCGTTGCCGTGGACGCGAAGGGCACGTTGACGTAAGCGTTGTGGAACTGCGGCGTGAGCTGTATGCCGCGCAGGACGTCGGGGCAGCCCAACAGCTGCGGTTCGCGATGGAACGGGCAAGGCTGACGTTGGATGTAGAGTTCCGCCGCGGCAGTGGCGGCAAGATGAAGCCCGAGGTCGGCTTTCCCGGTGGCAAGGCCGGTGCGGCGGCGGGCGGCGAGTTGGAGGCCACGCATCGTCAGCGTGACGCCGAGCCTGCCGGTTTATGACGAGACCCTGGGCGGCAACTGCCGAGATCCACCGTCCGTATTGTCCGTCCGCGGAGCGGAATGCCGGCGCGACCGTCGTACGGTCCACCGGTCCTGAGCGTCAGAACAGTCCACGGGTGCTGAAGCACCGGGCGGGGCGGCCGGTTCTCGAAGCGGGTCGACGGCGCCGTGGGAGCGGTGAGATGGACGTGCGGCACCTTGTGCGGGTCGGCACCGGAAATCCGAGAGTTCCGGCCCCGGCATTCGATCGGGTCCCAGCCACATCCCCTCCTCAGCGGTGTTGTGGACCGACGGGCCGAGGTGTGCCGGCCAGATCCTCGTGAAGGTTTTCCGTCGGAGAACTCAGAGGACATGGCGCTGTTGTGGCTGGAGGAGCCCGTCCCTTGTGGACGGTGGTCTGGTGCAGTGCGGTACGCCGTCGACGTACACGCGCAGACCGTCCAACCCCTTGCCGGTCAGAGTGAAGGAGCCGCCCGAGCCGAAGTCGCGCGTCACGCTCCGGCGGACGCCATAGTTGTCCGACGGCAGTCCCGGGGCGGGGCACCCGTGCCCCAGTTCTGGTCGATGGCCGAGTCGCAGTCGGTCCTCTTCGGCGTGCCCGTAAACGCGGCGTTCAGGAAGACTGGCGGTTGTAGACCGGCGACGTGCAGGAGATCGCGGCGGACGCCGGGACGGGAAAGGCGACGAGCACGCCGCTGGCGGTGGCACCAAGAGCGACGGCCGTCGCGCACCGGAGCCGGGTACGCGTCTTCATCAGGCGAGATAGCCCCAAGGCCTCACGCCCGGCTCTCGACGAAGGCCGTCACGGCGCACGGGCGTGGTCGTGGCGTGAAGTTCGTGGCGTGCAGAGGAAAGCTCCCGCCACCCCGGAATTGCCGTCGGGGCGCGGCAGCGACATGGCCGGACCGTACAAGATCGCCCACGGTGACGGCATCGGCTCCAGGTCGCTGAAACGCGGTACCGCCGCCGTACGACCATTCGCCCGCCTCGGCTGTCTTGGGCACACCCGGACGAAGATCCGGGTCCAGATCGTGCGGGAGAGACATGCACATCCGTACGGCCGCGGCCGCCACCGCGGGCACCCTTGCAGTGCTCGCCCTGCCCGCCCCCGCCGCGCCGACGGACACCCGCAAAGCCGACTCCTCCTTCTCCAAGTCCGACAGCTACACCCGGCCGACGTCGACAACGATGAAGCGCACGTTCACGTGCTCCCTGCACACTGACGGTACCGACTACGCCAACCTCACCAACGCCGGCACCTGGCACCTGGAGGCCGAGGCCGTCTCCAACGACCAGGACTTCTGACTCCCTGGGCACCGGCCGGAGCGTCAAGGTCAAGCGCATCGCCGAGCTCACCGCCGGCGAGTCCCGAGCCCGTGGCCAAAGGACACACCCTCACCGTGACCGGGACCCTGACCCGCGCCCACTGGAACACCAACGCCTACGTCGGCTTCGGCGTCCAGCACGTCGCCCCGCAGTTCAAGAAGGCCGGCTCGACGTCGTGCAGCACCGTCAAGACGGTGACCACCACCAACTCCGGCAAGCTGAAGATGACCGTCACCGCCAACTCGGCCGGCACCTGGCGATGGAGCTTCGTCGGCACCAGCACCGCAGGTGCCGTCACCGCGCCCGGCGACAGCGTCGCCCTCAAGTGGCCGACGCCGGACCGGCTCCCGAATCCTTGCGGCAGCCGGGACCCGACACCGTCGTCTCCTCACCCCGGGCCACCAGCGGTGACCAGATCGTGGATGCAGGTCTGCTGTCATGCGGCGAATCCGATGTCGATGACGTACTGCGACGGCCGCCTCGCCAGCAGCGGCTTCCGGTGCCAACCGGTATACCGACATCACGTCGTCGAGGTCGGCAAACGGTCCGGTTCAGGAAATCCGTCAGAGGTACACCCAGCCTGTGGACAGCGTGCCCCCATCGCCGGTGTCGGTGAGGTTGTAGATGTCTATGGCCTGAACATCCTCAGGCAAATCACGGGACAGTGCCTCGCCCGGGTGGATGTCGGTCAAGAGGCCGGTGTGGGTGGTCGAGTACAAGATGTCCACCTTGATTCCGGTAACGCCCTGCTCAGTGGATCCGTACACCCAGATCCAGCTGGACGCTCCGTCGCCCGGCTCGTTGTCGACGCAGACCTGCGTTCCGCGGAACGCGGTGCACCGCTGCGCGGCGGAAGCCGGATGAATGGCGGCTGCGCCTGCTAGAGCAACGCTGGCCGCGACGACAGACAGTCGCTCGGCAAGTCGCATGTGTCTCACGGCTGTCGGCCTCCAGGCACCTCGGGGCGCCGCTCGCTTGCGGGATGCGGGAGATCTCGTGTTCGGGATCAACAGGAACTGCCGTATACGGTGCTGACGACCTTTCAGGAGCGTCAGAGTGCGATCAGGCGCCCGGGGGGGGCAGACAGTACGTCTGCCCTGGTGTCTCCCCTTTCAGCAGTCGTGTATGGATCCGGGGCCGGAGCAGCCGGGACGATCCGGGCGATACCTCGGTACGCGCCCCAGGCGGCTACCTTCTGCGGGGTTCGCAGGAGACCGCGCGGGTGACCGCGGTCGACATGGCGTTCTCGCCCTGGACGTTGGGATGGGCCGGGGCGACGGGAGGCGCGGTGACCAAGGGCTCGATCCAGCGGACTCCCTCGGGGCGGCACATGTCGTGTCCGATGGTCGGCGTGTACGTGTCCACGTACCGCGCGCCGCCGCGGTGGGCCACGTGGGCCAGCATCGCGTTGAGTTTCTTCTCGGTGTCGCGCAGGTACGCGAAGTCTCCTGCGGCCAGTGGCACGGTGCTGCTGGTGCAACCCACGCCGTCCTCCGGGAAGAGGTCCGGATACCCGACCACCATTACCCGGGCGTGTGGGGCTCGTCGGTGGATGCCGCGGAGTACCGCAGCGACCTTGGGTCCGGTCTGGTTGATGCGGACGGCGAGCTGGTCGGTGCCGTCTGCGGTGAAGTACGTGCGGCAGGGTGCACCCGCCGGGTTCGACGAGGTGAGGCCGGCGCAGGTGGCCAGGTCGCTGCTGAAGCCGATGTCGTTGCCGCCGATGGTCACGCTCACCACGTCCGCGGTGCGGGTGACCGCGGTGAGTTGCGGAGACAAGCTGCCCTGGGGGCGCGCCATGTCTGCGGTCGTCGCACCGGAACAGCTGACGTCGGTCAGCCGCCAGTGTCTCTGCCGGGCCGTCAGCGACGGATAGTTGTGGTCCGACCGAGCGCACGTGGGGTCCACCTGTTCGACGACCCCAGGGGCCGACGCGTACGAGTCGCCCAGGGCGGTGTAGCTCACGGTTCGGGCGCCACCGCCAGCCGCTTCCACCTGGCCCACGCCGGCCAGGCTCAGGGCCAGTGCCCCGGATCCTGCCGCCACGGCCATCGCCATACGGCGGCGCGTGAGCCGCCTCGACACCATCTGCACTTCTACCCCTTGTTCAGACACCGGCACCGAGGTCGCGGGCCGGAAACGATCCGTCGGGCGTGCGGTCGGACCGACTCGCCGACGGGCGCACTGCTGATACACGCCACCGAGCCTCGAATTGGTTCACCGCACAAGGAGGTCCGACGGAGCGCGCCGGGCTCCTGGACCCGCTCGGCTTCGCCGTGCCGCCGTCGCCCGGCGTGCCTCGTCTCCGGCTCGCGCGTCGCGGGAATGCCGAGTCCGCCTTCGGTGCTCAGCCCTCGGGAGTGCGCTGTCGCTCTCTCGCGGCACTGGCGCGGGCGTCGCCCCTCGACCGACTGGTGACGGCGCGGGCATCACCCATCGGACCCATCACACACTTGACAATGCCGGACGGGGGAATGCCCGTCGCCGTGGCAGTGCAAGGGAAAGTCCGCTTCCCGTGCACCGTCGGCGTCCGTGTGCGGCTGTATGCGGTCAGCTGACCTGTGTGCGGTTGAGACGCCGTCTGTGGTGTGCTGCCCTGTGTACGTGTCCCAGGCGGACTCCTGGTAAGCCACCGCCATCAACACCTCGCGGGGTACGTGGAATTCGGCGGCGGCCGAGGTGAAGTCCCCTTCCAAGGTGGTGGGGGTCGCACCGGTGTCACCGCTCGCCTGGGCGGTCACGGGTGCGGCCGTCGTCTCCGCGACGGCCAAGACGGCGCCTGCGGCCGACAGGGCCGTTCGACCACGTCGCGACGCTGAGCCGCAGGCGGAATCTCTGGTGGTCATGGAAGGAAGCCCCGATTGTGGTGAGAGATCAACTGGGCGGCTGGGGTGGCCGGTTCACTCGCTCCGCGTTCGGGGGCCGCGTCCGCGCCTTGGTCGGGGTTGGCTGATCCTCTTCCGGGCGAACGGGAGGCAACTCAAACGTGATTTGAGGGCTCACAGGAACCCTGACCGTAGACACAGGTCGATCGAACCGCCGTCGGACGGTCGTGACGGTGGAAGCGGGGCCTGCGGCAACGCGTCCGGCCCGGACGCACCGGGACGGCGCGAGCGGCCGGCTGCCGCATCTCCCTCGCAGCTCGCCCCTTTACAGACGTTGCGCCTAATTTGCACCGCCTATCAATTATCCGGTCAGAAATCAGTAACAAAGCCGTAACGAGAAACGGAATTCTTCGCACTATGATCTAGGAACGCTGGGCCACCGACCCTAGTCATAAAAGTCCCGGGAGACACTGCGTAGGAGCTGTGAACCAGCCTCCTCATGCTCAGTTCTCAGCGGTCAGCAGGTTGGCAACTGTTCCATCCTGTCGCTTAGGAGGAAATCCGCCGTGGGTAATGATTTCACCGTGCACACCGAGAATCTGGACAGGCTCGCGAAGTCTTTCCACTCCGGAGCGGTCGATCTGCATGCGACGGGAAGTCGCTTCAATTCCGGTGTCTCCGCGGGAAGTTCCCCGTTCGGCAACGGGCAGGCCGCCGCGTCGGCGACCGAGGCATACGCTGCCGCGAGAGCGCAGATGGCCGAGTCGTGCCGACGGCTCGCCGCCCTTTCGGGACAGACACGCGACATGCTGAGGGTCGGCTCCACGCTGTACGCGTCGGTGGAGGACTCCAACGCCAGAGCGGCACGCAGCTTTTCGCCCGGGGACTGAATGTGAGTGTGGACATCAATGGAGCCATCGCCGAGTGGCTCACCAATGTCCTGCGGGAGATAGGCGATCCGGACGGGCTTCGCGAACACGCCGAGGAGCTCCAGAAGCAGGCGGACCACGTCCGCGCCGTGCACGCCCAGCTCGCCGCCGAGGTGGGGTCCTCCTCGTGGTCGGGAGCCGACTACGACTCTTTCTCGTCCGCGTGGCATGAGCACGCTAAATTGGCCGAGGACACGGCCAACAGCCTGCAGGCGACGGCGAATCAGGTGGACGATCACGCGGATCGCACCTGGGAGATCGTCAAGGAAGTCATCGGCATCGCCCTCGAGATCCTCGAGATACTCGCCATCGGTCTGCTTCTGAGTTGGCTCATGGCGGGTATCGCGAACCTCATCTGGGCCCGTATAGCACCGTTGATCGAACGGATCGTCGAGCTTCTGGCACGGTTCCGGGCGATGCTTGGCGACTTCGCCGAGTGGGCCAAGGAGGTGGGCAGCACCGCCGGGAAGGTCGGCGAGAAGATCGGCACGATGATCGGCCGGGGAGCCGAGAAGTTCATCACCGAATTGCCCGACTACACGCTCGCCTATGCGAAGTTCTATCTGGCCGAGGCCATAACGCCGGCGTTGAGCGGCCGCGATGTCGCCTGGGCTGACAACGCGTGGCAGACCGCGTTGTTCTTCGGTATGGACATCGGCAACAACCTGATCGAGTCCGGGCTGGAATCCATATTCGGAAAAGCATTCAGGGGTGCTGTCGACGAGGCGTCGGTGACGGGCAGGAGCGCGAGGGCAGAGGGCGCAGAGGGCTCGGTGTCCGTGGACGGCGCCGCTGCCAGAACTGAGGGTGGCGCCTCCCCGGATCCGGTCCACGTCGACCGTGACGTCCGGGGTGACGCCGGAAGCGAGACCTCTTCCGTCGCAGAGTCGGATCACGCTGCGGCCCGGTCCGTCCGCGGCGATGCGGGATCGGCGGACACGCATGGGGCCTCCGGCGATCGCACGGCCGGTGGCGACCTGGAAGCGGGACTTCGTGATGTGCGCCTGGAGTCGGAGCCTGTCGTCGGCGAACAAGGTGTGCCCGCTTGGGCCGAAGCGGAGGGCTCTGCCGGGTCGACCTCTCGTCTCGCCGACAGCGCCGCTGTGCGCAAGACTGCCGCACCGAGTCTGCGGGAGGCTCCCGGCTCGGGGGAGAACAGAGTCCGTTCGGCGTCCCGCTCCAGCCGGCCGCAGGAGTTTTCGATGTCCAGCGACGGCGACTCCGTCAGGTCGGTCCGCATGGTCCGGCCGGGTGACGAACCGCTGCCGTACCGGGGTGGGCCTGAGATCGCCCGCCCCGTCGGGCCCGGTGGCGCCTCGAAGGTGTCGCTTCCCGAGGGGTCCGCCGTGAAGACGGCACCCTCCGAACCACCTCTCGGTGCAGCGGCCCACGACGCCGATGCGCCCACGGCGGACGCTGCCCGAAGCGCCCGGCCGGAACACGCCTCGGACGGGCCCATCCCCCAACGGCCCCAGGGCGAGACACCTCACGCCGCGGAGCCCCACCCCGGCGATCCGGCCCACGAGGCCGTGCCCGAAGCAGATCCCGCCCGGGTCGCCCGGCCGGAAGGCACGTCTGAAACACCCCGCCCCGGAACGCCGGTCGCGGAGGCACCGCCCCCCGAAGCACCCCTCGGCGCTCCAGCCCGCGAGGCCATAGCCGAAACAGGCCCGGCCCGGGCCCTCCGGCCTGAGGGCACCGCCCGGGAGACTCCCGTCCCGGAGCCCCGGGTCAAGGTCGACCCGGCCGCAGAAGTCCGCCCCGGGGCGGCTTCCCACGATGCCGATGCGCTCACGGCGGACGCCGCCCGAGGTGCCCGGCCGGAGCACGCCCCCGAAGGCCCCCTCCCGGAGCGGCCCCAGGTGGAGACGCCTCACTCGGCGGAGACACGCCCCGGCTCGCCGGTCCACGACACCGTGCCGGAGACGGGGCCTGCCCCGGCCGTACGCCCGGAAGCGGCGCCTGCTCCGGCCGTACGAGCGGAAGCGCCGCACGCCGAAGCACCCGTCCGGGAGGGACTTCCGGGCGCGCACTCGCCTGATCCCGCGTCCCCGTCCCTGCCCAGGACGACCGAGTCCCCTGCCGCCGTGCACGGGACGCCGGTCGATGGCACCTCGTTTCCGGACGTGGAGGCGGACGCTTTGCGTATGGGGGACATCCTGTCTCCGCGCAGCAGTATCAGGACGGACGAGTTCAGAGTCCCCGACTCCTCGAAGCTGCCGGACACGCACAAGCCGTTCGAGCCGAAGACCCTGGCCGACTCCGTGCTCGCGGGAGCGAAGGAAGGCTTCAACATCCTCATCGGAAATCTCCAGACCAACGCGGTGATCAATTACATCCACCACGCCGATCAGCACGTGAGCGGGGAGCAGTTCGGTCTTCAGGTCCTCGGTGGGTTCCTCGGAGGCTTCCGGCAGTCCTTGTACCACTCGCTGCCGGTGGGCGAACGGTTCGGCTATCGCAGTGAACAGCCCGGACAGGCTTCGATCATGCACTGGCTGTTCTCGTCGCAACCGGTGTCCTGGGCCTACTACTCGATGTATTTGACCGCCAAGGAAGCCATCATCAACGGCGCCTCGGGGCAGACCACGCCGACGGAACTCACTCGTCCGAACGGCCAGTAGGGATCGGGTGGGGCGGCTCCGGGCAGGCGGAAGCGCGGGTGGGCTGCTTCATCGGCCGCCCACCCACACCGGTGGTGCCTCACTTCACCGACCCCGCCATGACTCCCTGCACGAAGTGCCGCTGGAAGGCGAAGAACACCACCAACGGAACCACCAGCGACACGAACGCGCCGGGTGCCAGGACGTCGATGTTGCTGCCGAACTGCCGTATCTGTGACTGGAGTTGCACGGTCAGCGGCTGGGAGGAGCTGTCCGCGAAGAGAAGGGCCACCAGCATGTCGTTCCACACCCACAGGAACTGGAAGATGGCGAGGCTGGCGATGGCCGGGCGGCCCACCGGCAGGACCAGCTGGACGAAGATGCGCCACTCGGTGCCGCCGTCCATGCGGGCCGCCTCCAGCATCTCCTTCGGCATCTCGGCGAAGTAGTTGCGCAGGAGGAACACCGCGAACGGCAGGCCGTAGGCGACGTGGAACAGCACGACGCCGGGGATGGTGCCGAACAGGCCCAGTTCGCCGAAGAGCTTCGCGACCGGCAGGAGGCCGATCTGGACGGGGACCACCAGAAGGGCGACGACGACGAGGAAGATGCCGTCGCGGCCGGGGAAGTCGAGCCAGGCGAAGGCGTAACCGGCAAGGGCCGCGATGACCACGACCAGGAACGTCGCCGGTACCGAGATGAGCACCGTGTTCCACAGCGACTGCATCATGCCGGAGTTCTTCAGCAGCGCCGTGTAGTTGTCGACGGACAGCTGGCCGGGGCTGGCGAGGGCGGTCCACCAGCCGCCCTTGGCCGTGTCCTGGGCCGAGCGCAGCGACGACACCAGGAGTCCCGCGAGTGGGGTGAGCCAGACCAGGCCGGTCACCACGAGGAAGGCCTGGACCAGGCTGTTGCCCAGGCCGCGCCGGATCGCGTTCATCGCTGGCTCCTTCGGAAGCGGCGGACGTTGAAGGCCATGGCCGGGATGACCAGGAGCAGCAGGAGCACACCCAGTGCGCTGCCGAGGCCCTGGTTGTTGCCGCCGCCGAACGACACCAGCCACATCTGCGTGGCGAGGACGGTCGCGTCCTCCTGCACCGGGCCGGGCGCGATGATGTAGACGAGGTCGAAGACCTTCATCACGTTGATGACGAGGGTCACGAAGACGACGGTGAGGACGGGGGCCAGCAGGGGCACGGTGATGCGCCGGAAGATCTGCCACTCGTTGGCCCCGTCCATGCGTGCCGCCTCCAGGGCGTCTCGTGGCAGGGCCGCGAGTCCGGCGCCTATGAGGACCATGGCGAAGCCGGTCCAGATCCACAGGTAGGCGCCGATGATGGCCGGGGTGACGAGGGCCGGGCCGAGCCAGGACACGCCCTGGTAGGGCTGGGCGAAGTTGGAGGCGGGCAGTTTCACCGCGTAGGTGCCGGATTTGAGGCCGGTGAAGCTGTAGGAGCCGTCCGCGGCGGTGGTCGTGCTCGCGGCGGTCCGCCCGTCGGTGTCGACGGCCTCGACGCGCATGCCGGGCAGTCCGTTCTCCTTGCGGTCGACGACGCCCTGCTTGCCTCCGCCGCCGGGGGTGAAGTCGAGGTACACGACTCCGGTGACCTCGCCGGCCGCGGCCGTGCGCTGGGCGGCGGGGTAGGCGGGCCGTGCGCCGCCGGGGATGTCGGCGGGGGCGATGCCGACCATCCCGAAGTCCACGGCCGTGCCCGCCGACACGCGGTCGCTGGTGAGGTAGGAGCCGTCGGGGCTCGCGGTCAGGCCGTGTCCGTCGCGGGCCCTCGCGGTGGGGTAGGCGGAGGTGTGCTTGAAGGCGTCGTGGACGCTGACGACGGCCGCGTTGAGCACGCCCTTGGACGGGTCCTCGTCGTAGGCGAGCCGGAAGATGATGCCGGCGGCCAGGAACGAGACGGCCATGGGCATGAACAGCAGCAGCTTGAACGCGGTCGCCCAGCGGACCTTCTCCACCAGGACGGCCAGGACTAGGCCGAGGCCGGTCAGCAGGGTGGGCGCGACCACGACCCAGATGGCCGTGTTCCGTACGGCCTTGAGGGTGGCCGGGTCGCGGAACATCTCGGTGTAGTTGTCGGCGCCGACGAAGCGGGTGCCCGAAGCGTCGAAGAAGCTGCGGCCGACGGAAAAGAGCACGGGGTAGACGACGAGGGCGCCGAGCAGGAGCAGCGCGGGGAAAACGAACAGGACGGCGCCGAGGCGTGCCCGCCGCCGCGAGCGGCGGGCACGTTCGGCGGGTCCGGTGGACGGTGGGCTCACCGTCTCCTCGACCAGGGTGGATGTCATGGTCCGTCAGCCCTTGTAGGCCTTGGCCGCGGCGGCTTCCAGCTTGGCCGCGGTGCCCTTGGCGTCGGAGGGGTCGCGCAGGAAGTCCTGGAGGAGCTTCCACTCGCCGGCACCCTTGGTGCCGCCGAAGGCGGCGGGGGCCTGGTCGGACATGTCGAAGCGGACGGAGTCACCGGCGTCGACGAGGGACTTGGCGGTGGCGCGGGTGACGTCGTCGCTGTAGGAGCTGAGAGGGAGGTTCTTGTTCGGGGACAGGTAGCCGCCCGCCTTGGCCCAGACGGCCGACGCCTCGGGGGTGGCCAGGTACTCGAGGAGCTTCATGCCGGCCTTGGCGTTCTTGCCGTCCTTGAGGACGACGGCGGCGTCGCCGCCGCTGACGACCGGGGCGGTGCCGCCGTCGACCGCGGGGAAGGGGAAGAAGTCGGCATCCTTGCCGATGGTCTTCTTGAACTGGTCGTGGGCGACGCCGGCGACGAAGTCGCCCTCGTAGACCATGCCGGCGTCGGGCTTGGGGCCGAAGACCTTCTCCACCGAGCTCGGGAAGTCGGTGTTGAGAGCCTCCTTCTCGCCGCCGGCGACGAGCTCCTTGTCCTTGAAGAGCTTGCCGAGGGTGTCGAGGGCCTTGACCACGGAGGCGTCGGTCCACTTGAGCTGGTGGGTGGCGAGGGCGTCGTACTTCTCTGGGCCGGCCTGGGAGAGGTAGATGTTCTCGAACCAGTCGGTGAGAGTCCAGCCGTCCTGTCCGGCGACCGAGAAGGCCGACAGGCCGGAGTCGGAGATCGTGTGACCGACCTTGAGCATGTCGTCGTACGAGGTCGGAGGCTTGACGCCCGCCTGCTGGAAGGCATCGGGGCTGTACCAGACCGTCGACTTGTGGGCGGCCTTGAAGTAGAGGCCGTAGAGGGTGCCGTCGACGCTGCCGTACTTCTTCCACACGGGGGCGTAGCCGGAGTCGACGGACTTCTGGGTGGTGGCCGACAGGGGGGTGAGCCAGCCCTGCTTCGCGAACTGCTGGAGGACGCCGACCTGCGGGACCATGACGACGTCGGGCGCGTTGCCGCCTTCGATCTTGCTGCCGACGACGGTGGAGACGTTGTCGCCGGTGGACACGAACTGCGTCTTGGCGCCGGTCTTGGCGCTGAACGCGTCGAGCACCTTCTGGAAGTTCTCCTGCTCGGTGCCGGACCAGACACCGGCCACAGTGACGGTCTGGCCGCTGAGCCCCTTGTCACCGCCGCCCGCGGAGACGGGGTCGCTGTTGCCGCAGGCGGTCGCGCCGAGCGCGAGGATGAGGGCGGTACAGCCTGTGAGCAGGGTCGTACGTCGTCGCATCATCGTTGATGTCCCTTCGAGTGCTGGTAACTGCCGAATGTTCAGAGGTCGTTGATCCACCAGGCGGCGGTCGATCCGGGGAGGACGCCGGTCGGACAGGGGCCGCTGGCGAGAAGAGGGGTGCCGGGGATCGGTGCGGGCACGGGTGCGGTGCCGAAGTTGACGGCGCAGACGAGGCCGTCGCCGCGGACGAAGGCGAGGACGCCTGGGTCGGTGTCCAGCCAGCGCAGTGAGCCTTCGCCCAGCTGCGGCAGGGTGGCCCGCAGTTGGAGGCCGTCGCGGTAGAGGTGCCAGAAGGAGCGGGTGTCGGCGAGGGCCCGGTCGGTGGCGTACTGGGCGAAGTAGTCGGGCTGTGGCAGCCAGGGTCGGGCGCTTTCGGTTCCGGAGGTGAAGCCGAAGGGGGAGGCCTGGCCGGACCAGGGCAGTGGGACTCGGCAGCCGTCGCGGACGCGGTCCCGGCTGCCGGTGCGCCGGAAGATCGGGTCGGTGAGCACGTCGTCGGGCAGATCGATGACTTCGGGGAGGCCGAGCTCCTCGCCCTGGTAGATGTACGCGGCGCCGGGCAGCGCGAGCATGAGCAGGGCGGCGGCGCGGGCGCGGGCGGGGCCGAGGCCGCTGCCCTCCGGTGTGGGTTCGCCGTAGCGGGTGACGGTGCGGACCTGGTCGTGGTTGTTGAGGACCCAGGTGACCGTGGAGCCGGTGCCGGCGATGTCCTGCATGGCGTCGGAGATGACCTTGTGGAAGGCGTCGTCGCTCCATGGCGCGCTGAGCAGGTCGAAGAAGAACGCCTGGTGGAGTTCGTCGCCGCGGACGTAGCGGGCGTGCTCGCGGGCGGTGGGAACGGAGACCTCGCCGACCAGGAGGCGTTCGGAGCCGTCGCGGGCGGTGTACTCCTCGCAGACCGCTCGCCAGTGGCGCCACACGTCGTGCACCTCGGGCTGGTTCCAGGCGAGGGGGTTGACCGAGTCGCGGGTGCGGGCGTCGGCTTCGGGGTCCGGGGAGTCGGGCAGCTCGGGGTGCTTGAAGAGGCCGGCGGCGACGTCGATGCGGAAGCCGTCGACGCCCCGGTCGAGCCAGAAGCGGAGCACGCGGTCGAACTCGGCGCCGGTCTCGGGGTTGCGCCAGTTCCAGTCGGGCTGGTCCGGCGTGAACATGTGCAGGTACCACTGGCCGGGGCGGCCGTCCGCCTCGGTGATGCGGGTCCAGGCCGGGCCGCCGAACATGGCGTGCCAGTTGTTGGGCGGTTCGGAGCCGTCGGGACCGCGGCCGTCGGCGAAGTGGAAGCGGGCGCGGGCCGGGCTGCCGGACCGCGCGGCGAGGGCCTCTTTGAACCACGGGTGCTCGGAGGAGCAGTGGTTGGGGACGATGTCGAGGAGGACCCGGATACCGAGCCGTCCGGCCGCGGCCATCAGCCGGTCGAATTCCGCGAGGTCGCCGAAGGTCGGGTCGACGTCGCAGTAGTCGGCGACGTCGTAGCCGTGGTCATGCTGCGGCGAGGGGTAGAAGGGGCTCAGCCAGATCCCGTCGACGCCGAGCTTCTTCAGGTACGGCAGGCCGGCCCGGACTCCGGCGAGGTCGCCGATGCCGTCTCCGGTGCTGTCGAGGAAGCTGCGGACGTACACCTGATAGATGACTGCGTCGCGCCACCAGCGGTGCATGTTCAACCCAGTGCCTGTCTCTATGTGCTCAGTGGTTATGCATGCATGTTAAGTAGGCGTGTCCGAAGCGTGTCAATGGAAAGTGCACGAACTACGGAACAGCGGCTCTTTTTATGCTGATATTTCAGACCGCAGGCGGCGAGTCGAGACCGTGGCGTTACCTAACAAGTAACTAAAAGAAGAGAGTCAGTGCCCTGAGATGGCGGCGAGTTCCTTCGCCAGCCGCCGGACGGCCGCGTCGGACGACTCGTGTCCGGTCATCGCGTCGTGCACCACCGCCTGCACCACGAGGCTGACCTGCTCGTAGCGCGGGCTCTTGGGGCGCGGAGCGGCACTGAGCACGCTCGCGCGCAGGGTGGGCAGATAGGGGAACCGCTCCACCAGGTCCGGGTCCGTGTAGAGCGCGGCCCGGACCGGCGGCAGCGCGCCGAGCGTGAGCACCTGGCGCTGGACCCGCTCACTGGTCAGGTACGCGATCAGCCGGGCGGCCGATTCCGGGTGCCGGGCATGGGTGTTGACCGCGAGATCGGAGCCGCCGAGCACGCTGGTTCCCGGTCCCTCGGGACCGGGCAGCCGTACGGCGCCGACCTTTCCGGCCACCGGAGAACCCGGCGCCGACGCGACGGCGTACACATAGGACCAGTTGCGCAGGAAGAGCAGCCGGCCGTCCTGGAAGGCCTGCTTGGACTCCTCTTCCTTGTAGGAGAGAGCCGCCTTGGGTATCCACCCCTCGCGCACGCCGCGTGCGAGGAAGTCGATGCCCTCGCGGGCCGCCGAAGAGTTCACCGTGACCCGGTCACCCTCGTCGCCCAGGATGGTGCCGCCCGCCGAGTACACCGCCTCGGCGGCGTTCACCGTCAGGCCCTCGTAGGGGAGGAACTGGCCGGCGTAGCCGTCCAGGCCGTACTTCGGGGCGATGGTCTTCGCGTCGTGCTCCAGCTCCGCCCAGGTCGTCGGCGGCGGCACACCCTCCTTGGCGAGGATGTCCTTGCGGTACAGCAGCAGCCCGGCGTTGGTGACGTAGGGAACGGCGTACAGCCGCCCACCGTACTCGCCCGTCTCCACGACCGGCTTGAGGAACGATGTGAGCGGGAAGCGGTTCTCGGCCAGCGGGCGTATCCATCCCGCGGCCGCGAACTCGGAGGTCCAGTTGACGTCGATGTTCAGGACGTCGAACCGGCTCCGGCCGCCGCCACGCAGATCGGTGACCATCTGGGCGTGCGTCTCGTCCGCCGAGTCCGGCAGCTCGACGAGCGTGACCCGCTCCCCGGGATGCGTACGGTTCCAGCCGTCGAGCACCGTGCCCAGATACCCGGTGAGGTCCCCCGCGGTGGCCAGCGTCAGCGGGCCGCGGCCGCCACCGGCGCCATCCCTGTCCCCCTCGTTCGAGGAGACGCATCCGGTCAGCACCACGCCGAGAACGAGGAGGCACCTACCCGCGGCCCTGATCCACCGCATAGGTTCCTCCCTGGACATGTTCCCGCCTGCGGCATCGCCACAGCCGAAGGCCATGTATACCCGTTAGGTATGGGCGATACTAGGGCCCGGGAACACATTACGAGGACAGGGAGAGTGCGGTAGTGCGTCAGCCTCTCCTTGCCCTTCTTGCCCGCGGCCCTGCCCACGGATACGAGCTGAAGCAGGGCCTTGAGCAACTGCTGGGCTCCGCGTACCCTCAGCCGAACGTCGGCCAGATCTACGTGACCCTCGGACGCCTCGAGAAGCAGGGACTCATCGAGGGCGAGGACATCGAACAGTCGAGCCGGCCCAACAAGAAGGTCTACCGCCTCACCGAGTCCGGGCAGGAAGAGCTGCGTGCCTGGTTCGAGCGGCCCGAGGACGAGCCGAGGGTGCGGGACGATTTCTTCATGAAGTTGGCGCTGGCCCCGGGGACCGGTCTCGCCGACCGGATCGCCCTCATCAACAAACAACGGCGCCAGTACCTCAACTCCATGCGCAACCTGTCCAAGCTGGCCGCCGTCGAAGACCGCGACAACCGCGTCGCCCACCTCCTGATCGAGGGCGCGATGCTGCACCTCCAGGCCGACCTCGACTGGCTGGAACGGTGCCAGGAAGAGCTGGAGGAGCTGGAGTGAGCGACAGCCCCGCTCCCGTGCTGCGCGCAGAGAACCTGATACGGACGCACTACGGCGAGAGCGGCCCGGCCCATGCCGTCCGCGGCGTCGACCTGAGCGTCCGCCGCGGCGAGTTCGTCGCCGTCACCGGCCCGTCCGGGGCGGGGAAGTCCACCCTGCTGCACCTGCTCGGCGGACTCCAGCAGCCCGACAGCGGCTCCCTCTGGCTGGACGGTGAGTGCACCGACACCTGGCGGGAGGCCCGCTGGGCGGTCGAGCGCCGCAAGCGTATCGGCATCGTCTTCCAGTTCTTCAACCTCGTCTCCAACCTCTCGGTCGCCGACAACGTGGAACTCCCCGCCCTCCTCGCCGGCGTCTCCCCCAAGCGGGCCCGAGCCGAACGAGAGGAACTGCTCGCCGAGTTGGGTATCGCAGGCAAGGAACGCAGCCTGCCGGGTGAGCTGTCCGGCGGCGAACAGCAACGTGTCGCGCTGGCCCGGGCCCTGGTCAACCATCCCCCGCTGCTGCTGGCCGACGAACTCGCCGGCAGCCTCGACAGCAAGGGCACCCGCGAGGTGATGCGGCTGCTGTCCCGCTTCCACCAGCGAGGGCAGACCATCGTCCTGGTCACCCACGACGCCCGGCTCGCCAGCGCTGCGGACCGGGTGATCAGCTTCTTCGACGGCCGGATCGCCGACGACGCCGAACTCGACAGCACGCCGTCACGCCGGCCCGGGGCCTCCGGAGTCCTCAACCTCTCCGACTGACGCGCCGACCCGTGGACGTACGACGACCCCGAAAGGGATGGATCTCATGCGCGCCACCTTGCGCTGGGCACACTCCGATCTGCGCACCCACCGCGGGGAAGCACTCTTCCTGGTGCTCGCCACCGCCGGCATCGTCATGTCCCTGCTGCTGGCCACCGCGCTGTTCGGCTACGCCACCAATCCCTGGCAGCGCACGTTCACCCAGGCCCGCGGGGCACACGTCTGGCTCCACACCGGTTCCGCCACCGACCTCGGCAAGCTGACCGGCGTGGACGGGATCGAAGCAGTCGCCGGCCCCTACGCCACGAGCGAGACGAGCCTCGTCACCCGCAGCACCCCCGCGGCCGTGGAACTGCGGGCCACCTCCGAGCTCCCCCGCGTGGGGCGTCCCCTCCTGACCGCGGGACACTGGCTCGACCCGGGCACCCCCCACGGCGTGGTCCTGGAGAGCAGCCTGGCCCGGGCTCTGCTCGCCGGCGCCGGTGACACCCTGACCCTGCCCGGCGGCGGAAGGCTCACGGTCGTCGGGGTCGCCGACAGCCCTGAGGACCGCTACCGCCCCGGCGAGCAGCCCGGCCTCGTCTGGGCCCTGCCCGCCGCCGTGACACACCCCACCGGCCAGGTCATCGGCCTGCGCCTGGTCGACCCCGCGGACACCGACTATGCCGTCCAGCGCGCCGTCACCCTGCTGGGCGCCGGTGCCATCGGCGAGGTCTCCACCTGGCAGCAGGCACGCGCCGAGGCACAGGGTGACAACCGGCTGCTCGGCCAGGTGCTCGGCCTGTTCGGTCTGGGCGCGCTGATCGCGGCGGGCTTCGCCGTGCACGGGGCGATCGCCACCCGCATCCGCGGCCATCTGCGGGACATATCCGTCCTCAAGGCGATCGGATTCACACCCAGCCAGGTCGTCCGTGTCTTCCTCTGCCAGCACATCGCCTACGCCCTGTTCGGCGCGCTGGCCGCGGCGGCCGTGACCGAGACCGTGGGCGGTCACGTCCCAGGCCGTCTGGGTGACGCCGTCCGCATGTGGCGCATCCTGCCGGGCCATGCGGTGGCCCAGTTCGCCATCCCGGCGGGAGCCGTGCTGTTCATCGCGGCGACGACCGGACTGGCCGCGTGGCGGGCGGGCCGGGTGCCGCCGGTACCGGGTGTCAGGCCCACACCTCCGGCGCGGTCGGGCCCCGCGCGGGCGGCGGGCCCGGTTCCCCGCCGGGGCGCGCGGGCGGCCGCCCGCCGGGCCCTGCAGCCGCTGGTCGCCTCCGCCCGGTCCGGGGGACCGCTGTCCGCGGTGATGCGGCGCGCGATCGGCATCGGTGTGCCGGCCGGCCTGGTGCTCGGCTGGCACGCGGCCGTCGCGCGGCCAGTGCGGTCCTTGACCACGGTGGCACGCCTCGCGCTGCCCCTGCTGCTGATCGTCGTGGCCATGAGCGCGTGGACCACCCTCGACCGCTTCCACAGCGAGCCGCAGAAGATCGGTGTCCCGGCCGGCCTGACCGTCCACCCACGCCAGGGGTCCGGCGACGCGGATGTGCGCGGCCTGCTGCGCCGCGATCCGCAGGTCGCCGCCGTCTACCCGGGCGTGGAGGTGGCCGCGCTGGTCCCGGGCCAGACGGCCACCATCGCCCTGCGTGGCCTGGGCACCGCCCGCTCCCCCTACCCCTACGCCGTCGCCGAGGGCCGCTCCCCCAGCGCCAGTGACGAGGCCGTCGTCGGCCAGGGCCTGCTCGACCTGCTGAACGTGCGGATCGGCGACTGGGTGCGCATGACCGTCGGCGACCAGCCGCAGATCCTGCACATCGTGGGCCGCAGCATCGAACCCGAGAACGCCGGCCGCGTCATCTCCACCTCGCTCGACACCCTGCGTGAGAACGACCCGCGCATCACCCCGGCGCTCTACCAGCTGCGCCTGCGGCCCGGCGCGAACCCGCACACTGTGGCCGAGCGACTGACCGCGGCGGGCCGCGACGACCTCGACGTGGTCGCGGCGACCAACCCGGCCGACGAGCTCTCGCCGCTGCGCGGGGTCGTGCCCGGACTCGTTCTCGTTCTTGCGCTGATCGGCCTGATCGAGCTGCTCACGGCCATCGGCGGCTCGGTCCGCGAGAGCGAGCGCGACCTGTTGGCGCTGAAGGCCATCGGCCTGTCCCCGCGCCAGATCACCGCGGTCACGATGACGGCCACGGGGTGCACGGCGCTCGCCGCCTTCCTCGCAGCGGCCGCCGTCGGCGTGCCGCTGGCGCGGTGGCTGATCGACCAGCAGGGCGTGTCCAGCGGTATCGGGGCGGGCATCGCCCAGGGTCCCCCGGCAACGCTGCTGGTGCTGCTCGGGGCCGCCACCGTGCTGGGCGCGGCCGCTCTCGCGGCGCTGCCGGCGGCACGCGCGGCACGGCGGCGGCTGGCGGACACCCTGGCCGCGGTCGCCTGAACCGGGCGGGTGAGGGCCGGGGCCGACCGGACGCAGGGCTCAGGGCTCAGGGCTCAGGGCTCAGGGCTCAGGGCAGATCCTGCTCCGACCAGATCGATTTTCCCGATCCGGTGTACCGGTAGCCCCACCGCTGAGATGCCTGGGCCACGAGGAACAGGCCGCGCCCGCCTTCGTCCGTGGTCCTCGCATGGCGTAGACGCGGCGAGGTGCTGCTGCCGTCGATCACTTCGCAGATGAGCGCGCTGTGCCGGATCATGCGGAGCCGGATCGGCGGGGAGCCGTAGCGCATGGCGTTGGTGACGAGTTCACTGACGATGAGTTCCGTGGTGAACTGCAGCTCGCTCAGGTTCCACTCCTTGAGCCGGCGATTGGCGAGGGAGCGGGCCTGGCGCACCTCCGCCGGATCATCCGGGATGTCCCAGACGGCGACGTCGGAGGCCGGGAATGATGTCGACCGGACGAGTAGAAGGGCGACATCGTCCTCCAGGGGGCGGGAGAGCAGGGCGTCGACCGCTGCGTCGCACAGTTCCTCCAGGGACGCCTCCACGTCGCGCAGGACCGAGTGCAGCCGGGCCACGCCCGCGTCCATGTCCTTGTCACGGTCCTCGACGAGACCGTCGGTGAAGAAGGCCAGCAGGGTGCCGTCGGGACAGGGGATCTCGGCGGCCTCGAAGGGGGTGTCGCCCACTCCCAGCGCGGAACCCATCGGAAGACCGGGCGCGGAGATGGTGCCGTCAGGCCGCATGATCACCGGTGCGGGATGGCCCGCGCGGGCGATCGTGCAGGTCTGGGCGACAGGGTCGTAGACGGCGTACAGGCAGGTCGCACCGTGGGTTCCCCCGGGACTCGGGTCGCCATCGGCGGTGGCCCCGCAGGCCGGCTGCTCCCGGCACAGGCTCGTGACGAAGTCGTCCAGATGCGCCAGGAGTTCGTCCGGAGGCAGGTCCATGGCGGCGAGCGTGTGGACGGCGGCCCGCAGGCGGCCCATGTCCGCGGCCGCGTTGACGCCGTGTCCCACCACATCGCCGACGACCAGGGCGACCCGCGCCCCGGAAAGCGGGATCACGTCCACCCAGTCACCGCCGACACCCGCTTCCGGGGAGGCTGGGATGTAACGCCAGGCGACCTCGACGGTCTCGTCCGGGCCAAGCCGGCCGGGCAGCAGGCTCCGCTGCAGGGACAGGGAGATCCGCCGCTCCTGCGTGAAGCGGTAGGCGGCGGCCAGTGAGGAACTCCCGTGAAAGGCGAACTCTTCGGCGAACTTGAGGTCCTCGCCGCTGAAGGGTTCGCCGTTCGCGGCCCTGATGAACGTGGCGAGGCCGAGCCTCGTACCGCCTGAGCAGAGCGGGACCGTGATCGAGGAGTGGAAGCCGTGGTCGTCGATCATCTTGGCGCGTCCGGGGGCCCCTTGCGCCCATGCGCCCGCCATGGGGTCCAGCGGGGATTCCAAGATTCCCTCGCCGGTGGTGAGACTGTGCGTGACACGGGGAGAAGACCGGTACACCACGGGGCTGCCGGTACCACCCAGAGTGGTCGCGCACACCTCGCTGCCGGCCCTGTGTCCGGCATGCTGCAGGAAGAGGGTGTCCTCCGCGGAGGGGGCAGGAGCCTCCCTGCCCCGGACCACGGAGTCCAGGAGGTCGATGGTCACCAGGTCCGCGAAGTCGGGTACGCAGATCTCCGCCATTTCCTGGGCGGTCTGCATGAGATCCAGCTGTTTGCCGCAGGCGCGGGCCCGGCTCAGCATCTGCTCTCGCTGGCGGCTCCGCCAGCGCTCGGTGACGTCGATCACCAGATAGCACAGCCCGGTGGCTTCGCCCAGTTGATTCTCCAGACGGAAGAACGAGGCGGAGTACACGTGCTCGCCGGCCGGGTCCGACAGGGTGGGGCCGTGGTACTCGAAGTCGATCAGCGGTTCGCCGGTCTCCAGGACCCGCCGCATCTTCGGCTCGCCGGTGGCCACTTTCTCGGCCGGGAAGACCGCGCTGACGGTGCGTCCGATCCGGTCCGGCGCACCCGAGGTGCGTATCAGGGCCTCGTTCACCCACACGTATCTCAGGCTGGTGTCCATCACGGCCATGCCGACGGGCGAGTGCGAGAGCAGGCCGTCCAGCAGTGAGCGGTTCACGCCACGGAGCGCGTCGAGGCCGGGATCGGTGGCCGTCATCAGCCACTGCGCGCGGCCGGAGGCGTCCGGCATCGCGCACATGCGGACGCGCATCTCCAGATCGTGCCCGCAGGCGTGGCGGAGCAGTACGATCCCCTTCCACTCGCCACCCTGCGGGCGTGGCGGGCCATCGGCGGCAGGGGTGAGTACGGCGGCGGGGCGGCCCATTATGTCGCTCGCCCGGTAACCGAGCAGCGCCTCGGCCGCCTCTGACCAGCCGATGACGTTGCCCGATCCGTCCAGGAGGGCCACTGCCAGGTGTCCGGTGGGGTCCGCCGGCTGCTGGGGAGGAGGCACTTCTGTCATTCGGAGACGCCGCCGTCGCTTTCCGTCGAGTGGGCGTAATATCCGTCATCTGTATAAATAGTCCACCTCTGCGTCAGTCTGCATCATCAGGACCACGATCGCCACAGAGGCACCCCTGGCTCCGTACGTTCGGGGCGCTCCCGTTCGGGCGCCGAACATCGCGACCGCATCGGCCGGGGCCCGGGGCCGCGGCTCGAGCTTTCGAGGCGAGCTCGCCGATTTTCCCCAAAGGGCAGTAGTGCTGACCCTGTCGCCATTCTCCGACAGGGTTCTTCCGGTCAGAATGGACGTGGCCCGGGCGGATTACGAAAGCTCCGGATCGGATCTGCGGCCGGGCCGATACAGGAAACGCCCACCCTGGCCCTGCGGGCCCCTCTGCGCCATCGCGCGGAGGGATGGTAACGCGTCATCGATCTGATGCGTTTTTCGTTCGGAGTGGGAGTCCGGCCGTGGGCCATCAACACGTCTTTTCAGACGCCATTTTCCCCGTTCTCGCATACGTGACCGCGGGTGTGGGCTCTTTTCAAGGGTGGGCCTGCATGGCCCGCTTCCGGGCGCGCCGGACGAGGCCGGAGTGGAAGTGGCTGGCCTGCGGCTCCGTCGCGTTGGGCGCCGGCCTGTGGGGAATGCACCTGATCGCGTGGATCGGTTTCGAAGCCGGGGGAACGCCGATCGACTGCGACCGACCCCTGGCCGTGGTCTCAGGTCTGATCTGTGTCGGCTCGACGGCACTCGGTCTGCGCCTGGCGGACGTCCGGCGCACTCCGCGGGGGCTGATCGCGGCCGGCGCTGTCATGGCGGTCGGTCTCCTCGGCGCTCACGCGCTGGGCATGGCCGCCCTGGACACTCGGGCCGGGGTCCGTTCGTCCGTGGGTGCCGCCCTGGCTTCGGCTCTCCTGACCACGGTCGGCACGACGGCCGTACTGTGGCTGACGGCGACCGTCGGCTCCAGGGCAACAGCCGCCGGCGCCTCCCTGCTGGTCGGGGCGGAGCTCTGCTGTGCCCAGTACACCGATCTCGCGGCCGTGTCCGTGACCCCCGGTGTGTCGGCCGGCCGGGGTGGAGGCGTGAGCGGACCCGCCTTCATCGTCCCGCTGGCCGCCGTAATGATCCTGGTGGTCCTCACCGTGGCGTTCAACCTCCACATCACACCGGTCCGGGACGTGTACGACGAACCGGCTCGACTCATCCCGCGGGGGATGCCGTGGTGTCCGTTGCCGGACCCCGTCCACCGTGTGGGACCCGCCCCCGCCCTGCCCCTTGTCGTTCCGGTCAGTGACGAGCGACCGGCCATCGAGGCGGGTCCGGTGGTGCATGTCGGCAGGTGACACGTGGGTCCCGGCCGGTGGTGAAGGCCCGTCATGTCCCAGTCGCCGGACGCGCCGTCGCCCGACGGCCACCAGAGGAGCAGAGGCCGCCGGTCACGGCAGCGACGTCGGTGTCTGCTTCGGCCGCCCACCGCAGTGAGGAAAAAGGTTTCCCCTTTTTCATCCGGCAAGGCGGAGACGAAATGAACCCGGAGCGGCACTTGCCGACCGGCCCGGTCACGGTGGAGCGACACGTCACAAGGCACCTATACGCATGGCGTAGGCCACCGCATGGGTCCGGTTCCGCAGATTCAGACGCCTGGTCACCGCGAAGATGATGTTCTTGATGGTACGTTCGGAATAGTTGAGCTTGGCTGCGATCTCCGTGGTGTCCAAGCCCTCCGCCAATAGACGGAGAACTTCGACTTCACGTCCTTCGAACCCGCCGGGGAGAATCGACCCCGTCGGATCGCGCAACAGTGTGCGCAGTTCCTCGACCAGTGATCTCAGTAGGTCCCCGGGCATCTGCGCGCTGCCGGCCCGGCTGCTGAGCACGGCCTGCGCGATCTCCGGGAAGCCCGTCTGTGCCCGGGGCAGCACGCTGACCAGGCCGTGCCGCACGGCCCGGGCCAGTCGAGGTCTGCTGATGCGGTCGGCGACCAGCACGATACGCATCTCAGGATTGGAGGAGAGGGTCGATGCCTCTTCCATCCAGGACATGGCCTCCTCCGTCACCTCGTTCGCCAGGACCAGGACGACATCGGCGCGCCCCACTTGGTCCGGGGGCAGCAGCACCGTCCCGTCCGACCTGCGCAGGAGTACTTCCGCCCCCTGCAAGGACACCGGATCGGCCGCCCTGACGACGATCGATATCGGGGCAGGAGATTTCTCCTTGTGAGTCAACGCAGGGTCCTCCAGGATCGGCACGACGTGGTCTCGACGCACGGTCGCGATGATGTGGGGGGTGGTTCCGGGAAAAGTGCTTCACCGTGGAACCGCCGGCCGGATGGAGTCCGAGGGCCGGTGTTGGGCGCACATGTCAATGGTCGTACAACGGCGCCCGCGTGGGACGCCATTGAGGCTCTTCGTTCCGAGTGTCCGTTCCGCCGCCTTGCAGAGTCGGCTCCGTCATGTCAGTTCCGGGGGAAAATGGCCCCCGTGGCAGCCGAGTATGTTCCGGATGCCAGGAAATCGACGTCCGGGGAGGCACCCTTGCCGCCCTCGGGGCACAGGAGGGATCGCATACCCGCAGGCACGCGCGCACCGCCGTCATGACGAGCACGGATGTCTCCGCCGAGAGTGACCGAAGTGGCTACCACGGCACGTAGAGAGCCATTGGTCTGTTTCCACGACCCGCAGCGAGGTGCGCCCACCACAATCCGGCGTCCCCCGAGGTCGCCTCGGCATCTGTCGCGATGCGACGGCCGTGTGTGAACCCTTGTGCGTCGGCGCGCAGTTGCACTACCGCATCAGGCGCATTCCCGTACATGCCCACCGTCGTTCCACGCGACAATCCTTGCTCGTTCCGAGGGACCATACAACCGCTCTTGGCCGCTGCCACGCACAAGGCGACCCCCGATAATGAGAGTTGCCCTTTGAGGCGTCTTCGTTGCGCGATCGACCAAACAGTATGGTTACCCGAAAGTACGATTGAACTGATCCGGACAGCGTACGGCCAGGGCCGATCGGAAAATGATCAACGATCATCCGTTGTCCATTCCGGGCGGCGCTGGAGCACTCGCGTTTCTGTCGGTGACAATGCCTCCGTGACGCACCGGTTCCATAGGGGCCGGCCTGCGACCGACTCATGGTTGCATTCCAAAATCGGCAGGGGAGGCCGACTCGACGCGTACGAGGCCCGCGCCGACGCGTGGACGTGCCTTCCACGCACGCGTACAACATCGCGTGTCATCCACCGGACGCAGGGCAGGCCCTTAGTTCCTGTGGCCATCGTGACCGCGACCGGTCCCGAGCCTGTGCCGCTCGCGGAGCTCGTGCAGCTGGGCGCGGTCCTTCGCCGTAAGGTTCCCGTGGGTGTGGAACACGACCCGCTCGCGCAGGCCGGGCCCCAGCCGCTCCAGCACCAGGGCCAGGCTCTGGCACAGGCCCTCGTCCAACGCACGCTCTGGGGAAACGAGTTCGATGGCCAGCGTGTCACGGGAGGGTGCCCGCACCGCGGCGGCGTACGGCGGTGGGCTGCCGCACGGTCCGACCCACAGGCCTGCCGCGGTCACGACCACTCTCCCGGCTGCGGTGGGTCCCGGCGCGATCCGATCGGTCGTAGCCCCGAGGGCGGGCGGCATCCGGCACTCCGTCACGCGTACGGCGTCTTCGAGGCCCGCTCCGGCCGGTGAGCAGACGCCCGTACGCGCGAACGGGCGCCAGAATTCGCCGGCGGCGTCGGCCATGCCGAGTTCCGCCGCGGCGTCCGCCGACGCCGCCTCCCGCGACCTGACGCCGTCGATCGGGGGTGCCCCCACGGCCAGTCTACGGCGGCAGGGGTGCCCGACGGTCCGCCGGTGGGCGGGGAGGGTGGTCTTCCCATCGGCGGGGAGGGAGTTGCGCGGGTGGGTGCTGGCCGGGCACTGGTTCGGATACGGCGTGACAGCCACCCCCGATGGCCCGCGCCGCGTCGTGATCCTTGCCCGGCACGTGTTCACCCGCCCGCCCGGTGTCGGGTGGGCGGCGTTGCTGCGGGAGGCCACCGGGTGGACGGAGCCCGATCGGTGCGGCGTCGACTGGGCCGCGACGGAGGCAGCGCTGGGCACCGCGCTGCCCGGTGACTGCAAGGACATCGTCGACGCCTTCGGCGCGGGCAGTTTCGACGAGTACCTGGACCTGCTGGTGCCTGGTGCGCTGGGCACGGATCTGGTCTCCTGGAGTCAGGGCATGGCACGGTACGCCGACCTGTACCGGCCATACCCGGTCCACCCCGCGCCTGGCGGCGTGCTCATATGGGGGACCTCCGAGCAGGAGCTGACCTTCCACTGGCTGACCGGACCGGCCGATCCCGACGACTGGCCGGTTCTGGTGCAGTACCTGGACGGTGAGTGGCAGCGCTTCGACTGCGGAACCGGCGAATTCGTGCTGCGCCTGCTCACCGACCGCACCTCGCCGTTCGCGTTCCCGCCCTCCGCCGGGCCGTTCCCCCACTGGTTCGCCTCATGGGAGCTGCCGGAGGGCCAAACCCTTGCTAACCCGGCTGTCAGCGCCGCTGACCATGCTCGGCGAAGTGTCTGGGCCGCCGGGACAGACTGCGGATCTACTGGTCACGACCCCGCTACAGATCGGTTCAGTCGTCAGCAGGCCGAGGAGCAGCACAGGGATGCGGTTGGAAAAGGCTCCATGTCGACATCACGGTGCTGTCGGCAGGTTCGCCGCCCATGTCACATCCGCCCCATGTCCGATCAGGATTTGAGGAGTTCCCAGAACCGGAAGACAGTCGAGGCGTCGAGACAGTACGTATAGCCGCTGACGTCGCTGCGGATGACCGCGTACTGCTTCGCCTGCCACAGCGGCAGCATCGGCACTCGGGCGGCCACGATGTCCTGTATCTGCTCGAAATCGGGTGCAGTGGCGGAGCGGTGACTCTCGGACGCCGTTCGCGGAAGGAGTTTCTGAGTGATGGTCGGGTTCTCGAAGTGGTTGTCCAGCACGTTGCCCGTTCCGAAGAACGGCGTCGTGAAATTGTCGGGGTCCGGATAGTCCGGAAGCCATCCCTTGACGTAGACGCCGTACTTTCCGGCGGCGATTTCCTTCTCGTACTGGCCGAACGAGACGGACTTCATCTGAGCGGCGAAGAGGCCACTGGCATTCAACTGGGCTGCGATCTGCTTGAGTTCGTCGTCCGTCGCCGGACCGTAACGGTCCGGAGTCGACCACAGGGTCAGCTTCACCTTCTCGGTGATGCCCTCCGCCCGCAGAGCGGCGGCCGCCTTCGAACGGGAGGGGTCCTCACCGTACTGGTCGAAGAAGGCGGTGTTGTGGCCGGCGATGCCGGCCGGGATGATGGAGTACAGCGGTATGGCCGTGCCCTTGTACACACGGTCGACCAGTGCGTTCCGGTCGATCAGGTAGGCGATCGCCTGACGGACGCCGAGTCGGCCCACCACCGGATCGTCCATGTTGAACACGAGATCCTGGACCTCGGCGCTGTCACCCTCGACGACGTCGATGTCATCTCGCTTGCTCCGCGAGAGACCGACGATGTCCTGCGCGCTGAGGCCGCGGTAGGCGATGTCGACGTCGCCGTCGACCAGTGCGTCCTTGAGCGTCGTGCGCTCGCCGTGGAAGAACTTCAGCGTGATGTCGGAGTTCTTGAGGTGAGCGGTTCCCTTGTACCTGCCGTTGGCCGAGAAGGTCGCCTGGTCCCTGTCGAACGAGTCCAACGTGTACGGCCCCGAACCGATCACCGAGTGGTCCTGTCGCAGCGCGTTCGACGGGTACTCGTGCCGGTCGACGATGGATCCGGCGCCTGAGGCAATCTTGCTCGGGAAGGTGGCGTCAGGCGTGTTGAGCCGGAAAACCACCGTCCTGTCGTCCGGCGCTTCGACCCGCTGAAGTGATTGGAACATCACAGCCGGCCCCGCCGGATCGTCGATCTTGCGCAGCCGGTCGAAGGAGAACTTCACATCCTGCGCGGTCAGCGAATCACCGTTGCTGAAGTGAAGTCCGTCCTTGAGCGTACAGCGATAGACCTGGCTTCGGTCGTCGGTGAAGGAACACTTGTCCGCGGCATCGGGCTCCGGCTCCGTAATCCCGTTGGGAAAGCTGAGCAGCGACTGGAACACGTTGTTGAAAAGCAGCCATGAACCTGGGTCGTAACCGGAGGCCGGATCGGTCGCCAGAATATCGTCGGACATTCCCACGACCATGTGCGGACCGTCAGAGGGACCGACCCCTGGACCGCATCCGGTCAAAAAGGAGAACGCCACTCCAAGGAGGGCAGGCAAAATCATCCACCTGCTGCGCTTGCTCACTCGAGATGCCTTCTTCATGTTCAATTTCCATGTGCTGCTTGCCGGGGGAGCGACATGAAGCCGAATACGAGGCCCGGTGGCTCTGACGCAGCCGCAGATAGCACGGGGTTTCTACCAGCTGTGAGCACGGAAAAATGAAGCGGAAAGACCGATCAGGATCGTTTGGGCAGCAAGTGGTGACGCGCAGGCAGCCTACGGGGCCGAACGGCTACGACACAGAACAATCGTGGTAGGCATGAGTTTCGACGGAGCCTGCAGGACGGCAGCGCGATACGCTGCGCCGCGGACATGGCCAACCGCCGCATCGCGACCCACAGCGGTGCGACGGACACGAACCACAGCCCCCGGGTGCCTGCGTCAGCGCACCGCCTTCTGCCCTGTGGGGCCGACCGCGAACCACTTGCCGTCGACTCCCTGGCCGTTCAGGTCACCGGCCCCGGAATCGCCGGAGAAGCGGTAGACGGGCCAGCCCCCCACGGTGACCTGGACCTTGCCGTCGGCCCGGCGGACGGCTCCGACATCCTTCGGGTTCACGCCCGCCAGGTAGACGTTGCCGCCGTCCTTGATGATGACCGGGGGCCACTTCGTGGCGCAGGCGTCGTTGCAGTTGGACTCGCCCGAACCGGCGCTGTCGCCGTCGAAGCGGTAGAGCGCCGCCTGGTTGATGTTGATCAGGTGGGGTGCCGCAAGGTCGGGTGAGGTCACCGCCGACAGCTGGACCCACTTGGGCGGCGTCTCCTGGACCGCCGTGCCCACCACCGTGCCACCGGTTCCGTTGAGGCCGGCGTCCCTGGCGGTGGAGTCGACCACCTGGAGTGCCGAGTTGCCCGCACCGCCCTGCGCGGGCGCCGCGGTCGCGGGAGCCGCGGACGACGTGGCCGGAGCGGGAGTGGACGGCGCCGAGCTGTCACCGATCTGGATCACCTTGCCGCATGCACTCAGGCTCACCAGCCCGCAGACAGCGAGAACGGTGGCGGCGGAGGCACGGCGGGTTGCGGTGCCGTGGGACAGCAGGCCGCTGAAGAACGAGGTCATGCCCGAGACACGACACAGGCCCCGGGAAAGGTTCAACGCCCGGCCCCGCCCACCACCGCTGTGCTCCCCGGTGAACATTCCACCGCCCCCGCGTCGTGGGTCTCGTACAGAGCAGCCCTTACGCGCAGGATCGGGAGCCCGCAGTGTCGTCGAACGTGAACGTCCCCGGGGACGAGCTCAAAGAGGCCCAGGAGAGGCTGGACTTCGTACACAACAACATCGACATCGGACACCACACGTTCGACTTCGATGCGGCTTTCGGCCCTGAGCTGTCCCGCGGTGCCGCGCAGAATTTCGAGGACCGCTGGGAGGACGGCAAGCACCAGTTGCAGAAGCAGGTGGAGGGCATCCGGGACGCCATCCAGCAGATCCTGGACGCCTTCGAGAAGACCGACCGGGACGCGGCCGCTCATCTCGACGGCGGGTCCGGCACGTGAGACCCCCGACGGACACGGTGAAGGACGGACGATGAGTACGGCACAGCGTTTTCTGCTGGACATCCCCGATCAGTGGGACCAGTTCGATCTGAGCGGTGAGGAGTTGGCACAGGTCCGCGCGCGGGCGCTGGCCTCGACCGACGATCCTCGCGCGAAGGCCGAGATCAACGACATGTTCCGGCAGGGCCGGGAGGTGACCCGGGCGGCCCGGCGTTACGGAGCGCTGCTGGCGTCGGGCACGGCGACCATGTATCCCGAGGGTCTGTTCATGGCGTACGGCATGGTCTTCGCCGTCACCACGCCCGCCGGGCACGAGCTGACGCTGCCCGTCCTGTCGGCGCAGCTGGGTGTCTCCTCGGCCAACGGCGAGGTACCCAAGGACCGTGTCATCACCTCGGTGAAGGTCCCCCATGTCGGCCCCGCGGCACGCGTCACCGGCACCGAGGTGACCCGGCTGACCGGGGACATCGGCGTCAAGCTGCTGACGATGCACACGATGATGCCGGTGCCCGGCACCACGCAGGACTTCCTCGTGGTCACCCTCGCCAGCCCCAACCTGCCGCTGAAGAACGAGGTGTACGACCTCTTCGACGCCATCACCGGCACGTTCCGCTTTCTGACCGCCGAAGGGAAGCAGGTCCCCGCACAAGTGGGTTCCGATGCCTGACCACCGGCCGCCGTGGTGACCCGGCGGACCCGCCTCTTGACGTCACCGCGGGGCGGCCGCCTTCGTTCGGCCGCCCCGCGGCAGAGGCCGTAGCCCCTCCCCCGAGAAGGTGAGGGGGACACGAGGAGGGGCTCCCCCACGGGGCACGACGGAGCCCCTCCGGCTTTTCTCACATGCCGGCTCCCAGGTACGGCACCTGGACGCTTCTGAGGGTTCCGTCGCCGAGGTGGATCAGGCCGCGGCCCGGCTGCGGGGCCTGCCCGACCAGACCCCGGGTCAGCTTCACGCCGATGACCTCGCCGTCGCTCAGGCCCTGCGGGGACAGGAGCATGCCGCTGCGGTTGCGCTTGACCTGCCCCATCCACCCGGCCAGGGACAGCGAAAGCGACTCGGCGTTGCCCGCCACGAGCACGCCCCAGCCAGTGCCGGCGCCACCGCGCGCGAGCAGCGCGAGATCGGAGTCGATCTCGGCTCCCATGAACAGTTCGGCGTCGTCGACGACGATGACGCCGTACTCCTGCGAGACGTTGTTCAGCGCCTGCCGGAAGTCGCCCACCGGCACGTCGGCGTCGGTGAACACGGACACCACTCCGGGCCTGCCCTGGAGGGTACGCAGCGGTGAACGCCTCGGGGCCAGCACGATGAGCCCGGTGCCGGCCGCGAGCAGCGACTCGGACGCGGTGAGCAGGGCGGTGCTGCGGCCGGTGCGCGGCGGTCCGGCGATCACGAAGGTGGGGACGTCCGTGAGGTCGGGGCCCAGCGAGGTGAGGGTGTCGCCGCCGACGGCGACCAGGGGCCGCATCGGTCCGGCCTGCGGGTGCAGGGGGAGGGCGTCGGCGTACGAGATCCGCTCGGGCAGCACGTCGAGCCTGATCGGCCGGCGGGCAGCCGGCACCGCGCTCTCCCGCGAGGCCAGTTCCTGGCCGAGCGCCGCGAGGACCTGGGCCTGGGCGGTACCCGCCAGGTCTTCGCCGAGGACCGCGATCTGCGCCTCACTCAGATCCTGGGTGCGGATGCCGCGTCCGGGCTCCGGATCAGTCGGAGCGGACTTGGTGGGGATGCCGACGCTGGAGTAGTCCTGCCGGTCGTTGAGCCTGAGGACGATCTTGTCCTCGGTGGTGCCGGAGAAGCGGCTGCCGCCGAGCACCCGGTCGCCCGCGAGCACGACGTGGATGCCCACGCCCGCCCCGTCGCGCAGCAGCCGCAGCAGCCGTTCCATGTAGCTGCCGTTGTCGTAGGAGGTGAACTCGCGCTCGAAGACCTCGAATCGGTCGACCATCAGCACGATGTGCGGAAGCCTCTCGGGCGCGGGCCGGCCGCGGCGCAGCTCGGTCAGGTCGGCCGTACCGCGGGCACCCAGGACGCTCTGACGGAGGGTGAGTTCGCTGCCGAGCCGGTCCATGAGGCGGCCGAGGCGCTCGATCTGGGTGCGGTCGACGACCGCACCGCAGTGCGGCAGCGACGTCAGCACGTTGAGGGCGCCGTTGCCGCAGTCGATACCGTACAGGTGCACGTCGTCGGCTCCGTGGGCCTGGCCGAGCGCCGCGGCCAGAGTGCGCAGCGTCTGGGAGCGCCCGCTGCGAGGGGAGCCGATGACATGCAGGTGGCCCGCCCGGTCGAGGTCGAACGTGAGCGGTGCGCGGGACTGCTGGGCGGGCAGGTCGACCATGCCGTACGCGACAGGGGCCAGGGCCGCCTCGCGTTCGGCGGCGGGCTTCGGCGCGGGCGGCACCGTCCACGTCAGCACGCCGGGCAGCGCGGGCAGCCAGGGGCTGGGCTGACGCGGCACACCGGAGAGGGCGGCCGCCTCCGCGACCGCACCCGCGAGCACCGCGAGGTCGGTGACCGCCTCGCTCTGCGCGGCCGCGGAACCTCCGCGTGAACGCGCCCTGGGCAGCGGACCGCCGAGGTCCCGCCACGGCACGGGCACGGCGTCCACGGCCACCGGCGCCCCGGTGGCGGGCAGGCCGCCGGGTCGGCGGCCGCCTACGCGTCCGGACTGGAACGGCAGCAGTGCCGACGGCCCCAGGCGGGCATAGGCGCGGCCCGGGTTCGCCGGGGAGATGTCGCCGGAGTCGGGAGCGTCGATGATGTCGCGGCTCTCGCTCGTGTCGGTGGTGCGCAGGGCGATACGGAGGTTGGTGTTGGCGCGGATGTCCGGGGTTACCGCGCCACCCGGCCGCTGGGTGGCGAGCACCAGATGGATGCCGAGGGACCGGCCGCGCTGGGCGATGTTGACCAGCCCGGAGATGAAGTCGGGCAGTTCGCGGACCATCGAGGCGAACTCGTCGATGACGAGGAGCAGTCGGGGCAGCGGGGGAAGGACGTTGCCGCCACGCGAGCGCTTGTCGAGGTAGTCCTCGATGTCCTTGGCGCCCGCCTGGGCCAACTGTGTCTCGCGGCGGCGCAGTTCGGCGCCCAGAGAGATCAGTGCCCGCTCCACGAGCCGGGTGTCCAGGTCGGTGACCAGGCCGACGGTGTGCGGCAGGTCGGCGCACTCGGCGAAGGCGCTGCCGCCCTTGTAGTCGACGAGGACGAAGGTCATCTCGTCGGGCCGGTTGACCACCGCGAGCGTGGCGACGAGCGTCTGGAGGAGTTCGGACTTGCCGGAGCCGGTGGTGCCGGCGATCAGCGCGTGCGGGCCGTCGCGCACCAGGTCGACGGCGAACTCGCCGTCGTAGCCGACGCCCAGCACGGCCCTGGTCGAACGGCCGCCCAGGGACCATCCGGCCGCAAGGGCCTGCGCGGTGGGCGGTTCGATGTCCAGCAGGTCCAGCAGGCGTACGGAGCCGGGCAGCGCACTCTCGTCGCTGTCGCCGACGCCCCGCAACGGGGCCAGCGCACGGGCGAACCGGTCGTACCAGTCCCCCTCGGGGAAGTCGCTGCGCACGTTCTCCAGGGCGGCGGAACCGGTGCGGACCTTGGCCGTGGTGGCGTCGACGCCGGTGACGACGACGGCACCGCATTCCTCGGGCAGCAGCCGCTCCTCCCGGTCGATGCAGATGGTGTAGACACCCACGGCCGGGCCGTCGCGCAGCACTCCGATCACTCCTGGCAGGGAGCGGGCGCGGCGGGCCTCCTGCAGGACGACGAGGATGTCGGGGTAGCCGTTGGCTCCGCCCCGTGTGACCTCCGGTCCGGCTGCGCCGCGGGCCGCGACGATCTGGCCGAGCTCACCGATGCGGCGGGCCAGCGAGTCGGCGGTGCTGCCGACCAGGGCGTAGGCGTCCTCGCCCTGCGCCTGGGTGTGCGGCAGCCAGCGCGTCCAGGACCAGTCGTCCTCGCCGGACGGTCCGGCGAGGATGACGATGCGCAGGTCCGTTGGGCTGTGCAGGGCGGCGGCCTGGGCGGTCAGCCATCCGGCCTGGCGGGTCGCGCCGGGCCCGGCGACACCCGCGACGCCGACGCGGCGCAGCGGGAGCGCGACGGGCACCTGGTTCAGCCACGGCACGGTGTCGCGCCGGTGCTCGTCCTGCTCGGGGTCGTCGACGCTGACCGCCGACGGGAGATCGGTGGTGCCGGCGCGCACGGTCAGGAAGTCAGGGTCCCGCCAACGGCGCTCCCACAGCCGTTCCGACGGCTGTACCGCCATCCGCAGAAGTGCCGCCGGATCAGGCAGGGAGAGACGGAGGTTGTGCTGCTCCTCCAGGACGGCGGTGTCGATGTCCGCGCGTACGGCGGCCGCGGACCGGTCGTAGTCCTCCTTCGACTCCGCATACTTGAGCATCGCCTGCTTGCGGCCGCCGAACTGGGTGACCAGGGCGGCGATCGGGGAGAGCAGGGCGATGAAGACGAAGGACCACCGGTGGGTGACGAAGATGGCGATCGCGGCGCTGCCGGCGGGCAGCAGCAGGATCGGCAGGAGGGGGATGGGCCGCTTGTCGGGCTTGCGGGGCGGGCTCGGCAGCCGGAACTTCGCCCCCGCCGCGGGCGGCAGGAAGCGCGGCGGCCGGTTGAACTCCAGTCCGAGCCCGTCCTCCGCCGCGACCAACGGGGCGCGGGCCGTGCGCCGTGAGGTCAGCTCCAGCAGGATGGTGCCCACCGTGAGCTGGCTTCCCTCGCGCCACGGGGACGGTTCGCTCGCGGGCTTGCCGTCGAGCGAGGCCGCTTCCGCCGCCAGGAGCCGGGCGCTGCCGTCGAGGTGCACCCGCACCCGTGCGGCGTGGGGTGGCGCGCCCTCGGCCAGCCGGACGCGACAGCCGGGGGCGGTGCCGATGTCGTAGTCGCCGGGAACCAGGCAGTAGGTGGTGCCCGCCCCCGGGCCGGCGACGACGCGGATCTCGGTACTGCCCTCGGGCTCGGGCTCCCCTGACACGGGAGCGCCGAGCCCCAGGTCCATGCCGTCCCGTACACCCGCCGCCTGGAGTGTGCTCCCGGGGTCGACGAGCTTCGAGCCGATGTACAGAGCCTGCTCCGCCGTGGTGCCGTCGGTCCCCACGTACCCGACGGCACGTGCCAGCTCGGCCGCGAACCTGTCCGCGGTGGCGGTCGGTTCGGTCTGTACGGCGACGGTGGTGGACACCCCCTCGGCACGCGGGTCACGAACGCTGACGGTCAATCGCACTGCTCATCGTCCTTCTCGAGTAGCGGTGGGTGCGGCGCCGATCGCCGTGCGGCGAGCCGGGCTGGTGGGTCAGGACAGGGAGGAGCCGAGCTGGTTGTCGGTCTGGTCGAAGGCCTCGCCGACGGTCTTCACGTACTGGCCGATGCCCTGCAGGCCCTGGTTGACCTGCTCGAAACCCTTCGCGAACTCGTCGAAGAACGGCGAGAACTTCTGCTGCGCGGCGGGGGTGCTGTAGCCGTCGGCGAGCAGGGTGGAGATCTTGCCGCGCACCTCGTTGAGCTTGTCCTGGAGCTGGGAGAAGTCGTTGAGCAGGGCCTGCGAGGTCGACGAGGTGGTGTCGGAGTTGACGCTGTAGTTGGGCACGGAAGTACTCCTTGCTGGTGATTGATGCCGTCCATCCGTTCAGGGATGGAGAACTGGGTGTACGAGGGCTCTAGCCGCCGGCGCCGTCGCTCGAGGAGCCGGGGCGGGTGCCGGTCGGCTCCGCCCCGGGGCCGGTGGGCGAGCCCGTCTGGGGGCCGTTCACGGACCCGGCGTCCGGGCGGATCGGCGGCGCGGCATCCCCCGGGTGCGACACCGGCAACGAACCCGGATGCGACACCGACGGCGCAGATCCAGAACCGGTCGGCACGCCCGTCTGCGGACCAGCCACAGGCCCCGGAGCCGATCCGGGCGAAGACGA